>JAZQNB010000018.1:0-32100 GCA_045627085.1 Lachnospiraceae bacterium | reverse complement strand
GATAATTCCAGCAATAACGCTGAATTATAAATATTAAAATAAGGAGGACTAAAACAATGATGACAGTAAAATTTGATTATCAGCTGTTACTTATGAAAATTCAGGAGGTATACTCCAGCACAGAAAAACAGTCATGTATTGAGCTTTTTGCTAAAGATTTAGGTATGAGCTTAAGAACACTCGACAGACGTTTATTTAATGTAGTGGAATGGAAAACGCCTGAGATAGCTAAAGCTTGTGAGTTGTTAAGCATTCCACTTAATAACGCTGACGCTTATTTCTTTACAGTTAAGGCAGAATAGGAGGTATTATGGCAAACAGAAAAGACAGTAAAGGGCGTGTACTTAAGCCTAACGAGTCTCAGCGTTCTGACGGACGTTACCAGTTCTCTAAAATGATTAACGGTAAACGCTACACAATTTATGATATGGATATTGTAGAGCTGAGAAAAAAGGAACTGGAGCTGTTAAACAGTATTGAGGACGGTAGCGTAAAAGCACGTCAGAAAAAATATACTGTAGACTCATACGCTGAGTATTGGTTTAGTAAGTATGCAAAACGTGGGCGTAAAATATCCACAGCGTCAAGATATGAGTATGCTTATAAGCACTATTTAAGCTCTAAAATCGGTTATATTAAGCTTGTGGACTTGAATAACGCTCAAGTTCAGGACGCTGTAAACGATATTATTGATAAAGGCTTAAGCTATACTACTATCAATATGGCTGTTATCTCAATATATGAGATTATGGAAACAGCTATTGACGAGGAGCTTATACTACGTAATCCGGCTAGAAATATTGTAGTTCCTGAGCGTGAATATAAGGAAAAAGAAGCGTTAAGTAAAGAGGATATAGATTTATTCTTTACAGCTCTTAATAACGATCCTCATCACAGTTTTTATGCCCCTATGTATACCGTACTCTTTAATACCGGTATGAGAATATCTGAGCTTTGTGCTTTAACGTGGGAGGATATAGATTATAAAAACCACACTATAAGCATTACGAAAAACCAGTACTATATTAACGAGGACGGTAAGAAGAATTTTTATATTAGTACGCCAAAAACTAAAACCTCTATACGTGTTATACCTATGAATGAGGCTGTAGAAAAGGCGTTAAAGACTCAGAAAAAGCTTTATAATAAAGCTGGTATCATTTTACCGAGCTTGCCTCAAATTGACGCCTCAGGGCGTGAAATAGGGCGTATACATGGCTTTATATTCTTTAGTACAGAATATAAGTTTATGAGACAGACAACGGCATATACGGTCATTGATGATGTAATTAAAAAGTATAACGCTCAGGCTGAGAAAAACCACACTAAAAAGCTTAAACACTTTTCACCTCATCAGGCACGCCACACGTTTACAAGCCTTGCCTATGAGGCTGGAATTGACGTAAAATACACAAGTGAGATTTTAGGTCATGCCAGCACTAAAATTACAATGGATAGATATACTCACTTATCTGAGGAGAATAAGAAAACTCAGGTAGAAAAGATTAACAGAATAAATATATCGTAATGAGATTTTACAACAATTTTTACAACAAATTACAACAAAAAGACGATATATAGACGGTAAAAGACGAAAAATAAAAATTAACTAAGATAGCTGAAAGCCTTGTAAAATAAGGCTTTACGAATATAGATAAAGAAAGACGAAAAATAAAATGATAAAAGTATTATTCATCTGCCACGGCAATATCTGCCGTTCAGCTATGGCAGAGGTGATGTTGAACTATATTGCTGAGGAGAGAGGAATGTCAGATTTAATTTGGGCAGATTCTGCAGCAACTTCGCGGGAGGAAATCGGTAATTCGATGTATCCGCCGGCGGTTAGGGAATTGGCAAAGCATGGAATGAAACCAAACGGACACCGTGCCAGACAGATTAAAGCTTCGGATTATGAAGAGTTTGACTATTTGATAGGGATGGATTCGGAAAACCTTTACAATATGAAACGTATGTGGCCGGAGGACCCGGAGGGTAAAATTCATTTGATAATGGATTATACAAATGAACCGCGTCCGGTAGCTGACCCCTGGTATACAGGGGATTTTACTATAACATTTACTGACCTTGAGGAAGGAATAGGCGATTTTTTATCAAAGGAGATGCATTTTTAACCCCGGTAGTATATAATTACTAATGTTTGGTCAAAGGAGTAAGGAATCAGGTGCAAGTCCTGAACGAGCACGTCGCCGTAAACAGGTTGCGAAGGGAAAGCTTTTGATGCCGCAAACAGAAGCTGTGAGAAATCATTCCATTGAGATTAATTCTTGAGAAGGAATCCTGTATGCAAAAACCTGCAAGTCGGAAGACTTTACCTTGAACGCGTATTAACGTTTGTTTTGCACGAGAGCTGCAACCGATAGGGATAAGCGAGACCGAATACTAAAAGATACTTACATGGAGGAAAAAATGAATACAGGAAAAAGAAGTATTACTAAATTACTGTCATTGATTGTTATTGTGGCGATGATGATGACAACAATTACCGGCTGTCAAAAAAGCGGGAAAACGGTGGATTCTACCGAAAAAGAATTTGAATTTGTGGTGATTGATAAGGAATTAAATGAAACAGAATTTACGATAAACACCACTAAGACCTATGTCGGCGAAGCTTTGATGGAGGAGGGCCTGATTGAAGGTGAAGAAGGACCTTACGGATTGTATGTTAAAGAGGTAAACGGCATAGAAGCAATATATGAAAATGACGGTACGTACTGGTCTTTTTATATAAATGGTGAGTATGCCATGACAGGTGTTGATGCAACCGAGATTGAAGACGGCGCAACATATATGTTTAAGGTAGAGGGCAATTAATTGAAAAAAATATCTGTCAAAGAAATGGTTATTTTTGCTTTCCTCGGTGCACTTATGTTTGTATCCAAGCTGTTATTTGAGGTCCTGCCCAATATTCACATGCTTGCGATGTGTGTCGCTTTATACACAGTGGTTTACAGAAAGAAAGCCCTTATACCGATATATGTTTTTGTGCTGCTGGAGGGCTTGTTTTACGGATTTACAATGTGGTGGATTCCGTATTTGTATATTTGGACAATACTTTGGGCAACGGTTATGTTGCTTCCGAAGAAAATGCCGGCCAGGACAGCTACTTTGGTATACATGCTGGTATGTGCGCTTCACGGCTTGAGCTATGGAACGTTATATGCTCCGTTTCAGGCTTTGTGGATGGGATACGATTTTAGAACTATGTTAGCATGGATTGCGACAGGCTTTCCATGGGATGTGACGCAGGCTGTCGGCAATTTCGCATTTGGAACCTTGGTGTATCCGCTCAGCAAACTGCTAAAGAAGCTTTCCGGTGATAATTATGAATTCAGATAAGGTAAGGACAGTGAAAAAAACAATATTTATTATTTGTATGGCTTTAGTTGCAGCACTGACTGCATGTGGCAATAAAGATATGAAAGACGGCGCATGGACTAATGCGTCGTCTCTTTGTAGGGTGAATTCCGGAAACATTTTTGGAAATGCATCAGTGATTGAAAATGAAAACGGATTGATTATTGTCACCGCAGCTCATTGCATAGATAAGAATGAAAGCACGGTAAAGGTAATATTCTCGGACCAAAATATGTATGAATCACAGGACATAAAGTTTTATGATGAGTACGACCTGGCCTTCATATATGTAAATCCGGATAGGAAAATGAGAAAGATTAAGGCTGTAGCTCTACTCGAAAATGTGTCGGATGCGGGAATCGTTGAGGGTAGTTTCCTATATATTCCCAATATTAATATGGATTTGCAGACAGAGCTTACATATGCGCAGGTGATTGATCCCTGGATATATTCAGAGGATTTTGGCTTCAATATGATATATATGACTGCGGATGTTTCTCCGGGCATGAGTGGCAGCGGAGTATATAATGAAAACGAAGAATTGGTGGGTATTTTGGTCGGAGGAGCAGACTTGGAAGCGGTTGCAGTTCCGATTGCCATAGTGGTAAGTCTTGTAAATGAAAGTTAATTTACATAACTTTAATATTCGTGTTATTGACTTTGTACGTATAAAGTTGGAAAATATACAAGGATTAATTATAAATGTTTACAATAACATATATTGAAAGGTATGGTGATTATAGATGACTAAAATTGATGTTGTATCGGGTTTCCTCGGAGCAGGAAAAACAACGCTTATAAAGAAGCTGTTAAAAGAAGTGTTGGACGGCCCTAAAACAGTGCTTATTGAGAATGAATTTGGTGAAATCGGTATCGATGGAGGATTCTTAAAAGAAGCAGGAATAGAAATCAAGGAGATGAATTCCGGATGCATTTGCTGCTCTCTTGTTGGAGATTTCGGAGAAAGCTTAAAGGAAGTGGTATCTAAGTATGCGCCCGAGCGTGTCCTTATTGAGCCTTCAGGGGTTGGCAAGCTTTCCGATGTCCTTCGTGCCGTAGAAAATATAGCAAAGGATATGGATGTTGAAGTTAACAGTGCCGTAGCTGTTGTAGATGCAACGAAAGCAAAGATGTATATTAAAAACTTTGGCGAGTTTTTTATTAATCAGATTGAGTACGCAGGCACCATTATTCTTAGCCGTACAGACAAGATGAGTGAGGAAAAGCTTGCTGAGTGTGTTGCCATGATAAGAGAGCATAACGACAAAGCAACAGTTATTACCACTCCTTGGGATGAACTTGATGGAATTGATATTCTTAATACCATTGAAGGTAAAGATAAATTAGGCGATATGATGGCAGAGCTTATGGAAAAAGCAAAGCATGATCACGAGTTGGATGAGGAAGAGCATTGCTGCCACCACCATCACCACGATGACGACGATGACGACGAGCATGAATGCTGCCACCACCATCACCATGATGACGACGATGACGACGAGCATGAATGCTGCCACCACCATCACCATGATGATGACGATGACGACGAGCATGAATGCTGCCATCACCATCATCACGATGACGACGATGACGATGAGCACGAATGCTGTCACCATCATGACCATGAGCATCATCACCATCATCATGCAGATGAAGTGTTTACAAGCTGGGGAGTTGAAACGGGTGCAAAGTATTCTGCTGATGAGATAGAATCAATTCTTACTAAGCTTGACAGCGGAGAGTATGGAGCAATTCTTCGTTCTAAGGGTATGGTTGCAGGAAATGACGGCACATGGATTTATTTTGATTATGTTCCTGAAGAGCATAACGTCAGAGCAGGCAAACCTGAGGTTACCGGTAAGGTATGTGTTATCGGTTCAAAGCTTAAAGAGGATGAAATTGCTAAGCTTTTCAGACAGTATTTTTTTAAAGAGGACAAAATATGAAACCGGTTTATATGATTAATGGCTTCCTTGAAAGTGGAAAAAGTGAGTTTATTAAGTTCACTTTAGCTCAGAATTATTTCCAAATACGCGGTACCACACTTCTTATTTTGTGTGAAGAAGGCGAAGTGGAATTTGACGCCGAGCTTCTCAAAAAGAGTAAAACCATTGTAGAATTAATTGAAAACGAAGAGGATTTCAATCCTGAGTATTTGACCAATCTTGAGAAAAAATACAGACCCGAGAGAATTATAGTCGAATATAACGGTATGTGGAATTTTAAGAATGTCACATATCCTAAGAATTGGAGCATAGAACAGCAAATCACGACCATTGACGGTTCTACCTTTGAAATGTATTACAGTAACATGAAATCGTTATTGGCAGAAATGATTAGAAATTCCGAAATGATTATCATGAACAGATGTGACAGCATAAAGGATAAGCTTCCGTCTTATCGCAGGAACCTGAAGGCTGTAAATGCAAAGGCCGATGTCGTTTTTGAGGATGCCAACGGCGAAATTGATGAGATTTTCGAAGAGGATTTACCTTTTGATTTAAAGGCTGACATAATAGAACTTGATAATGAGGGATACGGAATATGGTATTTGGATTCCATGGACCATTTGGAAAGATATGTGGGCAAAACCATTCGCTTTAAAGCATTGGTGATGATACCACCCAATTATCCGAAGGGTTTTTTCATTCCCGGACGAATGGCAATGACCTGTTGTGCTGCCGATATGGCATTCATAGGCTATGTGTGTCAATATGACAAGGCAAATGAACTGCGTCAAAAGGAATGGGTGGAGGTAACAGCTACCGTATCCAAGGAGTATTGGAAGGATTACAAGGGTGACGGACCGGTCTTACATGCAATTAGCGTAGAAAAGTGTAAAGCTCCCAAGGATGACATTATCAGCTTCGGTGCATAGTATATGGATAAGAACAGATTTCTGGAGTTGGCGCATAAAGCGTACAACTCCAATACTTTTACTTTTACTTCTTTTTTGGGGATGAGTGAGCTTGATACTTTTTATTCCCTGCAAGCTGAATTAAACAAAGAGGGCATATCGGACAGCGAATATACTCTTTATGGCGGATATGAGGATGCAGAGCGACTTATCATCCGATTTGGAAATCCGGATGAGCTTGGATATGAAGAAGCTTTCCCTATAGCCTGCATACATATTAGGCCGCTTAATGCCAAATTTGCAGATAAACTCACACATAGGGATTTCCTGGGAGCCTTGATGAACCTGGGCATAGAGAGAGAAGTCTTGGGCGATATTATTTGTGATGAAAAAGAAGCATTTGTATTTTGCCATAGCAGAATGGCGGAATATATATGCAATAATCTTTCGTATGTGAAGCATACCGGAATAATGTGCAGCCCGACAGATGGAATAAAAGAGCTTCCAAGGAAAGAGCCTAAGGAAGCAGTTATTCAGGCCTCCTCGTTAAGAACAGATGCTGTTATTGCAAAGGTGTATGGGTTTTCCAGAAACGAAAGTCTTGAGTGCTTCCGTACCGGTCGCGTATTTGTTAACGGGCGGCTGTGTGAAAGTAATTCAAAATTGCTAAAAGAGGAAGACTGCATTACTGTTAGGGGAAATGGAAAATTTGTAATTAAATCTCAAATCGGCATTTCCAAAAAAGGAAAATTGAATATTAAGGTATCAATATATTAACGTCTGTATATTTTAAAATGAACCCTTGGGGACACACCCAAGGGTTCCTGTTTTATACATTATTCCTTTGGAGAATATTTTTCTTCACAATATTTGCAGCGATATACTTCCTTTTCTTCATCGGCAAGAACGAATATGTGTGGAAGCTCCTGCTCTATGGAGGTGATACATCTTGGATTGTGACAACGTATTACATTCTTGATTTCCTTGGGAAGAGTGAGCTTCTTTTTCTCGGTTATTTCGCCGTTTACTATTACATTTACCGTGATATTATGGTCGATAAATGCGAGTACGTCCAAGTCCAAAGCTTCGGGTTTGCATTCTACCTTAAGAATGTCTTTTTTGCCCATGATATCGCTGTGAGCATTTTTTATAATTGCTACGGTATTGTCAATCTTATCAAGTCCAAGGTGCTCATAAATATCAAGGCTTTTTCCTGCTTTTATATGGTCAAGCACATAGCCTTCTTCGATTTTTCCTACGTTCAACATGTGTTTTCTCCTTTTTATGCAAGCTCTAACAAGGTTAATATTAATGCCATTCTGACGAATACTCCGTATCTTGCCTGCTCGAAGTAGGCCGCTCTGGGATCATTATCTACATCTACGCTTATCTCGTTTACTCTTGGCAGAGGGTGGAGTATAAGCATATCGGACTTCGCCTTTTCCAGCTTCTCTTTGGTCAGTATGTAGTAGCCTTTTAATCGGATGTAATCCTCTTCATTGAAAAATCTTTCTCTTTGAACTCTGGTCATATATAACAGGTCCAGTCGGGGCATTACTTCGTCGAGACTTGTTACTTCTTCATAGGCGATGCCTTTATCACGCAGCATGTCGGTGATGTAATCCGGAACCTTTAATTCGTCAGGGGATATAAATATAAATTTTATGTCCGGGTATCTGACTAAGGCGTTGATCAGAGAGTGAACGGTACGGCCGAATTTCAGGTCGCCGCAAAGACCAATGGTAAAGCCGGAAAGCCTTCCTTTCATACTCCTGATGGTCATTAAATCCGTAAGAGTCTGAGTGGGATGCTGGTGACCGCCATCGCCCGCATTGATTACGGGTATGAGCGATTTGGACGCGGCAACCATGGGTGCGCCCTCTTTGGGGTGTCGCATTGCACATATATCTGCGTAGGAGGAGATAACGCGGATTGTATCCGATACACTTTCACCCTTTGCAGCGGATGAACTGGAGGCTTCCGAAAAGCCTAAAACCTGCCCGCCCAGTCTTAAAAATGCCGATTCAAATGACAGCCTGGTTCTGGTGCTGGGCTCGTAAAAGCAGGTAGCCATTATCCTTCCGTCACATTTATGCGCATATTTTGCGGGATTTGCCTTGATATCTTCAGCCAGGTCGAAAAGTCTGTCGAGCTCTTCGGGTGAGAAATCAAGCGGACTCATTAGATGTCTCATTTATTACTTCCTCCTTAAAATGTGTTTCGTCCTAAAGAAAAGTCGAAGAAAAAATTCTTCGACTTTGATAATTTACATATAAGATAATATTTCCGATACTTCTTTTCTCTTAGGAGCAACTACGTCTCCGTCAGGGAAACCAATGGGAATAAGAGTAACGAGGTCCATATCTTCGGGAATGTTTAAAACACGAGTAGCTGCGTCGTGATCGAAGATACCCATGATAACTGTTCCCAGACCTTTTTCGTAAGCTGCAAGGCAAAAGGTTGAAGCTGCAACACCTGCATCAAACATCTGCCAGGAGTCCTTGCGGAAGGTAGTGTAGGAACCGTCCCGTTCAAAACCACAGCGGCCTTTCTTGACTGCCAGGGCAACTACCATGGGAGCCTGGTCCATAATGGCACCATTACCGGCATAAGCGGATGTACATTTGGATAATTCATGTTTCACATCACCCGTAACGGCAATATATCTGGCAATCTGAGTGTTCTTCCAACTGGGAGCCATTTTTGCCAAATCGACAACCTCTTCAAGTAATTCATGAGGAACAGCCTGTTCTTTAAATTTACGAATGGATCTGCGGCCTGTAATCATTTCAGTTGCGTTCATAGATAACACCTCCAAATGCATTTTTATAATATTAACATGAAGAAAACAAATAGGCAATAAATAGATTTACAAAATATGAAAAAGATTTTGCTTTTATCACAAATACTCATTATAATGTGAATAGTAAATAAACTATTTATGATTGGAGAAGGGCATGGAATATAAAGAGAGAAAAAGATGGTTATTTTTTGGTCTGCCTTTTACTTTTACAAAATACACCGTAAAAGAAGATGTACTTACTGTTGACGAAGGCTTCTTTAAGACCATAGAAAATGATTGCTATATGTACAAGATTCAGGATGTTCAGCATTCGGCTTCTCTTCTTGAGAAAATGGTTGGCCTCGGAACCATTACATGCTTTACCGGAGACACCACTCATCCCAAGCTTGAGTTAAAGCATATTAAACATTCCAAGGATATCAAAAATTATATTCTTGAGCAGTCTGAAGCAGCCCGTATCAAGAGACGTACGGTAAATATGCTGGATATCGGAAACGGAGATATATCAAATCTGGATGAAATTAATTAAATATAAAAGCAAAGCGGCATTTGTTCGCTTTGCTTTTTTCACAAAATAAGTATAGGAAGCAGTTTTATTTATGAAATATGAAGAAGCACTGGAATATATTGAAAAAATCAATCCGCTCGGAATTAATCCCGGTTTAGAGAGTATAGGCAATCTGTTAAGCAGACTTTCAAATCCTCAGGACGAACTTAAATTCATTCATGTAGCGGGAACAAACGGTAAAGGCTCAACTTCAGCTTTTATTTGCAGCATTTTAAAGGAAGCAGGATACAAAGTCGGCAGATATACATCTCCTGCAGTATTTGATTACAGAGAAAAATTCAGTGTTTCGGGAGCTTCTATTACCGGGAAAGCTTTTGGCGAATACATGGACATTGTTGTAACAGCATGCAGGGAAATGGTTGATGCAGGAATGCCGCATCCTACAGCCTTTGAAGTTGAGACGGCCCTGGCTTTCCTATATTTTAATCAAAAAAAGTGTGATTACGTGGTGCTTGAGTGTGGAATGGGCGGATTGCTGGATGCTACCAATATCGTGGAGAATAAAGAATTGTGTGTGTTTGCCTCAATAGGCATGGACCATATGCAATATCTCGGGAATACACTTGAGAAAATAGCTCAAAACAAGGCCGGTATTATTAGAAACGGTGCCACTGTAGTATGTATGAAATCGCAGGACTCTGTTTTGGAAATCTTAGAAGCCGAGGCTGTAAAAAATGGTTGCGATTTTGTGATTTCAGATTCCTCCTTGACTAAAAAAGTTAAGAAGAATTTTGAAAAACAGACTTTTGAATACAAACAGCTTAAAAATATCTCAATCGGATTATTGGGAGACTTTCAGATACAAAACGCCTGCCTGGCAATAGATGCGGTGAATGCACTAGCCCAAAGGGGAGCAAATATTTCGGACAAGGCGATTATAAACGGCTTAAATAAAACCATATGGCCGGGTCGGTTTGAAATAATAAAAAAGAATCCATATTTCGTAATAGACGGAGCACATAATGAGGATGCTGCGGCTAAAATTATCAAAACTATAGAAAACTATTTTACAAACAGAAGGATTGTCTATATAATGGGAATGTTAAAGGACAAGGACTATGAGAGGGTAATTGAACTGACGCACAGCGCAGCAGATATGATTATCACGGTCACCCCTCCGAATAATCCCAGGGCATTGCCGGCATACGAGCTGGCACAGGCGGTCAGCAAAGTACATAAGAATGTTACTGCCGTGGATTCTGTGGAGGAAGCCGTAGAGGTGGCAAAGCTGATTACGGATAAGAATGACGTCGTAATTGCATTCGGTTCTCTTTCGTATTTGTCCGCATTAAAAACTGCTGTATTAAACAGCAAAGCCAAAAAGAAAATAACCGTTTAGTTACGGTTGTATAAAGGATGTGACAGCATGGTAGATAAAGAAAAGGTAAAAGAAGCAATCAGTCTTTTACTTGAAGGCATCGGAGAAGATATAAACAGAGAAGGGTTAAAGGAAACCCCGGACAGAATAGCCAGAATGTATGAGGAAATTTTGGCAGGCATGGATGAGGATGCTTCCGAGCATCTGTCCAAGGTGTTTTCGGTTAATAATTCAGATATGGTTTTGGAAAAGGATATTGTATTCTATTCCATGTGCGAACATCATCTGATGCCGTTTTACGGGAAAGCTCATATTGCATATATTCCGAACGGAAAGGTTGTAGGCTTGAGCAAATTAGCCAGAACCGTAGAGGTATATGCCAAACGTCTGCAGATACAGGAACAGATGACGGGACAAATTGCTGATGCGATAATGAAAGAACTGGACCCTAAGGGATGCATGGTATTAGTTGAAGCTGAACATATGTGTATGACCATGCGAGGCATAAAAAAACCCGGTAGCAGGACAGTTACCGTATCCGCAAGAGGTGTATTTGATAACAACGAGTTATTACAAAACAGATTCTTTAAAATGCTTGAGAAAGATTATTCATGCATTACATCGGTAAATGACAAAGATGAAACGAATTGACAAAATATTAAATCATGATTTATTTATTGAGAATATAGACAAAACCATAACGGCAGAAACGCACAGGCGCTTCTGCCGTCATGGTATGGAACATTTGTTGGATGTGGCACGCATAGCATATATAATGAATACCCAATCAGAGACTATGCTGGATATGGAGATTATTTATGCGGCAGCCCTGCTTCATGATATTGGACGTGGGAAAAGCTATGAAACGGGTGAAGAACACGATGAATTGAGTGTTAAAATTGCACGCGTTATTTTAAAAGACTGCGATTTTTCGGCTGAAGAAACTGAGCTGATAGCAGATGCAATTACAGGACATAGAGACAAATCCGTAAGTAACGAAAATCCGAATTCACTATCGTATATTTTGAATAAAGCGGATAAGCTGTCGAGACCTTGCTACTGTTGCGATGCGTATGAGGAGTGCAACTGGCCGGAGAACCTGAAGAATAAATCTATCGTCTTTTAAGAGGATTAATACTATGATTATTGGCAATAGGAATTTTGATTTTGAAAAGCATACATATGTTATGGGGATTCTAAATGTCACCCCGGACTCTTTTTTTGACGGTGGCAGATGGATTAAAGAGGATACTTATTTAAGACGGGTGGAGGAAATGATTTCTGACGGCGCAGACATTATTGATGTTGGAGGGGAATCGACGAGACCCGGCTATGAAGAGATAGGGGATGACGAAGAGATTCAGAGAGTAATTCCCGTGATCGAGAAGATAAAGTCGGAGTTTGATATAACTGTTTCTCTTGACACATACAAACCCATTGTAGCTCAAAGCGGTATTTCAGCCGGTGCAGACATGATAAATGATATCTGGGGACTTAAAAGATATGAAGATATGGCAAAGGTGATAGCCAAGGCAAAGGTGCCCGCTTGTCTTATGCATAACAGAAATGACCGAAGCTATGCTGATTTTATACAGGATTTGTGCGGAGATTTGTCCGACAGCATTAAAATTGCTGAAGAAAACGGTATTGATTTTGACAAAATAATCCTAGATCCCGGAATTGGGTTTGCCAAGAACCGTGAGCAGAATCTGATGGCTATAAACGCACTCGATGAGCTGAAGGTTTTAGGCTGTCCGGTGTTGCTTGGCTGTAGCAGAAAATCTGTTATAGGAGATACGTTAAAGCTGCCTGTCGAGGAAAGACTTGAGGGCACTCTCGCAACGACGGCCGTAGCTGTTATGAAAGGTGCGGCTATTGTCAGGGTTCATGACATAAGGGAAAATGTAAGAGTGGTTAAAATGACGGAAGCCATTAGAAACAGTTAGGAGACAAAATGAAAAAAGACTGTATAGCTATAGATAATTTAAAGTGCTTTGCACATCACGGCGTTTATGATTTTGAAACTGAAAAGGGTCAGAATTTTTATGTGTCCGCAAGGCTTTATACGAATACGGAAAAAGCAGGTCTGTCAGATGAACTTACCGATTCAACCAATTATGGAGATGTATGTCATTTTATAGACAGGTTTATGAAAGAGAATACATACAGGCTGATAGAAGCTGTCGCTGAAAACCTCGCGAAAGCCATTTTGTTAAATTATGATTTGATTTCTGAAATAGAACTGACGGTGTCCAAACCCGAGGCCCCGATAGGCTTGCCGTTTGAAAATGTATCAGTGACCATAACCAGAGGGTGGCATAGGGTATATCTTTCCGCGGGTTCCAATATGGGAGACAGCAGAGCAAATATTAACGGAGCAATTGGTATGCTTTCCGCCGATGATAGTATTAAAAATGTGGTTACGTCAAAAATGTATGTGACCAAACCCTACGGTGGTGTAATACAGGATGACTTCATCAACTGCTGTATTGCCTTAGATACCTTGTACAGTCCTGCTAAGCTGCTGGAGAAACTGCATGAGATTGAGCAGGCCTATGACAGGAAAAGAGAGATTCACTGGGGACCAAGGACACTTGACCTTGATATAGTGTTCTATGACAAATTAGTGTATGAGGATGATAACCTGATTATTCCTCATGTGGATATGCATAATCGTGAGTTCGTATTAAAACCGCTTGCAGATTTGATTCCTAATTTCAGACATCCGATATTACAGCAGACAGTTGCAAATTTACTGAAGATGCTTGTTGAGAAGGCGTAACATATAGTGAGATACAAGACCGGTGAAAAGCCCGGTAAGGATTGCAGACAGTATCATGTACGGAAGATAGGCTGTTACTGCAATTGTCTTAGTTATTAAAAGGCACACGGCCAGCTGGGCGACATTGTGCATTATGGCACCTGCTATGGCAACAAGGTAAATGAACCTGTTTTTTAAAAATCGAAGAAGAAGCATTTCGATGACAAGGCAAAGCATTCCGCCGACTAAAGAGTAGGCGAAGCTTAAAAATTGGCCAAATAACAGCGTTTGAATAAGAATGCGTACAAGGAGTACAAAAAAAGCATCCCTTGGTGTATATTTAGATAAAATAACTAATATTATTATATTTGCAAGCCCAAGCTTTACCCCCGGGATTGGTATGGGATTTGGAATGAGTGTTTCCACATAATATAATGCCAACGCAAGTGTGGTAAACAGGGCCAGCAATGTCAGTTTATTTGTTTTCATGAGACTGTCCTTTAATTTATCTTGTGAGCACATCCGTTTTGGTGTCTGCCTTTTCAATAGTAATTACCAGATTGTTAGGAAGACATGTTATTGGAAAGTGTGAATTTGTGATTTTTCCCTGATGGACGCATACCTGATTGGGACAGGTGGCTTCATCCACAGACACTCCGTCACTGTAAATATGTATGGTGTTTGAAATTCCGCTTTTGCCCGTAACGGAAAATGTATAATCCTCATTTACCGAGGATAAGGGAATGGTTTTGATTATTTTACCATCGAGATAGATGCGTATTACATTATCCTCGTTTATCATTTGGTTGTATTTGATGGATATTAATGAAATTAACAGTAATATGAGGATGCCTTCCGCAATTAAGAATGGACGCGACCCCATCAGTTTAATTAGTTTTTTCATATTTTAGTCCTTTGTTTTCCTACTCATCGGTTTTAATGGCAATGTCTTTTGATGATTTAATAATATACATGTACTCCAATAGAGTATATCAAATAGGTGATTGAAAATGAAGAAGTTTGATTTAAAATCCATATATACATTAATATTTGCCGTTTTATTATTTGCCGTTTTGCTATTCGTTGAAATATCCGGAAAAACCAAAAAGCATTCAACTTTGTCAACGGCTATGGGTACTTATATGGGAATTACTATCTACGGCGGTGATGAAGCAGATACGGGTAAACTGCTAAATGTCACGGATGAATGTGAAAGCAGAATCAGCTACAGGCTTGACAACTCTGAGATAGCCTTGTTAAACCAAAACAATTATTCCCAAAGCCTTTCCCAAAAGACTTTGGACCTGATTAATTTGAGCCTGGATGTGAGTCGGCTTTCAAACGGCGCTTTTGATATTTCACTTCAAAAGCTTACGGGACTATGGAATATAGATGAGCTTTCCTTTAAACAGCAAAATGGCGAAGAAGTGCGGAGGATTCCTTCTTCGGACGAAATTGCTGACGCATTAAAGCAGTGCGGATATGAGAACATAGAAATTGACAAAGAATCCGTATCCCTTCATAACGGTGTGCAGATAGATTTGGGCGGCGTTGGTAAAGGCGCAGCACTTGATGAATGCAGGGAGTATTTAAAAGAGCATAAGGACATTATGGGTGCATGTATAACTCTGGGTGGAAGTGTACTCTTGTACGGTGAGAAACCGGTGGACGATGGCTTTAATGTCGCTTTGGTAAATCCGTTTTCACCGGAGGAAAGCATGGGGTATCTGCAGACTTTGAAGGATTGCTTTGTCTCAACTTCCGGAAGCTATGAAAGATATATCGAATTCGATGGTAAAAGGTACCATCACATATTTGATGCCGAAAGCGGGTATCCGGCCTTCAGCGACATTGCATCAGCAACTGTTATCAGTGATAATGGAGCTCTTTCGGATGCCCTTTCAACAGCATGCTTTGTTCTTGGAAGGGATAAAGCCGAAGCTTTGCTGAAGGAATATGATGCACAGGCAGTTTTTGTCATGAATGACGGTGAAGTAATTATTTACGGTGATAATCTTAATTTTTTCACCCAATCCGAATGAAACGATATATAATTAATTTGTATCATAAATATGGTGAGGATAATTTATGAAAAAGCTTTCTTTTAAATCATTAATTAAAATTATAATCGGTGCAGTGGTTTTGGCCGGAGTATTGACGGCAGTAGCCATCTTTGTTCTTAAATCCGGCAAAATGGAGATGAATCCGGAGGGTACAATCGGAAATACTGCCGGCAATCTTAATAACGGCGGTTATTATTGCGAATATAACGGACTGGTATATTTTGCCAATCCTTCTGACAGCTTTAAATTATATTCCATGAATCCGGATGAAACCAACGTTACCAAAGTATTTGATATGAGCATTAAGAATATTTTGGCGGGTGGAAAGTATCTGTATTTCTATACTCAGCCGACTTCGGGCGGTGAGGCAGGAATCGGAACGGTTATTTCTTCTAAATCTCTTATTCAGACGGATTTAAACGGACGAAATGATACTTCCATGAGCCGTGATAATATCAGTTATTTTCAGCTGGTGGGCAATTATATATATATGCTGTCGGCTGATGGTGAGGGCAATCATTTCTCCAAAATGAAGATTGACAAGTCGGATATTGTTCCTCTTTCCAATATGGCAATTAATCCGGCGTGCGCAAAGGATGATATGATTTATTACAGTGGAGTTGATACCGATCATTATCTGTATGCCATTGATACCATTCAGGATATTCCGCAGGTGATATTCTCATATTATGTTTTCCATCCAAGCATCGATGGCGATTATGTATATTTTATGGACGTTGAGAATAATTACAGACTCTGCAGATATAATTTATATACCGAAAAAGTGGACGTACTGACGGAGGACAGAGTTGACTGCTATAACGTCGGATATGGCTATGTTTATTATCAAAAGAATTCACTGACGGATCCTCAGCTGATGTGCATGAATGAGGACGGAAGCAACGTACATTCTATTGCAAACGGAAACTTCACGGCTATCAACATGACTTCAAAATATGTATATTTCAAGAAATTTGGCGATGATTTGAATGTATATCATTCGGCATTGGGAGCGACGAATCATTCTCCCTTTACACCGCCGGCCGATAAGACGTTGAAGCGATAATAGGATTGACTTTTTGGATTTGCTGTGCTAAAGTACTGTTTAGTGCTTTAAAGCGACAAAATAATGCTTTATATAGGCAAGAAAGAGGTTTGATTATGCCTGTTACGGATTTTTTAGAGAGAAATGCTAAATTATATCCGGATGAGGTTGCGCTTGTTGAACTTAATCCTGATGAAAAAGATACAAGAAGAACGAGCTGGAAGGAATATGATTTGATTCAGCCGACCAGATTTGAGCCCTACAGAAGAGAAATTACCTGGAGCGTATTTAACGAGAAGGCTAACAGATTTGCCAATATGTTAATTGCAAGGGGTATCAAAAAGGGCGATAAGGTTGCCATTATTATGTACAACTGTCTTGAATGGCTTCCTATTTATTTTGGAGTATTAAAAAGCGGAGCAATTGCGGTTCCGTTTAATTTCAGATATGATGCCGATGAAATTCTGTACTGCGCCGAGCTTGCCGAAGTAGACATGATTGTATTCAGTCCTGCTTTTATCGGACGTATTGAGCAGCATGCAGAGAGACTTTCCAAAGGCAGACTTCTTATTTATGTCGGAGATAATTGCCCTGAATTTGCTGAAAGCTATCATGAACTGGTTGCAGACTGCTCGAGCAAGGCTCCCGATGTGAAGATAACAGATGACGATTTCGGTGCAATTTATTTTTCATCCGGAACCACAGGCTTCCCGAAGGCTATTTTGCACAAGCATTTAAGTCTTACACAGGCGGCAGAAATGGAGCAGAAGCATCATAAGACAGGAAGAGATGATGTATTCCTTTGCATCCCTCCGCTGTACCATACCGGTGCTAAATTCCACTGGATGGGCAGTCTGGTAGCAGGTAGCAAAGCGGTATTGCTTAAAGGAACAAAGCCTGAAACAATACTTTCTGCAGTTTCCAATGAAAAATGCACAATTGTCTGGCTGTTGGTTCCGTGGGCACAGGACATCCTGGATGCACTTGATGCAGGCAAAATTAAGAAAGAGGATTATGAATTGTCTCAGTGGAGACTTATGCATATAGGCGCACAGCCTGTTCCGCCTTCACTTATTAAGAGATGGAAGACATATTTCCCCAATCATGATTACGATACCAACTATGGCTTATCAGAATCAACAGGTCCCGGCTGTGTACATCTTGGACTTGAGAATACTCATAAGGTTGGCGCAATCGGTGTTCCCGGTTACAGATGGGAATGTAAAATTGTCGATGAGGAAGGCAGGATTGTCAATAAAGGAGAGGTCGGTGAACTTTGCGTAAAGGGTCCCGGAGTGATGACCTGTTACTACAATAATCCTGAAGCCACTGCCGAAACCATTAAGGACGGATGGCTGTTCACGGGTGATATGGCCATGCAGGATTCCGACGGCTTTTATTTCCTGGTTGACCGTAAAAAGGATGTAATTGTATCCGGCGGTGAGAATATTTACCCTGTTCAGATAGAGGATTTCATCAGAAAGAACGATAAGGTAAAGGATTGTGCCGTTATCGGACTTCCAGACAGACGACTTGGAGAGAAAACAGCGGCCATTATCGAGTTGAAGGACGGCATGAGCTGCACTTTGGAAGAAATGGAAGAGTTCTGTAATGACTTGCCCAGGTATAAACGTCCCAAGGAGATAATTTTTAGTGATATCCCGAGAAATGCTACCGGCAAAATCGAGAAGCCTGTTCTTCGTGAACGATATGGGGCTTCCAGATTGGTAGAGCAGGAAAATCAAGGCTGACAGTAAACCTTTGATTTTGGATTATTCCAAAGTCAAAGGTTTTTTTACATAACGGTTTATATTGATTTTTGCATAAAAGGTGGTATAAAATATTAAAAAATAAAGGCGGGTATCTGATATGGAATTACAGAATTTACGTAATAAAATAGAAAAAATCGATGACGAACTGGCCCGACTGATTTCGGAAAGGTTAAATGTATGCGAGAATATAGCTGCCTATAAGGCAGAAAACAATCTGCCTGTTTTGGATGCGGCAAGGGAAAAGGAAGAAATGAATCGCATACTGAAAACGCTTGAAAAGCCTGACGACAGGGAGCTAGTGCAGAGACTCTTTAATGAGGTGTTTGCAATCAGCAAAATGCGTCAGGAAGATTATATAAACAGATAAGGACGGAAAATTTTATGCGTGAAAGTGAATTAATGGTATTTAGGGATTTTGAAGACGGCAAACTGCTCCATGACATGTCTTTTCTTATGGACAATTATGACAATGATTATTATGATGCATCAGACAAAAAGGCTCTGTTGTTTGAATGCGTGCATTCTCTTATAGAATTGGCAGGTAACTATGGATTTCATGGCAATTTGTGGCACTGCTATCTGGCCAATATCCTGGTTAATAACGAGAATAGCTACAGCTGCGGTTGCGAGATCAGGGGAGAGATTGAGGGCAGTATTAACAAAGCTGTGCTTCATGATATTGTGATATTTAAGGAATTTTATGATTATGACTTTACGCAAATGACCGAGGCATTAAATTGTCCGGAATTTGAAATAATCAGGAATTATGAAAGCTCCAAACAGGAGAGCAAGGTATATAACACCAGAATATGCTCCAGAATATGTGAGCTCGCGGAGAATTTTTGCAAGGATGCCACTCCCATGGAAATGAAAGCAACGCTTACGGAATTCTATAAAGAATATGGTGTCGGCAAATTCGGCTTGCATAAATCATTCAGAATCTCACATGATGAAGACGGGGTACATATTAACCCGATACTCAACATAGCACATGTTAAATTCGATGATCTGATAGGCTACGAGGCGGCAAAGAAAAAAATCAGGGAAAATACAGATGCTTTTGTCGCCGGCAAAAAAGCAAATAACTGTCTGCTTTTCGGAGATGCCGGTACGGGAAAATCCTCAAGTATTAAGGCAGTAGCCAATGAATACTATGATAAAGGACTCAGAATCATAGAGGTTTATAAACACCAATTTAAAGATTTAAATGATGTTATTGCTCAGATTAAAAACAGAAACTATAAATTTATCATCTATATGGATGATTTGAGCTTTGAGGAATTTGAAATTGAGTACAAGTATCTAAAGGCTGTAATTGAGGGCGGCCTTGAGAAAAAGCCTAAGAATGTTTTAATTTATGCTACCTCCAACAGGCGTCATCTCATACGCGAGAATTTCTCCGACAAGGAGGAAATCAGAGAGGATATGCATACGTCCGACACTGTTCAGGAAAAGCTTTCATTGGTCTACAGATTTGGCGTAACCGTTTATTTCGGAGCACCTAATAAGCGCGATTTCCAGGAAATTGTGAAGGCATTGGCAGAGAAAAACGGGATTGAAATGCCGGAAGAAGAGCTGCTTATGGAAGCCAATAAATGGGAGCTTTCGCATGGCGGTCTTTCGGGAAGGACGGCACAACAGTTTATAGACTATCTCCTTGGCAGATAGGTTCTTATTTATTGAAAATGAGGGAGGCTTAAGTATTTTATGGCAAAGAAATATTTACCTGACACCGAGTTTTTTGTAAACAGAGAATTGAGCTTTATAGGGTTTGATACCCGAATACTAAATGAGGCGAGGGATAAATCCATTCCTCTTTTTGAAAGACTTAAGTTTTTGAGCATTTCGGCTTCAAACTTAGATGAGTTTTTCATGGTCAGAATTGCATCCTTAAAGGATATGGTTAATGCAGGATATACCGGAGTTGATATAGCCGGGATGACACCGCAAATGCAACTGACCAAACTGTCCGAGGTCATACATGAGCTTACGGCTTCACAGTATTCCATATTGCACAAATCACTTACTCCCAAACTGAAAGAGATAGGGATAGAGGTGGTATATAATTATGATGATTTAACGGATGGAGACAGAAAAAAAGCAGACAAATATTTTAGAAATGAGATATATCCTGTCTTAACTCCCATGGCTGTTGATTCCTCCAGACCTTTTCCGCTTATCAGAAACAAAACACTTAATTTGGGTGCATTGCTTCAAAAAAAGGAAAATATTACTGAGCCGGAGTTTGCCATGGTACAGGTTCCGGATATTTTGCCAAGGCTGTTTTGTATTCGCTCCGAAGATATAATCAAAATAGTCTTTCTGGAAGATGTTATCATTAATAATATTGATAAGCTATTCGCCAATCACGAGATTCTGACCGTTGGGACCTTCAGAATCATGAGAAATGCCGACCTTTCCATCGAAGAGGAAGAAGCAGAGGATTTATTAAAGGAAATTGAAAAACAGCTTCATTTACGTCAGTGGGGCGAGGTTATCAGACTGGATACAGACAAAAAGGCAGATCCCCGCCTTAGGACTATTATTCAAAGAGAGCTGGGGCTTTCCGATGAAAACGTGTATTTGTGCGATGGCCCCGTTGATTTGACTTTCCTTTCAGACATTTATAAGCTTGAAGGCTTTGAACAATATAAGATACCGCATTTTATTCCGCATAACACACCGGCCATTACGGAAAATGATGATGCTTTTGAAGAAATAAAAAAGAGAGATATATTACTGCATCATCCATATGACTCTTTTAGCAGTGTGGAGGAATTTATCAGGCAAGCCGCCGAGGATGACAAGGTATTGGCGATAAAGCAGACACTGTATCGTGTGGGAAGCACTTCCCCGGTTATTAAGTCACTCGCTAAGGCTGCTGAAAACGGCAAGCAGGTTACGGTATTAGTAGAATTAAAAGCACGTTTTGATGAAGAGACCAATATTCAATGGGCCAAGATGCTGGAAAAAGCAGGTGCACATGTAATATACGGACTTCCGGGACTGAAAACACATTGTAAGATTACCCTTGTGGTTCGAAAGGAAGAAAAGGGAATTAAACGGTATGTCCATTTGAGTACGGGAAATTACAATGAAATTACGGCCGGGCTGTATACGGATATAGGACTTTTGACCTGCAGGAAGAGTATGGGCGAAGATGCTACTGAGGTATTTAATATGCTTTCAGGCTTTTCCAAACCTCTTAATATGAAAAAGCTCTCTCTTGCACCCATAGATTTAAAAGGGAGATTCTTAGAACTGATTAACAATGAGATAAAGAACGTTAAAAACGGAGGGAAAGGACATATACTGGCCAAAATGAATTCCCTTTGTGACCCGGATATTATTAAAGCCTTGTATGATGCGTCAAGTGCGGGCGTGCGCATAGAACTTATCATCAGAGGCATTTGTTGCCTTCATGCAGGACATGCCGGCTTTAGTGAGAATATTTCCGTTCGTTCAATAGTCGGAAATTTTCTCGAACACAGCAGGGTATTTGTGTTTGGCAATAACGGTGAACCTTTGGTATTCTGCGGCAGTGCCGACTGGATGCCGAGAAATCTGGAGAGAAGAGTTGAAATCCTTTTTCCTATCGAAGATAAGGCGGCAAAAAGCAGAATACAGCATATTTTGGCAACACTCTTAGAGGATAATGTGAATGCCTCAATTCTGTATGCGGATGATACCTACCAAAAACCGGACAGAAGAGGCAAAAAAAGGATTTGTGCTCAGGAAATTTTTTGCGAGGAATAAATAATTACTATGAAGAAGATAATATTGGCATCAGCCTCACCCAGAAGAAAGGAATTACTTACACTAATAGGCATCCCCTTTGAAGTCAGAGTGTCCGAGGCAGACGAAAATATCGGTGACTATCCGCCTGCCGAGATGGTCATGAAGCTTTCAAAAATCAAAGCAGAGGCCGTCTATAAGGACAATAGAGACAGAATCGTGATAGGCGCAGATACTATAGTGTATTTTGAGAACAAAATTCTGGGCAAGCCTGCGGATAAACAGGAGGCATTTGATGTGCTGAAAGCCATGTCAGGTAAAACACACGAGGTATATACAGGTGTTACCATTCTGTCCTCCGCGAATACGGAATCCTTTTATGAATGCACAAAGGTGTGCTTTGACAATTTAAGTGATGAAGAAATAATGGAATATATTGACAGCGGTGAACCGATGGATAAAGCCGGCGGTTATGGGATTCAGGGACCCTTTGCAAAGCATGTAAAGGGTATTGAAGGCGATTATTTTAATGTTATGGGCCTGCCGTTAAATCAACTGTACAATCATCTTAAAAACTATTGACATAAGTGGCACTTTATTACTATTATGATGATAAATAAAGCAATTACATTTAAAGGAGGATATGCCTATGCATGAATTCGATGATGCAGTTCTTGATTGCTTTTTGGAAAATCAGTTACAGCTTTTTCCTGAGGAGGTTGCAACTACAAGGGATGAAGCGGATGAGTTCTTAACTGATTGCATGGCAGTTGTCGCTGACTCGGCCGATGACGTGTTCGATTATTTTGAGGAAGAAGGAATCGACATGGACGGCGCTGACGGCGATGAGATTTTGAAAGCTGACGAGGTTTTTGAAATCGGAGACGGCAGATACTTGATTGTCGAGAGCTGATAGTTGTACTTCTTGTGTTCGGGTGTGATGATAAGATTTTAGAGGCGTGGTTCATTCCATGCCTTATTTTTTACGAAATATAAATAAATTATACTTAAATAAACTGATAATACTATGCAAGAATAAAGAATTGTGATAAAATTATTCTGCATGAGGCTAGTGCTCTGCTTTCTTAATTGTAAAACAGAACGCTGGAATTTTACCATGGAGGGGATAGAGAAATGGAAGTTGCTAATTTAGCCAGACACATGATGCTGGGAGAAATTTTGATTGCCAAAGGATTTATCTCAAACGGACAGTTGGAATACGCTTTGGTGGATCAGAAAAGGACAGGAAAAAGGCTTGGAGAATATTTGGTGGATGAGAGTATCATATCTCAGGCAAATCTTACTGAAGCATTGGAAGCCCAGGCAGCAAGTGACCCGATGAACAGAGTGATGCGGGTATCCAGATTTTCAAAGGTAAGCAGGGACCGTTATATTGAGGATTGGGCAGGCATTGAGGAAAATTATAAAGCTGCCTATGTTTATGATACCATCAGACTTCCGAAAAGAGCCACAAGCGGAAGCGCAGGCTATGATTTCTTTGCTCCATTCGGCTTTACTCTTAATCCTGGAGAAAGTATTAAGATACCCTCCGGAATCCGAGCTGAAATTTCACCCGGCTGGGTGATGATGCTATTCCCCCGAGCAACCCTCGGATTTAAATACAAATTAAAACTTGATAATACAATCGGTGTCATTGATTCTGATTATTCACATTCCTTTAATGAAGGACATATATTTATAAAGCTTTCCAATTGTGGAGAGCAGACTGTGCGATTTATGGCAGGAGACCCTATTGTACAGGGGATTTTCCTTCCCTTTGGAATTACGATGGATGACGATGCATTTATACAAAGAAACGGCGGAATAGGAAGTACGGACGAACGTGATTTGTAGAATTTTAAAAAAGCATAAGCTTCGCTTTGCAGCGCAGGCTTATGCTTTTTTTATTTCATTAAGAATGCTTTCCGGAATGAACAGATGTCCGCGTCCGGTTCCCAAATCGATATCGGGTTTGTTTGAACCGTGAAAATCACTTCCGCCTGTACATATCAAAGAATATTTTTCGGCAAGGCGTCGGATGTTTCGCTCATCTGATTTGGTGTAGGTTGAGTAGAGGGCTTCAATGCCTTTGAGACCTTCTTTTTTAAGACTGATAATAAGTGTTTCCAAAGCCTCCTTTCCCATCTTGTATAATACAGGGTGGGCTAGTACCGGAAAACCTCCCGCATTACTTATCAGACGGATGGCTTTTTGAGGGTCAACCTTTGTGCGTGGAACAAAGCAGGGGGCATTGTCTCCAATGTAGCGCTCAAAGGCTTCTTTGATGCTTTTGACATATCCCTTCTGATACATCATTTTGCCAAAGTGGGCTCTTGTTATTACACTGTTGGGATTGGCTTCAATTAATTCTTCGTAGCTTATTATAATCCCAAAATCGCACAGCAGACTGCACATCTGTCGGTTCCTGGCGTCTCTTGAACTGGCAAAATCGGCCAAATATTCTTTAAATTGTTTGGAATTATAGTCGATGTACAGACCTAAAATGTGAATATCTTTATTATTGTATTCGGTGGAAAGCTCAATCCCGGGTATTATTTTGGGTACGGGTGTATCAATATTTTCAGACAAAAAATAAGCGTAGCTTAAAGCCTCGTCTATTCCGTCCACGGTATCGTGGTCCGTTATGGCGATGGCGGACAGATTCTTTTTAATTGCATAATCGACCAATTGCGTGGGAGTCATTGTCCCGTCGGAAAAGGTGGAATGTACATGTAAATCAATCTGTCCGTTTTTCTTTTTTGCTACGCTCATATCATTTACCTGTTATTTGCTTTAGTTGTTATCGTCTTCGTTATCAGCAGTAAATACAGTACGTTTTCTGGCCATTTCATCGGATGCCAGGTATTCATCATAGGTTGTAATCTTATCTACAAGTGTTCCGTTAGGAAGTATCTCCATGATACGGTTGGCTGTTGTCTGTACGAACTGGTGGTCGTGACAGGAGAATAATGCAACTCCGGGATACTTAATAAGACCGTTGTTTAATGCAGTGATGGACTCCATGTCAAGGTGGTTTGTAGGCTCGTCAAGGATGAGACAGTTCGCACCGCTTATCATCATCTTGGAAAGCAGACAGCGAACCTTTTCGCCTCCGGAGAGTACCTTTACCTTTTTGACACCGTCTTCTCCGGCAAAAAGCATTCTGCCAAGAAATCCTCTTACATAGGTTACGTCCTTGATGGGAGAGTAGCCTGTTAACCAATCGGTAATAGTTAATTCATTGCTGAATTCTTCTGTGTAATCCTTAGGGAAGTATGCCTGTGATGTTGTAACACCCCATTTGTAATTTCCTTCATCGGGCTCCATGTTACCGGAGAGTATCTGGAAAAGAGTGGTCTTGGCAATTTCATTGCTACCGACAAAAGCTATCTTGTCATCGTGACCCATAACAAAGGAAATGTCATTTAGAACCTTTTCTCCGTTAATGGTCTTGGAAATATGTGAAACCTCGAGTACTTCATTCCCGATTTCTCGGTCAGGTCTGAAATCAATGTAAGGATATTTTCTGCTGGAGGGCTTGATTGCATCAAGCTCAATTTTCTCAAGGGCACGTTTCCTTGAGGTTGCCTGCTTGGATTTTGAGGCATTTGCCGAGAAACGTGAGATAAATTCCTGCAGCTCTTTAATCTTTTCTTCTTTCTTCTTGTTGGCTTCCTTCATCTGCTTGATTAAAAGCTGGCTGGACTCATACCAAAAGTCGTAGTTGCCGGCATAGAGCTGTATCTTGCCGTAATCAATATCTGCGGTATGTGTGCAGACTTTGTTTAAGAAATACCTGTCGTGGCTGACTACGATGACAGTGTTTTCGAAATCGATAAGGAAATCTTCAAGCCATGCAATTGCATCCAGATCAAGGTGGTTAGTAGGCTCGTCGAGCAACAGAATATCGGGGTTCCCGAAAAGTGCTTTTGCAAGCAGTACCTTTACCTTGACGTTACTCTCAAGGTCACCCATTCGGCTGTAGTGATACTCGGTGTCGATTCCCAAACCGTTTAGAAGCATTGCGGCATTGCTTTCGGCTTCCCAACCGTCCATTTCCGCGAATTCGGCTTCCAGTTCACTTGCTCTGATGCCGTCTTCGTCAGAGAAGTCTTCCTTGGCATAAATTGCATCCTTTTCCTTCATGATTTCATAGAGACGTTTGTTGCCGAGGATTACAGTGTCCATTACATTGTAGTCGTCATATTTAAAGTGGTCCTGTTCCAATACCGAAAGACGCTGCCCGGGAGTCATTACTATATCGCCCTTGGTGGTTTCTAATACTCCGGAGAGAATTTTAAGGAAGGTGGATTTACCGGCACCGTTTGCTCCGATAAGTCCATAGCAGTTCCCTTCTGTGAATTTAATATTTACATCTTCAAATAATGCTTTTTTTCCTACGCGGTAGGTTACGTTATTTGCACTGATCATTATTAAAACCTTTCTATATAAATGTAATCATAAGTTGCCTTATCCTATTTTACTGAAAAAAATAAAAAAAGCAAGTTATTATTATTGCCACAATGGAAACTCTTTGATAAAATAAATCCATAGAGGGATTTTATCTTTCCATCTATGAAAATCAGACAAGGTGTTGGGAAGAGAAATGGGTAAAAATAATTCTAAAATTCATGAACCCGGAAGGCTTGATTATAAGACCACGGTTTATGTTGGGTTTGCTTTTTTCTTAATCTGTGCCTTTTGGCAGGCATATGATTCACTTGTTCCTAAAATATTAACTGATAAATTTGGTATGAGTCAGGGATTTTCAGGCGTTATAATGGCGCTTGACAATATACTGGCGCTCTTTATGTTGCCTTTATTCGGTGCAATTTCCGACAAATGCGCATCGAAAAAGGGCAGACGTACACCCTTCATTATAGTCGGTACAATTGTGGCGGCAGTGGCATTCATTGTTCTTTCATTTTCAGACGGAATGCAGCTTACCGATTTGTCCGATGTCACCATTGACAATCCTACCGCACTTGAAACCTTATACGATGCGGATTTAACCGTAAAGACTCCGGATGGTGAAACAATTGTTATTTGCGACACCTTCACCCGCGAAGAATTTACATCCTTTACTATATACAAAGACGAACAAGGTACCATAAGGGATGAATATACAAACTATGTTGTTCCCGCAAGACAGGCTTATGCCTGGACAGTTACTGTGAATAATCCGGGTAATCTGATATTTTTCATGGTGTTACTGCTTATAGTACTAGTGTCCATGTCCGTGTTCAGATCACCGGCGGTTGCTCTTATGCCGGATGTTACTGTTAAACCGCTAAGGAGTAAAGCCAATGCCATTATCAATCTGATGGGTACGGCCGGCGGTATTATCATTCTTGTTCTTGGTATAGTGCTAAAGACAGGCAAAACAGAAAACGCACTTATGGCATACACACCTTTCTTCTCATTAGTATCCCTGCTGATGTTAATCTCTCTCGTGATTTTCTTATGGAAGGTTAATGAGCCTAAGCTGGTCGAAAGAATGGAGGAGGACAGCAAGGCACTTGACATAAGCGATGAAGAGGAGAGCACCGTAGAAGCAAAGAGCGGACATTTGTCCAAGGAAGAAAAGAAGAGCCTGTTCTTAATACTTGCTTCCGTAGTTCTTTGGTTTATGGGTTACAATGCCGTAATCAGTAAGTATTCCGTTTATGCAGGCAAAGTATTAAATGTTGATTATAATCTTACATTGATAATAGCGCAGGGCGCAGCTGTAATATCTTATCTGCCGGTTGGAATTATTTCTTCCAAGATAGGCAGAAAGAAGACTATTTTAGGGGGCATAGTTTTGCTTGGAATTGCCTTCGGCACGGCTTCGTTTTTAAGAGCCGGAAGCCCTGTGATACTGATGAATTTACTTTTCTCCGTAGCCGGAATAGGCTGGGCATCCATTAATGTAAATTCCTTCCCGATGGTTGTTGAACTGTCAAAGAGCGGAGATGTGGGTAAGTATACAGGCTTTTATTATACGGCAAGTATGGCGGCTCAAACGGTTACGCCGATACTATCGGGAATACTGCTGGACATTAAGTTTACAACACTGTTCCCGTACGCTACGGTTTTTGTAATACTGGCATTCATAACTATGATTTTTGTAAAGCATGGCGATTCTATACCAAATCAGAAAAAGGACATATTGGAAAGCTTCGATGTAGATGATTAAAACAAGGGGGCGAGTTGGCTTTTTTTCAGCCGACTTGCTCTTTTAGATTTCAAGACATTTTATAAGGGGGAAAGTTGTGGGTTTTTTGCTTTATCTAATGCTTGCGGTTATTGTTTTATTTATTGTTTATCTGGTGGCAATTATGCCGAGAATGCGCGGAAAACCTGATAAATCCGTGCTTGATGGAGTTTATTACGCACATCGTGGTTTGCACGACAACTCAACAGATGCCCCGGAAAATTCCATGAGGGCATTTAAGAAAGCCGTTGATGAGGGGTATGGAATTGAATTGGATATCCAACTTTCAAAGGATAATGTTCCGGTTGTGTTCCATGATTTTACGCTCCAACGCATATGCGGAGTAAACGGAAGGGTTAGCGACTATACCTTTGAGGAACTGCAGGAATTTTCTCTTTGCGGTACTGATCAGAAAATTCCAAGGTTTACGGATTTCTTAAATCTTGTAAACGGACAGGTTCCGTTAATAGTCGAATTTAAAATTGAAAATAGGGATTTGTCTCTGTGTCCCATTGCAGATGAGATTCTTTGTTCCTACCCTGG
The DNA here is from genome assembly GCA_045627085.1 of Lachnospiraceae bacterium. GTDB lineage: Bacteria > Bacillota > Clostridia > Lachnospirales > Lachnospiraceae > RGIG10340. The sequence continues at coordinate 3,064 of JAZQNB010000018.1, read as the reverse complement.
AACCTACTGCATGGAATCCTTTAATCCTTTTGGGGTAAGGTGGTATCGAAAACACAGACCCGACGTGATTCGGGGGCAGCTTTCAGAAGCCTTTATGTGGGGAGATGAATACAGAGGAATTCTTTATTTTGCGCTTCACAATCTTTTATTTAATTTTTTGACAAAGCCTGATTTTATTGCATATAACTGCAAACACAAAAAAGCATTGTCAAGGAATTTATGTAAGCGCTTATATCACAATACGGCTGTAGCCTGGACGGTGAAAAGTCAAAGTGAACTCGAAGCTATAAGGAAGGACTTCGACCTGTTCATTTTCGATTCTTTTGTGCCAAAAAGAGAAAACAAATAATTTTTGTTGCTATTTGTCGTTTTTGTGATAATATATTATAGTCCGTCGGTGGAAGACACCGAGAACAATTACAGTAGGAGGAAAAATACGTATGTCAAAAAAATGGGTATATCTGTTCACAGAGGGAAGTGCAGATATGAGAAATCTCCTTGGCGGTAAGGGTGCTAACCTTGCCGAAATGACCAACATTGGTCTCCCTGTGCCTCAGGGCTTTACTATTACAACCGAGGCTTGTACTCAGTACTATGAGGATGGGAGAAAAATTAATGATGAAATCATGGCGCAGGCAATGGAAGGTGTCAAAACCATGGAAGAAATCAATGGCAAAAAATTTGGAGATTTAAAGAATCCCCTGTTAGTATCGGTTCGTTCCGGAGCAAGAGCTTCTATGCCCGGTATGTTGGATACCATTCTGAATTTAGGCTTGAATGATGATGTTGTTGCCGCAATGATAGCAGGCAACCCCGATCCTTCGTTTGAAAGATTTGTATATGATTCTTATCGTCGTTTCATTCAGATGTTCTCCGATGTTGTTATGGAAGTCGGCAAGAAATATTTCGAAACCTTAATCGATAAGATGAAAGAAGAAAAAGGCGTTCAATTTGATGTTGATCTTGATGCCGCAGATTTGAAAAAATTAGCAGAACAGTTTAAAGCTGAGTACAAAAAACAGCTGGGAAAAGATTTCCCTTCAGATCCTGTAGAACAATTGAAACTGGCCATTGAGGCTGTATTCCGTTCATGGGATAATCCTCGTGCAAATGTTTACCGCCGTGACAATGATATCCCTTACAGCTGGGGTACTGCAGTTAACGTAATGCCCATGGTATTCGGTAACCTTAACAATAAATCCGGTACAGGTGTTGCATTCACACGTGATCCTGCAACAGGTGAGAAAAAGCTCATGGGTGAGTTCTTAAAGAACGCTCAGGGCGAAGATGTTGTAGCCGGTGTACGTACGCCTATGCCTATTACTCAGATGGAAACAGAATTCCCTGCTGCTTATGCAGAATTTACTAAGGTTTGTTCAATCCTCGAGAATCATTATCATGATATGCAGGATATGGAATTTACTGTTGAAAATGAGAAATTATATATGCTTCAGTGCCGCAACGGAAAGAGAACCGCTCAGGCTGCACTTAAGATAGCATGTGACCTTGTTGACGAGGGACACAGAACAGAGGAACAGGCTGTAGCCATGATTGATCCCAGAAATCTGGATACACTTTTACATCCTCAGTTTGATGCTGCAGCACTTAAGGCTGCAACACCTCTCGGAAAAGGACTTGGCGCTTCTCCCGGTGCTGCATGCGGCAAGATAGTATTTACTGCCGAAGATGCAGAAACCTGGGCTGCAAGAGGAGAGAGAGTAGTTCTTGTTCGTCTTGAAACAAGCCCTGAGGATATTACCGGAATGAAGTCTGCGCAGGGTATATTGACAGTTCGTGGCGGTATGACCAGCCATGCTGCTGTAGTTGCCCGTGGAATGGGTACCTGTTGTGTTTCCGGATGCGGAGAGATAATAATGGATGAAGCTAACAAGAAATTTACTCTTGGTGGCAAAGAATTCCGTGAGGGAGACTTTATTTCAATTGATGGTACATCCGGAAATATTTACGGTGGAGAAATCAAAACTGTCGATGCCAAAATTGCCGGCGAATTCGGTCGTGTTATGGCTTGGGCTGATAAATACAGAAAACTTAAGGTTCGTACAAATGCAGATACTCCCAAGGACGCTAAAAAAGCACGTGAGCTTGGCGCTGAAGGTATCGGACTTTGCCGTACTGAGCACATGTTCTTTGAGGAAGACAGAATTGCTGCATTCCGTGAGATGATTTGTGCTGATACGGTTGAGGAAAGAGAAGAAGCATTAAACAAGATTCTTCCTTACCAGCAGAGTGATTTCAAGGCTTTATATGAAGCTCTTGAAGGAAATCCCGTAACCATCAGATTCCTTGATCCCCCTCTTCACGAATTCGTTCCTACAGAAGAAGAGGATATAGTAAAGCTTGCAAAGGCTCAGAATAAGTCAGTAGAAGACATTAAAGCAATTATTGCAAACCTTCACGAATTCAATCCTATGATGGGTCATCGTGGATGTCGTCTTGCTGTCACATATCCTGAAATCGCAAGAATGCAGACAATGGCTGTTATTCGTGCAGCAATCGAGGTACAGAAAGAGCATAAGGATTGGGTTGTTAAGCCCGAGATAATGATTCCTCTTATCTGTGAGGTTAAGGAACTTAAATATATCAAGAAGGTTGTTGTTGATACTGCAGATGCAGAGATTAAGGCATCAGGAATTGACCTTAAGTACGAAGTCGGTACTATGATTGAGATTCCGAGAGCTGCTCTTACAGCTGATGAGATTGCAGCTGAAGCTGATTTCTTCTGCTTTGGTACAAACGACCTTACTCAGATGACTTTCGGATTTTCACGTGATGATGCGGGTAAATTCCTTGGCGGATATTATGATTCCAAGATTTTTGAGAATGATCCGTTTGCAAAGCTTGACCAGACCGGCGTAGGCAAGCTTATGGAAATGACAATTAAGCTCGGAAAACCTGTTAATCCTAACCTTCACATCGGAATCTGCGGAGAGCACGGCGGAGATCCTACATCAGTTGAGTTCTGCCATAAGATTGGTCTTGACTATGTAAGCTGTTCACCTTTCCGTGTTCCTATTGCAAGACTTGCAGCAGCACAGGCAGCTAT
>JAZQNB010000017.1:0-4509 GCA_045627085.1 Lachnospiraceae bacterium | reverse complement strand
TGGGGTGAGTTCTTCGGATCTGCAACGCTGGCCAATGCAGTTCTTGACCGTTTGTTGCATCATTCCGAGGTAATATCAATCAAGGGTCCGTCATACCGAATCAAGGACAAACGCCTTGTATTAGAGGCTCAGGCTGCTGAGAAATAAGGGGGGAAACCTACAATATTATTTTCCCCTTTTCCTACAAAATTATATTGTCTTTTACAGCAGCTTCCAGTGATTAAACAAATAATACCCTAACAGACACAAGGGGAGAAAAAACAATATAAAAATATATGAATTAAACAGCATTGAGTACCTCCATAACTTTGCATTTGACCAAAAAACATTATAGCATGATACCGTAAAGCCTTTCAACGCCTTTAAAGGCCTGATATTTCACATTGACGAATTATTAAATATAGAATATCTTTTATATAGATTTATAAGGAAAATACACAATAAATTATGAAGAAAAAAATAAGGCTGACGGATAATTATATATACATAATCCTATTAATTACGGCACTTTTGGTGAATATTAAAATGCTGTTCTTTGGATATTGCACCGATTCTGCATACTGTGTAGTAATGGGATACCGAATGAATTTGGGAGACAGACTGTTTGTCGAAATGTGGGAACCGCATCAGATGTCGGTAATCATTCCGTTTCTGCTGGTAAAGCTTTTTTTGCAATTATTCGGGTCCATGGAAGGCATAGTGGTCTGGATGCATATTTGGGGTTTTGTTTTCTTTGCCCTTACGGCCTTTGCCATCATAAAGCTTCTGAAGCCATATGTTTCCATGAAGACCTTGCACTACATGGCATTTCTGTTCATGGTTATCAGACCTAAATACACCAATATGCCCGATTATGCCAATATGTCCGTGGTATTTTCTACGCTGTTTTGTCTGTTATTAATAAAGGCGGTAGCGGATAAGAAACCGATATATACCTGTGTGGCAGGAATCCTGCTGTGCTGCGCGGTCTTGGCATATCCTTCAAATGCACTCCTGTTGCCCGTTGGAATAGCATTACTTTTTGCATTATCAAAACAAAAGATTAAAGATATAGCGATGCTTACAGCAACATGTATTGCCGGTGGATGTGTTTTTATAACCGGCGTATGCATAAGCTCACGGCTAGGACTGACAGATTTAATTAGCGGTGCAAAGAAGATATTTCTTTCGGATTCGCATTCAAGCTACAGATATTCCGGTTGGATTTATTACAGGGTGTTCGTATACGGCGTTCTGTTCCTGCTCATAACTGCCGCTATTGCATGGATTGCCGGTAAGATTTTGCATAAGACGAAAGACGTTGGATACACTTCAATATGGGGCCTTTGCCTATTGTCTGCAACACCCCTTGCGACCATTATTTTCATGAAATATGCGCTGATAATTGATAGGTCTCTTGAGTGGTATAATTTCTATCCGATTATATTTTTGACCCCGATTGTGGCGGGAATTGTAAAGCTGTCGAAGGACGAAATTGCTCATGAAGCCAAATTGGTTTTTATAATCTCGTTTGTCGTCGCAATAACCGTATTTACAGCAGCTCTTATGTTGACCAATCTTTCATTGATTACAGCTGTTGCATATATGTCGCTTGCGGTTGTCGGCGGAATTGTGCCTGCCTGCGAAACAACTGAAAGAAAACAATCGGGATACATATTTGCCCTTTGCCTGTTTTTGGCTATTTCCGTCAATCAGCTGTTCATAGCAAGTGATGCCTCAGGTGCAATCAATAACATTACCGACGAAGAAAAATATGTAAGTGTCGGCCCGGAAAAATGGCAGGGGACTACCCGGGCATATTGTGACAGGATAAGAATCGGGATGAGTGAGTGGCACGAAAATATTACATCCGAGGATTCAGTCCTTTTAGCGGATGTGAATGACTATGAGCTGATTGCATATACATACACAGACGCAAAGACAGCGAACTATTCAGTGACCAGTACGCCATCCTATGATGAGGCTTTAAAGAATTACTGGGAAGAGTTCCCGCAAAAAAAGCCTACTGTAATTGCGATACCCTGCTATGAGGGCACTGAAAACAGAGATTTCCCCCAATGGCTTTCGGAATATATAGACGAACACTATGAAATAAATTATAGCGGAACATTTTGGAATTTTTACAAATGAGGAGAAAATGGATATGAGCGAAAAATCTAAAGTATATTTTACTGATTTTAGAACTACTATCGGAGTCGGCCTGCCTGAAAAATTAAAAAGGCTTTGCAGAAAAGCCGGACTTGCAGACATGGATTTGGACAACAGATTCGTTGCCATCAAAATTCATTTCGGAGAGCTTGGCAATATTGCATATTTACGTCCCAACTACGCCAAGGCAGTAGCAGATGTAGTAAAAGAAGCAGGCGGGAAACCGTTTCTGACCGATTGCAATACACTTTACCCCGGCTCAAGGAAGAATGCTTTGGAGCATATGGACTGTGCACAGGAAAACGGTTTTAACGAAACAACTACCGGATGTCATATCATTATCGGAGACGGATTAAAGGGAACAGATGACATAATAGTACCCGTTGAAGGCGGGGAATATTGCAAAGAAGCTTATATAGGCCGTGCAATAATGGATGCGGATGCATTCATCTCCCTAAACCATTTCAAGGGACACGAAGCTACCGGATTTGGAGGAGCATTGAAAAACATAGGAATGGGATGTGGAAGCCGCGCGGGCAAGATGCACCAGCACAACCAGGGCAAACCGGTTGTCAATGAAGCAATGTGTAAAAGCTGTAAACGCTGCATAAGGGAATGCGGTTCAAATGCGATCAGTTATGAAACAGGTAAAGCCGTAATAGACCAAGAAAAATGCAAAGGCTGTGGACGCTGCATAGGTGCATGCTCATTTGATGCCATTTATAATCCCAACGACAATGCAAACGAAATATTAGGCTGTAAGATAGCCGAATATTCCAAGGCAGTGCTTGACGGACGTCCCAATTTCCATGTGAGCCTGATAGTCGATGTATCGCCCAACTGCGATTGTCACAGTGAAAACGATGCACCAATCCTTCCCAATATCGGAATGTTTGCATCCTTTGACCCCGTAGCGCTTGACCAGGCCTGCGCTGATGCCTGCTTAAAAGCATCACCCATGCCCAATTCCCAGCTTGCTGACAACCTTGAGAAACCCGACTGGCATCATCACCATGACCACTTTCTCGACTCCAATCCAAACGTTCGCTGGAGGGAAACCCTTGAACATGCCGAAAAACTTGGTATCGGAACACGCGAGTATGAATTGATTGTGGTAAAGTAACGATTTAGTGGATTGAATATAGATAAATTATAGTGCATTATAAGTCTCATGGGGTAATCACCTAACTATTAAAAGAGGAGAATAAATAATTATGAAGACAGCAAAAGAATATCGCCATATTGCCAAAGCTGCTTTAAAAGGTAATTGGGGAACAGCAATTGGAGTCACAGTTGTATATTCGTTAATTGTGAGTGCTATTAGTGCAACAGTAATAGGAGCAATTGTTTTGACAGGTGCATTAGTATGTGGGTATTCATACTGCATGGTTAATCTTTGCCGCAACAAAGAAATGAAGTTCTCGGATTTGTTTGAAGGTTTACACAAACCTAAACTTGGCGCAACAATAGGATATGAAATAAAATCAGCAATATTTATAATGCTGTGGTCAATACTTTTTTATATTCCGGGGTATATAGCTTTCTATAGGTATTCTATGGCACCCTATATTTTAATGGATAATCCGGAGATGACAGGTATTGAGGCAATCAGAGCATCTAAAGAATTAATGCATGGAAAGAAATGGAAATTGTTCTGTGTAGATTTCAGTTTCATCGGATGGATACTCCTTTGCATAATAACCTTAGGCCTGGGTTTATTGTGGATAGAGCCTTGGATGCAGGCTACAAGAGCTGCTTTCTATGAAGACATCAAAGGTACGTTAAATACAGGTAGCAAGCCGGAAGACGTATTTGAAACAGTAGCATGTGTAGAAATTTAATAAAATGCAACAAAGTTGAAGTCAAAATTTAAGCCCCGACCTTTCATACAGGTTGGGGCTTTTTGCATTTGCGGACATCGATTGGCATGTGAGGAAAATACGAAAAAAACCGTGCCATAAAAATCTTTAAAAAAATAAAATTATATGCTTGACAAACAATAATATCTATTGTAAAATTTCCATTGTTGTGGTGACAAACCTCACAGTTATGTCACGATTGTATACTTTTCGCTGCGGGTGTAGTTCAATGGTAGAACACCAGCCTTCCAAGCTGGACACGTGGGTTCGATTCCCATCACCCGCTTTTTATATGCGAAGCATATAAAGATATTTGCGAAGCAAAGCACGGCGAAAGCCGAAGCTGTTTTATAATTGAATATGCGCGAGTGGCTCAGCGGTGGAGCACCTCCTTGCCAAGGAGGGGGTCGCGGGTTCGATCCCCGTCTCGCGCTCTAAAGAAGATAAGTCGAAAGACTTATCTTTTTCTTTTTTATCTTCAAATTCTTAGTTCATTGCAGAC
>JAZQNB010000016.1:0-15296 GCA_045627085.1 Lachnospiraceae bacterium | reverse complement strand
GTGTTCGACCGCATCTTACAAGAACAGGGATACAACTCAACTGTGGTACTTTCCTATGCAAAAAAGAAGGGAATACTCGTCACAGATAACGGCAGGAACACAAGAAAATGCTCCATCGGTGGCAGAAAAATTCATTGTGTTGTGATTAAGTTACAAGAAGATGAACAAACTATTAACAAACCGTGGGAATAAATGGCAAATAATGGGAAATGGTACCCAGAGTACCCACAGTACCCACCACTTTGCACGCCTTTTAATGCAAAAAAATTTTTTTATTTTTTTTTGAAAAAAATTTTACAAGTAAGAGTGGGTACTTGGGTACCGCAGCCCTCAAACCCCGTCGTACCAAGGGATTGAGCGGTACCCACTGGGGTGGGTACCGTATGGGTACCGATGGGTACCGCAACCGACATAAAGCATATAATATGTTGGAAAAATACAACAAAATCACATAAAAGGAGAATGTTCATAAAAATGACACAAAAATGTAACAATTCAGAAGATACCCACACAAAACGATGCCTATATTGTGGTAAGGCATTTACCGGAATTGTCGGCACGAGAAAATTCTGCAATGTCGATTGTTCTAAAGCTTATTGGAGCAAGACAGAACGAACCTGCACAATATGTGGAGCAACATTCACATATGACAGACCTGTAACGAGATGCTTACCTTGCAGAACCGCACGGAAACGAGAATATGACCGTGAACACAAAAAGAAAAAGTACGAAATCAACTTTAAGGGTGGTTGTGCAGAGGATTGGCAAAAGACAAGAGAAACAAAAGTAAACAAAAGCCACAGAACATCCATAAAGGCATTTGAAAAATATTGTAAAAAGAATCCACATAACAGAATGTCATACGGAATGTGGATTGCAAAACAAACAGGAAGGATTTGAATAATATGTGTTTATCAAGATTTTCAAGTATCAACCATAGCGTACCGGAACAATGCAAGGACTGTACCAAAGCGGGTATCTGCTTTGAATATTGCTGCATGAAGCATAAGCCTTGTGACGAGCGAGTCCCTTGCACAGATACAGAATCGCAAAAAGAGATAAGATTGTAACAATTTGCTGTATGGTAGGCAGGTTGAGGTCATCGGCTTGCTTACCTCATATAGGCACAGAGAGGAAGTGGCAGGTTTGCTTTTATTGGATTTAGATGATCCGAAGTTCTTTGATGAATTGAATCATATGGCTATAGTCGATAAGGATATTTTAGTTAATTGGTTAAGACGATTAGAACAGAAGCAAAACGATACATATAAGACCGAATGCAGCAAATGCAGTTGGTTTGTTGCGGATGAACAGAAATGCTCTTTATCGGGCAAAAATAAGACAATTAACGATAGCTGTACTTTGATAATGAAAGGATGATAGGAAATGATTAAAGATAGTGGAGAACGCAGGGAATTCTCAAGCGGTGCAACAAGAGATATGTCGGAGGGTAAAGGTGATATGGTTTCATTGCCGTGGGCAGCCATATTAAGACTTTCACGGCACTACGAAAACGGAGCGAAGAAATATAAACGATTCAATTATCTGCAAGGCATACCGATGTCATCGTTTATAGATTCCGCTTGCAGACATCTCGCAAAGTATCAATGTGGTTGTGATGATGAAGATCACCTTTCGGCTGCTGCGTTCAACATTCTTGGTGCAATGCAGATGGAAGAGATGAATTTATGTCAGGATATGTTTGCAAGAGATGGAAAAAACCGTTTCTGTTATTTTGATGATGATACAATGCAAATATATATATCAAATCTGAAAGGAAAGATGAATAATGAATGACATCGAAAAAGACTATCTCATCACATCAAACAGTATCGACTATCACATCATAAAGGCATATACAGAGAACGGAGCATTGTATAAATTTGCAAGTAAGATAGGCATACCGATAGATTGTACTTGTGACGAGTTTGCACAATTGCCTGTAGAGGACATAGTTGATATGTTCTACGAGACCTCGCAGATAACAATTGACGGTGTGTATCAAATCGGCTTGTGCTATTATGACCGCTCTGACACAATTGGTAAGGGCATAATCGAAGTAAATCCCGACATAGCAGAATTGGTCGAAGCAAATGACGGATATTGCCCTTGTGCAATAGAGAAGACCGTAGATACCCTTTGTCCTTGTAGAGAATTTCGTGAACAGGATTACGGTTGTTGCACTTGTGGACGATTCAAGAAAGGCTGATTTGTATGGGATATGCAGAAACAATAAAAATCGACACAAACAAAATCTATGCAGCATTAAATGAAGTATGGCAGTTCATTAAAAATAACAAGGAACTGCAAAAAGACACCAATCAACTGTATAAACTTCGCAAAGTTGTATCTGACAAGATGAATGAAGCCGAACAAAACGACTATCTCACACCGACACTATTCGACCTTGCTTATGCCATTATGGTTGATTCGGTTGAGGGAATTAATGATAACTATATTGCAAAGGAGAATTAAAAATGTTGAGTATGCCTGACCCTATTATTGCTGATAGGATTAGCGATGAACTACACAGGATTTATCCGAATATGACAAACCGTGACATCGCAAACAGCATCGGCATAGACAGAAAGGTCATATCGAGATTGTATAGCGGAAGTGTTCCGTCCGCTCCGAACCTATGTATCATGGCTCAAAACGGACTTGATTTGAATTATTGCTTTACAGGGAAACGAGGTGATACGAAATGATACAGATATCAAAAGAACGGCTTTATGAAATGGCACTAGAATCGATAAATGTAGAAGCATACAACATATATAATGTGATTGATAAAGATGAATTTGACAGAAGGGTGATTGATGCACTTGCCACAATCGGAGGAATAACAAGTTTTGCATTAAAGGTTGTCAAAGAAGGAGATGTCAAAGAAAATGAGTAAAATTGAAAACACCGTCATATACGGTTTGGATAGAGTGTTTAAGACCGCAAAATATCCCAAAGCTGTCGATATTAACAAATTGAATAACGACTTAACAAAAGGCATAGAAGCCTGTCTGACCTGCCATACAGGAGAAGGTCACGACAATGCCCTTAAAGGCATAGTGGTTCAATTCGATTTGACATTGCCTATAAAAGCTTGGGTTGAAGCAGAACGGTACCATTGGCTCGACTTTGTATCATCGCAGAGTACAATGCATAAAATCGCAAAGTTTGACATAAAGGCACAATGCAACAAATATGTCGATGAAAGAGCCATTGCGATATTAGAAGAGAAAAAGGCAAAGTATCTTGAAACGAATGACCCCGAAGATTATCTTGCACTTCTCTATAATATCCCCGATGGTTTTGAACTTACCGCCGGAATGACAACGAACTATCAACAATTAAAAACAATCTATCAGCAGAGACGAACACATCGTTTACCTGATTGGCAGATGTTCTGTGATTGGATCGAAAGTTTACCGAAATCGGAATTAATTACCAAAAAAGAGACAAAAGTTTCCGTAGACGAAAACTTCGAGACAATCTTAACCTGTGCTATCCGATATGCAATCGGCATACCGACTTATATGCCACAGCTCGTTATAGGCTATATTACTCCGTTATTGCCGATATTATCCAATAAGGCATTATCCGTCATAAAGAATGATGTCGCTACGGCTGAACATTATGGGAACGATAAAATCGATAAGGCTGCGTGGATGGACTTCTTTGCAAAGGTGATTAATGAATTAGAAAGGAGATGAGAAGTTGTGAAATTCCGCATCAGTCGTGCATCAGATTGGAGAGATGCACCACCACCTTGTAAAAATGCGGTATTAGCTTCGTCAGAGAAGATCGGTTGTCGGTGGGACGAGTTTATCATAAACGAATACAGCATAGATATCAATTCTATTGATGACCTTAAGGCAATACAAGAAGAAACAGGACACGAACTTATTATTGATTTCAAACACGGCACAATATTAATATATGACGGTTATATAGAGTAAGGCGGTGAGATTATGACACCACAAATTATCCGCTTTGTCTTATTAGCCATAATCAATATAATCTGCATTATTTCAATAATACACAGTGTGCGTGATATAAGACGAATCAAGAAGGAATTAAAGGAGAGTGCAGAAACCTCCCACTTCGACAAGACCTAACTCCTACAGGCATAATATTGAAGAGTTGTAAACATAAGGATACTTTTATCTGTCTTACAACTTTCAATGCCTGTATGGCGATGAACCTGACCGCAGAACGCAAGTTAAGTGCGAAGCACCGAATCAGCATAAGACAAGACAATGAATAACAAATCTGCATACCGAAAGAAGGTGAGGTAATGAATAACAATAAGACTATGACAGAACGATTCAAGGAAAAGCTGTCAGCATTTGCACAGAAGGTTGTTAATCTTTTTAAGAAGAACTAAAAAAACATAATCGAGGTGATAATATGACAGATACAATTGATACAAACGACACAAACAAAACCGAACCTGTTAAATACTGTCCAATGAAGATTATCAACAACTCAACGGCTCCTCCCGGATGGAAGCGGTGTGACAAAGAGCATTGTGCTTGGTACGATACTATGCAACAAAGATGCTCCGTTGTAAGCATTGTTAAAGCGATAAAATCAATATAATATTGGATGTTGCTTACTATCTTACTTATTATCTTGTATGGTAGTAACCGCATCAACTCAACTCAACCTGATACTGACAAATCGTCACATAATGCCTATATAGGTGATACAATTCGATACGGCACCTTGCAGAAGCAATTTAACCTAATTCAAATCAATACGGTTCAGTATAATACATTATTACTCGCTTAAAACTTGCCCTATTTCATTCAATGTGATTTAACTAATCTAATTGTATTGGTTATCGCAAATCGCAGAAATGGGGCAAATATAAGCAAAATAGAATCTTTAAGGCTTATATAAAGCCAATACACACTTACAAAATTAATTATATTCATACCAACACAGACTAACTAACACATACTAACACATACGAATACATTCTAATACACACTCACACAGAAAGGATGAACTATTATGGCACAAAGAGGCAGACCAAGGAAGACAACAACGGCTCATTCCACGGAAGAAGCCATCGATATGGTCACAAAGGATGTGGCATTAGATAGAGCAAAAAACGAGAAAAGCCAAAACAGTATTTATGCAAGCAGTTCCAAAGAAGGTAAATCTCGCAGCCGTGAAGAAAAGGCTGAAGAAATTAAGTTATCTATATACGAAAGAATCGCAATGCTTCAAGATGTAATGCAGAAACCTAAATGCAATCTTAAAAATATGGATGATGTACAAAGTCGAACATTAACCTATATGACCGCCTGTGCAGAAACAGGAGCATTTCCATCGGTAATGGGACTTGCGGTATATGGATTCGGTTTAAGCAGACAGGCATTGTATAACTTTTTGAAGATGCATCCCGATTCCGATACGGCACAATACATTATGGCAGTAAAGGAAATGATGGCAGAAGTCCTTACCGATGCATCACTAAAGCATAATGCCGACTCGATACAGGCAATCTTTCAGTTAAAGAATCACTTTGAACATTCCGATAAACAGGAAATTACAATCATCCCCGGAACAAACGATACGCAAACGGCAGAAGAGCTTGTATCAGAGGTGGATGCGTTGCCCGAATGATATACTATACCACAACTCAAACTGATACAGGCAGATCGATACAATTCGGTGTCGGAAGTTGATGCTTTGCCTGAATAAGATATTGCATTATAATTCAAACCGATGCGGTTTATTCTAATATGGAACTAATAGTTACAAAAATGTTACAAATATAAGGGAAATGTAACAAATTGTAACTTTTACACCCATAAAAAAGACCTGCATAATCATACACAAAACTATGCATAAAATGAATAATAATGCATAATAATACAGAATATGCATTAAATTATGCATAAATATACAATCTTACAAACCACAACATATAGTTACAAGTACCACAGAAAGCCACTACTTAACTATATCTTGTGGTTTTCTTTTTGCCTGTAGGGTAGGTTGTATGCGATTCGTGACCTTGCATCAACCAACCGACCTTGCAGAAAGGGGATAGTAGATTATATTTATAGAAAATCATTCCTTATAATAATCATTCTACATAATACTTAATTATAATAATAAATATAATAATATAATATATAATATATATATAATAAATCTAATACTTATAATAATTAAATATAAATAAAGCAGTTCGACTCTGACAGTTCCCGATAGTACCCACCGAACCGACCCAAACCGATACAAGCCGACCAAACGCAGAAAGCCGATCGGAGCGGTTGAACCGACCTGAACCGAACAACCACCTATACAGGCAGAACGGCACTTTCCGAACCGCAGAAAGCTGAAATTTTCGCAGAAGGGCAGAAAGACTATACAAACCAACCGAACAAAAGAGATGAGCAAAAAAAACCACAAACCGACCTGAAATATCACGGTATATAGATATAAAATAATATAGTGATGGTGCAATACAATCATATGAACCGATAACGGATGCAAGGAAAATGCACCGATAAACCACAATCAACACAATATAACAATATCGGACTATATCAATATAGCCGTAAAAATGCCCCTAAAATCAATTAATAATATCGGGGAATATAAACATATGCCTAAAATTAAAAGCGGTTAAAACGGTAAAAATAAAGCCGTATTTAATGCATACGGCTGAATTAAGTTAATATAGCTTAATATATTCGGATCGGATAAACCCGCTAAAATGGGGCGGTTTTAGGCTTGTTTTTATCGGTTCGGTTGGTACCGTTTGAACGGCTGCACCATACAGGCATAAAAAAACAGCCGGAATAAATCCGACTGTATAAGGCATTGTATTAAGTTTTAGAAAAGCATTTCATTAATAAGATTATCAACCCTATCCCATTGCAGGCGATCAACAAACGGTTCATTCTCACCAAACGGAATAAAAATTTGATCACCCACAATGTCATAAATGTTCCCATTTTCAGCAATTGCCCATTTGTTATTTTTTAACAAATTGTCTGTAATGCGGTAAAGATAGTCACTTAATTTATTTCCGGAAGGCAATTTATAATTGCCGCGTCTCTTGTCAACTCTCCATATTGATACGATTTTTACAATTTTTATAAAGTCTGATCTTTTCATTTTTTTTGTTATCCTTCCATATAGTATTTTATAATTTTATCTGTTTTTGTTTGATCCGTCAACGGTATATTTATATTTTTATAGCCGTGCCGATCCCATTGAATGCCGTAACCGTATTCGGGCAATTTTTCGCACCCTGCAACGCCTATAATTTGCCGTGATTCAATCGAGGAGCGGCACCGCAAGCCTATGCAACAAGTAAAATTCTGATGCAATGCCCCTGTTAAAGTTTTTCGGTTGGGTGCTTGCGTTGCTGCTACAATGTGAATGTTAACGGCACGACTCAAACGCCCTATTTTAATTAATAGTGGCATGGCCTCCGGGGCTGCATCGGTTAATATTGCTAATTCGTCAATAACGATAAATATATGCGGCTCCGTCGATTTTTTTAACCGTTCCGCTCGCATTCTATCAAATCGGTACTGCATCAACTCAACCATTTTGTATAGTATATAAACGGCTTTTTGTTCATCATCGGCGTAATAAATGCAATGTGGGAGGGGTTCCCATTGTATCAACTCAACCCGCTTTAAATCGATATAAACAAAGTTGATTTGCCCCGCTGCATAGGCTCCATGGCAATCGGTAAGAAATGTGTTAATTAATACACTCTTGCCCGCTCCCGTGGTTCCTGCTATTAAAGTATGTTCCGCTTTTATTATATCGGCGGAGATTGTGAATATCTCCGCCGGGGTTGCGTTGTTTGCGTTCATGCTGTTAACTCCTCTAACGCAAACATAAACGCCGCCGCCTCCCGATCGGACATTATAATGTCGTGCCGGTGTTTGTTGAATTCGTTTACAAGGTTTTTGTTATTCGGCAAAAATTCATCAAACGCCTTTGCCCCGCTTCTGATCTCGTCATCATTTCCGAATTGATACAACCAGTTATAAATATCATTAAATTTCTTTGTAAATTCCGATATGTTTAATTTTATATCCATTTTTCAAGCCTCCTCAAGTTTGTCAAACAATTCAATTAATTTGTCATCAGTCTCAATAGCGTCTATTTCGGTACGATTTTCACATAATGCCTCTATTGCGTAACTGTCTATATGATCTGAATAATCAATGTAGTTGGTGCTTACAAGATTACCATAACCATTAAATCTGAAATAGTCGGAGTTGGGATTAAATTCACAATAATGTTTGCAGCCGTTTATATCTGTGGTGTATCCGTCCAGATCGTGACCGAAAAATGTCATATACATAATTTCGGATGGTTTTTTGTCGCATAAAATTTCGTCTATCTCATCCATAGAATAAAATCTGTCATCGTTTAAATAGCCGTTCCAGTTGTCAAGTTGTTCAATACAATCGTTAAATAAATCGGTGTTGTTTTTAAAAATATTGATAATCTCATTAATTATGGTTTCTTTTGTTATTGTGTTTGTCATTGTTATACACTCCTATTTTAATTGATTTTTATTGACTTTTCCGCATCAATCAATTAACATATAGGTTGATGCGGTTTATTGGTTCCGTGTCGGTGATCCGTTCTGATTCGGTGGTACTTATCAGATCGGATCTTTTTTTATACATATAGCATCTGATCATCAATTGCCTTTTTTGCATCTTTTAGGCGGTTAAACTGATTACTATATATATAACCGTCGGCTGTATCTTGTATTTTCCATTTACCGCCGATCATAAAAATATAGTAGTTGTTCCATCCGTTTGAGTATTCATATTTATTCATTTTTTTTTACCGTCCTTCTGTCGGTTTGTTTTTATGTCCTGTTGACATTAGGTATAATATCACATATTCAAATATATGTCAATAGACTTTACAAAAAAAGTTGAAATATTTCAAAAAATATATAATGAGTAGTTGACATACAAAAAATTAAATATGTCTGTATGTCCGTAGGGTATACCCTGCGACATATTGCAATTATGATATATATAACCGTGATCCGATCCGCTGCACCGATGCCGCCGGAGCGGTACCGTGCCGACCTTCTCGCCGTGGGAGGTGGTACCCGTGGGGTATATGATGAAAATAATTATTACTCTTTGAGTCTATCGAATATCCCGAAAAAAATAAAAAGGCATGAAATGTGTCAAATTGGTACTTGACATATTGCAATGATTGTGGTATACTTCATATCGAAATGGAACTTGATGAAACGGTTCAAATCAAACAGGCTCGATTCGAGCAGATTAGGTTTCGTTTATGCAGTTAGGTTGGGTTGTGCTGAAAGGCTGACGCCTATACAGGCATTATATGGAAACTGACAAGAAATACTAAACTAATATTGAAAAGGAGAACTACAAAATGAAAGTCGGTTATGTAAGAGTATCAACAGAGGAACAAAACACAATAAGACAGGAAATATCAATGGAGGAATTAGGTGTTGAGAAAATCTTCATTGATAAGGCGAGTGGTAAAGATGTTAAAGGTAGACCTGCATTACAGGAGATGATGGCTTTTGTCCGTGAGGGCGATGTTGTAATAGTTCACGAAATCAGCCGATTTGCAAGAAATACAAGAGACCTACTTAACCTTGTTGATGAACTTACAAATAAGGGGGTTCAGTTTGCTTCTAAAAAAGAGAAGATTGACACTTCGACAGATGCAGGCAAATTTATGCTTACGATATTTGGTGCCATAAGTCAGTTGGAAAGAGATTATATTAAATCAAGACAAAAAGAAGGCATCGAAGCATTAAAGGCTCAAGGTGGATATAAAGGAAAAAAGCAGATCGTGATAGACGAAAAAGAGTTTTCCAATGAGTATAACTTATGGAAAAGTGGGCAGATTACCGCAACTGCCGCGATGAAGCACCTCGGATTGAAACCGAATACATTTTATCGTAGGGTAAAGGAATATGAGACTGCGAAATCTTGATTCAAAAAAATTTCCCGCAAAAATAAAAAAGCACTATCGACCGAACCGATAGTGCCGAATCAATAAAATTTAATACAATAGCCGATATAAAATCATAATCATCAAACAGGACTTTATGCTTGATGATAAACATACAAAAATCAAATAAACTATCATAGCCGATACCGAAGTGTGCGTATCGGAGCGACTGAAGAGAGTGAGTCAGACCGACCGAATAAGGTTAGTTTGGCTCTTTTTTATTGCGAGTGACCGTAATGGTTGTGATTGGGTAGTGGCTTTGGAGAAAGCCGGAAGACCTAATCATCTAACCTATATAGGCATTCTGTGATTGAGTATAAGCATTTGGTAAAGTAATAAATTTTTATAGAAGCTTCCCATACAGCTTTTTGCAACATCTTATAAATTTTCGCAAAGCTCCAATAACTTTCAATATATTCCTATAACCATAAAAACTACCCATAAGGAGTGTTGCCTATTTATACAATTGACGATTGTCCGAATTTAGCCTGTAAGGATTGTGTTTGGTTCAAGCACGATGCCGACAGGACAACATCGACCTGTAAGCAAATCGACCATAAGACCGTTAAGTTTTATAAGCCGTGGTTCAGTTCATATGTTTGTGGCGATCACCATATGCCTTGTTGCTTCTTTGAGCCGAAGTATACCGATTATGCCGACATTAAAGGCAAGTGGACAAACTTTGAAGATTACAAAAAGGTTTATATTGGTGCGTGGTTGTCGAAACCGATTGAATATTCAACTGTCGGTTTTGTCTTAAACGATAATTACGACATTATCTATGAAGTGCCTTTAGAGGTGTTTTGGTCGGGCAAAGTGATCAAGGATGGCATCCTACAGGCAAACAAGAAAATATCCCTCAAACGAACAAGAGAGGGGTTTGGATATAAATTAGAACGAGAAGACATCAAAGGAGTGTGTGTTGATGAATATGTAAAGACAATTGGAGATGAATAATAATTGGATCAAAATGTCATAAACGAAATCATCCGCACTAACGAGATGATGCAGACCAAACATATCGAGCCGAACACAAACGAATATGACAAACTGATTTACGCATTCGGCAAGTTTATGAAGAACGATATGCCCGACAAGGCTTTTGCTTGCTTGTATAATGCCTACCCATCGAACAAGGACGATTGCTATCCGATAATCGCACAGTTCCGAAAAGATATGACCCTACAGGCAAAGAAAGGTATTAAGGCAGCCGAATGTCTCAAGATACTTCGTAAAGCATATCTCTTAACAGCAAGAGATAAATTTGATGATTTCTGTATTTTTACCGAATGGGACAGACCGCCACAGGATAGATTTTATGTGCCGAGAAGAAAGTCGTTGTGGACTGCAACAGAGGGATTACAAGACCTTGCTGATGATAAGTTAGACATACTTGGAATATCTCTCCCGCCGGGAGCTGGTAAGGCACTCGCAAACAACACCCCTGTTCTTACAAGAAATGGTTGGAAAAATCACGGCGATTTGGTAGTTGGTGACGAAGTAATTGGCATAGACGGTAAGTTCAAAAAAGTATTACAGATACATCCAAAATGTATGCTTGATAGACTTATTGAGTTTACAAACGGAGAAAGGATTATATGTCACAAAAATCACGAATGGCAATTGCTTGACAGGACATCTGCTTCTGAAAAAACTAAAAGTGTAGAATATTGGGAAAGCAGACAAATAGAGAATGATATTATCGGTAGAGGTCATAGATATAATCTTATGTTGCCTAAAAAACAATATGTAAGAGGTAAACATAAACATCTTGGTGTGCATCCTTATGTTATGGGTGCTTGGCTTGGAGATGGAACAAATAGAACGCCTTGTATTACTGAAAGTAAATTGGATGAATGTATATTTGAAGAAGTGAATAGAT
Organism: Lachnospiraceae bacterium; assembly: GCA_045627085.1. Lineage (GTDB taxonomy): Bacteria > Bacillota > Clostridia > Lachnospirales > Lachnospiraceae > RGIG10340. The sequence continues at coordinate 3,409 of JAZQNB010000016.1, read as the reverse complement.
TGGGATATCCTTGTATAAGAACGCATGTTCATAAAACAACAGGCGTAATAACAAAAGCATTCGGTGGATTAAGACAGGCTCTTCATTCTTATGGTTTTTGCTATGATGGAAGAACTGTGGAAAAGTATATTCCTGAAGATTACTTAACTGCATCTGCTAAACAAAGATTAGATTTATTGGCAGGTCTTATTGATACCGATGGCACTAAATCCTCCGAACATAAATATGCTTACTCTACAACTTCCGAAAAACTAAAGGATACATTTGTCGAATTAGTTTCAACATTTGGTTGGAGATGTTGCGTTTATGCCGAAGAGCCGAAAATATCGACATCAGGAATTGTGGGAAGAAAGAGAGTGTATAATATCTCATTCACGCCTGATTGTTATATCCCTTGTAGAGTGCAGAGAAAACGATTAAAATCATTTGGGGTGCAGAGAAAAATTGCAGTAAAGAGCATAAATAAAATTGAGCCTGTAGAGGGCAATTGTATAACCGTTGAAGGTGGTATGTACCTTGCAGGAAAAACAATGTTGCCTACACACAATTCGGCTCTTGCCCTGTTCTATATAACTTGGCTCGTTGGCAAAAATCCTCTTGAGGGCATTCTTATAGGTTCGCACAATGGCGATATTCTTACCGACTTCTATAATGAGTGCCTTCGTGAACTTGACCCTACAGGCGATTACAGATGGCACGAGGTTTTCCCTGAAAGAAAAGTTGTGTCTACTAATGCAAAGGCTCACAAAATAGATATTGATAAGGCACAACGATTTTCCTCGTTACAATTCTCTTCTATTGGTTCAGGTAATGCAGGTAAGGTCAGAGCTTTACAGTTGCTTTATTGTGATGACCTTATCCCCGGCATAGAAGAAGCCTTATCCGCTGAACGACTTGAAAAGAAATGGACTTTATATAACACAGACTTGCGACAGAGAAAATACGGCAACAAATGCAAGGAACTTCACATTGCAACAAGGTGGAGTGTTCACGATGTCATAGGTAGACTCGAAGATTTATATGCCGATACAGGCAGAGCAAGGTTTATACGAATACCTGCACTCGATGAAAACGGTGAGAGCAATTTTGACTATGGTAACGGTAAAGGCTATTCAACTGCTGCTTTTCTCGATATTCAAAAGACAATGGATGATATATCATTCCAAGCATTGTATCAGAATGAGCCTATAGAACGAGAAGGTCTGTTGTATCATCCTGATCAGTTACGCAGATACTATGAATTGCCCGACAGAGAAGCTGATGCGATTCTTGCGGTTTGTGATACTGCGAGTGGTGGTGGGGATGACCTTGTTATGCCGATATTTGCGGTCTATGGCAACGATCATTATCTTATTGATTGTGTCGTATCGAATGAATTGCCCGAAGTGACCGATAACCTTTGTGTAGAGGCACTTGTGCGGAATCGAGTTAAACAATGTCAGTTCGAGTCGAATAGTGCAGGTGGAAGAACGGCTGATAAGGTCGAAGAGGGAGTTAAGAAGTTGGCAACCTCTAAAGGCATAAAACCGACACATATCACGAAGAAGTGGACGAGTCAAAACAAGGAAACAAAGATTATAGTTAATAGTGCGTGGGTAAAAGAATACTGTCTGTTCAAAGACGATAAATTGATACAATCCAAGTCAATGTATGCCGACTTTATGAAGAAGATGACAACCTATACACATAAAGGCAAAAACAAGCACGATGATGTCGTTGATGCTCTCGCACAGTATGCGGTTTATACAGATAGTATGAGTATGAACACAATATCCCTACTGAAACGACCTTTCTGAATATATTACAACAAAACCTGTCAAATACAGAATATAGTGTAGTGGGTGAATTGACAACAACTAAATATTGTGATATATATTATGTATAGTATTTAATAAATATTTTTTAAGGGTGCTTATATGATTGACATAACCGAACATTCGGATGTAATTGCAAAAATAAACGATGCTATTAACAGCGGCAAGATTGTCGAAGTAAAAAATGAACGAAAAAAGGACAAGATTGAAAACATAACCGTTGTTGAAATCAAGAGAACCTTAATTAGATAATACTCCTTTAATATACATTGCTGTGATGCTTTTCATTTTTGAACATCACCCTCCTTTCATACTTAGGCTTACGGCATCTGTGCGATTTGCCCATCGCATCGAGTTGAGAATAAGATGTCGGTATTGAAAGATGCCACCTCCGTTATATCAATAACACAATTAAATATAACGCAAGAATATAAGTAAGTTTCTTGCGAAGTCAACAGAATGGACTACATCAGCCTATATAGGCTCTTGTGGTCTTTTTTTTATTTTAAACCAAACCGAAACGAGGTGAAAAGGTATGGAACTTTACGGAAGAAGGACTATATATAGCAGATATGACCGAATCGACAGAACAAATGTAGTCGATATGCTTAACAAGGCTAATTCGATTTTTACTTGCAACAGAGAGCAAGTTCAGTACCTTTACAACTATTATCGTGGCAAAACACCTATATTAAACAGAATCAAAGAGATTCGTTCAGAAATATGCAACAAAATTAATGTGAGCATGGCGTATGAGATAGTCCGATTTAAAGTCGGTTATCAGTTTGGCGAGTGTTTGCAGTACATATCCTGTAGTTCTGATGAGGATGTATCAGCGAATATCGGCAAGCTTAACGATTATATGCGAGCTATATCGGGTCAGGCAATCAACATCGAAGTGGCTGAATGGCAGATGATTTGCGGTACTGCCTATAAGATGGTTTTACCTAACCCTACAGGCACCGATGCAGATGTTCCGTTTGAGGTATATTCGCTCGATCCAAGAGAAGCTTTTGTTGTTTATTCCCGAAAGATTGGTCATAAACCTGTCGCAGGTGTTTATATCGAGAGGGACGAGAACAACATTCCTGTTTATTGTGTTTACACAAACACAACCTATTTTGAGGTCAAAAACGGACAGATTGAACGAGAAGAGCCTTACACACTTGGCTTTATTCCGATTATTGAATATCCGGTAAACAGTTCAAGGATAGGTGCTTTTGAGTTGGTTATACCGCTCATAAATGCACTTAATACTGTTGCATCAAACAGGGTTGATGGCATCGAGCAGTTCGTATCTTCCTTGCTTGTTCTTTATAACTGTGACCTTGAAGAAGGTACAACGGCAGAACAGATTCGTCAGCAAGGAATGGTTCTTCTTAAATCAATTGGTGAGAACAAAGCCGATATAAAGCAGATTTGTGACGAACTTAACCAAACGCAGACACAGACACTTGTTGACAATATGGTTGATACGATTCTTACCATTTGTGCAATGCCTAATCGTGGCGGTGGCGGTAGTACATCCGACAATGGTGTTGCCGTTGTTTATCGTGATGGATGGTCTGATGCCGAAACATTCGCAAAGCAATGGG
>JAZQNB010000015.1:0-82178 GCA_045627085.1 Lachnospiraceae bacterium | reverse complement strand
CACTTTGTGCTGAACTTAAAGATTTAGTTAAAAACGATGCAGTAGATGTAGTTTACTGCGTACCCGCAATTGATATTACAACCGTTGTAGAAGCTGTTAAGGGCACAAATGTACATGTTGGTGCAGAGAACTTCTACATTGAGGATAAAGGCGCTTTTACAGGCGAAATTTCAGCTCCCATGCTCAAGGATGCAGGTGTTGAATATATCATCATCGGTCACTCTGAGAGACGTGATATCTTTGGTGAGAATGATATACTTATAAACGCTAAGGTTAAGAAAGCATTTGCTGCAGGCCTTAAGCCCATTCTTTGCTGTGGCGAGTCACTTGCTCTTCGTAAAGCAGGTACCTATGCTGAGTGGATTAAGAGACAGATTATGTGGGATCTTACCGGAGTAACTGCTGACCAGGTTAAAGAGCTTGTAATCGCTTACGAGCCTATCTGGGCTATCGGTACCGGTGAAACCGCTACTGCTGATCAGGCAGAAGAGGTTTGTGCCATGATTCGTGCTACAATTGCCGAAATGTATGATGCTCCTACAGCTGAGGCTGTAAGAATTCAGTACGGCGGTTCCATGAACGCAGGAAATGCTGCAGAGCTTCTTTCAAAGGCTAACATTGATGGCGGACTTATCGGTGGTGCTGCTCTTAAACCTGATTTCGGTCAGATTGTTAATGCATAGTGTTTGTAAACTAATGCTGCTTTGACAGCTGTCTTATTTGCACCGGGAACTTTGCTCCCGGTGCTTTTTATAAAATTAAAACTGTTAAACCTACATGGGAGAAATTGGTACAAGCTTTTTTAGGAGAAGAGTATATGTGCGCAGACCCCGAATACTTAGTAAAAGCAGTGACTTTTGTCGCCGCTTTTTTTGTGTTAATATATTTCATGGAGGAAGTGAAAAATGTTAAATACCACGTTATGTCATATTGAAAAGGACGGAGCATATCTGATGCTTCATCGTATTAAAAAGGAAAATGATTTAAATAAAGATAAATGGGTTGGAATCGGGGGCAAATTTGAAGAAGATGAAACCCCGGATGAATGTCTGCTGAGGGAAGCCTATGAAGAAACCGGACTTAAACTTACAGATTACAGGCTTAGAGGAATTGTTACTTTCCTTTCTGACAGATATGAAGGGGAGTATATGTATTTATATTCTGCGACCGGATTTGAAGGAAAAATAAAGGAATGTGATGAAGGAACATTAGAATGGGTGAAAATAGAAGATGTTATGAAGCTGCCAATGTGGGAGGGCGATAAGTACTTCTTTGAAGAACTACAAAAGGACAGAGGGTTCTTTACCATGAAGCTTAGATATGAAGGCGAAAAACTTGCAGAGTGGAGTATGAAGCTGCATTAATAACAAATAAAAAAAGCATTCGATGACGGTCGAATGCTTTTTACTTCAAATGTATCGGAAAAATTAAGCCATCTCGTTAACAGCTTTAGCAAGACGAGAAACTTTTCTGGCAACGTTGTTCTTGTGGTAAACACCCTTTGAACCTGCCATCTCGATAACCTTTGTAGCGTTCTCAAGTTCTGCCTTAGCAGCTGCCTTATCGCCTGCTTCAACTGCAGCGAATAATTTCTTGATTGCTGTTTTAACAGATGATCTAATAGCTTTATTTCTATCAGCTCTATCGCGAGAAACTAAAATTCTCTTTTTTGCAGATTTAATGTTAGCCAAGTTGTACACCTCCATTTTATATGCATATTCTTTGGAAAATGTTTAAATTAGCATCAGACACGGAAAGCTTAAGTAAACATACTCTGATAGTTTAGACAAAATATTCATTTTTGTCAATAAGTATCAGCAAAATTATTAAAAAAAATTAGTATCAGCTCTGTTTTTGGAATAGACAGAGCCTTTCTTTTTTGATAAAATCTTACTTGGTTTTAATATATCATTATGCAGTTTTGAAAGGAATAAACAAATGGCCAAAATTGACCAATCAAAGATACGTAATTTTTGTATAGTTGCACATATAGATCATGGCAAATCAACACTGGCGGACCGTATTATAGAGAAAACCGGGCTTCTTACTTTGCGTGAAATGCAGGAGCAGGTACTTGATAATATGGATTTGGAGCGAGAGAGAGGCATTACCATAAAGGCTCAGTCTGTAAGAACCGTTTACAAGGCTAAGGATGGTGAGGAGTATGTATTTAATCTGATAGATACACCCGGCCATGTAGATTTCAATTATGAGGTTTCCAGGTCTCTTGCTGCCTGTGACGGTGCAATTTTAGTCGTTGATGCAGCACAGGGTATTGAAGCACAGACTCTTGCAAATGTATATTTGGCACTGGATCATGATTTGGAAGTATTCCCTGTAATCAATAAAATCGATCTTCCCAGTGCAGAGCCGGAACGTGTTATAGCTGAAATTGAGGACGTTATTGGTATTGAGGCGCAGGATGCACCACAGATTTCTGCCAAAAACGGAATAAACATAGAAGATGTTTTGGAAGCAGTGGTAACCAAAATTCCAGCTCCCGTTGGCGATCCCAAAGCACCTCTTAAAGCACTTATATTCGATTCACTGTATGATTCCTATAAGGGAGTAATCGTATTTTGTCGTATTAAGGAAGGCAGTGTTAAACGTGGTACCAGGATTAAAATGATGGCTACAGGAGCCGTAGAGGAAGTCGTTGAAGTCGGATATTTCGGCGCGGGTCAGTTTATTCCCTGCGATGAGCTTTCAGCCGGAATGGTTGGATATATTACCGCTTCAATTAAGAATGTTAAGGAAACTACAGTTGGAGATACCATAACAGATGCCGATAATCCCTGCGCGGAAGCTTTACCCGGATATAAAAAGGTACAGTCCATGGTATATTGCGGCATGTATCCGGCTGATGGCGCCAAATATCCTGACCTGAGGGATGCATTGGAAAAACTGCAACTAAACGATGCTTCACTGCATTACGAGCCGGAAACCTCCATTGCACTTGGATTTGGTTTCAGATGCGGTTTCTTGGGATTACTTCACCTTGAAATTATACAGGAAAGACTTGAGCGTGAATACAATCTTGACTTGGTTACGACAGCGCCCGGCGTTATTTACAAGGTTCACAAGCTTAACGGCGAGGTTATTGAACTGACCAATCCGTCAAATTTGCCTGACCCTGCAGAAATCGATTATATGGAGGAACCGGTTGTCTCGGCTGAAATCATGGTAACGAGTGAATTTATCGGTCCGATAATGGAGCTTTGCCAGGAGAGAAGAGGAAAATACCTGGGAATAGAATATACGACAGGTAAGAGAGCAATTCTCAGATATGAGCTTCCTCTTAATGAAATCATTTATGACTTCTTTGACGCCTTGAAATCTCGTTCTAAAGGATATGCTTCATTTGATTATGATGTGAAGGGTTATGAGAAATCTGAGCTGGTCAAACTTGATATATTGATTAACAGGGAAGAAGTAGATGCATTATCCTTTATTGTTCATTCTGCTTCTGCATATGAGCGCGGACGAAAGATGTGCGAAAGACTTAAGGATGAAATCCCCAGACATTTATTCGAGGTTCCCATACAGGCAGCTGTTGGGGGCAAAATAATAGCCAGAGAAACCGTTAAAGCTATGCGTAAAGATGTCCTGGCAAAGTGCTATGGCGGAGATATTACCCGTAAGAAAAAGCTTTTGGAAAAACAGAAGGAGGGCAAAAAACGTATGCGACAGATTGGAAATGTTGAAGTCCCTCAGAAAGCCTTTATGAGTGTGCTTAAATTAGATGATAAAAACTGATAAAAAACTTGAATTATATATACATATTCCATTCTGTGTCAAAAAATGCAGGTATTGTGATTTCCTTTCGGGAGCATATCAAACTGATACGCAGGAAAAATATGTGAATGCCTTAATCGAAGAAATCAGGTCATATGAAAATGACTGTAAAGATTATAGCGTGGTAAGTGTGTTCTTTGGAGGAGGAACACCGTCTGTTTTGCCCAGCGCTTCGATACGAAGAATTCTGACCGAAATAAGAAAAGGATATAAATTGGTTGAAGACTGCGAGTTGACTATCGAAGTCAACCCCGGGACTATTGATGCCCCGAAGCTTAAGGATTATTATGAAATGGGCATTAACCGAATCAGTTTTGGCCTTCAATCTGCGGATGATGACGAACTGAAGATGTTAGGGCGAATTCACAATTATGAAAGTTTTCTTGCAAATTATGAGGCTGCCTGCAATATAGGTTTTGACAATATAAATGTTGATATTATGAGTGCAATTCCGGGTCAAAACATGGAAAGTCTTCAGAGAACTCTTCAAAAAACAGTGAGCCTTTGCCCTAAACCTACTCATATTTCAGCCTATAGCCTGATAATAGAAGACAGCACCGAATTCGGTACTTTGTATGAGCAGGGTCGGCTTCGGGTCCCGGACGAAGAGGAAGACCGTCAAATGTATGAATTTACTAAGAAATTCCTTGCTCAAAACGGTTATAAACGCTATGAAATTTCCAATTATTCCCTACCTGGATATGAGTGCAGACACAATATTGGATATTGGACATCAGTCGAATATCTTGGCTTTGGAATCGGAGCTTCTTCGTATTTTGGCGGTCAGAGATTCTCAAATATCAAAGAAATTGATTCCTATATAAAGCTTTCCGACAAATGCCCTGAAGATATTCAAAAACTTTCGGTTTTTGACGAGATGGAGGAGTTTATGATCCTAAGACTTCGCCTGACCCAAGGGGCCGGTTTTGACGAATTTTATGCAAGATTTAATAAAAATATGCTTGATGTGTACGGAAGCGTAATCAATAAGCACATAAAAGATGAATTACTTTACATTTATTATGAAAGCGGGCTAAGTAAATATTTAGCTTTGACCGATAAAGGTAATGATATAAGTAATTATGTACTAAAAGATTTTTTGTTTGACAAATTATGTTAATTTGATAAATTATTTAAATTTGTTGATATAATTCATGATTTAGTATATAATTTAATCAGGAGTTATTTATTTGGGGGTTATCAATTATGCAATTTGTCAGAACAGAAGATCTTAAAACCGGAATGAGACTGGCCAGACCCATCTACAGTAAAAAAGGCGTACTTCTTTTTGAACGTAATTCCAAGCTTACGACAAATGCCATTGAGAGCGTTAAGAATTTCGGTCTTATTGGCATCTATATTTTGGAGCCTGCCGAACCCCTTCCTCCTATGAGCGAAGAGGATATTGAGTTTGAGCGTTTTCAGACGATGGTAATCTTTTCTATTCAGGAAGCTGTCAGCAAAATCCTTGCAAATCAAAAGCAAAATAAAATACAGGTTATTACCAGCATGATTATGAAAAATTATGGTCATAATGATAATAAGATAAACTTTTACCAGAATCTTCGAAGCAAGGATGATTATGTTTACAGACATTCTCTTAATGTGGCAATTCTGTGTGCATTGATGTCACATGTGCTCAATATAAAAGTAGAGGAACAGAATCAGATTATTAATGCAGCAATAATGCATGATATCGGAAAGCTTTCTATTAGCGATCAATCGATTGTTTACCGTGATGACATAGATGCTATTGACAAAGACAGACTTTATGCTGCACAAATGACAGGAGGCACTATTATTGAAGATGCTTTCCTGGATGGCCTTGTGATAAAGAGAATATGTCAGCAGGCTGCTAAACAGGAAAAAGATGGCGGACCTCTTGACGCGAGAACTGTTTATGGCGCAAAGGTTTTACTTGTAGCCAACAAATATGATGAGCTTACAGCCATGAGCCTTGGCGGAGACAGAAAGTCCGAAGTACTTGCCATCAGAACTCTTTTGGCACATCCCGAGCTTTATGATCCTAAGATAGTAAATGCCTTGATAGATTCAATCAATATTTTAATCCCCGGTGTCAGTATTGAACTCAATACCGGAGAAAAAGCACTTGTACTTGTTGAAAATAAACGTGAAATGTTAAGGCCGGTTGTTCTTAGCTTCACAGACAACTCAATAATTGATTTGTCCCTGCGTGTCAATCATGATATTGAAATCGTGGATATCATGAAAACCTTGGACAACAGATACATCATGGATGTAGATGCACTTAGAAATGCAGGATATCAGATTTAGATTTTATTTGTAAATTAAATGGGAGTCCTTAGCGACTCCCATTTCTTTTTATACGTCATCTGACGTATTTTTCTTAGGCCATGCCTATCGGTCGTTTCGACCAGTATTTTCAATTATTTAATTTCATATGGAGGTGTTCTATGCTTGGAACTGTTTGCTCAGGCACCGTTTTTGGGATAAGTGCATTTATCGTCGGTGTTGAGGTTGATGTTTCCGACGGATTACCCGGCTTTAGTATGGTCGGTTCGCTGGGAACAGAAGTAAAGGAAAGCAGGGAAAGAGTATGTGTGGCACTTAGAAATTCCGGGATAAATTTGCCCGCTTCTAAGATTACGGTTAATCTTTCACCTGCAGATATTAAAAAGGACGGAACGGCTTTTGATTTGCCGATTGCCGTCGGTCTGTTACTGTCTTTTGAGTATTTTTCCACAAATTGTATTCAGGATGTTTTGTTCCTCGGGGAGCTTGGTTTAAACGGGGAAATAAGGAAGGTAAAAGGAACGTTACCTATTATTAAAAAAGCCAGGGAGGAAGGAATAAAGGAGTGCATTGTTCCTTTGGAAAATGCGCTGGAGGGAAGTGTAATACCCGGAATTACGGTGCGCGGAGCAGGCAATATCAAAGATGTTCTAAACTTTATTATGGCAGATAAAAATAGGAGAGAGGATATTCTTCCGCCGGTAATATTTGATTTGGATGCTTATTTTAACAGCGCAATACATGCTGATAATGTCGATTTTAATGATGTTTCCGGTCAGGAAAGCGCGAAAAGGGCAGCATTAATTGCTGCCAGCGGATTTCATAATATGCTAATGGTAGGCCCACCCGGGGCAGGCAAATCCATGATAGCCAGACGTATTCCCGGTATACTTCCGGCTCTGTCGATAGATGAAAGCTTGGAGGTCTCGACAATAAGGAGTGTTGCCGGCAAACTATGTGAGGATGAACCTCTTGTTAAAACCCGTCCTTTTATCAGTCCGCATCATACGGTTACAATGCAGGCTATGATAGGAGGCGGAAACCGTGTCCCCAAACCGGGGCTGGTATCCATGGCCCATAAGGGAGTATTGTTCCTTGATGAGTTGCCGGAGTTTACCAGAATGACACTTGATGCTTTAAGACAGCCGCTGGAGGACAAGGAAGTTCTTATTTCCAGAGTAAACGGGAATATTGTATATCCCTCTGATTTTATGCTGGTTTGCGCTATGAATCCATGCCCTTGCGGATATTATCCCGACAGAAATAAATGTAAATGTTCTGATACAGTTGTAAATAGATACATGAGTAAAGTATCAGGCCCGATTCTAGACAGGATAGATTTATGCGTAGAATTGCAAAGTGTGGATATTGGCAATATTCAAAGCGAACTAAAAGGTGAATCTTCAGATATGATGCGCGATAAAATTACTAATGCAAGGATTCGTCAAAGTATTAGGTTTAAGGATATGGATATAAGCTTTAACGGTGAAATGACTAAAACTGATATTGACAAGTTTTGTATTCTCAATGAAAAATGCAGCGAACTTATGAAGCAGATATACACAACTTACGGATTGAGTGCGAGAGGATATCACAGGATACTTAAAGTCGCCAGAACAATTGCCGATTTGGAGGACAGCGACTGTATAGAGGAACAGCATTTGCTTGAGGCTGTGATGTACCGGCCAAATATATATTTTTAAAAAGCACTCGCAAATTTGTGTCTGCAACCTAAAGAACGCAGACTAGAGAAAGGAAACAGTATTTTTATGGAGATAACGGAAATTGAAAAAGCATATTCATATTTTCTTATAAAAGCTTTAGATTCGGACAGTAAAAGTATTTTCAGATTGTACAACAGATTCCATTCAGCTTTAAATTGCTTTAATGCAGATGAGAAGGAAATAAAACTAATGCTTGATGAACAAAAAGCAGAAAAATTTCTAAGGGAGAAAAAGAATTATAGAACGGAAGAATATTTAAATTTGGGGAAAAAAGGTATAAATATGGTCCTTTTTTGTGATGATTTATATCCGGACAGATTAAAAAACATACCGGACCCACCCTTTGGCTTGTTCTATATTGGAAGGCTGCCGGAGGACGATGCCCCCGCAATCGGAGTGATTGGAGCGAGAATATGCTCAGAATACGGGAAAAATATAGCTTCAAAAACCGGAGCTTTTCTTGGCACTAAAAAGGTAAATGTAATTAGCGGAATGGCTAAAGGAATAGATTCAATTTCCCAGAAAGCATGTGTAAAAGAAGGCTGGAACACATACGCCGTGTTAGGGTGTGGCGCAGACATTTGTTATCCGACGGAGGAGAAGGAGCTTTATAATCAAATCAAAAAGCACGGAGGCATAATTTCAGAATATGCGCCCGGAACACAGCCGACAGCATTTCATTTCCCTCAGAGGAACAGAATTGTAAGTGGATTGTCAGATGCTTTGATAGTGATAGAGGCAAGACAGAAAAGCGGGACCCTGATTACGGTTGATATGGCTCTGGAACAGGGAAAGGATGTATATGCTGTGCCGGGTAGGATCTCGGATGAACTTAGTACGGGCTGCAATCGATTAATCAAGCAGGGAGCGGGTATGTTTCTGTCCCCGGAGGACTTTTATGAAGATTTTTTTAATCGTCAGCTTTCCTTCAAGCCTAAAATCAAACAGGTAATATCTGCAATAACCATGACTGATGTTAAAACCGATGTGGATGGGCTAAAACTGAAAAATATGGTGGGATTAAATGAAACTGAAAGAAAGGTATATGGACTTTTGAATGAAACTCCTCAAGCTCTGTCTGATATTATGGTTATGTCAGATATTCCCATGACTGTAAGCGAAATGTCCACGGCTTTAATAAATCTTTGTATCAAAGGATATGTTGAACAGGTAGGAGTCGGACATTTCCACCTCAAAATGTAGTATACTTTTCTTTCTTCAGAGTCTATAATATGTGATAGTAACCTTTTTAATGAAAGAGGATAAGGATATGAGAACTAATACGGCGACAGTAAAAATCGGAGACAGAGTAATTGGCGGTGGAAATCCGATATTGATTCAGTCCATGACGAATACTCCAACCGAAGATGTGGAAAAAACAGTCGGTCAGATTAAAAGACTTCAAAATGCCGGGTGCGAAATTATAAGATGTACCGTTCCTACTTTGGAGGCGGCAAGGGCTATAAAAGAAATAAAAAAGCAAATAGAGATACCGCTTGTGGCGGATATTCATTTTGATTATAAAATGGCAATTGCAGCTATTGAAAACGGTGCTGATAAAATAAGAATTAATCCCGGGAACATTGGCGACAGGTCAAAGGTATATGAGGTTGTAAGGTGCGCTAAGGAAAGGAATATTCCTATCAGGGTCGGAGTTAACAGCGGTTCTTTGGAAAAAGAAATAGTTGCTAAGTATAAGGGCGTTACTGCTGTCGGACTTGTTGAAAGTGCAATGGATAAGCTTTCGATGATAGAAGATATGGGATATGACAATCTGGTTGTAAGCATTAAATCCTCAGATGTACTTATGTGTGTCAGAGCACATGAAATTTTGGACAAGAAAACAGACCATCCCATTCATGTAGGAATTACGGAGGCCGGCACAGTAAACGGAGGAAATATAAAGTCGGCAATAGGACTTTCTCTTATACTAAATCAGGGTATAGGCGACACTGTTCGCGTCTCACTTACGGGAGATCCTGTAGAAGAGATAAAGTCTGCCAAACTGATTTTAAGGACCTTGGGACTCCGAAAAGGGGGAATAGAGGTTGTATCCTGTCCTACCTGCGGAAGAACGAAAATTGATTTGATTTCTTTGGCGGCTCAGGTAGAAAAAATGGTAGAAGATTATCCGCTTGATATAAAGGTTGCGGTTATGGGCTGCGCCGTGAACGGACCGGGAGAAGCAAAAGAAGCCGATATCGGTATCGCGGGCGGAATTAAAGAGGGCCTGTTAATTAAAAAGGGCGAAATAATTAAAAAAGTTCCCGAGGAGCTTTTGCTTAGTACACTTAAAGAGGAATTGGATAACTGGAAATGAAAGCTTTTTTTGAAGTATTCCCTACTTTACAATTGAATAATCCCTATTCCGATATTATGGAGCAGGCTAAAGTGGAGAGAATCGCTTCAACCAAAAACAGAGAATTCCTTCATATTTATATTAGGAGCTCCAGGCTTATTGCTAAGGAAGTTATTTACAGGACGGAAAAGGAAATAGCAGTTCAGCTTTTTAATAATGAAGAATTTCCTGTTAAGATTTATGAACACTTTGAACTGTCTAAAACATATACGCCTCTAAAACTGTATGAATTGTATCGGGAAAGCTTTCTTTTGGAGTTTAAAGGCTACAGCCATATCTTTTATAATGCATTTAAACATTGTAAAGCTGAATTTACCGAGGATAATAAGGCAGTATTTATTCTGCCTGATACCGTTATAAACAGAAGCATTGAGGAAGAGCTTTACTCTATACTGGAAAAGATTTTTACCGAGCGTTTCGGCTTTGATATTCATATTGAAATCGATTATGACACTCCGAAAAAAAATCCCTATGATGACGAGGATGAGAAAATCCGACTTAAGGTTTTAGAGATTACAAATCGCCAGGATAATACTGTGACCGAAGCTGGAAATACTAAAGAGGAAACACCTAAAAATACTGAGCCTAAAACCGCCTCAGACAAAGCCTTAGTCAAATCGGGCGAGGTTAAAAAGGCATATAAACCGGTCAAGAAATCGGATGACCCTAATATTATCTATGGCCGTGATTTTGAGGGAGAAGTATTAAAAATTGAAGATTTGGTAGGCGAAATGGGAGAATGTGTTATCAAGGGAAAGGTTATTTCCTTAGATACCCGGGCCATCAAAAATGAGAAAACCATAATTATTTTCAATATTACCGATTATACCGACACGATTGGCGTAAAGCTGTTTTGTCCCAATGACGCTTTGGATGAGGTTTTGCCGAAGCTTAAACCGGGCTCGTTTCTAATGATTTCGGGAATATGCGCAATGGATAAATTTGACCGTGAACTCAGTATGTCAATGGTTAACGGTATCCGCAAAATTGATGATTTTGAAGTAAAAAGGATGGACACTGCTCCCTATAAAAGAGTTGAACTTCACTGCCATACCAAGATGAGTGATATGGATGGTGTAACAGAAGCAGGAGACCTGGTAAAATGCGCTTACAGATGGGGACATAAGGCTCTTGCCATTACCGATCATGGTGCTGTACAGGGATTTACTTTTGCAAATCATACCTGGGAGGATTTGTTTAAGGCAGAGAAAGGCAAGAGAGCCGCAAACAATGAACCGCCCTTAAACAGACAGGAATTTTTCAAAATTTTGTACGGCGTGGAAGCATACCTGGTTGACGACTTGCAGGATATTGCGATTAATCCGAAGGAAAAGCTGTTACGCGGCGATTTTGTTGTATTTGATATCGAAACAACAGGATTTTCTCCGGTTACAAATAAAATTATAGAGATAGGTGCTGTCAAAGTATCAAACGGTGAAATAATTGACAGATTTTCAGAATTTGTCAATCCGGATACGCCTATACCCTTTGAAATTGAAAAGCTGACCGGAATAACGGACGACATGGTCTATGAAAAAGAAAAAATCGAGGATATTCTACCCAAATTCCTGGATTTTTGTAAAGGCTGTTCTTTGGTTGCACATAATGCTTCCTTTGATGTGAGCTTTATTACGGAAAACGCGAACAGAGTGGGCTTGCCTTCTGAATTTACCGTCGTTGATACTCTTGCCATCGCAAGGGTTTTACTGCCCGGAATTGCCAAACATACTTTGGACCATGTGTGCAAAAACCTGGGCATTTCTCTGGAAAATCATCACCGTGCGGTAGATGATGCGGAAGCTACGGCGCAGATTTTCGTTAAGTTTATACAAAAGCTTGAGGAACAGGGAATTAAAGATTTGGTTTCCTTAAATGAATTGGGAAGAGCAAGCGATGAAGCAATCAAAAAGCTTCCTTCTTATCATGCAATCATTCTGGCCAAAAATGATATGGGACGAACAAATCTGTACAGACTTGTCTCGGAATCCAATTTGAGATTCTTTCATAAAAGACCTAAAATCCCTAAGAGCCTTGTTCAAAAATACCGTGAAGGATTAATACTGGGAAGCGCCTGTGAGGCAGGTGAATTATACAGAGCTTTGCTTGATGGACAAAGCGATATGCAGATAGCCAGACTGGTGAATTTTTATGATTATTTGGAAATTCAGCCGGTTGGAAATAATGAGTTTATGGTTGAATCCGAGAAGGTAAGAAGCATTAATTCCCTTGACGATATTCGCGAGGTTAATAAGAAGATAGTTGCACTGGGCAAACAGTTTCACAAGCCTGTAGTTGCCACCTGTGATGTGCACTTTATGAATCCGGAGGATGAGGTTTACCGCCGGATTATAATGGCCGGTAAGGGCTTCGAGGACGCCGACAGACAGGCACCTCTTTATCTGCATACAACAGAGGAAATGCTCGATGAATTTGCATATTTGGGTTCTGATACAGCGTTTGATGTTGTTGTAAAGAACACAAATATGATTGCGGATATGATAGAGAACATTTCCTGCGTCCGCCCGGATAAATGTCCACCCGTAATTGAAAATTCGGATGAAACCCTGCGTACTATCTGTTATAACCGTGCGCATGAAATATATGGTCCCGTATTGCCGAGTGTAGTTGAGGAAAGATTAGAAAGAGAACTGAAATCCATAATAGGCAACGGCTTTGCGGTTATGTACATTATTGCCCAAAAGCTGGTGTGGAAATCGGTAGAAGACGGGTATCTTGTAGGCTCCAGAGGCTCTGTCGGAAGCTCCTTTGTAGCGACTATGTCAGGTATTACGGAAGTAAATCCGCTTAGCCCTCACTATATCTGCAGCAAATGTCATTATGTGGACTTTGATTCGGAGGATGTTTTGGCGTATGCCGGAAAAGCCGGAGTGGATATGCCAGATAAGGGTTGTCCGAATTGTGGCGAAAAGCTTAAAAAGGACGGATTTGATATTCCTTTTGAGACCTTCCTTGGCTTTAAGGGGGATAAGGAACCTGATATTGATCTTAACTTCTCAGGAGAATATCAATCCAAGGCACATAAATATACCGAAGTAATTTTTGGAGCCGGTCAGACCTTTAGAGCGGGAACAATCGGAACTCTTGCAGATAAAACCGCATATGGATTTGTAAAGAACTATTTTGAGGAAAGAGGAATTCATAAACGCTCAGCGGAAATAGAGAGAATATCTGTCGGCTGTACAGGTGTTAGGAGAAGTACCGGGCAGCATCCCGGAGGTATAGTAGTATTACCTCTCGGACAGGATATTAATTCCTTTACACCGGTGCAACATCCTGCAGATGATCAGACAACGGATACCGTGACGACTCATTTCGATTATCATTCAATTGACCACAACCTGTTAAAGCTGGATATTCTTGGACACGATGATCCTACCATGATACGTATGCTTCAGGATATGACAGGAATTGACCCAACGACGATTCCTCTTGATGATAAAGAGGTAATGAGCCTGTTTCAGGATACATCTGCATTAAAAATCACACCCGAGCAGATTAGCGGTGTAAAGCTTGGAGCCCTCGGTATACCGGAGTTCGGCACGGATTTCGCAATGCAGATGTTGATAGATACTAAACCCAAGGCTTTTTCGGACCTTGTCAGGATTGCGGGACTTGCTCACGGAACAGCGGTCTGGCTCGGAAATGCCCAGGAGCTGATTCTGTCGGGCAAAGCAACTATTTCTACTGCAATTTGTACCCGTGATGATATTATGACTTACCTTATTTCCATGGGAGTCGAGTCCGAGAAATCCTTCAAAATCATGGAGGCAGTCCGAAAGGGAACTGTTGCCAAGAAGAAATGCGATAAATGGGAAGAGTGGAAAGCCGATATGCTCGCACACAATGTCCCTGAATGGTATATATGGTCGTGCGAGAAAATTGAGTATATGTTCCCTAAGGCCCATGCTGCTGCGTATGTAATGATGGCCTGGAGAATTGCTTATTGTAAAATCAATTATCCGCTGGCTTACTATGGCTCTTTTTTCAGTATTCGAGCAAAAGCCTTTGACTATGAGAAAATGTGCCGTGGAAAAGAACACCTCGAAAGCCTCATGAGGGATTACAAGAAGAGAATGGATGCTGCCTCCAATAAAGAAGCCGGAGCTGTACCTCTGTCAAAAAAGGAAGAGGACCAGTATTCCGATATGCGTATTGTACAGGAAATGTATGCAAGAGGGTATGAGTTTGCTCCGATAGACATTTTCAAAGCCCATTCCAGAAATTTCCAAATCGTGGATAACAAACTGATGCCTTCACTTAACAGTATTGACGGCTTGGGCGAAAAGGCTGCGGATTCCATTGTTGAAGCCGCAAAAGACGGTCCGTTTTTATCCAGAGATGATTTCAGGGAAAGAGCTCATGTGTCCAAAACCGTTACCGATACAATGTTTGAACTGGGACTTTTGGGTAATCTCCCCGAGTCAAACCAAATCAGCCTTTTTGATTTCGTTTAATTGTGATAATTAAGTCGTACCGTTTATTGCAAAGCATACACTATTTAAAAACTTGTAAATAAGCTAAAGCTAAGGCGCTGCCGAGAAATATTTTCCCGGTAGCGTTTTTTTACACTTTTTTTACATATTGTTATGTTTATGTTTCATATTGTAGCATTTCATCGACTTCTTTATTAGATAATTACCGGAAGGAACCGCTCAAGTGAAGCTCCGGCAATCTTAACAGCCAGACAACACGTAAACAAAAGAATTGTGTTAATTTTTAAAAAAATGCTTGCAATTTTATTTTACATGTATTATTATAGTCAAGTCGACGAACGAAGAATGAGTTCGACTTTGTAATGGCTGGTTGGTCAAGCGGTTAAGACGTCGCCCTCTCACGGCGAAAACAGGGGTTCGATTCCCCTACCAGCTGCTTTATTTTTTACAGCCCAACCCTTATGATACTGAAGGATTTTTCCTTTGGTATTTTTTTGTCTTATTGGTTGATTTTAGCTACAAAAAGTTGAGTATGTTTGCTCCCCTGCCTACAGAAGCGGGGGTCTTTTCGTACCGGCATAAATATTATTTATAAAAATTTTCCTTGCGTCTTTAAAAAATATGTTGTATAGTTTTTGACGATTAGCAATATTTCTTACTATAATTTTGATTAATGGAGTATGCATATGGCTAAATATCTAGTAATTGTGGAATCACCTGCAAAGGTGAAAACAATTAAAAAGTTTCTTGGAGCAAATTTTGAAGTAGTAGCTTCCAACGGACATGTTCGTGATTTGCCCAGAAGTCAGATGGGTATTGACGTTGAACATGATTATGAGCCTAAATATATAACGATTCGCGGAAAGGGAGATATCCTGTCTATGCTTCGTAAGGAAGTAAAAAAGGCAGAAAAAATATATCTTGCAACCGACCCTGACCGTGAAGGAGAAGCCATTTCGTGGCATTTATATCATGCACTTAAGCTTGCGGACAAAAAGGTTTACAGAATTACATTTAATGAAATTACCAAAAATGCTGTTAAAGAATCCTTAAAGAATGCACGTGAAATAGATATGAATCTGGTGGATGCCCAACAGGCCAGAAGAGTTTTAGACAGAATGGTAGGATACAGAATATCTCCATTACTATGGGCTAAAATCAAACGAGGATTATCAGCAGGACGCGTTCAGTCCGTTGCTCTTCGTATTATATGTGACAGAGAAAAAGAAATAGCTGAGTTTATCCCCGAAGAGTATTGGACTCTTGATGCAGTCCTTAAAACTGACGGGGGCAGGAATACTGTTACCGCTAAATATCATGGCAAGGGAAAAGATAAAGCTGTGATTCATAACAAAAAAGAAATGGATGACATTATCAGGTCCCTTTCCGGTGCAGACATAAAGGTTGAAGATGTTAAAACAACCGATAAGATTAAAAAGGCACCACTTCCTTTTACCACATCAACTCTTCAGCAGGAAGCAAGCTCGGTTTTGAATTTTTCTACTCAAAAAACCATGCGACTTGCACAACAATTATATGAAGGAGTTGAAATTAAGGGAGAAGGAACTGTTGCTCTTATTACGTATTTGCGTACTGATTCAACAAGAGTTTCTGATGAAGCCGTAAAAAGCGCTTATGATTTCATTTCTGATAAATATGGAAATGAATATAATATTTCTGAGGAAAGAGAAGCTAAAAACTCTCAGAAAATTCAGGATGCACACGAAGCCATAAGGCCTACTGACGTTACCAGAATGCCGATAGAGCTTAAGGATGAATTGGGTCGTGACTTGTACAGACTGTATACCTTAATTTGGAAGAGGTTTGTGGCCAGCCGTATGGCTTGTGCGGTTTATTCCGGCACATCCGTTAAAATTGATGCCAACGGGCACGTATTTACCGTTTCTGCTTCAAAGATTAAATTTGACGGATTTAAATCCGTATATTCTCCCAGTGATGATTCGGAAGAAGAGGGTAAATTGTCGGAAGATATTACTAAAGATACAAAGCTTAGCCTTGTTTCTTTCGATCCCAAACAGCATTTCACAACATCGAAACCTCATTATACCGAGGCTTCCCTTGTACGCGAAATGGAAGAGCTTGGAATCGGACGTCCCAGTACATATGCGCCTACAATCACTACGATTCTCGCAAGACGGTATGTTACAAAGGAAGGAAGAAATATATTTGTGACAGAGCTTGGAGAGGTTGTTGACGATATGATGAGAACAGCATTTCCGAGTATTGTTGATGTTAACTTTACTGCCAATATGGAAGCTTTATTGGATGGAGTGGCCGGCGGTGAGGTTAAATGGAAAACGATTATTTCCAATTTCTTTCCGGATTTGGATGAAGCCGTTAAATGCGCTGAAAAAGAATTGAACGAAGTGAAGATATCCGATGAAGTAACGGATGAACTTTGTGAAGTGTGTGGTAGAAATCTTGTGATTAAATATGGCCCTCATGGGAAATTCCTGGCATGCCCGGGCTTCCCTGAATGCAGATTTACTAAGCCTTATTTCGAAAAAATTAATGTTCTGTGTCCTAAATGCGGTAAAGATATTGTAATCAAAAAGTCCAAAAAGGGCAGAAAATATTATGGATGTATATCCAATCCCGAATGCGATTTTATGTCCTGGCAGAAGCCTTCAGGGAAAATTTGTCCTAAATGCGGTGATGCTATGGTTGTTAAGGGTAATAAGCTTGCATGTAATAATCCGAATTGCGATATGGTTATGTCGGCGTCGGAACAATAGATTGAATTTTAATATTTTCTTCTAAAAAATCGTAAAATTTATATCAATTTGCATTTTAGTTATGTTATAATAACTCTGTATATTGATGTTTTGCGATTTTTTTATATGCAAACATAGTGGGGTAGGTTCTTCTATGACAAATGTTGCACGAAAAAGAATTGCAGTAATTGCAACGAATATGGACGTAGAATACGCTTCCGAGATTCAAAGAGGTATTGTTGATGAAGCTTGGAGGCTTGGTTATGATGTCTTTATTTTTAATGCTAATGTTAATAATGAGATGAGCGTTAAGCATAATTTGGGCCAGTATAATATTTATTCTTTGGCTAATTTGAGTTTGTTTAGCGGCGTTATAGTATATTCTAACTTAATACAGGGTAGAAAGATTTTTGATGTCCTTAAGAAACGACTGGATAATGTTGATATTCCCGTCGTTGGTGTTGATGCACCTATAGGACGTCATTTTTATGTCGGTGTTGAAAACTACAGAGCCATGAAGGCCATAGTTGAGCACTTTATAAAGACTCACGGATTTACCAAAATTAATTATATTTCAGGACCCGATTCCAATACTGATTCGCAGATTCGTCTTGCCGCATACAAGGATGCCATTAGGGATAATGGCCTTACGCCTGATCCCCGCAGAATATTCAAAGGCTCTTTTAATTCTTATACCGGAAAGGATGTCGTTGAGAATCTGATTAAGAGCGGGCAGGAGCTGCCGGAAGCTATTGTATGTGCCAACGATGACATAGCTATAGGTGTTATATCGGAATTAAAGAAGCATGGAATAAAGGTTCCGGAGCAGATTAGTGTGTCAGGCTTTGATAATATGTTTGAAGCCAGAAATTATCTTCCGAGAATTACTTCGGTTGACAGAAGCCTTTCAAGCGTCGGTATTGCTGCCGTAGACAAGATTGATGCTTGCGTTAAGGGACTTTCACCCTCGGAAAGTGAGCTGTTCCCGGCAACACCTATATTCTCAGAGAGCTGCGGCTGTACAACTGCTGAGAAAAAAGACATTTTCGGCATTAGAAACAAATATTTTAAGATGATGGACTATTATGAGAAAAATCTGGCCGAGAATAATGTTATGATGGAGGAATTAAACGATTCAAAATCGTATGAGGACTTTATTAAACGTTTAAAAACTCATGTCAATGCTTTGGAGTGCGAGAATTTTTATCTTTGCTTGGACAAGGGTCTTATTGATAATTTACGGAAGACAGCCACAATGGATGATGAGGTTAAGAGCGTTCCGAAAATCAACGGATATGCCAGAACCATGTCAGTTGCGCTTGCATATGAAAAAGGCGATTATGCTTCTTATGCGGATTTCCCTTCGTCTCAGATGCTTCCTTGGAATATTAAGAAGAAAACTTCCGATACGGAACCTCATGTATATGTGTTCTCACCTGTTCATTTCCAGGATGTTTGCTTTGGGTATACCATAGTTGAGAACAGCGATTATATGTTAAATACTCCACTTTTTAGGGCATGGCAGGTTAATCTTTCACATGAGCTCGAGAATTTGCGTAAGCATACCAACCTTCAGCGAATGTTCGATAAATTGGACAGACTTTATGTGGTTGATTCCCTTACGGGTATATATAATCGATTCGGTTTTACCAAGTTCTCTGCTGAAAGCTTTGAAGAATGCATGCGGGAATCAAAAAAGAATATGATTTTCTTTGTCGATTTGGACGGCCTAAAGAAAATTAATGATAATTTCGGTCACGATAAGGGAGATTTGGCTATTAAGACGGTCGCTTATTCCCTAAAACGAGTTTGCCAGACCTTTGATGTATGCGCACGATTTGGCGGAGATGAGTTTATTGCTTATGTCCCGGATTGTGATGAGAAAAAGGCAAAAGATTTCTGTAAGAGATTTGATAAAGAACTGGAGCATTATAATCAGGTCTTGGAGCAGCCATTTAGAATTGAGGCCAGCTACGGCTATGATGTTTTCGTTCCAGAGAGCGGAACATTGCTGTCCTCATACATTGGTGTCGCTGACGAAAAGATGTACGTAAATAAACAAAAGAAACATGCTGACAGGAAGGCTTAATTTTTTGGAGTGATTTTATGGAGCGTAAAAAACTTAAAATCGCTGTTGTGTTAGCCAGCTTTAATGTTGAATATGCATATGATACATTAATGGGCATCATGGAAGAAGCAAAGAAACAAAACGCAGATTTGTTTTTGTTTAATGCTCACGCAACCGCAAACGAAAAATTACAACATAATAAGGGCGAGTTTAATATTTACAAATTGATCAACTATCAAAAGTTTGACGGTGTCATTTTGTTTGCCAATCTGATTACAGACAATCAGGTTTGTGAGGACACAATTGCTACTATTAAGGAAATGGGTGTCCCTACCGTCAGCATTGACAGGGAGATTGAAGGCTTTTATTCCGTCGGAACCGAAAATTATGTTCCCATGAAAGCCATAGTTGACCATTTGATTGAAAAACACGGCTATAGAAAGATTTTATATGTCTCCGGGCCACAATATAATTCCGACGCAAAAGAAAGAGCAATGGCGTACCATGATTCCATGCGCGAGCATAAGCTTCCGGTCAATAATGATATGATTTTCGAAAAATCCTTTTCCAACAAATTTGGACGGGAGTTCGCCGAAAGCTTTATTGATTCTAACAGAGAACTGCCGGATGCTGTAGTGTGCGGCAGCGACAGCATTGCTATTGGCCTTCGAACAGTTTTCGAAAAGCATGGCTTTAAAATGCCTGAGGATTTACATTTTACAGGCTTTGATAATAATTTTGAGGCAGCTAATTCCATCCCGAGAATTACTACAGTTGCCAGAGATATGATGCAGATTGGTCGCGGAGCCGTTTCAAAATTATCCGATGTAATAAAGGGCAAGAGTGTTGTTACTAATGAAAGATTTCCCGGCACTCCGATATACAGAGAGAGCTGTGGCTGCCAGGGGGAAGAGGATATAGATATTACATCTGTTCGAGTTAAATATCTTGAGGCCTCCGAGGATTATGGAAGACATATTTATGACAATAATGTGACTGTTGAGGAGTTGACCGATTGTAAAACCTTTGGAGAATTCCTTGAAAAGCTGTCGCACCATTTGGGATGGCTTTTCGAAGGCAGATTTTATATGTGCCTTGACAGGAATTTTGTCCATGAATTAAACAATATCGGAATGAATCAGTCCGATAAAGTTTATGATGACTATATTACGGATGGCTACAGCGATGTCATGAGTGTTGTTTTGGCATATGAATATGGTGAAGTGGTATCTGTCAATGATTTTAATACGGCGGATATGTTACCCGAATTAAAAGATGACCATCGCTATCATACATACGTTTTTTCACCGCTTCATTTCAGAGACAGAAATATGGGATATATTATTATGGACAATTGTAAATTCCCCTATTCAAGTCCGATGTTTTTGACCTGGCTTATCAATCTTTCCAACTGTCTTGAGAGCCTCAGAAAACAAAACCATTTGAAAAACATGGTAGACCGGTTGGATAAAATGTATGTGGTTGATGCTCTTACAGGCTTGTATAATCGTTACGGCTTTGAAAGATTTTCGGAGAAGAGCTTTGAAAACTGCATCAAATATCAAAAGAGCTTTATGGTTCTGTTCGCAGATATGGATTCCTTAAAGCAGATTAATGACAATCTCGGACACAACAGCGGAGATAAAGCGATTACTACCGTTTCTGATGCACTTCGCGAATCCTGCAGAGGAACGGAGATATGCTCCAGATATGGCGGTGATGAATTTGTTGTTTATGCTGAAAAATATACGGATGAGGATGCTAAGGAATATATTGAGCGCTTCAATAAGGTTTTAGCTAAGATGAATTCCGAAATCGAAAAATTCGATGCATCTGCTTCGATTGGATATATTATAGTTACTCCAAAGGAAGGCGATCATATAAATCAATTCGTCGAGATGGCTGATAAACTTATGTATACAGAAAAATTGAAGAAAAAAAATGTGTAAAACAACAAAGTATAGTGCTTGAAACGAAATTGTCATACAAATTCTCGAATAAATAAAATAATTAGAAAATTTGCAATTGAAAACTGATTTTATCTGTGCTAAAATTAAGAAACACTGATTAATGAACTTTTGAAATGAAAAAGTTTGGTTTATTTATGGAGGATTTTAATAATGAGTAGCGTACAATTGCTGGACAAAACCAGAAAAATTGGAAAATTGCTTCACAATAACAATTCAAGCAAAGTTGTTTTTAACGACATATGTAAAGTAATGAAGGACATACTTTTATCAAATGTCCTTGTTATAAGCCGTAAGGGAAAAGTCCTTGGAATCGGCATGAATGAGGGAATTGATCCCATTAACGAATTGATTAACGACAATGTGGGCGGATTCATTGACGGCATGCTCAATGAGAGACTTCTCGGAGTTCTTTCAACAAAGGAGAATGTTAATCTTGAAACCCTTGGCTTTGAGAATATAGATACCAAAAAGTTTAAAGCCATCATTACACCCATTGAAATTGCCGGAGAAAGACTTGGAACATTATTTATTTACAAATGTGATGATTCCTATGATATCGATGATATTATTCTTTGTGAATATGGCACTACGGTCGTAGGACTTGAAATGCTGCGTGCTGTAAATGAGGAGAGCGCTGAGGAGAACAGAAAGGTTGCGGTTGTGAAGTCTGCAATTTCAACTTTATCATTTTCCGAGATGGAAGCCATCACTCATATATTTGATGAGCTTAACGGAATGGAAGGCATTTTGGTTGCCAGCAAGATAGCAGACAGAGTCGGAATTACACGTTCTGTTATTGTAAATGCTTTAAGAAAATTTGAATCGGCCGGTGTTATCGAGTCACGTTCTTCAGGTATGAAGGGAACCTACATTAAGGTTCTTAATGATGTAGTGTTTGACGAGATAGAAAAGCTTAAAAACAAAAATCTTCGCGGATAAATATTTTAATATTAAACGGAATTGACGTTTTAAACGGATTTATTGACATATCAGTAAATCCGTTTTTTTTAATTTTACGGCTGTCCGGCACGGGTTTTACATTATTTCAGGTTACTTCTTACAACTATATATTGTGTTTTTTTAGCAAATTTATAAAAAGATGTTGTGTTTTTTTGTAAATAACTTATAATAAAATAGAAATGGTATTTGGAGAGGTGGGTCAAATGATCAATACGAATGCTTATGATTATATAAATATACTGGATAAAGCGGCTGATGCCAGCTGGCTCAGAAATGAAGCAATATCCAATAATATCGCCAATGGTTCAACTCCCGGATATAAAAGACAGGATGTTGAATTTGAGGAAGAGCTGCGCCGTGCTCTTGGAAATAACAAATATAAAACAATGGATTCTAAGGTTATGGCGGCAAGAACAGATGCTCTTAAACCTAAAATTTTCACTGATTATTCTGATTATTCATATAGACTCGACGGTAATAATGTAGATATGCAGACCGAAAATGTTATGCTGGCCGAAAATCAATTGAAATATCAGGGACTCCTTACGAGTATTACGCAGGAATTCCAAAACCTTCAATCTGTTATGAAATAGGGGGACTTAACATATGAGTATGTTTAATGCTTTTAATATCAATGCATCGGGAATGACCGCTCAGCAATACAGAATGGATATTATTTCCGAAAATGTTGCCAATGCTAATACCACGAGGACCTCTGACGGAACTCCTTACAGACGTAAGGTTGTCACCTTTGCCGAGAAAACCAATACTCCGGATACCTTTAGAACAATTCTCGGAAAAGCATCAAACCGATATAACGGAAACGGAGTAAAGGTCCTGAATGTATCAGAGGATTTTCAGACAGAAATGAACAAGGTTTATGATCCTTCACATCCGGATGCGGATGAAGACGGTTATGTAACTTATCCTAATGTAAATATTGTTACGGAGATGACCAATCTTATAGATGCGAGCCGTTCATATGAGGCAAATGCAACAGCATTTTCGGCAACCAAGTCGATGGCACTTAAGGGCTTGGAGATAGGTAAATAATGAGGTGACAAATTAGATGGATATTTTATCGATAAACGGAATTGATTCCGTCAAGGGGTTAACAGGAACAGAAAGCCTTACAACGGTTACGGGAATGTTAAGCGGTACAAGTGTAAAGAAGACTGATGGCTCCATGTTTGACACCATGCTGCAAACGGCTATTAATAATTTAAATACTACCAACAGTTATCTGTCAGATGCCGAGAATGAAGAGATTTTATATGCTCTGGGTGAGACTGATAATACGCATGACCTTATTATTGCATTGCAGAAGGCTTCTACAGCACTTCAATATACCGTTGCAATCAGGGACAAGGTCATGGAAGCTTATAAAGAGATAATGAATATTCAAATATAATTAATGTAGGACCAGGGGAAAGCTATCATGGAAGAGAAATTAAAGGCGATTCTTGCGAAAATAAAGGCGTGGTGGAGCAAATATACTACAAAGCAAAAGACTATTATTGTTGTTATTTCGGCGGCAGTAGTCTTTACTTTTGTTATTATTTCTGTTGTTATTTCACGCCCTAAATATCAAACGCTTATTACTTGCAGTTCCCAAAGCGAAAGTGCTTCCGTTATAAGCATCCTGGAATCCGAAAACATCAATTATCAGACCTCTACGAGCGGATTGTCAATCAGTGTTGATGAAGGCGATATATCCAAGGCAAACCTTGCATTGGGAGCCGCAGGATATATTCCCGAAGGTTACAGCAAGCTTTCTGATTATCTGGATAACAGTTTATCTACAACTTCTTCCGATAAAGAGAAATTTTATAAGGAATACAAAGAAAAGAAGCTGGAAGAAGATTTCTCAAATCTTTCGAATGTCAAGAGCGCTAAGGTTCATTTAAGCATTCCCGAACAAAACGGAACCTTGCTTCAGAATTCAAAGGAAAGCTCAGCGTATATTCAGCTTGAATTAAACGGAACGTTTACCTCTGCAAATGCTGCAAATCTTGCTCAGGCAACGGCAACCTTTTTAGGCAATTCCAATACTGCCAATATTACGATTTTGGATTCGGATTCAAATCTTTTGTTTGCAGGTGGGGATGATTATTCCACTTCCGGAATAGCCAGCTCTTTACAGGAGCTTGAAAATCAGGCAGAGAGTATGGTGGCTAATCAGGTCAAAAAAGTATTGCTGGGAACCAACCAGTATGATGATATAGAGGTTTCCAGTCATTTGAGCATGGATTACTCCAGCTATGAGAAGACTGTAAGCGAGTATTATTCAAATGAAGGCCGTACTGAGGGTATGCTTTCAAACGAAAGGAATTATTCTTCCGAAAATGAAAATTCATCGGGTGGTGTTCCGGGTACCGACTCAAACGGTGATAATGCTAAAACTTATATGTTTAGAGATAACGACAACAGCTCTTCTTCAACAGAGGAGAATGAGAAAAATTATCTTCCAAATCAGAGCCTGTTAAGTACGATTACTCCGGCGGGAGGAATTATTTATTCGGATTCGTCCGTTTCCATTACCGCTTTGAAATATAAGAAATTAAGCGAAGAGGATGCTAAAACTCAGGGCCTTTTGGACGGCATCAGTTGGGAAAAGTATAAGCTTGCAAATGATGTGGACAAGAAGCTTGAGGTCGATGAAGAGTTCTATCAGGTTGTTGCCAACGCAACAGGAATTGCACCCGATAAAATTACAATTGTAGCCTACGAAACTCCCATATTTTATGATAAAGAACCGATTAAGGTCAGTTGGACGGATGTCTTAAGTGTTTCCTTATTGGTTTTGATACTTGCACTTCTTGCAGTGGTTGTATTAAAGAGTATGCAGGCCAGAAGCAATGTATCAGAGGAAGAAGAACTCAGTGTTGAGAATCTGCTTCAGTCTACTCCTGAAAGTGAGCTGGAAGACATTGATGTTGAGTCCAAATCCGAGACCAGAAAAATGGTTGAAAAGTTTGTTGATGAAAATCCTGAGGCGGCCGCAGCTTTATTGCGTAACTGGCTCAATGAAGACTGGGATTAAGGGGGTAGAAGAATGGCCAGACCGGGTAGAAATAATGATTCAGGCATATCGGGATTGCAAAAGGCTGCTATTTTGCTTATTTCTTTGGGCCCAGAGAGATCCTCAGGAATTTTTAAGCATTTGAAGGAAGAAGAAATAGAAGAGCTTACTCTGGAAATTGCTAATACCAGAAGTGTTACTCCTTCTCTTAAAGAAGATGTAATAAATGAGTTTTATGAGGTATGCCTTGCTCAGCAATATATTGCCGAAGGTGGTATTTCCTATGCGAAAGACCTTCTCGAAAGATCACTTGGTAACGAGAAGGCGGTTGATGTTATCGGAAGACTTACTGCTTCCTTGCAGGTTAAGCCTTTTGAGTTTGTCAGAAAAACCGATGCATCTCAGCTTATCAGCTTTATTCAGGACGAACATCCTCAAACTATCGCATTAATCTTATCCTATTTGTCCAGCGGACAGGCTTCGACTATATTGTCAGCATTGCCTCCTGACAGACAGGCTGATGTTGCAAAGAGAATTGCCGTTATGGACAGAACGAGTCCGGATGTCATCAAAGAGGTTGAAAAAGTGCTCGAATCAAAGCTTGCCAGCCTTGTCAATCAGGATTACACGGCTATCGGCGGTGTCGATTCAGTTGTTGAAATCCTCAATGCTGTCGATCGTGGTACTGAGAAACATATTATGGAAACTCTCGAAATCGAAGAGCCCGAGCTTGCTGATGAAATCAGAAAGAAAATGTTTGTGTTCGAAGATGTGCTGTTGCTTGTTGAGAGAGCAATTCAGCGTGTGCTTCGTGATGTTGATAATAATGATCTTGCCATTGCCCTTAAGAGTGCAAATGAACAGGTTCAGAATGCTATCTTTAATAATCTTTCAAAGCGTCTGGCTGTAATGATCAAAGAGGATATGGAATTCATGGGCCCTGTGCGTATGAAGGATGTTGAGGAAGCTCAGCAGAAGATTGTTAATATTATACGTAAACTCGAGGATGCAGGCGAAATTGTTATTTCCAGAGGCGGAGGTGACGATATAGTTGTCTAATTATTTGTTTAAAGGCTTCTTTACTGTCCCTGAGGAAGAAAAAAGGGTTATTCAATCCAATGAAGCTATGGAGAAAAGGATTGAAGAATTAAAAGAGCAGGAGAGAATGCGTGAAGAGGCCGGATTTAAATCAGGCCTAAAGGTTGATTACGCAGGCCCTGCTGATACAGAACTCCCTGAGGGTGAGGAAGTCCTTGTGGAAGGGACAACCGAAACCAGTAATGTTATTAAGGCTGCCGAAATAAATGAAAAGGCTTCTATCCGAGCTGATGAAATTATTAGCAAGGCAAAAGAGGAAGCTGCGGCTATTACTAAAGAAGCCTATATGGCTGCCGACAGACTTAGAAAAGAGACCATGAAAAAGGTCGAGATAGAAAAGATGGAGGCTGTTGACATGGCCCGCAAAAGCGCATACCAGGAGGGTATTGAGCAGGCGAGGAATGAAGTTGAGAGCATAAAGGCTGATTGCGAGGAAAGAATTAAAAATCTCGAGAAGGATTTTCAGGAAATTCTGGATGATATTGAGCCTAAACTGGTGGAAACCGTTTTGTCCGTTGTAGAACATATTTTCAAAACGGATATGTCATCCTATAAAGAGCTTATTATTACTCTTGCAATGGGTGCCATAAGAGATATGGAGGGCTCCGGAGATTATCTGGTGCATGTTTCAACTGAGGATTATTCTTACGTAAATATGCATAAAAAGACTTTGGCTGATTGCATTTCCTCCCCTGATGCAAATCTTGAGGTAATAGAAGATGTCGGTCTTTCTTCAGGCAGCTGTCTGATAGAAAATTCCGGTGGAATTTATGATTGCAGTCTGGGCACGGAAATGGAAGAGCTGTCCAAAAAACTTAAATTATTATCATATAAGTAGCGGATAAGGGGAAATAGCTTGTTACGGGCGAAGGAAATGAATCTTGATAAGTACAACAGCATAGAGAAGGAAACCCTGTACAGAAAAATGGGGAAGGTCGTTAATGTTGTCGGACTTACCGTAGAGTCTGCCGGCCCGGACGCCAAGCTTGGTGATTTGTGCAAAATTCATCCGTGCGCAGGCTATGAACCAATCCTTGCAGAGGTTGTTGGATTTAAGGACAAGAAGACCATTCTTATGCCCTTTGATAAAATGGACGGAATAGGTCTTGGGAATATAGTTGAGAACTTGGAAAAAACATTGACGGTTACTGTTTCCGAAGGACTTTTGGGCAAAACCGTTGACGGACTTGGAAGACCAAGTGACGGCTCCCTGATAACGGGTGAAGAATACCCGATAGAGAGCGCACCGCCCAATCCTTTGGACAGAAAGATTATTGATGAAGTTCTGCCTTTGGGAGTAAAAGCGGTTGACGGTTTGATTACAATCGGAAAAGGACAGAGAATCGGTATTTTTGCCGGCTCCGGAGTAGGTAAGTCTACGTTACTTGGTATGTTTGCAAGAAATACCAAAGCAGATATAAATGTAATTGCTCTTATAGGTGAGCGTGGACGTGAGGTAAAGGAATTTATAGAAAGAGATTTGGGCGAGGAAGGCATGAGACGTTCTGTTGTTGTTGTGGCTACGTCCGACCGCCCGGCACTTGAACGCAACAGGGCGGCCAAAACAGCTACTGCAATTGCTGAGTATTTTCGTGACCAGGGAAAGGATGTCCTTCTGATGATGGACTCTCTTACCAGATTTTCCATGGCACAAAGAGAAATCGGACTTGCCAGCGGAGAACCACCCGTAAGCAGGGGTTATCCGCCTTCAGTGTATTCGGAGATGCCTAAAATCCTGGAGAGAGCCGGAAGGGACAAAGTCGGCTCTATTACCGGTTTATATACAGTATTGGTTGACGGCGATGATTTTAATGAACCGATAACTGATACGGCCAGAAGTATTTTAGATGGACATATTATTTTATCAAGAGCACTTGTATTTAAGAATCATTATCCGGCCATTGATGTGCTGGCGTCCATATCGCGATGTATGTCTCAGATAACTGATGATGAACACAGAAAGATTGCCGGAAAATTAAAGAATGTTCTGGCAACCTATAATGATGCGGAGGATTTGATTAATATCGGTGCCTATAAGGCAGGAAGTAACAAAAATATTGATTATGCGGTTTCGAAAATTGACGCCGTAAATGAATTCCTCTTACAGGATGTTAATGAAAAGTATTCCTTTGAGGAAATTGTGACCTTATTAAAGGCATTATTTGAAGACAATTAATGGTGTAAAGAATGGCAAAATTCATTTTTTCTCTTCAAAGCGTATTGGACTTAAAGATTAAAATGGAGACCCTGGCTAAACAGGAGTTTGCCGAAGCAAAATACGCGCTCGATATGGAAGAGGCAAAACTAAGAAATATTTATGACAGAAAAACAGGGTATGAAGAGAAATATCGCGAGCTTGTCGTCGGCAACCTCAATGTGAGTGATATAGAAGATACAAAAAATGCCATTTTGTCCATGGACAGATTTGCGGTTATACAAAAACAGGAAATTTTGAAGGCTGAAAATTTCCTCGAAGAAAAACGTGTTCAACTTGAAAATGTTATGATTGAACGCAAAACCTTTGAAAAATTAAAAGAAAAAGCTTTTGAAGAGTTCCTTGCAGAAACCAAGCGGGAAGAAAGCAAGGAAACAGATGAACTTACCAGTTACAAGTATGGCATTAAAAGGCAGGTGAAAGAGTAATGGCTAAAAGTCCGGAGGCAATGGCTGCTGAGGCTGAAAAAAAGAGATTACAGGCAGAAAAGAAAAATTTAAAGCAACAACAGGCTAATCAGAAAAAAGAGGCCAGAAAGCGTGCCAAAGAGATTGCCAAGCAGGAAGAAGAAATAGCCGATGGCGAAGACACAAACGGATTTGTCACCTTTTTTGCTACTTTGGCCATTGTTTTGTTGTGGTTGATAGTAATATGCGTAATTATCAAGCTGGATTTGGGCGGCTTTGGCTCTAACGTAATGACGCCTATATTAAAAGATGTTCCTGTGCTCAATCGTATTCTGCCGGGTAATTCCATTACAGAAACTAATAATCCTGAAAATTACGGAGGATACAAAAGCCTTGTCGATGCAGTGGACAGGATAAAAGTGTTGGAACTTGAAAAGGACAGTCTTGAATCAGAAAATAATCTTCTCAATGAGAAGCTTGACACTCTTAAGGCTGAGATTGAACGACTTGAGAAATTTGAAGCCACTCAGGAGGAATTTCAAAGACTTCGAACAGAATTCTATGAAGAAGTGGTTTATTCCGAAGTGGATCCCGACGGAGAAGAATTTAGGAAGTATTATGAAGCCATGGATCCGACTACTGCGGAGTATATTTATAAACAGGTAATTATTCAACAACAGAAGAATGAAAAATTAGATGAATATGTTTCCATATATTCAGAAATGAAGCCGAAAGCCGCAGCAGCTATTTTTGATGAGATGGGAGATAATCTGAATCTTGTCGCTGAAATACTCTTAGCCATGAATGCAGAGGATTCCTCTGCAATTTTGGGCGCGATGAATTCAGATACTGCCGCAAAAGTAACAAAGATTATGTATCCTAACTCTTAAGTAAACGGTCTGACCTTCCGATAAACTAATTGGAATAGTTTCTATATTTTTTCCAAAGAAAGGAGGGTTTAAATGACCGGCGCACCAATCTCAGACGTTGGTGTGATGATAGGATTTAGCGGTTTTGCTAAAAAAGACGTTAAAGTCACGGATGACTTTGGTCTTTGCTTTGAAGGTGTTTTGGATTCCAAGCTTCAAAATTCTTCCGAAATCAATTCCCCGACACCAAACGAAAATATTGAAAGAGAAGCTTCAATAGTTAAGAATTCGGAAGGTGTTCAAAAGGAAAACGTAAGTGAAAGCAATGTAAGCAAAAAAGAGGATGCTTCGTCAGAAACTGTGAAAACAGATAATGTAACTCAGAAAGCTGATACTCAAAATCAGGATACCGATTTTGAAGAGAAGGAAGAAACAATCGAGATTATCTGCCAGACTATCAATTTGATATTTAATGAAATCTGTCAGGTATATGATGTTTCTGATGAGGATATCATTTCTGCAATGAATGCGACAGATATGAACGCAGTTGAGCTTCTCGATACTGACAAGGTTACGGATTTGCTTCTCAAGCTTTCGGGCTTGGCAGAAAAAGAAGAATTGCTTTTGAATGACGAAGAGTTCTTGAAGTTCAAAGAAGTGATGGCTTTCAAAAATGAAGCTGCAGTCAATATTCTTGAAGATATTGAAATTGAAATCCCGGATACTGTTAATGACAGCTTTGATTTCAACGTTGATGAAATCATAAAGCCTGTATCCGACAATCGGCTTTTAACACAACAAAAGGAAGTAATCGTTGAAACAAAGCTTGAAACTAAAGATGTCCTGATACAAAATAATGATTTTAATAATGATTTAACGGTATCATCAAAAGGACAGATTTTAAATGAAAAGGTTGTTTCAATCGGACAAAGCAAAGATGCAAGCGGTTTTTCAAATGAAAAGCAGGGAAGCTTTTCGGAAAACAATTCAAAAGAACCTTTAACCCCGTTTGATTTTAATCTGTTGGATCAAGCTAACAAATTTATAAATGATGTTAAAGGTGAAACCGTGATTTCTACATCATACTTTGATGAACAGACTGTGGATATCATGAATCAGATAGTTGATCGAATGAGAACTGTTATAGATTCGGATAACACAAGGATGGAGATGGAATTACATCCCGCTTCACTAGGTTCCGTGCAGGTTTCCGTCAATTCAAAGGGCGGAGTTATCACAGCAAATTTTGTGGCACAGAACGAAAATGTGAAAGGAATTATTGAGAATCAACTGATGGTTTTAAAAGAAACCTTTGCTCAAAAGGGCGTTACCGTAGATGCTATTGAAGTATCGGTGGAACCAAAAGCTTTTGAACAGCAGTATGAGGAACAAAAGAATAATTCCGGAAACAATGAACCAAAAAACAATAAAAATGCCAGAATTCGAATTAATCTGGATTCTCCGGAGGTTTTTATGGGAGAGAATTTAAGCGAGAGCGATATGGTTAATATCGAAATGATGAAGGCAAACGGCAGCACCGTATATTACACTGCATAAGGAAAGGGATAAAGCTATGGCAATGGTTGCACAAATTAAAGACGGCAAGGTTTTGGAGACCGCAACTCAGGATTCCTTATCCAAACAGAATACAGCTAAAAGCAGTGTAGATAAGGACTCATTTCTTCAATTGCTGGTTGCTCAGATGAAGTATCAGGATCCTTTGGAGCCTACTTCAAATACTGAATACATTTCTCAATATGCTCAGTTTACACAGGTTGAGGAAATGCAGAATATGTCAACCGGTATGGATTTGATGAGAGCCAGCCAGCTTGTCGGAAAACAGGTATATATTAAAACAACTTCATCTTCGGGTGAGACTAATTATGTTCAGGGTAAAGTCGATTACGTTGTTTATGAAAACAATAAGGCGTTCCTGTCCATTGATGAATCTCTCTACTCCATAGATGATTTGGACACTGTAGTGGATGCCGAGTATATGGCGGCATATGACAAGGCTTCAAAATTTATAGACAGATTGAATAAATTGCCAAATGTTTCGGCAATTACTAATGCAGATAAATCAGATATTTTAGGATTGGTTAATGAATATGCTGATATGACAGCTTATGAGAGAAGCTTTATTAATTCCGATTCGGTAATCAAACTCAGCAAGTATTCTACAGCTGCAAACAATCTTTCATAAATTCCTTGTCTTTTATTTGAAAGAAAGAGGTGCTTTGGATATGGATATTCAGACGCAGGGATTCCTTTCAATCAATCAAATGACAGACCGGTATTTAAACAAAAATGTCGGTGTTAATAATACTGATTCGTTTCCTGAGATTTCTTTCAGGGATGTTCTTAGAGATAAGCTATCTAACACAGAAGATAAATCTGTTAAGTTTTCAAAACATGCTTTAAGCAGATTGGAATCGAGAAATATAGATTTGTCCGAAAATGTTATTAAAAGATTAAACGAAGGAACGAAGAAGGCAGAAAGCAAAGGAATCAAAGATTCACTGGTCATTGTTGACCGTTTGGCATTTATAGTAAATGTGCCGAACAACACAGTAATTACTGCAATGGATGCAGATAATACTGATGAAAATGTATTTACAAATATTAATGGAGCAGTAATAGTATAGCCGGACCTTACGGGGGTTAACGCTTTTTCAGACTGACAGATGAATTAGCATGTTACTGTTCCTTTATGAGAAGTATAAACTTCAGGAGGAACAAAGTTATGATGAGATCACTCTACTCTGGCGTGTCAGGTCTTAAGACACATCAGACAAAAATGGATGTTATCGGTAATAATATTGCCAATGTTAACACCACAGCTTATAAATCAAGCTCCATCACCTTTACGGAATTGATGAATCAGACAACACAGAGTGCGAGCGGACCGAATGCTACCACAGGTACAGGCGGTACCAATGCAAAACAGATAGGTCTTGGTGTAAAATCCGGAGCTATCAATGTCAATATTGCAACTCAGGGCTCAGCTCAATCCACCGGTAATCCCTTTGATATTATGATTACAGGTGATAACTTCTTTGTTGTTAACGACGGTTCAGCCAATTACTTTACACGTGATGGTTCTTTTTATGTTGACGGCGCAGGTAACCTTGCCATGACAAGCACCGGTTACAATGTAATGGGATGGGTATATGATGACACCATAGAAGATATTAAAAAGGATTCCGTAACTCCTTTGCGTATCATGTCCGCAGCAAATATGACATTCCCGCCCGAAGCAACAAGCCGTTCTTACATTGCCGGAATTATTGATAAAAATGATTCTGACGTTACCAGCGTTAACGGTAAAAAAGTTAATTTGAATTTTTATGATGATTTGGGATACAGCTATACAGCTAAGATGGTATTTAAACAATCCATTCCCGAGAATGAATATTCTCTTGAGTTGGATGATATCCTTGATTCTAAAGGAAATTCCATCGATCTTTCAACCGTTCCCGATGATGCATTCCTTTTTGGTAATGCCAGAACTCAGATGGTTGAAAAATCAATTAATTTTGATTACACCAATTATGAATGGGATGCCAAGGTGTTAAAGGGAGTCGGCTCCTCAACGGAATATGCTAATCTCGGTACCGCAAAGGTGGCTGCTGACGGCTTAAGCTTTGTTACAAAAACTACAGATGCAATGACAGATGCCGAGAAGCTTGAAGTTGAAAACACCGTTAAATCTTTGAATAACATTGCAAGAGCTTACGGTTACGAAGGCTCAACTGAGGAGTTTTTAAATCTTCTGTATGATGATGGTACAGGTACCGTGACCAGCGTAAATGATTTACTTTTATCAATTGCCAACGGTGCGGCTACTTACACAAACCTTATCAATACATCAGATGCAGTTAATTCATCCTTTAATACCGTAGGAAGAAACTTTGCAGGTGTAACCGTTACGTTTAATCCTGATACCGGTGTATTCGGCGGAATTAACGGAGTACAGACTCAGACAACGGCTACTCTGAATTTCTCTCAGATCAGCGGAAATTTCTCTGATATAGTAATCGACTTCACCGACACATCAATGTTTAACAACAATGGTACATCTACCGTTGCAGCAACAAGCGGAGATAAGAACGGTGTCGGAAGCGGTAGAGCTTTGGGCGATATGATTGGTGTTGCCATTCAGAGCAACGGTATGATTTATGCAAGCTATGATAACGGCATGACAAGACTCCTCGGACAGATTGCAACGGCTTCTTTCTCCAATGCATCCGGTCTTCAAAAGGAAGGAGATAACCTTTATTCAGCAACCCTTAACTCCGGTGAATTCGACGGAATCGGAGTTGATGTAACAGGAAACGGCGGATATATGTCTACAGGACAGCTCGAAATGAGTAATGTTGATTTGTCCTCCGAATTTACCGAGATGATTGTAACCCAGAGAGGCTTCCAGGCCAACAGCCGTATTATTACGGTTTCGGATACACTTCTTGAGGAGCTTACAAATCTTAAACGTTAATATTAGGGTTTGTATATAATTTAATATAATACCTTAAGGGACGAAAACGGAGGTTCGTCCCTTAAGTGCGATTTAATTCTTGATAATAAATGGGGTAGTTTATGATAGAAGTTACAAAAATAAACGGTTCAAAACTTTTAGTTAATCCATCCTTGTTTGAAATTGTTGAGGAAACACCTGACACCGTTATTACATTAACGACAGGTCGAAAAATAATTGTAAAAGAAAGTAGACAAGACATAAAAAATCTTGTAAAATTGTATAGAAAGGATATTTTTGCAGAATAATTCAGATAATTTTGCAAAATGTTAGGTGACTTTTGTGGATATTGCTTCACTTTTGGGTATGGTCCTTGGCTTTGGCATGTTAATATTCGGTATTATCAGTAGTGCCGGTGTGAGCGGATTCGGTGAATATATCGATCCTGCATCTGCCATTATCACCTTCGGTGGTGCATTTTCAGCTACACTTGCTTCATTTTCACTTACCGATTATTTGGGCGGACTAAAGACAATAACCCTGATATTCAAACAGCCTGCAATGAATGTGGCTGAAATGATTAATAAAATAATCGAGTTATCTAATGTTGCACGAAAAGAGGGTCTTCTTTCTCTCGAGGAAGCTGCTGCTGACCTTGACGAGCCTTTCTTGAAAAAAGGTATTCTTTTAATCGTTGACGGTACCGATCCCGATTTGGTCAGAGGTATCATGGAAACGGAATTAGTCAGTATTGAGGGGAGACACAAAAATCTCATTGGAGTATGGGAAACACTCGGATCCATGGGTCCTGCCTGGGGTATGATTGGTACGCTGGTAGGACTTGTTGATATGCTTTATCATATGGATGATGCGGCGGCTATCGGACCTTCCATGGCTGTTGCTCTTATTACTACATTGTATGGTTCACTTTTGGCAAACTGGATTTGTGCACCTACCGCAGCTAAACTGAAAGCAGATAATGCCGCAGAGATGATGATAAAAGAGGTAATGATAGAAGGTCTTTTATCAATTCAGGCAGGTGAAAACCCCAGAGTAATTGAAGAAAAGCTTAAATCATTCCTTGCACCTAAGGACAGAGGTAATTCCGAAGGCGAAACCGGAGGTGAAGAATAATGGCAAAGCGTAAGCCTGACGAACCGGCACCGGGTTCCCCGGCCTGGATGGCGACTTTCTCTGATTTGATGAATTTGCTTCTTTGCTTTTTTGTTCTTCTTTTCTCCATGTCTACCATGGATGAAGCAAAGTATAATGAAATGGTTGCTGCCATGAATTCGACCTTCAGCATTTTCAGTGCCGGTGCTACCGCCATCGGCGAAGGTATATTGATTTCAAGCGGCATCAGTCAGCTAAATGATTTGGATAATTATATTAATTCTTCAGGTAAAAGTGCGGATGATGAAACTAAATCCGAAACCCTGGAGGAATATTTGAAATCTGCATCCGCAGAGGAGCTTAGCGATGCGTTAAGTGAAAATACTCTTGAAAGCAATGAGGAAACTGCCGAGAAAATTGAAGAAGCCATAGAAGAGAGCAATTTGGGCGATCAGGTGGATGTTTCCTTTACCGCACAATATGTACAGCTTTCAATGAAGGGGGCCCTACTGTTTGATTCCGGTACAGCGGAGCTTAAGAGCTCTTCAAAAGAGGTGCTCGACAAGATTTCCATAATTCTTCAGAAATATGCTGAAGGTACAATTGAAATTGACGGGCATACGGATAATGTTCCAATATCCGGCAAGCTGTATGCGGATAATGAAGAGCTTTCAAGTGCCAGAGCACTTTCGGTTTTCTATTATATATTAGACCATTCGACACTTGACCCGGCAGGAGTAGTACATGCCGGTATGGGCGACAGACTTCCGATTGCAGATAATTCTACAGCTGAAGGAAGAACTCTTAACAGAAGAGTTGAGATTAAAATATATAATCCTAATTATTAGACTTTTGAAAGAGGCATGTAATGAAAAAGAATTTACTAAGTGTGCTTATTTTGGCATTATTAATAGTCAATATAGTTCTTACCGGTGTTATGCTGGTAAGTATTACCGGCACCAATAAAAAAACAGCCAACCTTGTCGGAAATATTTCAACGGTTTTGAATCTTGAGCTTGACGATGAGGTTGAAGGCGCAAAAGCGGTTTCTCTTGCTGATACTTATGTTTTTCAGCTGGGCAAGGATATGATGGTGCCTCTTGCGGCGGATGAAGCCGGCAATACGGGATATCTTATGTTTGATATTTCATTGTTTGAGAATACCAAGCATGAGGATTATGAAAAGAGTTCTCCTTTGGTTTCAACTAATGCAGCGGTATTAATCGGCGAAGTTGAGTCTATTATTTCCAAGCATACTGTAGATGATTGCCGAAATAATCTTGACCAGATAAGAGCAGAAATTCTTCGGGCTATCCAAAAATTATTTGATGGTTCCGATTTTATATATGACGTGTCAATCAGTAGTGTTAAATATGGTTGATAACGGTTTGATAATTATTTTTACGGGAGGTGGTTTTTCTTGGGCGAGGTTCTATCGCAAAATGAAATAGATAACCTTCTTGCGGCTTTATCTGCCGGTGAACTTGATATGGACCAAATGCAGAGCACGGAAGATAAGCAGGTCAAGAATTATGATTTCAGCCGCCCGACCAAGTTCTCCAAAGAACACCTTCGTACTCTTGAAATTATTTTTGAGCATTACAGCCGATTACTTTCGACGAATCTTCCGGTTTATTTGCGAAAAAATGTCCAGGTTTCGGTTGCCAGCTCAGAGACGGTTACCTTTAGTGAATTTAGTAATGCTTTGTCAAATCCGGTAATTTTAGGTATAATAAACTTTGAACCGCTTAATGGTTCGATTATTATAGATTTGGCGACTAATCTTGGCTACGCAATGCTTGACAGAATGTTGGGCGGTAGCGGAACTCCACTTGAGAAAGCAAGGGATTTTTCGGAAATTGAGTTGATTATCATTCAAAAGATTTTGGTTATGATGACACAATTGCTTAGAGACCCTTGGAAAAATGTTATCGATATTTCTCCGGTACTCAGCAGACTTGAAACGAATCCTCAATTCGCTCAGGTTATAGCACCAAATGATATGATAGCGATTGTTACGCTGAATATGAGAATCGGTGATGTTGAGGGATTTATAAATGTTTGTCTTCCGTTCTTTACATTGGAAGATGTTATGGATAAACTTAATACTAAGTATTGGTTCTCTACAATGCAGGAGAATCATGATGAGAATTATGAAGATTATATTGAATCACTTATCAGAAAGGTAGACATACCTATTAAAGCTATCTTGGGGAAGAGTACAATTTCAGTTGCTGATTTTACCGGCTTGCAAATAGGTGATTGTATAAAGCTTGATACAAAGGTTGATAGTGATATGGATATATTTGTTGGAAATATAAAGAAGTTTACTGCTTTGCCCGGCTCCAGCGACGATAATTATGCTGTGAGAGTGACATCAGTAATCAGAGAGGAGGAGTAAGCCATGGATGGAATGTTATCTCAAGACGAGATAAATGCATTGCTTAATGGCATTGATATGTCAGGCGACGGGGCTCCGGATATACCGGAAGATTTGTTGGCCTCAACAAAGACGGATTCAAAGCCTGATGATTTTCTATCCGGTGTTGCCCCTACGACTTCCAGTGGTGAAGAGTTGCTAAGTGACGTTGAAAGGGATGCTATCGGTGAGGTTGCCAACATAAGTATGGGTTCATCGGCAACGACATTGTATTCCCTGGTTAACCGCAAGGTCAACATTACAACTCCTGTAGTGTCACTGGCCACTTGGGATACACTTCTTGAGCAATATGAAAAACCTTGTGTATTTATTCAGATTAAGTACACTCAGGGATTGGACGGAACCAATATCCTGGTTTTAAAGGAAAATGATGTTAAGGTCATCACCGATTTGATGATGGGCGGTGACGGAACAAATGTTGAAGGAGAACTCGGAGAATTACATTTAAGTGCAATTTCCGAAGCCATGAATCAGATGATGGGTTCGTCGGCAACATCTCTTTCAACTATGTTGAAGACTATAATAGATATAAGCCCACCGGAGTCTTCACTGTTGGATTTGACAAAATATACGACCGGAGAAGAGGTTGCACCTTTCCTGGGCGGTACATTTGTTAAGATAGCATTTAGGATGCAGATTGATGAATTGGTTGATTCCAGTTTGATGCAGCTTTATCCTATTGAATTCGCTAAGAAGCTTGTTGAAAACTTTATAAGTACACAGATGGAAATAATGGATGAACCGGAACCGGCTCCCGCAAAAGCTTCTGCTCCGACTCCACCACCGGCACCGGCACCGACACCGAGCCCGATGCCTCAAATGGGAATGGATCAGATGGGAATGCCACAGATGGGAATGCCACAAATGGGAATGCCTCAGATGGGAATGCCACAGATGGGAATGCCACAGATGGGAATGCCACAAATGGGAATGCCACAGATGGGAATGCCACAAATGGGAATGCCTCAGATGGGAATGGGCGTAAATGTTGCGCCTGCTCAATTCCAGAACTTCTCGCAGGGCTTGAGCTCCATTGCCGGTCAGGAAAATATAGATCTGATTATGGATGTTCCATTGGAGGTTACAGTTGAACTTGGACGTACTTCCAAATCTATTTCCGAAATACTTAACTTTACTCCCGGTACTATTATCGAACTTGAACGAATTGCCGGTGAACCAATCGATGTATTGGTAAATGGAAAGTTTGTAGCCAAAGGTGAGGTTGTTGTAATCGAAGAAAGCTTTGGCGTAAGAGTTACAGAGATTATTAAATAATACAAGCAAAAATATTTTGTTTAGAGCAAACGGAGGATGGTTATATGGCAAAAAATATTTTGATATGTGACGATGCTGCATTTATGAGAATGATGATTAAGGATATTCTCACAAAGAATGGATACAACGTTGCAGGAGAGGCTGAGAATGGCCTTAAAGCTGTTGAGAAATTCAAAGAGGTTAATCCTGATCTCGTTCTTATGGATATTACCATGCCGGAAATGGATGGTATTCAGGCATTGAAAGAAATCAAGAAAGCCGATCCCGGAGCACTTGTAATTATGTGTTCTGCTATGGGTCAGCAGGCCATGGTTATTGAATCTATTCAGGCCGGTGCAAAGGACTTCATTGTTAAACCTTTCCAGGCTGAACGTGTAATAGAGGCTGTTAAGAAAGTAGTGGGATAATGGCAGTTCTGTTAGCGGATCGAGTAGACTCATTTGCTCAGCTATTAACTGTGCTTTTGGTATTTGCTTTTGTTGCTATGATAACCGCGCTTTCTACCAAATTTATAGCCGGTTATCAAAAAAAGCAAACATTTGGCGGCAATATTGAGGTGATTGAATCCAATCAGATTGCAGCAAATAAATTTGTACAGATAGTTCGAGTGGGAGATATATATAAGGTTGTAGCAATATCTAAGGACAATGTTACTTTTTTGGGCGACATTAACAGAGATGATTTAGTTTTGGCTGAGAGGCAAGATAATACTCTTAGCTTTAAGGGTCTGCTTGAAAAGTATACAAAGTCAGTTAAGAAAGCTGAATCTGATGAAGGAATTAAGGAAAGCGAACATGATTCATTTTAGGTTTGCCGGTAACATGATAATAAAAAGACTATGCCTGCTGATTTCGGTAGGCATATTGTGTATATTGAGTAATCCGTTTACTTCCTATGCAACCGAGGATGAGAGACATATTACCGGAGATACGGAGTATTCAACTGTTTTAAATGAACCGGGCAGTGCAACTACACATGAGGAGTTAAATACTCTTAATGTCAAAAACGGACTTACAATTACATACAATGACGATAATGGTACATTGAACGGATCACTTAGAATTCTGATTATTCTAACGATGATTGCTCTTGCTCCTACAATCATCATCACAATGACCTCCTTTGTCAGAATTATTATTGTTCTGCATTTTACAAGGGCTGCACTTAATACTCAGACGGCTCCTCCTAATCAGGTCCTTACGGGATTGGCTTTGATATTGACATTCTTTATTATGGAGCCAACTATTAAAAGTGTGTATAATGATGCGATAGTTCCATTTGAGAACGGTGTCATTAAACAGGATGAAGCTTTGGAGCTGGCAATGGAACCGATTAGAGAGTTTATGTATCCTCAAACTCAATTGAAAGATGCACAGCTCTTTATGGATATTGCAGGAAAAGAATGGGACGGAAGGTTGGAGTCAATTCCTAATTCAGTTCTGATTCCAAGCTTTATAGTGAGCGAACTTCGTACTGCCTTTTGGATTGGATTTATGATATACATACCATTTATTGTAATAGATATGGTTGTCGCGTCTACTCTTATGAGCATGGGTATGATGATGCTTCCACCAACGACTATTTCTATGCCCTTCAAGATTTTATTGTTTGTA
The DNA here is from genome assembly GCA_045627085.1 of Lachnospiraceae bacterium. GTDB lineage: Bacteria > Bacillota > Clostridia > Lachnospirales > Lachnospiraceae > RGIG10340. Next base: position 41,313 of record JAZQNB010000015.1, on the reverse strand, counting down.
TTGGCTGATGGATGGTCATTGATTATTGGACAGGTTGTTCAGACCTTTTATTAAACGGAGAGGGTAATTATTTATGACTGTTGATGCCGTTACAGATATGACCAGAGAAGCGCTGTATCTGATTTTGAAAACTTCATTACCGATTCTTTTGGTTTCGCTGGTTATAGGTTTAATAGTCAGTATTTTTCAGACTGTTACATCCATCCAGGAACAGACACTTACTTTTGTTCCCAAAATCGTATGTGTTTTTTTGGCGTTAATGATTTTTGGACATTGGATGATTAATTCACTTGTCGAATATACGGTTAATTTGTGGAGTGAGTTTTCTCTTTACATACATAGGTAGGAGCGAACGGTTCATGCTTGATTATTCGTTTTCGTTATATGATCTTGAATATTTTCTGCTTGTATTTGTCAGGATTTCCTGCTTTGTATTTATAGCTCCTTTTTTCAGTATGGCAAATACACCGAACAGAGTTAAAATAGCAATCAGTTTATTTACATCAATTTTGTTGTATTCAACACTTGCACCGGCTGAATTTCCGCTGTCAGATACTGTGCTTGAGTATGCAATTTTGGTTATTAAGGAAGCCTTCACAGGCTTGATTATTGGATTTGGAGTAAATATATGTACTTCAGTAGTAAGCCTTTCCGGTTCTATAGCAGATATGGAAACCGGTTTGTCCATGGCTTCTTTATATGATCCCATGACCAAGCAAAGCACTTCGATTACCGGTGTTTTATATCAATATGTATTTACTTTGATTTTGATTGCATCCGGTATGTATCGTTATTTATTCGGCGCTTTGGCTGATACCTTTGTTTTGATTCCGATAAACGGCGCAGCTTTTAAAGGTGACGGTTTATTGGAAAATATCATTCTCTTTATGTCGGATTATTTACTTATCGGCTTTAGAATTATTTTGCCGATATTTTGTGTTATGATTTTGCTCAATACGGTTTTAGGTGTTTTGGCAAAGGTAGCGCCTCAAATGAATATGTTTGCCGTGGGTATTCAGATTAAAATTATTGTTGGACTTGGCATAATTTTCCTTACCGTAGGTTTGTTGGAGGGTGCTGCTGATTTGATTTTCCAGGAAATGAAACAACTATTATCAGGCTTCGTCGAAAGCTTAGCTTAGGGGTGTGAAATTGGTTTTGGAATATAATTTGCAATTTTTCGCACAAGGCGAAGGCGGAGAAAAAACTGAACCGGCTACTGCCAAGAAACTTGAGGATGCAAGAAAGAAAGGTCAGGTAGCTAAGAGTAAAGAAATCGGAAACGGTTTTGGCTTATTGGCGCTGTTTCTGATTTTGAAGTTTCTTACTTCCTATATCGGAAGCAGCTTTATTAATATTTTCTCTTTTGTCTATTCCAAGATAGAAGAGATGTCCGTGTTTTTCTACGGATATACTCCGGATAATGATGCATTTGTACTTTTCAGACAAATGCTTTTGAAGATATTGTTGATAATTGCTCCAATTCTGGTTATATCGTTTACGGTATCTTTCGTTTGCGATTTGGTTCAGGTTAAGTGGAAGCTATCAGGGGAACCTTTAAAACCCAAGCTGTCCAATATTAATCCGCTAAACGGATTTAAAAGATTGTTTTCGGTTACTTCGTTGGCGGAACTTATCAAGTCCTTATTGAAGATACTTTTGATTGGTATTGTTGTATATAATTATATAAATGATAAATGGGGGCTGATTTTTGCCGTTTTTGATATGCCTATTTCACAGGCTTTGGCAGAATTACTTAAAATTCTTACCGATTTAGGCTTTCGTATTACTATTGTCTATATGGTTATTTCTTTTGGCGATTTGATTTTCCAGAAAACCAAATTTAAAAGAGATATGAGAATGACAAAGCAGGAAGTAAAGGAAGAGTACAAGCAGTCGGAAGGAGATCCTCAGATTAAAGGTAAAATCAGGCAGAAAATGCGAGAAGCTTCCATGCGCCGTATGATGCAGGAGCTACCCAAGGCAGATGTAGTAATTACCAACCCTACACATTACGCTGTCGCCATAAAATATGACCCTGAGGTGTCTGATGCACCTATTGTCATCGCTAAAGGTGAAAATTATCTTGCCCAACGAATCAAAGAGGTTGCAAGAGATAATCAGATAGAAATTGTTGAAAACAAACCCTTGGCCAGAATGCTTTATGCAAATGTTGATATTGGTCAGGCAATTCCGCCGGAATTATATCAGGCAGTAGCAGAGGTTTTGGCATTCGTATATCATTTAAAGGGTAAGACATGATTTTTGTGATATATATTTAAATAATTAGGAAGGAGTAATGAGCATGAATATTGTTAAATTGCAGCGGACTGACGCTATGATTGCAATTTATATTCTGATTGCTTTTATAATGCTCATTGTTCCATTGCCGGCTCCTTTATTGGATGTCTTTATGGCATTTAATATTGCTATCGCTTTTACAATTCTGTTTGCCTGTATGTTTACCAAAGAAGTACTCGAGATGTCATATTTCCCGACAATTCTTTTGTTGACAACTATTTTCAGAATTGCTATGAATGTTTCTTCCACGCGTTTGATTCTGACATCCGGAACAAGTGGAAATGTTGTTAAAACGTTCGGAGAATTTGTAGGTGGCGGAGACTTAATAGTCGGAACTATTATATTCATCATTTTGATACTTATACAGTTTTTGGTTATAAACAAAGGTTCTGAGAGAGTTGCGGAAGTAACTGCCAGATTTACTCTTGATGCCATGCCCGGAAAACAGATGGCAATTGACGCTGATTTAAATACCGGAACAATTGATGATAAAGAAGCAAAGCGAAGAAGGGATAAAATACAGCAGGAAGCATCCTTTTTCGGCTCCATGGATGGTGCCGTTAAATATGTAAAAGGAGATGCTGTTGCAGGCTTAATTCTTACAGTCATAAATATTGTCGGCGGTATATTAATGGGTATTTTGCGTCGTGGAATGAATGTTACTGATGCACTTGAAAATTTCGGAATTTTAACTATAGGTGACGGATTGGTCAGCCAGATTCCTTCGCTACTTATTTCTCTTTCAACCGGTATTCTGGTTACAAAGGGTGGAGCAGAATCTGAATTTGGCCCTGCCATAATTAAACAGCTTTTCGGTGTCCCCAAGGTAATGTATGTGGTAGGTGGTGCACTTTCATTCTTTGGCATATTTACTGATTTGAATACAATTTTATTTGTCGGAATGGGTCTGCTTTTTATAATAGGCGGCAGAATTATTGCCGGTAATATGGAAGCCTCCATGATTGAAAGTGAAGTGAATGCTGAAGAAGCGGCTGCCGAGGAAATCAGACAACCCGAAAATGTTAACAGCCTTCTTTCAGTTGACCCGATTGAGCTTGAGTTCGGATACGGAATTATTCCTTTAGCGGATGTTAATCAGGGTGGTGATTTGCTTGACCGTGTGGTTATGATACGTAGGCAGATAGCACTTGAACTTGGTACGGTTGTTCCTATTATTCGTTTGAGGGATAATATTCAATTAAACCCTAATCAATATATTATTAAGATTAAGGGTATTCAGGTAAGTGAAGGCGAGATTTTGTTTGACCATTACATGGCGATGAATCCCGGCTTTGTTGAAGAAGAAGTGACAGGTATTCCTACTTTTGAGCCTTCCTTCCATTTGCCCGCCATCTGGATTACGGAAGGACAGAGAGAAAGAGCGGAAAGCTTAGGCTATACAGTTGTAGATCCACCTTCGATAATTGCCACTCATTTGACTGAGATTATCAGACATCATTTGGCCGAGCTTCTTACCAGACAGGATGTCCAAAACCTTCTCAACAATTTAAAAGAGAGCAATCCTTCTCTTGTTGATGATCTCGTTCCTAAAGTATTGGGGCTTGGTGAAATTCAGAAGGTTTTACAGAATTTATTAAAAGAGGGTATCTCGGTCCGAGATTTACTGACAATATTGGAAACTCTTGCCGATTATGCTCCTACTACCAGGGATTCCGATATTTTAACCGAATATGTAAGACAGAGCTTAAAGAGAGCTATTTCCACCAAATTCTTCCCTGCACATGAAACTACCAGTGTAGTAACTCTCGACCCTAAGATTGAGCAGGAAATTATGAGCAGTGTAAAACAGACTGAAAATGGAGCCTTTCTCAATCTTGATCCGGCAAGAAGCAAAGCGATAATTGAGTCTGTCGGGAAAGAGATTAAAAAATTGGAAAATATGGGAAAGAATCCCATTATTATTACTTCTCCCATAGTGAGAATGTATTTTAAGAGACTTACGGAAGATTATTATAAGGATTTAATCGTCGTATCGTATAACGAAGTGGAATCAAATATTGAATTACAATCTGTTGGAATGGTGACCGCGTAATGATTATTAAGAAGTTTTTGGGAAAAACTGAAGAAGAGGCAATTGCTATTGCCAAGAAAGAGCTTGGGAATGACGTTGTAGTTATGAACGTTAAGAAGAATGTTAAGAAAAAGGGCATGTTTGCTTCTTTTCGACCTAAGCTTGTTGAGGTTACTGTTGCAAAGGAAGAAGATGACAAGGAGAAGAACACAAGCAGAACCGGTCAGCAACAGATTAATTCTGCCCTTAGTCAATCGTCAAAAACAACTGTAATTAATCAAAGCCTGAATTCCGAGAATATTGAGAAAAAATTAGATTCGCTTCAAACTCTTTTGGAAAACAGATTTAATTCCGCACAGGCAGCAAACGAAGAAAAATCAGTATCGGACAAAATTGTCGAGAATACTGAAACTGTAGTTAAAGCTGCAGAAATATCGGAGAATGAAAGCGTTGAAGACGAAGAACAGACCAGGTTTTTAAAATTGCTTTATTCTACAATGCTTGAGAATGAGGTTGATGAAAAATATGCCAATCAGATTCTTGATGAGATTAAAAAGGCTCAAAAGCCCAATGTTCCCATGGACTATCTGCTTGCTAATGTATATCAGAAAATGATTCTGAAGTTTGGTAAAACCGAAGAAATTACACCCGCTGTTGAAGGCCCTAAGGTTGTTGTGTTTATGGGCCCTACCGGTGTAGGTAAGACTACAACTATTGCCAAAATCGCTTCCAATTATGCAGTGGATGAAAAGAAAAAAGTTGCTTTGCTTACTTCTGATACCTACAGAATTGCTGCTGCAGAACAACTGAAGACTTATGCGAATATTTTGGAAGTGCCTTTTAAGGTTGTTTATACAGCTGATGAATTAAAGGACTCCATAAAGGATTATTCGGACTATGATTATATTTTCGTGGATACTGCGGGACATTCTCATCAAAATGAGGACCAATTGGCTAATATGAAGGCTCTCCTTGATGCTGTTAAAGACATTTGTGAAACTGAGATTTTCCTTGTTCTTTCAGCAACCACAAAGTATAAAGATCTGGTAAAAATTGCTGACAATTATAAGAGTATTACTAATTACAGACTGATTTTTACTAAACTGGATGAAACCGATTCGGTGGGTAATTTATTAAATATCAGATTATTCACTGATGCAGCTATCTCATATGTCACCTGCGGACAAAATGTTCCGGATGATATTGAGGCGTTTAATGCTCAAAAGACAGTAAAACAGTTACTTGGAGGTAAACGTTAATGGATCAGGCTGAGAAACTTAGAATAATTAAAGCTAATCGTCAAAACCAGTCCCGACCCCTTGCAAGAGTTATCACTGTTACCAGTGGAAAAGGCGGAGTCGGCAAATCCAATACTTCCATCAATTTAGCCATACAGTTTAGAAAGATGGGGAAGAGAGTCATTATTTTAGACGCTGATTTTGGACTGGCTAATATAGAGATTATGTTTGGAGCAGTTCCTAAACATAATTTATGCGATTTAATATATCAGGGAATGAATATCAAGGATATTATCACCTGGGGACCAATGGAAGTCGGCTTTATATCCGGTGGTAGCGGAATCGCGGGTATGAGTAATTTAAGCCGTGATTATTTGACTTATATTATTCAAAATCTGGCTGAGCTTGATGCTATTGCGGACATTATCATTGTAGATACCGGCGCCGGAATTGCTGATGCAGTATTAGAATTTTTGGTTGCCAGCGGAGAAATATTACTTGTTACTACTCCGGAACCGACATCAATTACCGATTCATATTCATTGCTTAAATCTCTTTACAGACATCCCAGATTTAAGGCCGATATGACTAAAGTAAAGATGATAGCAAATCGTGTCGAAAAAGAGACTGAAGGAATTGTGTTATATAATAAATTAAACGCTGTTGTTACAAGGTACCTGAAAATTCCTCTTACATATTTGGGCAGCGTACCAAATGATAATTTGTTAGAGAAGGCAGTAATGCAACAGATGCCTGTTTCTTTACAAAACCCGACAGCCAAATCAAGTGCTGCTTTTGAGAAGATAGCATTAAGACTTTTGGACAAAGAAGAAAGTGAGAGACAACCTAAGAGAGGAATGGCGGCATTCTTTTCACATATAGTGTCAGGTAAATAATTATTAGTTAAGGAGGAGCGTATGCTGTCGAAATTTATCAAAGAAGGAGATAAAATTGAGATTACTCCCGTTGACAAAACTGTTGATGAAAATGGAAATGTAATTAAAAAAGTGTATTATTCTAAAGTACAAAATGTAATTAACGATGACACTATGGAGATTACAATGCCGATGGAGCAGACAAAATTAATATTGCTTCCCGTCGATACTGAGTATAATTTTGTGATTTATGGTTCTTCAGGGGTATATCAATGCTTCGCAACCATTACTGACAGATATAAAAGTAACAACATTTATATGCTGGTCGTTGAAATGGACAGCAATTTGAGAAAATATCAAAGAAGAGAGTTTTTCAGATTCAGCTGTGCACTTGAAATGCATTCAAGATCCTTGGAAGAAAATGAAGTAAAGGCAGTGGAAACCAATACTCCTTTCAAACTTCAGCCGGGATTACCACTTAAGAGAAGTGTTATAGTGGATATAAGTGGAGGCGGCTTACGCTTTTTGTCAACTGAAAGGTATGAAATTGGCAGCCTTTTATATATCAGCTATGTGCTTTCAAGCGATGGAGTCAGAAAACGATACGAATTGACAGGCAAAGTCCTTTCCATTAAAGATTCCAATAATCGCCCGGGAGTATATGAGCATAGAGTTGAATATTTTAACATGAATCCTGATGTAAGAGAGGAAATTATCAGATTTATTTTCGATGAAGAGCGAAAAGAAAGAAGAAAACAAAATGGCTGATGAAATTGTGAAAAAAATTCTAGTAGTTGATGATTCTGCACTCATGAGAAGAGTTCTGTGTGATATAATCAGTACTGACAAGAGATTTCAGGTTGCTGATAAAGCTACAGATGGTTTTGAAGCTTTCGATTTGCTTAGCAGGAATAAATATGATGCAGTTGTATTGGATGTGAATATGCCCAGAATGAACGGACTGCAATTGTTGGAAGAACTTAGAAAATTCAAAATTCCTGCAAAAGTAATGATGGCCAGTACGGATACAAAAGAAGGCGCAAAAACCACACTGGATGCATTGGAACTCGGCGCACTCGATTTTATTCATAAACCTGTAAATGCGATTGACTGTCGGGATACTGATTTTTCTGAGAATTTTCTGAGAATTCTTGATACGGTTGCCGATGCGGAACCACAGCAGTTTGTCAACAAATCTCAGATAATTAAAAATCAGATGAATACTGTTAAGGTTATCGATATTGCAAAGAAGGCTGCAGTAAAGATTCCCGGGAAGAAAATCGTTGCATTAGCCAGTTCTACAGGCGGACCCAAAGCACTTCTTTCTCTTGTTCCTGAATTGCCCGCTGAACTTGATGCTCCCGTAGTTATCGTTCAGCATATGCCAAAAGGCTTTACGGCATCTCTTGCCGAAAGACTTAACGGTTGCAGCCAGGTTACCGTCAAAGAAGCAAAAGAAGGCGATTTGCTTGAAAACGGTCATGTATATGTGGCAATGGGTGGCAGTCATTTGAAAATTGTCAAAGGAAATGACGGTTTGCACAGAATATCATATTTTGATGCACCACTTAGGGAAGGCGTTAAGCCTTGTGCAAATTACATGTTCGAGTCTCTTGCGGAATCTGATTTTGACTGCGTTGTATGTACCGTATTAACCGGCATGGGCGCTGATGGAACGGAAGGAATCAGAAATCTTAAGAAATCAAAAAAAATCCGCGTGTTGGCGCAAGATGAGCAAAGCAGTACTGTATACGGAATGCCGATGAATGTTAAAAAAGCAGAACTGACAGATGAAGTTGTTCCTCTTGACAAAATGGCACAGGAAATTGTTTTAAATGTCGGACTTACATCCAACTAATTAAGAGCCTTAATGAGGGGCAGAATGGAGGAAATATGGACGTCAATCAATATCTGGAGATTTTCCTTGATGAGACAAAGGAGCATTTACAGAATCTTAACACGAGAATTCTTGAACTTGAGCAGGATGCTGAGAACATGGATACCATTAATGAGATATTCCGTGCTGCACACTCTCTTAAGGGTATGGCAGGTACTATGGGCTATAAGAGAATGCAGAATCTTACTCATGATATGGAAAATGTATTCTCCGAGGTTAGAAATGGAACAATAAAGGTTAAACCTGAAATGATAGACATATTGTTCCAGTGTCTTGATGCTTTGGAGGAGTATACCGATAATATTCAGAATAATGCCGATGAGGGTACCAATGATAATGAAGCCATTATCAAGGCATTAAATGATGTTATTGCTTCCAAAAACGGTTCTTCAGAGAAAAAGCCTGAAAAGAAAGCTGAGAAAAAAGCTGATGAGGTTAAAACAGACTCTGCTTCTTCAGAAGATCCCAAATGGAATGAAATTGCACTTGATGACCATCAAATCAGGGTTATCAAGGAAGCTAAAAAGGCAGGAAAAAATGTATACGGAGTTAATGTAGTAGTTCAGGATTCCTGTCTGCTTAAAGCTGCCAGAGCATTCCTTGTATTTAAAGCTATTGAAGAAAAAGGCGAAATTATTGTTTCCGATCCCAGCGCTCAGGATGTAGAGGATGAAAGATTCGATAAGGAATTTACTCTTATCGTTGTTTCTGATGCTTCCTGTGATGATATCAGGAAAGCTGCTGAAAATGTTTCAGAAATTGAAAAGGTTACAAGCGCAGAGCTTATTCTTGAGAATACCAAAAATTATCATGAGGTTGATGATACACCTTCAACCGATACTAAGGCTAAAGAGGTTAAAAACACACCTGCACAGAATAAAGCTTCTGAGAAGAAACAGACACCCGGAAAGCCTGTTGTCAACAGAACCGTTCGTGTTGATATTGAAAAGCTTGACGGTTTGATGAACCTTGTTTCCGAGCTTATTATTGCCAAGAATTCACTTGTATCAACGGCAACCATGAGTGAAGCAACGAATAATTCCGTGTTTAATGAGCAGATTGAATATCTTGAAAATGTTACCACCAATCTTCATGAATCTGTTATGAAGGTTCGTATGGTACCTATTGAATCTGTTGTAAATAAATTCCCTCGTATGATTAGAGATCTGTCTAAGACTCTTAACAAGAAGATGGAATTATATATGTCCGGTGAAGAGACAGAACTTGACCGAACAGTGGTTGATGAAATCGGTGATCCTTTGATGCATTTGTTAAGAAATGCAGCCGATCACGGTCTTGAATCTGCAGAAGAAAGAGCAAAGAGAGGCAAACCTGCTGTTGGCTCAATCTTCCTTGACGCTTATCAGGACGGTAATAATGTTGTTATTGAAGTAAGAGATGACGGTAACGGAATCGATGTAGAAGCAGTTCGTACTAAGGCTATTGAACGTGGCGTTATTTCAGAGGAACAGGCTTACAATATGCCTGACAAAGAGATAATCAATCTTTTGTTCCATCCCGGGTTCTCTACTGCAAAGAAGATTACGGATATTTCCGGAAGAGGTGTAGGTCTTGACGTTGTTCGTTCAAAGATTGAAGCTTTAAGCGGAGAAGTTGAAGTTAAAACCAAATTGGGTGAGGGCAGTACCTGGACTATCAGACTTCCTCTTACTCTTGCAATTATTCAGTCACTTATGGTTGTTGTCGGCGGTGAGAAGTATGCTATTTCCCTCGGCTCAATTCAGACAATCGAAGATATAGCTCCTTCAGAGGTTAAACTTGTTCAGAACAAAGAAGTAATTAATCTTCGTGGTACAGTACTTCCTCTTATCAGATTAAATGAGGTTTTAGATGTACAGAGTACAAGCGACCCTGAGGCAAACCTGATTGTTGTTATTGTTAAAAAGGGCGATCAGATGGCCGGACTTGTTATTGACGAGCTTATCGGACAGCAGGAAATCGTTATTAAATCGCTTGGAAAATACATTAAGCAGTGCAAGTTTATCAGTGGAGCTACTATCCTTGGTGATGGTGAAATCGCTCTTATTCTTGATGCTAATGCACTTATGTAAAGGAGGGGGAGCTTACTATGGATCAACTTAGTTTATTGAATTCTTTTAACCAGGTAGCTGAAGATAAAAAAGAAAGTTTTGATTCTGTACAATATATTGTAATCAGACTTGGTGATGAGCAGTATGGTATAGATATAAGCTATATTGATAATATTGTCAGAATGCAAAATATTACCAGAGTACCTAAAATGCCTGCATATCTTTTAGGCGTTATTAATCTTCGTGGTGAGGTTATTCCCGTAATGAGTCTTAGACGAAAAATGTCTCTGCCCGATGATGAATATACCAGAACTACCAGAATTATTATTTTAAAGCTTGAATCTCAGGGAAATGTTGGCGTTATAGTCGATGAAGTAAAAGAGGTTGTTACTCTTACTTCTGAAGATATTGATAAGGTTCAGCACAATAAAAAAGACAGTGGAACTAATTTTGTTTCAGGCGTTGGTAAACATGGTAATGAATTGATTTCAATACTTGACCTTAACACGTTAACCTTGGAGGAAAATGCTTATTAGGTAAAGGAGAAAATATGAGTTCCAAGAGCCTTGAAGAAGTATCTGAAAAATATAATGATGTCTTAAAGGAAATTGGTAATATCGGAGCCGGAAATGCCATGACTGCTTTGGCTCAAATGCTTCAGTGCAAAATCGATATGAAGGTGCCTCAGGTAAAACTCGTTGAACTGACAGAGGTCGGCGGGATTATGGGCGGGGAAGAACAGATTATGGCGGCTGTTTTCCTTGGCGTTGAAGGTGATATTACCGGCAGTATGATGTTTATGGTTGAAAAACAGGCAGCCAAACATCTGGTTAACAAAATGATGATGGGAATGGCTCCCGAAGGTGATGAATTTTCCGAAATGGAATTATCCGCACTTCAGGAAGTCGGGAATATTATTACCGGAGCATATTTGAATTCCCTTTCTTCTATGACCAATTTAAAAATTTATCCCACTCCGCCTGATTTGCAGGTTGATATGGCCGGAGCTATTTTATCTGTTCCCGCGATACAATTTGGAATGATGGGCGATAAGCTTTTACTAATTCAATCGCAGTTTTTTGATGAAGTTCAAATCGATGGATATTTTATTCTTATTCCTGATTTGGATTCCTATGACAAGATTTTGATTTCACTTGGCATACCTGTAGAATAAAATTAGTTAAGAAGGATACTATTAATGAGTGAGATAATAAAAGTTGGTATGGCGGATTTAAAGACCTGCGTCAAGCCAAATGGTGTTACGACACTTGGTTTAGGTTCCTGTGTGGGGGTTGCAATCAGAGACCCAAACACGGGCATCGGCGGATTGGTTCATGTAATGCTGCCAGACAGTACCGCAATTAAAAACAGTTCAAATTTGGCTAAATTTGCTGATACAGGTGTGGTTGAACTTGTCCGACAAATGGAAGCTCTGGGTGCAAACAAGAACAGGCTTGTTGCTAAGATTGCAGGAGGTGCCGCAATGTTTGCTTCCAGCAGACCGGATATTGTTCAGGTAGGACAACGAAATGTTGAAGCTGTAGAAGCAGTGTTGGCATCCTTAAATATTCCGATTTTGGCTAAAGACTGTGGAGCAAATTACGGAAGAACAGTAATTTTCTTCCCTGAAACAGGGGAATATGTTATCAGGGCAGTTGGCAAACCGGAAAAATCAATTTAATTGTTTTCTTGGAGAAACAAATAATGGATAGAAAGAGCATGCCTTTAGTAATGATGCTGGTGGCAGGAGCTGTCACTTGCATCATTACTTATGTAAAAGGTTATTCAATTACTGAAAAATTATTAACTCTTTTGATTGTTTTTTTGGTTTTTCTACTTTTAGGAAATTTGCTTAAATATGTTTTGGATAAATTTGATAAGCAAAACGAAGAAAAGAAAAAGGCTGAGGAAGAGGCAAAGAAAGCTGCCGAGGAGGCAGAAAATGGGGAAAAAACTGATTCTGAAGATAATCAAAATGAGGATAATTCAGAATCCGTAAAGTAAGAGGGTATAAATAATAAATATACGAAAGGAGGGTGTATTTTATGGATGAAGCAGGCAGAAAAAAAATACTTGAAGAATATGCTAAGACTAAAAGTCCCGATATCAGAGAAAAAATCATAATAGAATATGCTCCCCTTGTCAAAGTCGTAGCCGGCCGGTTAAGTATGTATTTAGGATATAATGTTGAATACGAAGAATTGGTTAGTTATGGCATTTTTGGGTTAATAGACGCAATTGATAAATTCGATTATCTTAAAGAAGTAAAATTCGAAACATATGCTTCTTTGAGAATTCGCGGTTCTATTTTGGACCAAATCCGTAAAATGGATTGGATTCCCAGAACAATTCGCCAAAAGCAGAAAAAAATTGAAAGCGTTATTAAGGAAATAGAAACTCAGACCGGAAGGTCTGCAACAGATGAAGAAATAGCTAAAGGCTTAGGTATTTCCGACGATGAATATTTGGACTGGCAGTCTCAAATGAAAGTAACGGGAATTGTTTCTTTGGACGAGTTTATGGAAGCCGGAAGTGATATAAGCCAGGATTCCGGAGTAACAAATTATTCCAGATTTGAGCATCCGGAGGAGCATGTCGAAAAGGAAGAGCTTACCTCCATGCTTGAAAGTGCTCTTAATGAACTGACGGATAAAGAACAGAAAGTTATTACTCTTTATTACTATGAAGAACTTACATTAAAGGAAATCAGTAATATTTTAGAGGTTTCAGAGTCAAGAGTATCCCAATTACATACGCGTGCCCTGCAGAAAATGAAAGGGAAAATGGGACCTTACATGGATATATTCAATTAGCTGATAGTTTGGGAAAAGGGGTTTAATTATGCGTAACGGATTTTTTAAAATTGTAAAAGCCGAGGGCGGCTTCGGAATCAAGCTGTTTCCACCGGTTGACGGCGGAGAGTCTTTTCAGATAACCGAAATCATGAATTATCTTTCGGCAAATTCCATTGATTATGATTTAAATATGTTAAAGAGAGCAGTTTTAACTGAAGAAGACTGTGTCTTTTTCCTATGCGCGGCTCCCTGTCCCGTTATTAATGAAAATTACGTTTTGAGTGTGGCAGATGATAATATGTCAGCAACTGCCAGATTTTATCCTGCATCTGATACAGGAACGCGACTTAACATAAATGAATTTATTAATGATTTAAGATATAAAGGTATTATTTCCGGAATTGATATAGAAGCTTTACAGAATCATTTTATGTCCGAAGATCATTATTGTACCAATTTTGTCGTTGCCAAAGGAACAAATCCTGTTCACGGCGATGATGATAAAATGGAATTTTATTTTAATACCAACACTCATGTTAAACCTACTGTACGTGAGGATGGAAGTGTTGACTTTTTCAATCTGAATAATATTAATCATTGCAAGGCAGATGATGTTTTGGCTCGAATTTTCAAAGCTCCCGATGGAATTCCCGGAACTAATATTTGGGGCCAGAGCATAAAACCAAGAGACCAAAAGAGACTGACTTTTAAACATGGAAATAATATTGCACTTTCTGATGACGGACTTACTTTATCCAGTATGGTCGACGGACATGTTATGCTAATAGAAGGACAGGTTTTTGTTTCCGATGTTTTTGAGGTAGAGAATGTTGACCTTTCAGTTGGAAATATTGATTATACAGGTTCGGTTTCCATTCACGGTAATGTCAATTCCAACCTTGTAGTTAAAGCCGGCGGTAATGTTGTCGTTAACGGCGTTGTTGAAGGTGCTCAGATTATTGCAGGTGGCAATATCGTAATTGCCCGAGGAATGAATGGTATGGGTAAAGGAATTCTGCGTGCCGGTGGAGACATAACCGCCAAATTTATTGAGAACGCCACAGTTGAAGCGGAGGGCAACGTATATACCGAATCTATTTTGCACAGTAATGTAAGTGCGGGACTGGAAGTTGATGTGGCCGGTAAAAGAGGATTTATCACCGGAGGACATGTTCAGGCCAATAATTTGGTATCGGTTAAAAACCTTGGTGGTGAAATGGGCGCTCAAACTGTTGTTGAAGTTGGAGTCGATCCTAAGATTAAAGCTGAATATACTCAGCTTGAAAAAGATATAGCTGAGATTGTTAAAAATATTAAAATCGCTCAACCGGTTATTGCGGGTTTTATGGAGAAAAGAGCAAAAGGTGCCAGAATTACTCCTGAACAAACTAAATATGTAATGGAAACGGCAAAAATGATTGAAGCTAAGAAAATTGAACTTCAACAGAAGAACGACATGCTTAAGGAATTACAGAAATTTTTTGAAGCTCAATCCAAGGCTAAGGTTGTTGTTCACGGGGAAGTATTTCCCGGCACTACAATAGTTATAGGAGAATTGTCGCAGGTTGTACAAAGCAAGTTAACGTATTGTTGCTTTGAAGTTGTAAGAGGAGATGTAAAGGCGCTTCCTTTATAGAAAGAGGTCAGCTATGGCTTTTGGTTCCATTGAAATCACGACATTAACAAGACAACAGGATTATACTGCAATTAAACATAATGAAGATATGAAATCCAATGTTGATCAGATGAATATTGGAAATCAGTTTCAGCGGGATATGGATAAAAAACTTCATAATGTGACTAATTTTGATAATGCCGAATGGAAAAACGAAGACCCTGACGCCAGGAAAAAAGGAAAAGGTGAGTACCATGGAGATGGTGGCAAAAACAGGAAAGCTCCTGAACAAAGAGAAAAAATTGTTTTAAATTCTGACATTAAATCAGGATTTGACATGAAGATATAAGGTGATATATATGACAACATTTCAAATTATATTATTAATAACCGGTGTATTGATTTTTATCGCCGGTTTTATTATTCCCTCCAAGGATAGTGAAATTATTCCCGACAAAAAGACAATCGAAAATGAAATAAAAACCTTAGTCAAGGAAGAAATGAAATCAATAAAGTCGCAGGTAGACGATACAGTTAATGAGGCTGTTGATTATTCCATGGAAAAAACCGAAAGAGCTCTTGAACGGCTTACGAATGAAAAGATAATGGCAGTTAATGAGTATTCAGATACAGTTTTGTCTGAGATTCACAAAAATCACGAGGAAGTAATGTTCCTTTATGATATGCTCAATGACAAACATACTAATTTAAAGAATACAGTTTCAAAGGTTAATACAACCGTAAAAGAAGTTGAAGAAAAGGTAAGCTCCTTTAATCAACTCTCTTATGAGAATTCCACGAAAATCGAGGAAATTCCCAATGCCAAAGCTAAGAAAAGCGTCCCTTTGGAGAAGCCTGTAAAAGAAGTAAAGCCTGATAAAAAAACCGTTACAGATGCCGACACTATAGATAATGCTGCAGAAAGCCTTCCTGTTAATAAGGGAAACAATAATGACAGAATTTTGGAATTATACAAACAGGGCAAATCAACCGTGGCTATTGCAAAGGAATTGAGCCTTGGTGTTGGCGAAGTAAAATTGGTTATAGACCTTTATAAAAATATCAGATAAGAGACTAAATATGAAAATAAAAATGTATTTAAAAGGATTAGGAATCGGAATTATTGTAGCAGTGCTTTTCCTTTCCATAGAGAATAACCGTATTCAGGACAAAAATGATGATTATGTTATTTCCCGTGCGAAAGAACTTGGGATGGTGTATCAGACTGATAAAAGTCTGTCTGATATTAAAGAATACGATTACAATCAGGAATCAGTTCCCTCCGATACGGAATCTGCAAATATGAATCAACCGACCCAAATACCGGATGAATCTGAACAACCGAAGGATTCACCTGTCGATTTATTAGAGGAAGAAGTTAATTCTGAGGAAGCAAATGCTCCGGAAACTGAAGACATATCGACTGATGAAAAGGAATTTGAAGGTATTTATTATACAGTTACCGTCAAAGCAGGTTCCGGTTCTGAAACTGTTGCCAAATCCGTAAAAGAAGCAGGTCTTGTTGAGGATGCATCAGAATTCGATAAGTATCTTTGTGACAAAGGCTATGCCAGGTATATCCGTGTCGGGATGTTCGAAATCCCTGCAAATTCCTCCTATGAGGAAATCGCTAAAATCCTAACCGGTAAATAAGTACTTCGAAAAGTTCGAATCTGCTAAATTAACCCCTTGCACAAGGGGTTTTCTTATGCTATAATTCATCGTTGTGATTATAAATAAACACGTGTTTTTATTTGATGACGGTGCTTAAATATGAGTTTTCATCAAAGTTGAAGCTTTTAAACGCTTGAAGGCTGATAAAAGAAACACGGAAGATTAAACCAAACGGAGGTAATAAAATGAGCGTTATTTCAATGAAACAGTTACTTGAAGCAGGTGTACATTTCGGACACCAGACCAGAAGATGGAACCCTAAAATGGCTCCTTACATTTTTACTGAGAGAAACGGTATCCACATTATCGATCTTCAGAAATCTGTAGTAAAAGTTGATGAGGCTTATAAAGCTGTATCAGAAATTGCCGCACAGGGTGGTACAATTCTTTTTGTTGGTACAAAGAAACAGGCTCAGGATGCAGTTAAATCTGAAGCAGAGCGTTGCGGAATGTACTATGTAAATGAGAGATGGCTTGGCGGTATGCTTACAAACTTTAAGACAATCCAGTCTCGTATTGACAGACTTCATGCTATTGAGACAATGTCTACTGACGGAACATTTGATGTTCTTCCCAAGAAAGAAGTAATTCAGCTTAAGAAAGAATGGGATAAGCTTGAGAAGAATCTTGGCGGTATCAAGAACATGACAAGAATTCCCGATGCTATTTTTGTTGTAGATCCTAAAAAGGAAAGAATTTGCGTACAGGAAGCTCAGGCACTTGGAATCACTCTTATCGGTATCGGTGATACAAACTGTGATCCTGAAGAACTTGACTATATTATTCCCGGAAATGATGATGCTATCAGAGCCGTTAAGCTTATCGTAGCTAAAATGGCTGATGCTGTTATCGAAGCAAACCAGGGTGAAGCAGTTTACACAGAAGAAGATGTTGAAGCTGACGGTGAAGCTGCTGACATCGAAGAAGTTGCTACTGAAGAATAATTATTTGCGGGCCTGAAAATTCAGGCACATATACATAGAAAGGATGAATACGATTATGGCAGATATTACTGCATCAATGGTAAAAGAACTGCGTGAAATGACAGGCGCAGGAATGATGGACTGTAAGAAAGCTCTTAGCGAAACCAATGGCGATATGGATGAAGCTGTTGAATTCCTTAGAAAGAACGGTCAGGCTAAGGCTGAGAAGAAAGCAAGCAGAATCGCTGCAGAAGGTCTTTGCTCTGTAGTTGTTAAAAATGATAAAGTTGCAGCAGTTGTTGAAGTTAATTCAGAGACTGACTTCGTTGCAAAGAATGATACCTTTAGAGCATTTGTTAATGCAGTTGCCAATCAGGCAATTGAATCAAGTGCAACAGATATGGATTCTTTTATGGCAGAGAAGTGGAACGAGGATGCTTCAAAGACAGTTTCTGAAGCATTGGTTGAGAAGGTTGCTACAATTGGTGAGAACCTTAAAATCCGTCGTTTCGAGAAGGTTGAAGCTTCTAACGGCTGTGTAGTATCTTATGTACATGGTGGCGGAAGAATCGGTGTTATCGTTGAGGGCGCTTGCGATACAGTTAATGATGATATCAAAGAAGCTCTTACAAATCTTGCTATGCAGGTTGCAGCACTTAATCCTAAGTATGTTTCAAGAGATGAGATTTCAGCTGATTATATCGCTCATGAGAAAGAAATCTTACTTGCTCAGATTATGAATGATCCTAAGGAAGCATCAAAACCTGAAAAAGTTATTAACGGAATGATTGAAGGACGTGTAAGCAAAGAACTTAAAGAAATCTGTCTTGTTGATCAGGTTTATGTAAAAGCTGAGGATGGCAAACAGACAGTTGCTAAGTATCTTGAAGAAGTTTCTAAGAAAGCAGGAACAACAGTATCAGTTAAGAGATTCGTTCGATTTGAGACTGGTGAAGGTCTTGAGAAGAAGAACGAGGATTTCGCTGCTGAGGTTGCTGCTCAGTTAAAGTAACTTTTATTTTTCTTTTTGAGACTTATAGGTCCGTAAATGTCATATATATTTTTGACATTTACGGATTTATTTTAAAAAATACACTTTTGATATTTAAAGCTTTGAAGTGATAAAGCATCAACAGCTTTTTTGAATCAAAGATTGGAGATTATTATGGCTGAAAAGAAGATTATGTTGGGAAATGAGGCTATAGCCAGAGGCGCTTATGAAGCCGGCGTTAAAGTTTCAGCGGCTTATCCCGGAACACCCAGTACTGAGATTAGTGAAAATATTGTAAAATATGATGAGATTTATGCGGAGTGGTCACCTAATGAGAAAGTTGCAACTGAAGTTGCGATAGGTGCTTCGATCAGTGGAGTTCGTTCTCTTGTTTCCATGAAGATGGTTGGAGTTAATGTGGCAAGCGACCCTTTGTATACTGCTTCATATATCGGTGTAAACGGAGGACTTGTATTGGTTGCTGCTGATGATCCCGGTTTATACAGCTCACAGAATGAGCAGGATTCCAGAATGGTTGCCAGAGCAGCAATGATTCCTGTAGTTGAGCCTAGTGATTCACAGGAAGCAAAGGACTTTACAAAATATGCCTTTGAACTTTCTGAAAAATACGATACACCTGTTATGCTCAGAACTACCACCAGACTTGCACATTCTCAGGGAACAGTAACATTATGCGATAGAGAGGAAATTCCCGATAAGGAATATGTTCGCAATCCTCAAAAGAATGTAATGATGCCCGGCATGGCTAAAAAGAGACATATTTTCGTTGAGCAGAGACTTAATGATATGGCAAAGGACGGTGCAGAATTCAGCATTAATAAAGTAGAGTATAATGATAACAAGATAGGTTTTATTACCAGTGGTATTCCTTATCAATATGTTAAAGAAGTATTTCCAAATGCTTCCGTACTTAAACTTGGAGTTGTAAATCCTCTTCCTAAGAAAATGATTGAGGAATTTGCATCTAAAGTTGACAGACTTGTGATTTTTGAAGAGCTTGAGCCTGTTATTGAGGAGCAGGTTAGAAGCTGGGGAATTGAGTGTGATGGAAAGAATATATTTACCAGACAGGGTGAATACAGTGCCAACATGCTTAGAAAGGTTTTGTTAAATGAAACCGTAGATACCGTAGAAAGTCAGGTTCCTCAAAGACCTCCCATTCTTTGTCCGGGATGCCCTCACAGAAGTGTATTTACTGCCTTAAAGATGCTTGGTATTCATGCGGCAGGAGATATAGGCTGCTATACTCTTGGAGCAGTTGCACCTTTATCTGTAATAGATACAACAGTCTGCATGGGAGCCAGTATATCTACTCTTCACGGAATGGAAAAAGCAAAAGGAAAAGATTATATTAAAAACTGGGTTGCAGTTATAGGCGATTCAACCTTTATGCATACCGGTGTCAATTCATTAATGAATATGGTATATAATCAGAGCACAGGTACTGTAATAATTCTTGATAATTCAACAACAGGAATGACGGGTCATCAGGATCATGCAGCTACGGGAAAAACTCTTAAGGGAGAAGTTGTTCCTGCTATTCCTATTGATAATTTATGTACGGCAATGGGTATCAGGAATGTTTCGATTGTAAATAGCTTTGATCAGGAACAGCTTAGAAAGGTAATTAAAGAGGAAGTGGCAAAGGACGAGCTGTCTGTTATTATTGCACAGGCTCCCTGCGCTCTTTTAAAAGGACAGGTTTTCCCGAATGTCTGTGTTCCCGTTCCTGAAAAATGTAAAAAATGCGGTGCATGCTTGAAACCGGGATGCCCTGCGCTTACTAAAAATGCTGACGGAACAATTTCAATTGATAAGACTATGTGCAATGGTTGCGGACTTTGCAAATCCATGTGCAAGTTTGATGCAATTGATTGTGTGGCTAAATAGGAGGGGTGGACAATGGAAACAAAAAATATTATGATTGTAGGTGTCGGTGGACAGGGAACCCTTCTTACCAGTAGAATCTTGGGAGGTATTACTCAGGCTGCCGGATATGACGTTAAACTCTCTGAAGTACATGGAATGGCTCAAAGAGGAGGAAGCGTTGTTACTTTTGTGCGTTATGGAGAAAAGGTAGCTGAACCGATTGTAGAAGAAGGTCAGGCTGATGTACTTATTGCATTTGAGAGACTTGAAGCCCTTCGTTATGCTCATTTCTTGAAAAAAGACGGAGTAGCCATAGTGAATGACTTGAGAATAGATCCTATGCCTGTTGTAACAGGTGCAGCTTCTTATCCCGAAAATATAATTGAGAATCTCTCAAAAGAACATAAAGTGTATTCCATCAATGCTATGGAAGAGGCTTTAAATCTCGGTAATGCTAAAGCATTTAATGTAATAGTGTTAGGCCTTGCTGCAAAGCATATGGATTTTGAAAAAGAATCATGGCTTGAAGTTATTGAGAAAACCGTACCACCTAAAACAATTGATATCAACAAGAAAGCTTTTCTTGTCGGATACGAGAAATAGATTAACTTTAAAAGAAAGGCATGGACATAAACTATGTACTGGAATCAAACAAAGGAATGCATGAGCAGGGATGAAATCACTGCTATTCAAAGTGCCAGACTGTTAAAAACTCTTGACAGAGTCTATCATAATGTTCCTTTTTATCGTAACAAGATGCAACAGGTTGGCTTGGAATTGGGTGATATTAAAGGTATTGAGGATTTAGAGAAACTTCCTTTTACCACAAAACAGGATTTAAGAGATAATTATCCTTTCGGTCTTTTTGCAGTTCCACAATCCGAAATAGTACGAATTCATGCTTCAAGCGGTACTACAGGTAAAGCTACCGTTGTGGGATATACCAGACATGATTTGGAAATCTGGAGCGAGTGCGTAGCCAGAGCTTATACAATGGCCGGTATCACCAGAGAGGATATTATTCAGATATGCTATGGTTATGGTTTGTTTACAGGCGGACTGGGAGCTCATTATGGAGCTGAAAAAATCGGTGCAACTGTTGTTCCTCAATCCACCGGAAACACTAAAAAGCTTGTTACCATGATGACGGATTTCAATGTTACGGCAATAGCCTGTACTCCATCATATTTGCTCCATATTGCAGAAACACTGGAGGCTAATAACCTCCTTGACAAGATTAAGCTTCGTGCTGCAGTATGCGGAGCTGAGCCTTGGACAGAGGAAATGAGAAAGCAGATTGAAGCCAAGCTTCATATTAACGCTTATGACATTTACGGTTTATCTGAGATTATGGGACCGGGTGTTGCCTGTGATTGTGAAAAGCATTCCGGACTTCATGTATTTGAAGATCATTATTTGCCGGAAATAATTGACCCGAATACACTTACTTCCGCCGGAGAAGACGTTACGGGAGAGCTTGTATTTACTACTCTTACCAAGGAAGGCTTGCCGCTTATAAGATATCGTACGCGTGACCTTACAAGCATCAGCTATAAACCCTGCGAATGTGGTCGTACATTGGCCAGATTGTCAAGATTTAAAGGTCGTTCTGATGATATGCTTATTATCAGAGGTGTTAATGTATTCCCTTCACAGATTGAAGCTGCATTACTTGAAATCTCTGAGGTTAAGCCGCATTATCTTATGATTGTTGACCGAGTTAACAATCTTGATTCTCTTGAAGTTCAGGTTGAAGTAGATGAAAAATTCTTCTCTGATGAAATTAGGGAACTTGAACGATTGACGAAAAAAATTGCTTCTTCCATACAGCATATGATAGGGCTTGCAGTTAAGGTAAAGCTTGTTGAGCCTTCTACGCTTGAAAGAAGTGAAGGAAAAGCTGTTCATGTTATTGACAAACGTAACTTATAATAATAAGGGAGGTTTACTACATGTTTATTAAGCAATTATCTATTTTTCTTGAAAATCGTGAAGGCAGGCTTGGAGAAGTGCTTAAGGTATTAAAAAACAATAACATTGATATTCTTTCAATGTCTTTGGCTGATACCTCTGACTATGGTATGCTTAGGCTTATCGTTGATAAACCCCAGGAGGCTAAAGATGTTCTCAGGGAATCCGGGTTTTCTGCAAAGCTTACGGATGTAATTGCGGTTAAGATTAATCATCATGTTGGTTCTTTACAGGAAATTCTGGAGGAAATTTGTAAGGCAGGAGTTAATGTAGAGTATTTATATGCTCTTACAACCGACTCAAAGGATGCATCGATTGTTATTAAAACTTCTGAAGCTGACAAGGTTTCTCAGATTATTGAGACTACTGAACTTGAGTATATTGATTCAGATTTATTCCAAAATTAAATTATTACGGGTGGCGTAAGCTGCCCGTTTTGACATTTTAAAAAAAAGAATGTATAATGAAATAAATATTTGTTCAATTTAATACACTTGTTATGGGGTACGTTATGATTAGGATAGCTCTTTGTGATGATATTTCTGAACAACTGGAACTGATTGAAGAAATTGTAAGTGAGTATGTTAAAGAAAGAGGAGTAGCTGCGCGTGTACATTGTTTCCATTCCGGCGCGGAACTCTTAGAGGTTGTTAAAAGCACCTGCTTTTTTGACATTTACCTGCTTGACATGATTATGCCTGAGATGAAGGGTATTGACGTAGGTATGCAACTGCGTGCAATCGGAGATGAGGGCAAAATCATTTATACTACAGCTACGGCCGATTATGCTGTTGATTCATATTCTGTCGGTGCATTTTATTATATGCTTAAACCGATTTCTGTTTCACGTGTCTATGAAGTTTTGGACAGGGCAATTAAAGAAATAGAAGAGGAAGAACCTGCATCCATTAATGTAAAGACCAAGAACGGTCTTAAGGTTATCAGCACCGATGATATTTTGTATGTCGATATAGTTAATCGTAGCCTTGCGTATCATTTGAAGGATGAGAATTCCGTTGAGGGTTTAACTCTTCGGGTGCCTTTTATGGAAGCGGTGGCCTCTTTACTCGGAGGAAAGACCTTTGTCACCTGTGGCGCAAGTGTTGTTATCAATGTTGACAATGTTGATGCCGTCGACAGGGAAAAGGTTACCTTTAAAGGTGGCTCCACCTTGTTCCCATCAAAGAACGCCTGTGCATCATTTTATGAAAAGATGAAAGAGGTTATGTAAGTAAAATTTCGGACTTTACACTATTGCTTAGTGTAAAGTCTTTTTATTTGCGTAAAACTTTTATTGTTTTGCGTAAATGTTAAACTACATAATTTATATCAATCATTTATAATAAATATGAAGCTTATAATTATATTTGCGGGAGGTGTTGCAATGATTAAAATTGCTTTATGTGATGATAATGCCATGCAACAGGAAATCCTTAAAGACCAGGTATCCGACTATATTAATAACAAAAATCTTGATACTGAAGTGACAGTGTTTTCAAGCGGACTTGATTTGCTTGATTATATTGAGAAAAACGGGGGTTTTGATATATATATTTTAGATATGATTATGCCCGGAATGAAGGGTATTGATTTAGGTGCCTCTTTACGACAGATGGGGGATAATGGTGTAATCATATATTTAACTGTCACTAATGCTTTTGTATCAAGAGCGCTTGAGGTTAAAGCTTCAATTTATTTGCTTAAACCTATCAGAAGCGAACAGCTTGCCAGTGTATTGGACAATGCTATCAATCATTTGCTGGAAGGGACAGAATTGTAAATAGGGGGAAGATTATGACTGCAAAAGAGATTTATTTGAATTTGGATGAAGACTATTCAGAGGTTTTATCTCGTTTGGTTAACGATGAAAGAATTACAAAGTATTTAAAGAAATTTATTGTAGAGGACTATACCAAGAAAATGAAGGATGCTTTAGCTGTAATGGATTGGTCTGAAGCATTTTGTATGGCTCATTCACTTAAGGGAATGGGAATGAATATGGGGATGACAAAATTATATACAGGCTGTGATGTCCTTTGTGAAGCACTTCGCAACGGAGAACCCACGAAGGATATTTCATTAATGGTTGAAATGGTTTCAGACGAATATAGTAAAATTGTTAATCTGGTAAACCAACTCGATTAGGAACCATTACGAAAGTGTGGGTATTATGAACAATAAATTATTAATTGTTGATGATCAGTCAATGAACAGAGAAATCCTTTCGGAAATTCTTGAGGATGATTACATAATACTTGAAGCGGCTGACGGAGAAGCTGCGATTCACATATTGAAACAACAAAAGGATGAAATAGTTGGAATTCTGTTGGATTTATTTATGCCACAAACGGATGGATATGAGGTATTAGGTATACTGAATGATATGGATATCATTGACAGGATTCCTGTTCTTATTATCAGCTCTGATCAATCTTTAAAGACTGAGAAAAGGTGCTTTGAATATGGCATAGCCGATTTTATCAGGAAACCCTTTGACCATAAGCTGGTGAGGCGAAGGGTAAATAATGTTGTGAGCCTTTATATTTACAAAAACAGTCTTGAAGAGAAGGTTGAGATTCAGACAAGAGCTCTAAAAAATCAATACAATATGTTACTGGAGCAGGCTGAAAAGCTTAAGAAAAGTAATATTAATATAATTGATGTACTTAGTAATATTATTGAATCCAGAAATTTTGAAAGCGGTGAGCATGTCCTTCGAGTAAAGGGATACACTCGTATTTTGGCGGATGAATTGAAAAACAATTATCCGGAATATGGATTAAGAGATGAAGATGTTGAAATAATAACCAATGCCAGTGCATTGCACGATATTGGAAAGATAGCAATTAGAGATGATATTTTACTAAAGCCGGGCAGATTAACAGATGATGAATTCGAAGTTATGAAAACACATACTGTTTTGGGAAGTCAGATTTTAGAGAAGATAAAAAATGTATGGGAAGTTGAGTATGAGGATTGTTGTTACGCAATCTGCAGACACCATCATGAAAGATATGATGGGAAGGGCTATCCGGACGGACTAAAAGGGGAAGATATTCCGATAGCCGCGCAAATTGTATCAATAGCTGATGTTTATGATGCATTGGTACATGAGCGATGTTATAAAGAAGCACTATCCGACGAAGAAGCACTGCTAATGATTTTAAATGGGGAATGCGGTACTTTTTCACCAAAACTTTTGCGGTGTCTTGAAAATCGTAAAGCAGATTTTGAAAGGGTAGGTGCATAAAATTTGGGGGTTAGTTTAGGGTTTATGAGATTGAATTTCAAGAGCAAAACTGAAGAAGATATGGTTTTATATGCTCTACGTGAGATTTATCCCGTTTTCGTTATTGCTAACCTTAAAAAAAATACGTTTCATGTTTTAAACGAGAAAGATTTAACGAAGAATGCTTATAAGTTAAGCACCTTCGATAGTCTTATATTAACAGGTGCCGAACCGATTCCGGATGAGGCGGAAAAGGAAAAATTTCTGCAGCTGTTTAATCGAGAGTCTCTTATCGAGTCTTTCAAAAGGGGTGAGGGAAGTGTTTCATTCCGTCACCGCAGGATTTGCGGTGATGGAGAAATACATTGGTTCGAAGCTAAGGTAATATTCCGGGATGCATCTATTAGTGATATTCCCGCAATTTGCCTTATGAGAACAATTGACAGTGAAATAAAGGAGAGTATGGCTCTTGAGAATAAAACCATTATTTTCAAGGCTCTCTCCGAAAATTTCATTGCAGGTTATTTTATTGAAAATGATGGGGAAGTATTTTCGTTACAATATTCAAAAGAAGCATATGATATATTGTTTGATGAGCTTTCGTTAAATACTTATTCTGATTTTATTCAGAAAATCTCAGATGAATATATTCTTTCAAAACAGAAAGAAGTGTTTATTAAGAGCCTGGATATAAAAGCAATCAAATCTGTATTAAATAGAAAAAATGAAGCAGTGTTTGATTTTACCGTTAAAACAGGTAAGAAGAATCGTATTATACGATTCAGATTTGTGGCTTGTGATAATAAAATTGCTCTCGGCATTTATGATAAAGAATCTGAATTAAAAGAGAAAAACAAGGAGCAGGAGCAGTTTAAGGCCGCTATGGAAAAGGCCGAAGCTGCGAATGATGCAAAATCTGTGTTCCTGTTTAATATGTCACATGATATCAGAACGCCGATGAATGCTATTTTGGGATTTTCCCAAATGGCCGGCAAATATATAGATAATCCGGCGAAGGTCAGGGACTGCTTAAATAAAATAACTGCTTCGGGAGAGCATTTGCTTAAGCTTATTAATGACGTACTGGATATGTCGAGTATTGAAAGCGGTAAGGTCAATCTTAATAATATCCGAGGGGATTTAGGCGAATGCATACACAGTATTAAGGATATTATTGAAGCAGAAGCTAATTCCAGAAGAATTGACTTTTCGGATGATATAAAAATAGTTAATAAGAATATTATTTTCGACGAACTAAGGCTTTCACAAATATTGTTTAATGTTTTGGGAAATGCGCTTAAGTATACACATCCGGGTGGTAAGGTTTCCTTAAGTGTTAACGAAGAATTCCACAAGGAAAGCAACAGCTCGACCTATACATTTGTAGTAAAGGATAACGGAATCGGGATGGATCCTAAATTCTTAAAAAGAGTATTTGATCCCTTCTCCAGAGAAAAGTCCTCTACTATAAGCGGAATTTCCGGCACGGGCTTGGGTATGGCGATAACAAAACGTATTGTTGACCTAATGGCCGGAGATATAAAAATTGATTCAAAACAGGGTGTCGGCACTCAGGTAACCGTAACTTTGGAATTTAATATCACAACGGATGAAGCGTCTGCTGTTGACAATACATCTGAGGAAGAAGTAATCCTTCAGGGCAAGAAAATACTTGTTGTAGAAGATAATGAATTTAACAGAGAAATAACAAATGACATATTGTCTTCCTTTGGTGCAACTGTATTTGAGGCAACGGACGGCTGCTATGCGGTGGATATGATAAGCGAAAATCCGAATGCATATGATGCCATTCTGATGGATATTCAGATGCCGATTATGGATGGATATGAGGCAACCGAAAAAATACTGAAGATTAAAGCCTTTGATATAAATAAAACACCAATTATTGCGATTTCAGCCAATGCCTTTGAAGAATATCGTGAAAAAGCAAAAAGCGTCGGTATGGTCGGCTTTATATCTAAGCCTATTGTTTTAGGCGAATTACTTAATACTTTGACTACATCTTTTCATAAATAAACTTTCTCCTATATGATTACGAAAGGGCCTCTTGCTCCCCGGCAAGGGGTCCTTTCGTGTGCGGAAATATTGACATAGATATAACTGTTTCGTAAAATTATTTTATCGCGGGTCGAAAAGAATTATCTCCGGGATAACGTTTTCTAAGTTAAGTATGAATAAATTTTTGGAGTCTGAATATGAAAATTAAAACTATACCTGCAAATATTGATGATTTGGCTACAATTCCACATTCTAAGCATATTAATCCTCCCAGACAGTCGATGTTATTAAGACTGCTTCTTAAATTGTTGTCGATTGGTGAACTAAAGAAAACAAAATTTACTTTGGAAAAGACAGAAAAAGCAGAGTCTGTAATTAAGTCCGGACCGGTTTTGTACCTAATGAATCATTCAAGCTTTATAGATTTAAAAATTGCAGCTTCCATTATTTTCCCACGACAATTTCATATAGTATGTACTTCTGACGGATTTGTTGGAAAAGAAAAATTGATGAGAAGGCTGGGTTGTATTCCGACAAGGAAATTTTTAACCGATGTTAATCTCGTAAGAGATATGTTATATGTAGTGAAAAATTATAAATCCTCCGTTTTGATGTATCCGGAAGCAAGCTACAGCTTTGACGGTACAGCAACCCCGCTTCCGGCCGGTTTATCCAAATGTATAAAAATTATGAATATACCTGTTGTTATGATTAAGACAGAAGGTGCATTTACACTTGACCCTTTATACAATAATCTTCAAAAAAGGAATGTTACCGTTCAAGCTAATATGGACTGTATCCTGACTGTTGATGATATCGCCCGCCTTTCTAATGAGGAGATTAATGTCATACTCAAAGAAAATTTTACATTTGATCAATTCAGATTGCAAAAGCAAAAAAATGTTTTGGTCAAAGAGAATTTCAGAGCAGATGGCTTGAATCGTGTTCTGTATAAATGCCCTCATTGCATGGTTGAAGGTAAAATGCTTGGGAAAGGTATTACAGTTAAATGTCAAAATTGCTTTAATGAATATGAGTTAAGAGAAGACGGAACACTTCATAATACTGTCGGAGAATCTAAATTTGAATTCGTTTCCGACTGGTATTTATGGGAGAGAGAAGAAGTAAAAAATGATATTGTAAACGGTAAGTATGGCTTGGATTTGCCTGTATCAATCGGCGCAATGATTGACTTTAAAGCTATTTATATGATAGGGGACGGCAGATTAATTCATGATATTTCCGGCTTTAATCTATATGATAATAATGGAAGTCAATTGATGCATTTGCCTCCTAAATTGTCTTACAGCCTGTATGCAGATTATTTTTGGTATGAAATCGGAGATATGATTTGCATTGGAAACTGTGAGATATTATTCTACTGTTTCCCTAAAATCGAGGGTGATTATGTTGCAAAGGCACGACTTGCGACTGAAGAACTGTATAAAATGTTAAAATAAATCAATTATTCTTGACAGCTTCACTTTAGTATGCTAATATGGCAAAGTGTTACGGTTAGCAACAATTGTTGCTATTATAAAATAATAACAGAGGTGTAAAGAATGAAAAAGAAATTATCTTTATTTTTAGTAGTTGTTTTATGCATGACCATGTTCACAGCATGCGGTTCAAAGGGAAAGACTTTCACTGTAGGCTTTGATGCTGAATTCCCTCCTTATGGTTATATGGACGATAATGGTGAGTATGTTGGATTTGACCTTTCACTTGCCGAAGAAGTTTGCGCAAGAAACGGTTGGGAGCTTGTTAAACGTCCTATCGATTGGGATTCAAAGGATATGGAACTTAAGAATGGCACTATTGACTGTATATGGAACGGCTTTACCATGAACGGTAGAGAAGAACAGTATACTTTTACACAGGCTTATGTAAATAATACTCAGGTGTTTGTTGTTGCTGCTGATGCAGGAATTAATTCTCAGGCTGACCTTGCAGGTAAGGCTATAGGTGTACAGAGAGATTCTTCAGCTCTTTCCGCAATTAATGACAATGAGGATTTACGTGCAAGCTTCTCTGACCTTATTGAATATTCAGATTATAATGTTGCTTTCCTTGATTTGGAGGCCGGCGCAATTGATGCTGTTGCCATGGATATAGGAGTTGCAGAGTACCAGATTTCCGAGAGAAATAATGCTTATGTTGTTCTTGATGATTATCTTTCAAGCGAACAGTATGGTGTTGGCTTCCTTCTTGGAAATACAGAACTTAGAGATACAGTAGAGAAAACATTACTTGAAATGGTTGATGATGGAAAATTCATGGAGATTGCTACACAGTGGGGTCTTCAGGACATGGTTTGTCTTGGCAAGTAATTAGCAGAGGTTTGTAATGAATTTTTTAGTAATGCTTCAAAAGCTTTCGGGCGGAATGTTGGTTTCCACGGCAATATTTATTTTGACTTTGTTATTTTCACTTCCTTTAGGGCTTATTATTTCCTTTGGAAGAATGTCAAAAAACGGCTTTGTGAAAACCATCACTAAAATTTATATTTCTATAATGCGCGGTACTCCTTTAATGTTACAGCTTTTGGTTGTATATTTTGCACCGTCTTTACTCTTTAAGGCAAAGATAGGACAGGGGTACAGATTCGTTGCGGTTATTATTGCTTTCGTAATAAATTATGCAGCTTATTTCGCTGAAATATATCGTTCCGGAATTGAGTCAATTTCAAATGGACAATATGAAGCTGCTAAAATGTTAGGATATTCTAAGAATCAGACATTTTTAAAGATTATTCTTCCGCAGGTAATTAAGCGTATTTTACCTTCCGTTACTAATGAGATAATTACATTGGTCAAAGATACATCGCTTGCCTTTGCAATTGCTCAGGCGGAAATGTTTACCGTTGCTAAACAAATTGCTGCTGCACAGGCTTCAATTATGCCTCTTATGGTTGCCGGTTTGTTTTATTATGTATTCAATCTGATCGTTGCAACCGGAATGGAAAAGGTCGAAAAAGCCTTTTCTTATTACAGGTAGGAGGTGGATTATTAATTGAAGCTTTTGGAAATGAATCATGTAAAAAAACACTTTGACGATACATATGTTTTAGAGGATATTTCCTTTTCCATCGAAGAAGGTGAAGTGGTTTCTATTATTGGGCCTTCCGGTTCCGGTAAATCTACTTTGCTTCGTCTGGCAACGATGCTTGAAAAATTGGATAAGGGCGACCTTATTTATATGGGCAAATATGCTGCGAAGGAAATCGATGGTAAAAGTGTATATTCGAGTAAAGACGAGTTAAAGGAAATTCACAAATATTTTGGACTGGTTTTTCAACAATTTAATTTGTTCCCACATTATTCCGTTTTAAAGAACATAACGGATCCTTTAATTAGCGTGGATAAGCTTCCCAAAGAAGAAGCCGAAAGCCGTGCAATGGCCCTTCTTGAGCAGCTAGGTCTGGCTGATAAAGCCAACGCCTATCCCTGTCAGCTTTCCGGAGGACAGCAACAAAGGGTTTCGATTGCAAGGGCGCTTGCAAAACAACCTAAAATTTTGTTTTTTGATGAGCCTACTTCGGCTCTTGACCCTGAGCTTACGGTTGAGGTCTTAAAGGTTATAAAGGATTTGGCTGCAAAACATATGACAATGATTATTGTTACTCATGAAATGCAGTTCGCCAGAGAAGTATCTGACAGAATTATATTTATGGAAGACGGCTATATTAAAGGCGAAGGAACAAGCGAGGAATTGTTTAATTCCGATAATGCCAGAATTAAAGATTTTATTTTTAAACTTTCAAAAGAAATTTAGAAAAAATCCCTAAGTTAAAAGCTTAGGGATTTTTTATATATTACGTAATTATTACATTTAAAAATATAATTTAATTAATTTTTAAAGTGACTTTATTTGCTATAAATGATAATATATTTGTGATGCGAAAATGACGGTTTGGAGATTTATTATTTTGAAAGATTTGCTGAAAAACAAAGTAAAAAAGAATAAGAAAAATAAATTTTTAAAACGTACAAAGCTTAGCTCACTGCCTTTTCTGCTTCCCAGTATTTTGGGCGTTTTAGTATTTTTTGTTGCTCCGTTTGTTGTTGTTTTGATATATGCTTTTATTGACAATCCCGTAGGAATGAACTTTGTATGGTTTGATAATTTTAAGAGCATTTTAACTAACGGTGCATTTGTTAAAGCAGCTAAAAATACAGCTGTTTTTAGTGCGATTTCGGTTCCTCTGGCCGTCATTTTATCCTTACTGCTTGCTGTGGTTTTGGATTCCGGAATGCCCTTTAAGAGCCAGATTCGAACCTTCTTTTTAACACCGCTTATGGTACCTGTTGCATCGATTGTTCTTATATGGCAGGTTATATTTCATTATAATGGTGTGATTAATGATTTCCTTGTAAAGTTTGGAATCGATAAAATTGATTTTTTCAAGTCCGAGTATGCACAACTTGTTATTGTTGTATTATTCCTTTGGAAAAATCTTGGATATAATATGGTGCTATTTATGGCCGGACTTGCAGCTGTTCCCAAGGAGCTTGTAGAAGTAGCCAGACTTGAAAGCGCTAATCGTCTGAAGATATTTTTTACCATTAAAATGCGGTATTTATCCTCTACAGTCGTTTTTGTTACTATTATGAGTTTGATAAATTCCTTTAAAGTGTTCAGAGAAGTGTATTTACTGACGGGAGATTATCCGTATGATTCGATTTATATGCTTCAACACTTTATGAATAATAAATTCAGGGCGTTGGATTATCAGTATTTATCAGCTGCTGCCATATTAATGTCGATAGTAATGGTGATTATTATTTCTGTATTGTTTGCAGTGGAAGATCGTTACGGAAAAGATGTGGAAGGTTAACAAATTGAAGGCTGTAAAAATTAAAAGTGAAAACAGATTACATATTGAACATATACTTAAGCGCTTTTTGGAAAAATTCGGAAACAGTATTAAGTTTATTATTGTTTTGGCTATATCCTTAATCTTTTTGTCTCCGATTATTCTTACAATGGCGAACTCTTTTATGAGCCAGTCGGAAATTAATTCCAATTATGGCAAAGTGTTTGCAACCTCCGAAACCGGTGCTAAAACCTATATTTCAGAAAGAGTTAATTTAAAACTTATTCCTGATAAGGTGTCTTTTTCTCAATATAAGGCGTTTTTGCTGTTGAGCCCGGATTATTTATTTAAGTTTTGGAATTCCGTGAAGCTGGTGGTCCCTATTGTTTTGTTCCAATTGTTGATAGCTTCCCTTGCTTCATATGGGTTTTCAAGATACATGGGCAAATTCAGGCATGTTGTATTCCTTATATATGTTGTATTAATGCTTATGCCCTATCAGGTTACGCTTGTGCCTAATTATCTGGTTTCAAAAAGCTTGGGATTATACAACACGTATTGGTCGATTTGGCTTCCAGGTATAGTATCTCCTTTTGCTGTTTATATTCTGACGAAATTTATGAAGAGAATTCCGTCCTCTTATATTGAAGCAGCTAAGATAGACGGTGCAGGTGAATT
Organism: Lachnospiraceae bacterium; assembly: GCA_045627085.1. GTDB lineage: Bacteria > Bacillota > Clostridia > Lachnospirales > Lachnospiraceae > RGIG10340. Next base: position 8,318 of record JAZQNB010000015.1, on the reverse strand, counting down.
TCAGATTTTCCGTAAAATATGTTTACCTCTTTGCAAGGGAACGTTGTTTTCGATAGCAATATTAGTTTTTATCGATTATTGGAATATGGTTGAACAACCCCTGATATTGCTTACAGATTCGGATAAATATCCGTTGTCAATATTCTTGAATGAGATTAATGCCGGTGAAGTCGGTCTTGCATTTGCAGTTGCAACCGTTTACATGGTTCCCGGACTTTTACTGTTTCTTTACGGAGAAGAATATTTGGTTGAAGGAATTACGTCGCAGAGCGGATTGAAAGGATAGGAAACTGTTATGAACAAAGAAAAGAAAAACAGAAAAGAGTGGATTAAAAATTTCGCTATTATTTTTTTGGCTGTGCTCTTAGTGCTCACTTTTTTCTCTAATACAATTTTAAATTATTCTCTTCCCGAAGTTGGAGTAACCTATGTTTATGGAGATAATATTTCACAAAAAGTAAGAGGTACAGGTACGGTAGAGGGAGAGGACCCTTATCAGATTAATGTTGAAAAGATTAGAAAGATCAAGAAAATTCCTGTTCGTGTCGGTGATGTGGTTAAAGAAGGCGATGTCCTTTTGTATTATGATATGACTCAATCAGATGAAGTGGATGAAGCAACGGCTGCTTATGAGGCTGCATTGGAAGCTTATGACAGAGCAACTCTTTCCATTGATATTACTTCTGATTTGCTCGCTGAGGTGAAAGCCGGAAAGAAGGCATCCGTATACAGAGATGAAATTTCTGCCGCTCAGAAGGAAGTAGATAAGGCCAAGAATGAAGTTGCTAAAGCTGAGGCGGAATTAAATAAGACGAAGGCTGCCATCGATGCTTTAAATGCTCAAAAAACTATTGATAGAATTCAGGATGAAATTTCTGTGTTAGATGACAGAATTGCACTGTCTGTTACCGTTAGTGACGGCAATGCAGGTGCATTGACTTCTCAGAAGCTTAGTAAGCAAAATGAACTGATTAATGCACAGGCAAATTATAACGCTACTATGATTTCTCTGGATGCAAATAATACAGCTGCCTTAAACGCTTATAATGACAAAAATGCAACACTTTCCGATAAACAGAAAGCATTGGATGACTTGTCTATTCGTATCAGTAAAATATTAAATCTTCGCGATTTGCTTGATGCTGTAGATAGTGCCAAAGAGAACCTTGATAATATAAAGGATCAAAGAAACGATGAAACCTTGCTGTGTGAAAAGGAAGGTATTATATCGGAAATAAATGTTTATTCCGGCGGTAAAACTGATCCCGCTACTCCTGCTTTTGTCATTGAACCCATTGATGCAACCTATCATCTTAGCTTATCTGTTGATAAAAAACAGGCTTCAAAGGTTAATGTCGGTGATATTGGTGATATAGCAAACGGCTGGTGGTATTCAGACGTTAATTTGGTGGTTGACAGAATTCATGTTGATCCTCAAAATCCAGCTAAAAATATGCTTATTGATTTCAAAATCACAGGCGATGTTATGGTTGGTCAGACCTTTACCGTCACAGTCGGACAGAAGAGTGCTTATTATGATGTTGTTGTTCCCAATTCCGCAATTAAAGAAGACAATAACGGGAAATTTGTTTTGGTTGTAGAATCCAAGAATACTCCGCTTGGAAACAGATATATTGCCAAACGTTATAATGTTGAAGTGCTTGTAAGTGATGATACTAAGTCTGCCGTTTCCGGTGATTTAAAGGGTTGGGAATATGTCATTACCGCATGCGATAAGCCTATTTCAAGCGGCGATCAGGTCAGACTTTCAGATAATTATTAGGCCGGGTGTTAATAAGAATGATTAAAAGCTTTTTAAGAGAAAAGTTGAAATTAAATATTGGTTTGTTCTTGAGTTTTGTCTTTGTGGTTATTGCTTTGTTTCTTTTGCTCGCTGTTCGTAATTCAATAGTTAATTCTTTGGAGGAAACTAAGGTGTTTTCCGGTTACAGCAAAGATGAAAGCTACAGCTATGTAACCTGCGTTTTCACTGACGATTGTGGTGTGACACAGAATGATTTGGACATGTTTTTAATGGATTATATTAACAGTCTGGATATTGACGGTTATGGTGAAAGGAATTATAAAGCATCTTCCTTGGTTGTCGGAGAAGGAACTGTAGAAAACGATAAGACTTCAATCCCTTTAACTGTATATGGAGTTGATGAAGATTACTTTTATTTTCATCCGTTCAAATTGGTTTCCGGTTATTATTTTAATTTTGATGATGATAATACAAACAAATGCGTAATAGATTCGGATACTGCCTGGAGGCTATTTGGCTCCTCTGATATTTGTGGGAAGGAAATATCGGTTAATGGCCATTATTCTACTATAATAGGTGTAGTTTTAAAACCGGATGGAAAGCTTTATTCGGAATGCGGATATACTGATTCTGTAATTTATACTTCAACGGAGGCTGCTGCTTCATATTGCTTAGCAAGTGAAAACGTTTGGGTTTATGAGGCCTTGCTATATAATCCGATAGAGCATTATGCTATGAACAAAATTAAAGAGAAATTTGATTTTGCTTCCGACAAAGCGTATTTTATGGAAAATTCCGACAGATTTTTATTTAAGAATTCGTATGAGTGTATACGTAATTTATCCAAAACAGGAATAGATTTGGGGATTTACAGATTGCCTTATTTTGAAAATTTGTCAAGGGTCTATAGATTTCGAATTGATTTTATAGATATTGGCTTGGCAATTCTTTTATTATATGATATTTTATTATTCATAATTTGGGTTTTACATTGTTTTTTGACCAGGGAAAAACATTTTAAGGATTTGATCATTTTTTTATCCGATTATTTAAACCGAAAAGTAATTTTAAAAAAAAGGAGAGGGAAAAAGGATGAAGAATTTTAACAAAAATATGAGAAAAGTAATTTCTATATTACTTGCGCTTACTATGGTATTTTCTTTGACTTCCTGTAAGAAGAGTGAGGGATGCAACGGCAAAAATACCGACAAGGTAGAGCTTGGAAATGAGCCTACAAAGGTTTCTGATTCGGAGAAAAACAAAGCCAATAATTTATTGGCAAAACAAAATGTTTACAGCTTTAATGAAATCGATTTGTCTTCGGTTCCTTTTACAACGGACAATCAGTATCTTGAATCGGCTTCGCTTGTAAATGGTGACCTGTATTGCGTATATTCGGGTAATACTTACAATGATTCTTATTCTAAGTCAGAATATATTATTGTCGTAATCGGCACGGATGGTAAGATAAAGTCTACTAAAGAACTGGTTTCTTTTGAAAATGATATCAGTGATGTGCCGATAGTGTATGAAGAATCCTTTGAAGACAGCTCTATGTTCGAAGAGGCCTACTATGAAGAACCTGAAGTGTCAGAACCGATAGACTTTATGCGTGACTATGACGGTGAAGAAGTAGAAGACTATTCATATGAATATTTCGGCATGTATAACTTTGCCTTTGGAAGTGACGGCTCCTTATATGCTCAGGGATATCATTCTGTTGATTCATGCACTGATGGTGAATACGTGTATGAGTATGATCAGTATGTATGCGGTTATGATACAGACGGAAATGAATTTATGCATGTAGTGCTTGAAGAAGATGATAACGATGATGACTATTCCTATCTTCAGAAAATATTGCCTTCAAAAGACGGCGCGATTTTAGTTTACTCAGGAGACAGCTCATATTTTGTTCCTATTGATAAGAGCGGCAATTTCGGAGATATGGTTAAGATATCAAATAATGGAAAAGAAATTTCTTATTTTGAAAATATTTCCATTGATTCCAAAGATAATGTATTTATTTCCTATTATTCAGATGATTGGGAAAGCAAATATTATTCCAAGGTTGATTTGAAGACCGGAAAGATTACAATGAGTGTTGAACTTCCCGAGTCAGTCAGAAACGACAGCTATAATATGTGTGCGGGTGAATTTCATGATATAATTTATTCTTCCTCCCTTGGTTTGTGTTACTACAATCTGGGTGATGATTTCGGTAATGTTTTAATGAATGCATCTAACTCTAACATGTATGATGGCAATTATAATAACATATTGGAATTAACAGAGGATATGTTCTTTGCCAACTTTTATGATTATCATGACGGCATGAATAAGTATGGCTTGTTTACACATATTAAGCCCGAAGATATTCCTGATAAAAATATTATTGTTATCGGTGGCCTTTATATTGATGATAATTTATCTAATTTGGCTATAGAGCTTAATCAAAAATCTGATTTTTACAAATATATTGTAAGAGATTATAAGGTTTATAATACCGATGACGATTATGAACTTGGTCAAACTACCTTGAAGAATGAAATTTTGGCAGGTGAAGGACCTGATATTCTTTATTTTAGCGATACTTCGCTTGCAAATGAATTTGCAACCAAGGGCCTGCTTATGAGTATCGATGCTATTATGGAAGCAGATTCTGAAATTAACCCTGAGGATTATTTACAGAATGTATTTGATGCTTACCGAATTAAAGAAAAGCTTTATTATGTTTTCCCTTCATTTTCTATTCAGACCTTTGCAGGAAAGAAATCATTATTTGGCAACAAGGACAGAATGTCCTTGGGTGAAGTAAATCAAATTGCAAAACAGATTTCACCTGATACGGTTGTGTTTAGCGATTACGAAAGAAGCTGGTTCTTTACAACTGCACTTGAGTATATGGGAAATGATTTTGTCGATATGTCAACAGGCAAATGTAACTTTAATTCTGATGAGTTTATAGAGTTACTTGAGTTCTCAAAGACCATTCCCGAGGTGCTTGGTGACGATTATTACAATGAAGATTATTATAATAATTATCAGACAAGATATCTGGAGGATAATGTACTTCTTTCAAATGTTTATATGTATGATATCAAAAATCTTACAGAAACATTTAACGGTACGTTTGCCGGTGACTGTATGTTGACAGGTTTTCCTACAAAGAATAATAACGGTGGTATTTTCTCCTGTTACAACATGTATGCTATTTCATCTAAAACCGAATATATAGATGCTTCCTGGAATCTGCTTAAGTCAGTTTTAGATGTTGATTATCAAAAGAAGCTTACATATACCATTCCGGTAAATAAAGAGGCTTTTGAAATTCATATAAAAGAAGCAACCGAACAGGACTATTATTTAAATTCTGCAGGAGAAAAGATTTATAACGATTATTATTATTGGAATGGTAACGATTCTATAATAATTGATCCTTTGAACGAAGAGCAGGTTAAAGAGATAGAAGATTATGTAATGAATATTACCAGTGCCGGATTTGAAAACTCAGACATTCAGAATATTATTGTTGAAGAGGCTGATGCTTTCTTTAGCGGTCAGAAATCTGCAGCAGATGTTGCAGGTATTATTCAGAACAGAGTTCAGATTTACGTTGACGAAAACAGATAATGGAACAAAAAAGATTAGAAAGTCTTGTAAGACAGTCAATTAAAGATTATAAGATGATAGAAGCAGGGGATAGAATTGCCGTCGGAGTTTCAGGCGGCAAGGACTCCCTTGCTTTATTGTGCGCAATAAACGGAATTTCAAAGTATAGTGATTCTGCTTTTGAAATTGTGGCAGTTACAGTTGATTTAGGTTTTGAAGCCTTTGATATAAAGCCTATTACGGATTTGTGTAACCGGCTTAATATTCAATGTGAAATTATACATACAACTATTTCTGATTTGGCCAAAGCAAATGGTTGCGGTCTTTGCTCAAGAACCAGAAAAGGGGCGCTTTCTGACAGGGCTAAGGAGTTAAACTGTAACAAAATAGCCTATGCTCATACAAAAGATGATGTGGTCGAGACGCTTATGCTTTCACTTATATATGAAGGACGTTTTTCTTCGTTTAGGCCAGTAACATATTTTGAAGATTCAAATTTAGAAGTAATTCGTCCTTTAATTTATGTTTCTGAAGCTGATGTGATAGGATTTATCAACAAGTATAATATTAGTATTTCTAAAAATCCCTGCCCATATGACAAAAACTCCGAAAGAAGTTATGTCAGACAACTTCTTTCGGAGATTAATAAACATACACCCGGTGTGAAGGAACGGCTGTTTACAGCTCTTGTTAATTCTGATATCAGAGAATGGAATAAATCCTAAGCTTATATAGTAAATTGTGCCATGTATAATTTGTAATATTCGCCCTTTATTTCCATTAATTCTTTGGCAGTACCTGATTCTACAATACCTTTATCGTTTATAACGAGTATTTTGTCTGCGTTTTGTATCGTTGAAAGGCGATGCGCAATCACGAAGCTTGTTCTGTTTGCCAAAAGGGATTTGATACCGTTCTGTACCAGTATTTCGGTTTTGGTGTCTATGCTGGAGGTTGCTTCGTCAAGTATCAATATTTTGGGCTTTGAAACGAATGCTCTTGCAAACGCTAAAAGCTGTTTCTGGCCTATGGATAAGCCACCGCCTCTTTCCGACAACTCAGTGTCGTAACCCTTTTCCATTTTCATTATGAAATCGTGTGCTCCAACTGCTTTTGCGGCTTCGATTACTTCTTCATCTGTAGCATTAAGTCGGCCGTATTTAATATTTTCTTTTACGGTACCTGTGAATAAAAAGTTTTCCTGTGTCATTATTCCCAGCTGACTTCTAAGAGAGTGTAGTGTAATTTCAGAAACATCAATATCATCTATTAACACCTTTCCCTTTGTAGCATTATAAAATCTGCTTATCAGACTAATAATTGTTGTTTTGCCGGCTCCGGTTGGACCGACAAGGGCTATTGTTTCACCAGGATTTGCAACAAAATTCACGTTTTCAATTACATTTACATTTGGAGCATCCGAGTATGCAAAGGTTACATCTTTGAATTCTACTTTTCCCTTAATTTGGTTAAAATCTGTCGAACCGTCATTATCTATTACTTCTGACGGAGTGTCCAAAACCTCAAAAATTCTCTCAGCTGCCGCAATATTTGTAATTAACTGATTGTAAAAGCTTGCCAGTGAACTGATAGGCTGCCAGAACATTGATAGGTATGTTCCAAAAGCCAACATTAAACCGATAGAAATATTTTCAGCCCCTATAATCTTAAGACCCACATAGTAAAGCATTACCATTCCGATAGCCCAACTTGTGTCAATTACAGGGAAATAAGTATCAACTATTTTGGCAGCACCTAAAAATGCACTTTCGTGTTCATCAACTAATACTTTAAAATCGTCTTTGGCTTCATTCTCTGCATCAAAGCTTTTAATTACATTAATTCCTTCAAAGTCTTCATGTACAAAGGCATTAAGGTTTGAGGATTTCTTTCTGAAAATCTGCCATTTTTTATGTGATGCGGTTTCAATAAAGATCATTCCTATTAGTAAAAGCGGAAGAGATGAGAGCGATGCCAGTGTTAATTTGGGACTTTTGATAATCATTATGATTACAACCGCTATTACTGTGATAAAGTTAGGAATTAGGGAGGACACTGAATCCGAGAGTATATCCTTAAGTGAATTAGTGTCACCCATAATTCTTGATAATATCTTGCCGGTTGGCCTTGAATCAAAGAAATGAAAATCTAATGTCTGAATATGTGTATAAAGGTCTTTTCTTATGTTAAATACTATTTTGTTACACATTTTAGCCAGAATTTTCATTCTCAATTTTGTGAGCAGCACTGCAATAATATTGATTATTAATGCAAAAATAATCAATTTTACTAATCCAATGAAATCTTTGTCGGAAATATACTTATCAATGGCAATTTCAATAAGCATAGGATTGTATAGATAGATTGCAGTAACTACCAGCATAATAAACAATACAAATACTATTTCTTTAGTATATTTGAATAAATATGAGTACAGTCTTAAAAGCGTTGTTGTCTTTTTGACTGAATTTGTTTGTTCGTCTTCTTTGGTAGCATTTATACCCATATAATCAACTCCTTTTATGCGCCTATGTCTGTGCTTCCGTATTGTGATACATAGGTTTCGTAATATAATCCTTTTTGCTTAAGCAATTCTTCATGTGTTCCACGTTCAGATATTTTACCATCCTTTAAAAATATAATTTCATCAGCATTACGGACGGCACTTATACGATGCGCAATAATTATTTTGGTTGTATCCTCAAGATTGTTTAATGTCTTTTGGATTAATCGTTCGGTTTCCATATCAAGTGCTGAGGTAGAGTCATCCATTACAAGAATTGGTGCCTTTTTAGAAAGTGCTCTTGCTATACTGATTCTCTGCTTCTGTCCTCCAGATAAACCTACACCCTTTTCTCCGATAACCGTATCATACTGGTCATCCATTTTTTCAATGAAGTCACTGGCCTGTGCCATTTTAGCAGCTGTCTTTACTTCAACA
>JAZQNB010000014.1:0-63624 GCA_045627085.1 Lachnospiraceae bacterium | reverse complement strand
GTTTTCAGCAGGTGTTGGTTCTTTCTTTTTAGCCATAAGTGTAGTTCCTTCCATAAATGTGTCCTTTCATAAATCATAATCATTATTTTGTCATAAGTAAAAGGTTTTGAAGGAACTTACACACTTAATTTTACACCCTCGTAAAAATCAAGGATATGGTAAAAATACGAAAAAGTGTGATGCCTTATTAATGATTTTTTGCCTATTTTGCTATTGTGACATAATTTTTTTCGTTGTATAGTATTTAATAGTGAAAAAATGATGCACCGATATGGTGGAAAGGATTTATTTGATGGACAACGTAAGACGTATCTATGTAGAAAAGAAGAAGCCCTTTGCCGTAAAGGAGAATGAATTACATGAGGAGTTTAAAAACTATCTCGGAATATCAGTGGATGAGGTAAAAGTATTCATTCGCTATGATGTTGAGAATATTTCGGATGAATGCTTTGAAAAAGCATGCAAAACAGTGTTTTCCGAGCCTCCTGTTGATGATTTGTTCTTTGAAGATTTTGAAAGACCAGAAGGTGCGAGAGTATTTTCCGTGGAATTCCTTCCCGGACAGTTTGACCAAAGAGCAGACTCAGCGGTTCAATGTGTGAAGTTTTTAAACGAAAACGAAGAGCCGATTATACAGACTGCTGTTACATATATGATTCTTGGAAACATAAGTGATGCAGATTTCGAGAAAATCAAGGCATACTGTATTAACCCTGTAGATTCAAGGGAGACAGGACTTGTTAAGCCTGCCACACTTATTCAAAATTATGATGAGCCTTCAGATGTAATTATTTTTGACGGTTTCAAGGATATGAATGAAACCGAACTTGAAAAGCTTTATTCATCTTTAGGTCTTGCCATGACCTTTAAAGACTTTTTGCATATTCAGAAATATTTTAAGGATGATGAGAAACGTGATCCTTCCATGACCGAAATCAGAGTGCTTGATACTTACTGGTCAGATCACTGCCGTCATACTACCTTCTCAACAGAACTTAAGAATGTAGAATTTATGGATGGCTATTACAGAAATCCCATCGAGACAACCTACAACAGTTATCTTGATACCAGAGCGGAGATTTTCAAAGGCCGCGAGGACAAATTTGTCTGCCTTATGGATTTGGCTCTTATGGCTATGAGAAAGCTTAAAGCTGACGGCAAATTGGAGGATATGGAAAAATCCGACGAAATCAACGCATGCTCTGTTGTTGTTCCTGTTGAAATGGAATATGAGGACCATACCGAAACAGAGGAGTGGCTGGTATTTTTCAAAAATGAAACACATAATCATCCGACAGAGATTGAGCCCTTCGGTGGCGCGGCAACATGCCTTGGCGGAGCTATCAGAGATCCCTTGTCAGGAAGAGGATATGTTTATCAGGCAATGCGTGTTACGGGTGCTGCAGATCCTACTGTACCTGTTTCCGAAACTCTTAAAGGAAAGCTTTCTCAGAAGAAGCTTGTAAGAGGTGCCGCAAGCGGATATTCTTCATACGGAAATCAAATCGGTCTTGCAACAGGACTGGTTAAGGAAATATATCATCCGGATTATGTCGCAAAGAGAATGGAAATCGGTGCCGTTATGGGCGCCGCTCCCAGAAAGAATGTCATTCGTGAAACCTCAGACCCCGGTGACGTAATCATACTGTTAGGCGGACGTACCGGTCGTGATGGCTGTGGCGGTGCAACAGGATCTTCAAAGGTTCATACTGAGAGCTCAATTGAGACCTGCGGTGCGGAGGTTCAGAAGGGAAATGCTCCTACAGAAAGGAAAATCCAGAGACTTTTCAGACGTGCCGAGGTATCACGCTTAAACAAGAAATGTAATGACTTTGGTGCAGGCGGTGTCTCTGTAGCAATAGGAGAACTGGCTGACGGACTTAAGGTTAATCTTGACCTTGTACCTAAGAAATATGCCGGCCTTGACGGAACTGAGCTTGCCATTTCCGAGTCACAGGAAAGAATGGCTGTTGTAGTAGCTCCCGGGGACGTAGAAGAATTTATGGGCTATACCAAAGAGGAAAATCTTGAAGCTATTGCGGTTGCAACTGTTACAAAAGAGCCCAGACTGGTGCTTACCTGGAGAGGAAAGGATATTGTTAACTTAAAACGTGCTTTCCTTGATACAAACGGAGCTCATCAGGAAACAGATGTCAAAGTAGACATGCCTGTTAAGGAAGATAACTGGTTAGAAAAATATGCTGTACCTTCCGTGGCTTCAGCTCTTTCTCAAAAGGATTATAAGAAGGCATGGACCAGCCTTTTGAACGATTTGAATGTCTGCTCACAGAAGGGGCTTGTTGAAATGTTTGACTCGTCAATCGGTGCGGGCACAGTCCTTATGCCTTATGGCGGAAAGTATCAATTGACAGAGACTCAGACAATGGTTGCTAAGCTTCCGGTACTCAACGGAAAAACAGATACCGTGACCATGATGAGTTATGGCTTTGACCCTTATCTCTCTAAATGGAGTCCTTATCACGGAGCAATTTATGCCGTACTTGAATCCTTGAGTAAGGTCGTTGCCGCAGGTGGAGATTACAGCAAAGTAAGATTTACATTCCAGGAGTATTTCCGCAGAATGACAACCGATGCATCCCGTTGGAGTCAGCCTTTTGCCGCTCTTCTCGGAGCCTACGATGCACAGATTGGTTTCGGACTTCCTTCAATAGGTGGAAAGGATTCAATGTCCGGTACCTTTAACGATATAGATGTACCTCCAACACTTGTTTCCTTTGCAGTTGATATTGCAAAAGCAAATGAGATAGTTTCTCCTGAATTTAAGTACGCAGGAGACAGAATAGTATTATTTGAAATACCTAAGGATGAGTATGATATTCCTATGTACGAGGAAGCCAAGAAGCTATATGATGCTATTCACAAATTAGTTAAGGTAGGTCGTGTTAAAGCAGCTTATTCAGTGGATTCAAGAGGTGTTGCAGCTGCTGTTTCCAAGATGGCATTCGGTAATAAACTGGGAGTAAAACTCTTAAGCAGCGTGGATGAAAAGGTAGTTTTCGGAAACGGCATGGGCAATATTATTGTTGAAATGTCTAATGATGCGGTATCAGAATTTGATAAGACCGGTGTGGAATTCGAAGTAATAGGAGAGGTAATCGGAGCACCTGAGTTCATTTACAAGGATGCGGTAATTACCATGGATGAAGCACTTTCAAGTTGGACTTCAAAGCTTGAGAAAGTATTCCCAACCAAGGCTTTAAAGGGATGTGAAGCTCTTCCCGATAATGCATTTAAGTGTGATTCTGTATATGTTTGCAAGAATAAAATTGCACGTCCCACAGTATTTATTCCTGTTTTCCCGGGAACAAACTGTGAGTATGATTCTACTAAGGCATTTGAGAGAGCGGGCGCTTGCGTTGTAACCAAGGTATTTAAGAACCTTACAGCAGAGGATATCAGAGACTCCGTTAACGAGTTTGAAAAGGCAATTTCTCAGGCACAGATAATAATGTTCCCCGGCGGATTTTCTGCCGGTGACGAACCTGACGGTTCGGCGAAGTTTTTTGCCACAGCTTTCCAAAATGAGAAGATGAAGGAAGCTGTAATGAAGCTTATTAATGAGCGTGACGGTTTGGCTCTCGGAATATGTAACGGTTTCCAGGCACTTATTAAGCTCGGACTTGTTCCCGGTGGTGCCATAACAGGCCAGAATGACCAGGCACCCACACTTACCTTCAATACCATTAACAGACATATATCCAAGATGGTATATACCAAGGTGGTTTCCAATAAATCTCCCTGGTTACAGAAGGCAAGACTTGAAGGCGTATATTGCAATCCTGCCTCTCATGGAGAGGGCCGTTTCGTTGCACCTAAAGAGTGGATTGACAAACTCTTTGCAAACGGACAGGTTGCTACAAGATACTGCGATCAGGCAGGTAATATTTCCATGGACGAGGAATACAACATCAACGGTTCCTATGCTTCCATAGAGGGAATTACTTCACCTGATGGAAGATGCCTTGGTAAGATGGCTCATTCCGAACGTCGTGGGGATAGCGTTGCCATCAACATTTATGGTGAGCAGGATTTGAAAATATTTGAATCAGGTGTTGAATATTTTAAATAAAAAAGCTATAATTGCATAAGCATTGTATCCGTAATTAAGGCGGAACAATAGCGGAAAGGCGATAAAATGAATAACAGAACCAAGAAAATCGTAGGTGTCGGGCTGATGAGCGCGATAGTAATTGTTTTGCAGGCACTTGCGGTACTAATCAGACCTACAGGTCTTTTCTCAATCTCACTTGTACTTATTCCGATAGTAGTAGGAGCTGCACTGTACGGATGGAAAGCAGGAGCATGGTTGGGCTTTGTGTTTGCAGCTACGGTTATGCTTACCGGTGATGCCAATGCTTTTTTGGCTATCAGCCCCGTGGGAACAATTCTTACTGTAGCGGTTAAAGGTATTCTTGCAGGACTTTTGGCAGGACTTGCTTATAAGACTCTTGAAAAGAAGAACAGTCTTGTAGCGGTTATTTTTGCAGCTTTTGTCTGCCCGATAGTGAATACCGGAGTGTTTCTTATCGGATGTAAGCTATTTTTCATGGATACCATTACACAGTGGGCCGGCGGCAGCAATGTGGGTACATTTATGATCGTGTCTCTGGTAGGTGTTAATTTCCTTATTGAGATGGGAATAAATATGGTACTTAGTCCTATTATTGTCCGTATTGTGAACATAGGCAAAAAAACAGTATAAATAAATTATTAAAAAGTTAAAATGCGTAAAATTTGAAAGGTTTTGAGTAAAACTCAAAGCCTTTTTTTGTTTACCTTATATTGTTTTTTCGAATAAATATGATAAAATTTATGTATTGATTGATAATTTGCACATTCAAATCACTAATGACTGCAAATTTTATCCGATATATTGATTTATATTTTTTCTTCGCCAAGGAAGGTGTCTTATGAAAAAGAAAACAAAGATTGTTTTGCTTAGTATTTTGCTTGTGGTGGTGGCTTTGACGGCCACTGTTTTTGTCTATCTGACCGATTATTCGGATGGTGACGGGACGGCATTCTCATATATAGATAATCCGCCTGCTGCAGTATCGGTAAATAATGATTATGCAAACGGTCTGTATTTTGAACCGAAGGGCGATTATGATACGGGAGTAATATTCTATCCCGGTGCCAGAATCAACATTGAAGCCTATGCACCCTATGCCTGCAGCCTTGCGGAAAACGGATTTTTGTGCGTTATAGTGAAGATGCCGATGAATCTGGCCGTTTCCGATAAGGAAGCCGCAGACAGAGTGTATGGGGACTTTCCTAAGGTTTCAAATTGGTTTATAGCCGGTCATTCAATGGGGGGGACGGCAGCAGAGGATTATGCTTTAAGCAATATAGATGGTTTAAAAGGTATTATGGTCTTGGGTTCAAGAATAACAAGTGATTTTTCCAATACCTGTTTTCCTGTCTTATCCGTTACGGCTACCAATGACGGGATATGCACGCCCGAGCTTATAGAGAAAAACAAAACGCCTATACCCAGATGCCTTAGAAATGTAGTAGTAAAAGGCGGGTGCCACGCGTATTTTGGCTCCTATGGTCCGCAGGCCGGTGACGGAGAACCTGAAATATCCTGGGAGGAACAGTATCAGCTTGTAACAGCTTCAATGATTGAATTTATCAATGATTATAAATAGTGTGTTAAGTGAACAAGGAGAGTTATATGCGTAAGCTTAGTTTAAAAATTTTCCAAAAAGAGCATGCTGTGGAAACAAACACGGTAAATAAGGACATTAAGACACGGAAAAAAAGCAGGAGAAAACTGCATATGCAGCTAATATATCCTGCCGTTGGCTGTGTTCTCTTTTCTTTTCTTATAGTGACCGCGTCTGTGTCTGTGGGCTTAAAGAGTGCGTATAAGGCAAACGAATCCGCACATTTGCTTGAAACAGCTAAAACTGTGGCAAATGAAGTAACTCTATACATGAATTCCGATGCTTCGGAGCAGGAGAAAATGCTGTTTTTGCGAAAGCTTGCCGATTCCGTTTCGGACGAAGCAAATAATCGCTATACGTTTGTACTTAATATGGCCGGGAATGTAATTTCATTTTCCCAGGGTGCCGTAATGACAAATGAGTTTAAGGCTGTAGCAGACAATGCCCTGTCAGGTCAGAGCAAGGCAGAGACAATAACGGTTAATGCTACTGAGTATCTTGCGGCATACGCAATTGCAGATATCATATCAGAAGGAAACACGTACATTGTATTTACCGTATATGCCGTGGATAATGCTACGGCAACCATTAATCAGGTGATTACCAATATGGGTTATGTTTCTATGCTATTTGTAATCATTTCGGCAATAGTGATGACGATAATATCCATTAAAACGACAAAGCCGATAAAGATTCTGACAAAGGTATCGAAAAGTATTGCGCTTGGCGTTGACGAGGAAGTTCCTGATGCGGTATACAAAAACGAGTTTGACGATTTGATGGAAGCCTTTCGAACAATGGCTGCCTCGAATAGGGTTATGGCTGAAGCAGCTTACAGGATGGCTGAGGGTGATTTCTCGGGAAACGTTACTCCCAGAAGTGATGAAGACGTGCTCGGAAAAGCAATGAAAACTCTGGTTGAGAATAATAACGGAGTATTAAAGAGTGTAGCCAGTGCTGCCTTCCAGATTAACAGCGGCTCGGAAGAGATAGCAAAGGCATCACTTGCAATTGCAAAGGGTGCTTCCATGCAGTCCTCTGCCTTAGAGCAGGTATCTGTCAGCATGAACGGAGTAAAGGATAAGGCCAAGCTGAATGCTGAAAACGCAGGCAATGCCAAGGACAAAGTTGATGCTATCAACAAAGATGTTGAAAAAGGTCAGGATATACTGAATAACATGGCAAATGCCATGAAGGAAATAAATGAAGCTTCATCCAAAATTGCAAGCATCATAAAACTGATAGATGACATTGCATTTCAGACCAATATTCTTTCTCTCAACGCAGCTGTTGAAGCGGCGAGCGCAGGAGATTACGGAAGAGGGTTTGCGGTTGTGGCGGATGAGGTACGAAATCTGGCACAAAGAAGTGCACAGGCTGCTGCTGACACAGCTGAGCTTATTGAGGATTCAATCAGGAAGGTTGCGGTAGGTGACAAGCTGACACAGTCAACCTTGGAGGCGATGAATTCCATCAGAACCGAAATAGAGGATTGCACTGATTTAATAAATACCATTGCCGCGGCATCAAACGATCAATCTGAAATGGTTATTCAGATCAGTCAGGCAATAGAGCAGGTTTCGGATGTAGTATCCTCCAACTCGGCAACCTCAGATGAATGTGCCTCCGCCAGTGATGAGCTTTCCGGCCAGGCAATAAGCTTAAGCAATCAGCTCAGGAAATTTAAGCTAAAGTAAAATATAAGGGGAGATTTTATGGAGCATCGTATACTATTGTACGATGCTCCATTTTAGTTGCGATTTTAACATTTTTGGGATTGTTTATTGATATTTTTTATGGTATTATATGTTGCGTTAAAGCATTAGTACATTAAAGTACTGAAAAAATCATGAGGAGAATTTATTATGGACATGTATGCAACATTTTGGTCACTTGTGCCTCCTATTATAGCTATTGCGCTGGCACTTATTATCAAAGAAGTTTACAGCTCACTCTTCATCGGAATTTTGGTTGGCGGTGTATTTTATTCACTTCCCCTTTTCGCTGAAGGATTTTTCAAAGGTATAGAGAGTACTGTACTTCATATTTTCCAGGATGGTATCGTAGGAAGTCTTTCAGATTCCTGGAATGTGGGTATTCTGATATTCCTTGTTATTCTCGGTGCAATGGTTGCACTAATGAATAAAGCCGGCGGCTCCAGAGCTTTTGGCGTTGCCATGAGTAAGAAAATTAAAACCAAGGTTGGCGCACAGCTTGCTACCGTACTCCTTGGGGTACTTATTTTCATTGATGATTATTTTAACTGCCTTACCGTTGGCACTGTTATGCGTCCCGTGACGGATAAGCATAAGATTTCCAGAGAGAAGCTTGCTTATCTTATTGACGCTACGGCAGCTCCCGTATGTATTATCGCTCCCATTTCATCATGGGCAGCAGCAGTAACGGGCTTTGTTGACGGAGAAGACGGCTTCCAGCTGTTCTTAAAGGCTATCCCTTATAACTATTATGCTATTTTCACCATCGTTTTCATGGTTACTTTGATTATTTTAAAGGTTGAATTCGGACCCATGAAGGCAAAGGAAACATATCTCGATGCTACAGCTGATGATGAAAAGGTCGGAAAAGGCAAGGTTGTTGACCTGGTATTTCCTATCATTACACTTATCATTTGCTGTGTTATAGGTATGATTTACACAGGCGGAATTTTTGAAGGTGCTTCATTTACGGAAGCTTTTGCAAATTCAGATGCATCCGTAGGACTTATGCTCGGAAGCTTCGTGGCTATAGTGATTACAATTATTTACTATATCTGCAGAAAGCTTATGAACTTAAGAGAGTGCATGGATTGCCTTCCTGAGGGATTCAAGGCTATGGTTCCTGCAATTTTAATTCTTACATTTGCATGGACACTTAAGGCTATGACGGATTCTCTCGGAGCAAAAGAGTTTGTTGCCGCAGCAATGGAATCAAGCGCTGCAGGACTTATGAATATGCTTCCCGCTATTATTTTCCTTGTAGCTTGTGTACTTGCATTTGCTACCGGAACCAGCTGGGGAACCTTTGGTATCCTTATCCCTATCGTTGTAAATGTATTCCAGAATTCCGACCCTACACTGATGATTATTTCTATCTCAGCATGTATGGCAGGTGCTGTATGCGGAGACCACTGCTCACCTATTTCTGATACAACGATTATGGCTTCAGCCGGAGCAGAGTGTAATCATGTTAACCATGTTTCAACTCAGCTTCCTTATGCACTCTTTGTTGCAGCCATTTCATTTGTAATGTATATTGTTGCAGGCCTTGTTAAGAACACATATGTATCCCTGTTACTTGGTACATTGTTAATTGTTGGTGCTTTGTTCATTGTAAAGA
Organism: Lachnospiraceae bacterium; assembly: GCA_045627085.1. Taxonomy (GTDB): domain Bacteria; phylum Bacillota; class Clostridia; order Lachnospirales; family Lachnospiraceae; genus RGIG10340. Next base: position 54,598 of record JAZQNB010000014.1, on the reverse strand, counting down.
ACAGCAATAAAAAGGCAGAGGCATAAGGAGCAAAGCTTCTTGGACTTGATATTTTATCATAATAATGTAAAATTGGATGTGAGTATTTGATGCTCACATCCTTTTTTGATTGGAATAATGCCATGAGTAAGAGTTATTTAAAATGGGATAAACTTGATAATACTGCTCATTTGTTTCCCGTAATTGCAGGGGAGAGCATGTCAAATGTGTACAGGATAAGTGTTCTGCTTAAGGATGAGATTGATCCTGAGGCTCTTCAAAAAGCCCTTAATTCCATTCTTCCTGACTTTGACGGCTTTAACATGAAGCTTAAACGCGGCGTCTTTTGGTATTATTTTGAGGAAAATATTAAAAAGGCCCCGCAGGTTATGAAAGAACACAGCTTTCCCTGCAGATATATTCGGGCGAATATGAACAATGAATTCATGTTCAGAGTTACTTATTATGAGAATCGAATCAATCTGGAGGTCTTTCATGTCCTGACGGACGGAGCGGGAGCAATGAATTTCCTAAAGGAGCTTACCTATAAATATTTAAGGCTTACCAAGGAAGAGCTTTCCAAACTGCCGGAGGAAGGACTTTCCGAATATACGTCGTTTTCAAGAGAAGATTCGTTTCTTAAAAACTACAGAAATGAGCACAAGAACATATATAAATCCGAGCGCGCATATATTTTAAAGGGCGAGAAGCTTGAACCCGGTGAGTTTGGGGTAATGCATATGTCCATGAGTGTAGCTGCTCTCAAGTCAAAATGTAAGGAATTTGGAGTAACCATAAATGAATATCTCGTTTCGGTGTTCGCATGGTCTGTGTATAAGGAATACCTTCATAGAATGCCGGAGGAAAAACCGATAAGAATTGCGGTCCCGGTGAATTTGCGCCCCTATTTTGATTCCATTACGACCAAGAACTTTTTCGCGGTGGTATCTGCTGAATTTCGGGTAGACCGGGAAGATTACACCTTTGAGGAAGTCGTGAACATTATTAAAAACAGCCTGCGTGAGCAGATTAATAAAGAAAACCTCGAAAAGCTGTTTTCATATAATGTCTCAAACGAGACACACCTTTGGGCAAGAATGGTACCTTTGTTTATTAAAAACATAGCCATCAGTTCCGTATACACTAAATCTGCTCTGGCAAATACCTCTACGGTTACCAATATCGGCAATATTACAGTGGAGGAAGCTTATAAACCTTATATCGAAGGCTTTAGGGCATTTTTGTCTATGTCTAAAGGTCAGAACTTAAAGGGGACAATCTGCTCGTATGACGATGAGCTGATTTTCTCTTTCAGTTATGTGTTAAAGGATGTGTCTCTGCAAAGATGCTTTGCCAGAAAACTGGCAGAAGACGGAATTTGCGTGTGTGTAAGCACGAACGGAGTGGAAAATGAGTAGATGTATTTCATGTGGAGTGAAAATAGCAGATAAAGTGAATAAATGTCCGCTGTGCGGAATGGGACTGACACTTACGGGTGAAGAGAAAAATACCTATCCCGATGTAAGTCGAAAGACCAAGAGACTGATGCTTGCCAGCAGAATATATCTATTCTCTGCTATAGTTGTGGAAGCAATTATTGTTTATGTTAATGAACTTTTGGACAGTGGCAGTCTGTGGAGCCTTGCCATCGGTCTTCTTTTGCTGTATGCGTATCTGATAATCCGCTTTGCGTTACTGGGAAAATCCGGGTATAAAGCAAAGGTTATAGTTCTATCTGCAATCGCCATACTCATGCTGATTGCAGTGGATTATATAATAGGCTATAACGGCTGGTCTTTAAACTATGTGTTCCCCGGAATAATAATCGGCGTGGATATTGGAATCGGTGTACTTATGATAGTAAATCATAAAAACTGGCAGGGATATATTATGTGGCAGCTGCTCATGATTGTATCCGGTCTTATTCCGTTTATTTTATATTTTACGGGGACTATAACCAAGCCGTTTGTTGCGGACTTGGCTTTGGCAGTTTCCTGTTTCTTATTTTTGGGCACGATTATTATAGGTGGAAGAAAAGCCCAAAATGAATTAAAAAGAAGGTTCCACATTCGTTAATATCGATGACTGCTATGGAAAGGGCATAGGTGTTTTATGAATAAAGAAAACTATCAGACGGCGTTGGAGAATATTATTGATAATTTGCCGAAGGATTCTGTTCCGACACTGATGCTTCATTCGTGTTGTGCTCCATGCTCAAGCTATTGTCTGGAATATTTGAGCAAATATTTTGAAATTACGGTATTTTATTATAATCCCAATATTTCATTTGAGGAAGAATATAGAAAAAGAGTATCCGAGCAGATAAGACTTATAAATACATACAATGATGAAAAGAAGGGTTATCATATTAAAGTAATAGTGGGAGATTATGAGCCTTCAGTCTTTTATGAAACAGCTAAAGGATATGAGAAATGTCACGAAGGCGGGGAAAGATGTGAGCGCTGCTTCAGACTTCGAATTGGCAAAACGGCGCAGCTTGCAAAAGAGAATAATTTTGATTATTTTGCAACTACCCTTACAATCAGCCCGCTTAAGAATGCCCGGTTAATCAATGAAATAGGCTTTGAACTATCCGGGGAGTACGATATTAAATGGTTGCCATCCGACTTTAAAAAGAAGGACGGCTACAAAAGAAGTATAGAGCTGTCTAATGAATACGGATTGTACCGACAGAACTTTTGCGGATGTGTATATTCAAAAGCAGAGCAGGAAAAGAAAGAAAATTCTTGAAAAAACAAACCGCATAAGCTATATTGTTTTTTGTATGACCAAAGAAGTTTATCCGCATTTGAAAGGTAAGAGATTAAATTTATGAAAAAATATTTGGATATATTGTCAGAAGAAATGGGACGTGCTTTTGAGAAAGCAGGATACTCCGCAGAGTTGGGGAAGGTTATTGTTTCAAATCGTCCCGATTTATGTGAATATCAGTGTAATGGCGCGATGGCAGGTGCCAAGCTTTATAAAAAAGCTCCGATTATGATTGCCAATGAGGTATGCGACGTGCTCAAGGATTCGGAAGTCTTTGAAGAGGTAAATGCCGTAGCTCCGGGCTTTCTTAACCTGAGGGTGTCAGCCGAATTTGTGGCAGACTATCTTCGTGATATGGCAGCTTCGGAAAAGTTCGGAATTGAACTCGAAAATGGAGCTGAGAAAATTGTAATAGATTACGGTGGACCTAATGTGGCTAAAGCGCTTCATGTAGGTCATTTGCGTTCGGCCGTTATCGGAGAAAGCGTCAAGAGAATAGCACGTTTTGTGGGACATGACATAGCAGGTGATATTCATATGGGTGACTGGGGTCAGCCTATGGGGCTTATTATGCATGAAATATCACTAAGACAACCTGATTTGCCTTATTTTGATGATAATTACGCAGGAGAATATCCCACAGAAGCTCCCTTTACGGTAAAGGATTTGGAGGAGATTTATCCTACTGCTTCAGCTAAGTCAAAAGAAGATGCTGATTACAAGAAAGCTGCAATGGAGAAGACGTTTAAACTTCAAAGCGGAGTAAGGGGGTATCGCGCCCTTTGGAATCATATATTAAATGTTTCGGTTACTGATTTGAAGAAAAATTATGACAGATTGAATGTTCATTTTGAAAAGTGGAATGGTGAGTCTACTGTCCATGATATGATTCCCGATATGGTTAAGTATATGAAGGACGGCGGATATGCTTATATCTCTGACGGCGCCCTTGTAGTTGATGTCAAGGAGGATTCCGATACTAAGGAGATGCCTCCCTGCATGATATTAAAGTCAGATGGTGCAAGCCTTTACAATACAACCGATCTTGCAACCATACAGATGCGTATGCGTGATGATAAACCCAATCGAATGATATATCTGACCGATAAGAGACAGAATTTGTATTTCGAGCAGGTATTTCGCTGCGCTAAAAAGACAAAGCTTGTCGGTGAAGATACCAAGCTGTTGCACATTGGCTTCGGTACCATGAACGGTAAGGACGGCACACCGTACAAGACACGTTCGGGCGGAGTTCCCAGACTTGAGGACTTAATTAATGAAATCAATGAGGAAATGTACAAAAAGATTAAGCTGAATAATGAAGAGAAGGGTATGGACGTATCTGAAGCGGAGGCAAGAGATACCGCACGTATAGTAGGTCTTGCTGCTATTAAATACGGAGATCTTTCCAACCAGCCGGCAAAGGATTACATATTTGATCCTGACAGATTTACTTCTTTTGAAGGTAATACCGGTCCTTATATTCTCTATACTGTAGTACGAATCAAATCAATACTTAATAAGTACGAGGAGAATGGCGGAAACGTTAAGGCATGTAAAATTCAAACCGCCGGCAATGATTCCGAGAAGGCTCTGATGATGCAGCTGGTAAACTTTAATGCAATGATGCTCGCAGCCAATGAGGAGCTGGCACCGAACAGAGTCTGTGCGTATATTTACGAGCTTTCAAATGCATTTAACCATTTCTATCATGAAACCAAAATTCTGGGCGAAGAAAACGAAGACAGAAAGTCAGGACTTATTGCTCTTTTATCAGTTACAAAGGCTGTTCTTGAGGCTTCCATTGACTGCCTGGGCTTCGAAGCTCCCGAAAGAATGTAAATTTATTTGTGTCCCCAATCAAAAGTAAAAAATGTGTTGACAATTTAGGTACACTAATATATACTAACAAAGTCGGTTGAAAAACCGACATAAATATGGGGTCTTAGCTCAGCTGGGAGAGCATCTGCCTTACAAGCAGAGGGTCACAGGTTCGAGCCCTGTAGGCCCCATAAAACCCGGCGAGATAGCTCAGTTGGCTAGAGCATGCGGTTCATACCCGCAGTGTCGAGGGTTCGAATCCCCCTCTCGCTATTTTAAAAGCCTGTCCGTTAGGACAGGCTTTTTTATGCTTAAGAATAAATTAAGTTTAATTTTTCGTGCAAATCTATTATAATAATCTAGGTTTATGTTTTTGTATTGGAGAAAAGTATGACAGTTGGTTTGTGTTTGATTACCTGGAATGAATTGGAAGGCTGTAAGCATGATATACCTCTTATAGACAGATCGCAGTTTGACCAGATATATTGTATCGATGGCGGAAGTACTGATGGTACGGTGGAATATTTAAAAGAGCAGGGAATTGAAGTTTACGCTCAGACAGCCAAAGGCTTAAATCAGGCCTGCAAGGATGGTGTCAACATGTGTAAATGTGATGCGTTTGTATTCTTTCACCCCAAGGGCTCCATCCCTGTTGAGGATACCTATAGATTCAGAAAGTATTATGAAGAAGGCTACGAGTTTGTTGTCGGCAGCCGTATGATGAAGGATAGTAAGAACGAGGAAGACGGCAAGCTGTTTAAACCCAGAAAATGGTTCGTCTTAGGTCTTGGACTGATCGCAAAGATACTATTCAAAAGAGAGGGTAATACCGTTTGGGATACTCTTCACGGCTTTAGAGGAATGAGTGTTGAGGCATTTAAGAAATGTGACATCTCTGATATGAGCCCCTCCGTTGATATCGAAATGGTTTGCCGAAGCTATAAATTTAAAATTAAGAGAATAGAGTTTCCTACAACCGAAAGCCCCAGAATTGCAGGGGAAACTCATTTTAAGGCTTTCGCAACAGGCAAGAAGCTGCTTAAGTACGTAGCTTATGAAATACGCAGAAAAGGATAGAACATGATTAATTCCATCAGACAGAACAAAAAAGGCATATTGTTAATGATTCTTTCGAGCATATTTGCCTGTGTCGGTCAGCTTTTGTGGAAGATGGCCGTAGACAGAGGAATTGCATTCCTTATTATAGGATTTTTATTATATGGAATGGGTGCCGTTGTGATGATTATTGCATACAAATTTGGCAAGGTTTCCATATTACAGCCCATTCTTAGTCTTAATTATGCTCTCAGTGTTATTTTGGCCGCTACGGTGTTAAACGAGAAAATTACGTTGGTTAAAGTAATCGGTGTTCTAATTATTATGGCAGGCGTACTTTTAATTGCAGGCGCAGATAAGGAGGCACAGGATGCTTCCTTATAGTCTTATTTTTGTCATGACGGTAATGGGCTCCGTCGGCAGTATTTTTCTTAAAAGAGCAACGGACAGCTTTAAAGGTGACACGGTACATAAGGCAGTTGTCAATTTGCTAAAAACCGCAGACATATATATCGGCGGTTTATTGTATGTTACGGCAGCGGTTATCAATATAATTGTTCTGAGATTTTTGGATTATTCCATTGTATTGCCATTGACCGCATTTACTTATGTGTGGACTATTTTCCTGGCAAAATGGAAATTTAATGAAACTATTACTAAAAACAAGCTGATAGGAATGGCCCTTGTGGTTATCGGTGCCGTTCTTGTTTCCAGGGTGTAAAAGTGAGTGAGAGTGTAATGAACAGGAAAAGCTTATACAAATATGTATTACCGATAATTCATTTTATTCTTTCATTTTTTTATGAAAGAAAGATATTTATTTTTGAGTATGATAAGAGTCCGATTGCAACAATTGCAATGAACAATATTATCAGCGACAAAGCAGAAAGAATTATCGGTTATTTTTTTGCCAAAATATTCGCGGCTGTTTTTATTTTGTTTTTGTGGGAAATACTATTCTATGTGATTAAGAATATCAGGAAGCTCTATGTGGATATACTTTTGGTACTTGCCTGTGCGGGAGGTGTATTAATCTTTTGCCTTTGGCCCGCAACCTTTGCAGCCAGCGCCGACAATTACATTACTTTTACCTATGCATTGAGATTTTGGCCGGAGTATTGGCACTCAATATATACAAGCTTTATATACAGCGCGTGTATGATGGTATTGCCTTTCCCGATATTCATATCCGTTTTTCAGTGGATATTTGCATGCTTTACCATGTCGTATATCTTTATCCGAATTCGGGAGAATACGGTATTGCAAAAGGGAGGAAGGTTTTTAATCTTTGTTCTTTTTCTGATGCCCAGAGCGTATACACTTTTTACGGATTCCTACAGAACTGAAATATATACCTGGTTTTGCGTTCTTATGATAAGCAAATTCCTGTTGGACTTAATTGAGAACAGGAAGATGGATAAGCTCCATTTCATATGCTTTATGGTCGCATTGGGACTTTTAAGTGTGTGGAGAACGGAAGGCATAATCCTGGGAGTGCTGCTGTTTGTTATCTGTCTATTGTTTATGCAAAAATTTACTTTTGCCAAAAGCCTTGTATACGGGGCGTTAATGGCTGTTATAATTGTCGTATTTATGCTTCCGCAGAAATTGGGAGATTTAAAATATTACGGAAAGGATTATTCGTTTATTAATTCCTTTCCCACACTTCAAAATATACTTAATGAGTCGGATTCCGATTTAAGCTATGAAGGGGCAGAAAAGGACTTAACAGCGATAGATGCCCTGACACCCATAGAGCTGTTAAAGAAATACGGAATGGACGGCTACAGGCGTTACAACTATGCCAAGGGTCGTCTTGATATCAATCAGAGCATGGCTGACAAAGAAACGGCGGATGAATATATGAAAGCTTATTACAGCCTGGTTCTGCATAATCCGATGATATATGCCAAAACTCAGATAAGCATGCTGATGAAAATACTTATGATTAGGGATTCTTCATACGTTGTATATTATAATGAGGAGATAAGCGATGATTTACCGCCTTGGCATTTGAATGCATGGGATATCGGCTACGAAGATTTAAGAAGCGTAAGCAGTGCGGAAGAGAGATATTCATCGGAAAAATATGGCATTTTTCTGGAAAAAGTCATGACGGCAAAGGAAAATACCGAGGATACCTTAAGGAAGATTCATTTCTATTCATTTCTGCTTATTATAATACCGTTGATGGAAATCTATATTGTAGTGAGAGAATTGATTTTGCTAATTAAAAAGCAAAAGTCCATGCCCGGCATTGGCGCAACGGCACTGGCTTTGCTTATGCAGGCAGCAGCTATAGTAATGGTTATGCCGGCAGCATACCTTGTGTATCTGCATGCGTTTTACTGTGCATCACTTGTGACTGTGATTGTGTACTTCACTTATCGTTTGAGCATTCGAAAGGAAATATGTAATGAAAAAGTATGATTACCTTATTTTGGGCGCAGGCCCGGCAGGACTTGCTTTTGCCAATATGTTAAAACGTTTGGCTCCGGACAAAACCTTTATGGTGCTTGAGAAAGAGAGCACTGCCGGAGGCCTTTGCCGTTCGGTGGATGTTGACGGTTCGGCACTGGACATAGGCGGCGGACATTTCCTGGACGTAAGAAGACCTAAAGTAAATGAGTTCTTATTTTCTTTTATGCCAAAGGAAGAATGGAATCTTTTTGACAGAGATTCCAGAATAGATATGGGCGATTATGAAATCGGGCATCCGTTTGAAGCCAATATCTGGCAGATGCCTCAGAATGAACAGGTAAAATATCTTAAATCAATAGCTGTTGCAGGCTGTAATCTTGATATGCCCATGCCTGAGAAATTCGTGGATTGGATTACCTGGAAGCTGGGCAAAATGGTCGCCGAGGCGTATATGCTCCCTTATAACGGCAAAATGTTCGGCGGAAGACTAAACGAACTTGGAACCTATTGGCTTAACAAGCTTCCCAATGTTTCTTTTGAGGAAACACTGCTTTCCTGCCTTAACAGTAAACCCTATGGAACTCAGCCCGGTCATGCCAGCTTTTATTATCCTAAAAAATATGGCTACGGAGAATTGTGGCTTCGAATGGCAGCAGCCTTAAACGGTAATATTTTATATAATAAATCGGTGGAAAGTCTGGATGTAAAAGAGCATGTCGTTACCTGTACCGACACCTCCTCTTATAGTGCGGACAGAATAATTACGACCATTCCCTGGAAATCCATAAAGACTTTCAATAATTGCGACAGCCTTGTGGTAACATCGGTAAATAAGCTTCAGAATACGGGAACACAGATAAAGTATGTCCCTGAGAACCTGGATACGAAAGCTCAGTGGATATATGTGCCGGATGAGAAAATATCCTATCACAGAATTTTGGTAAGACATAATTTCTGTGCCGATTCAAAGGGCTATTGGCTGGAAACAAACTTAAACCGCACGGAAAATAAAGAAGGAGAAGTATACTTCGATAATGAATATACCTATCCTTTAAATACCATAGACAAACCGGCGATAATGGACAGATTGTTGACGTACATGAGAACCAATTCCATTTTTGGCCTTGGCAGATGGGGCGAACACGAGCATTTTAATTCTGATGCTACGGTTGAAAGGGCTATGCAACTGTGTACAGAGTTGGTAAACAATAAAATATAAATAAGCAATATTAAAATAATAACAATAAAATTATTAACAAAAAATCATATTCCTATAGCAAATTTTCTGACAATTTGGTATAATATTTATTACGATTAGAGGCAAGCTTAGGAGGGGAATATGCTAAGTAAAGAAACACTGGACAGAATGGCTCTTGACGGTGTCATTAATAAACATGGCTGCATTTATACACTGGATTTTACAAACGGTGAGTTCACTGCAGTAATGATTAATGCCGATTTCGTCACACCATTGCCACAGCATGGGTTTTATGATGATTTATCCCATTTGTTTCTGGAATGTACAATCATTGAACAACCCGGAGTTTTAGATAAAATCAAATCTTTGGATTCTCTCAAAAATCATATGATGAATAAGGATTTGAGAGAGTTTATCTATCGTACCAAAAATGTTGAAGATATATGGAGACGATGTATCGTTCAAATTATTCTTCGCGATGAGGGTGTTCCCCATTATGCAGTAATCAGTATAATGAACATCGATGTAACCACATCAAATATGATGGACAATCAAAGCAAGATAAATGAGAGAAATGCTTTGTTGTCCTCTTTCGCCGTGGATTTTGAGTATGTTGCCTATGTGGATTTAGGACAGGGAGAGCTTTCAACTGTCAGAATTGACGAAAAGCTCCGCCCCATTTGGGATTCTACGGATGCTTCCCTTCCGCAAAACAATCGATTTGATGCCTTTTTAAATACAATGATTTACTCTGAAGACAGAGATATGCTTATGCATTCATATACAGAAAAAAATGAATTGCATAAGGCTTTTAATACTGCGCAATTTGCCAGATTCCGTGTGCTGATTGGCGGCAAGCTTATTCATTATCGAATGAAATATGTTCCCGATGTCAATAACCCGGGATGCTTTATTCTGGGCATGCAGAATGATGAATCCGTATTTCAAAATGAATTGAAGTACAATCGTAACAATGAAATATTCAAGATTTTGGCCGACAATTATTCGGGTATTTATTACCTTGACCTTGTGACCATGCAATGCGAGGTTTATGCCCATGAAACCACAGTGGATGAACTGATATCCAAGACATTGGGCTATTCTCAGGCAATCGCGTATTATATTTCGGAATATGTTCATCCGGATGACCGGGAAATGCTCTTTGACGTAATGAACAACCTGATGGATAAGCTGAACAGGAAAAAGTCTGTTTCCACTGTTTACAGGATGCTCTATGACGGAAGATATCTTTACACGCAGATGCGTGTCGTCAAAATTAATCCCGAGGACGAACCGGCAACGGCATTGTTATTTGCTTTTGCACAAAAGGATGATGAGTATCGTTCGGCTCAGGCAAAGGAAAAAGCGTTAAAAGAAAGTATTTCAGCTTTGTATGACGGAATAAATCCTGATGAATCCATGATGCAGCTCTTAAAGGTTATTACGGAATATCATGATGCCGATGCCGGCTTCATTTATGAATTAAACAAAGACAGAAGTCTTATGAAGAATACCTATATGTATCAGAACAAGACGATAACTGAGAAATCCGACATGATGGGATTTGTTCCTACGAATATGTTTGAGGATGACAAAACCGGCAATCTTTATACGGCACCGATTGTTGCCAACGGAGTTGTTATGGGGATAATCGGAGTGGAGAATCCGAGAGAAGCTGTTAATGACATGATGGTTTTACGTACCGTTGCGACCTTGAGCTATGGTGAAATCTTAAGGCGAAAACAAACGGATGAAGACCATTTAATCTTAGACAAGGTTGTAACTAACTTTATGGCTGTCTGTTATGTGGATTATTCTTCCAATTACTTCAAGGCATATACCGTTATCGAAAAATTCAGAAATTCGTTTTCGGGCCTGTCCAATATAGAAGAAGTAAAGGAATTCTTACTCGACAATTTTGTTCATGCCGAGGATAAGGAGAGAGTCAGAGAAGAAATTGCTCCTGAAAGAGTAATAAGTCAGTTTAAATATCGAAACAGTTTTTCGGTTACCTTCAGGGAAATATCTGAGGACATAACCAAGGATTGTGAGCTTCAATATATAAAAGCAAATTCCGAAGGTACAAAAGCGATAATATGCTGCGTTGACAATACGGCAATTATCAGACAGGAAAAGCTCATACAGGAGAAGCTGTCGGAGGCAAAGGATATGGCGATAGCTGCCAGCAAAGCAAAGAGCGATTTCCTTTCACGTATGAGCCATGACATCAGAACTCCCATAAACGGTGTCATAGGAATGACTGAGATTGCAGGAAAGCATGTCGACGATCCGGTGAGAATTAAGGATTGTCTGGAGAAAATCGATACGGCATCACATCATCTACTCAGCCTGATAAATGATGTGTTAGATATGACAAGAATAGAGAACGGCAAGACGGAAATAATTGAGAAGCCTATGAATGTGCTTACCTTTATCGAGAATTGCTGCTCTATTATAAACGGTCAGGTTACCGAAAAGAAGCAAAAGCTGGTCAGGGATTACAGCAGGCTGATTCATACCGATGTAATGGGTGATGAGCTGCATTTAAGACAGGTGCTTATAAATATTCTGAGTAACGCCGTTAAATTTACACCTGACAAGGGTGTAATTACACTAAAAGCCTGGGAAGGCGGGAGCACGGCTGACAGAGCAGAGTATCATATCGAGGTAACTGATACGGGAATCGGCATGAGTGATGAGTATCTCAATCATATCTTTGAAGCATTTACTCAGGAGGTCGACGAATCCAGGACAAACTATGTCGGCTCCGGCTTGGGAATGACTATCACCAAGCAGCTTTTGGAATTAATGGGCGGTGAGATTCATGTTAAGAGCAAACTGGGTGAAGGCTCGACCTTTACCATAGACATATGCCTTTCAACCAACATTGATGCAGTACCCGTGCGATTTACTTCGACGACCAAGAGTATAAAGGGAACCAAAATACTGCTTGTGGAGGATAATGAGTTAAATCGTGAGATAGCAGAGGAGCTTCTGACGGATGAAGGCGCTGTTGTTACCTGCGCAACTAACGGTAAAGAAGCACTTGAGATGTTTGCTGTTTCGGATTTAAACTATTATGATGTAATTCTGATGGACATCATGATGCCGATAATGGATGGATTGACGGCCACCAAAAATATACGTTTCCTAAACCGGCCGGATGCACTTACCGTACCTATTATTGCAATGACGGCCAATGCCTTTGAAGAAGACGTGCAAAGGTCTAAGGAAGCAGGAATGAATGATCATTTATCCAAACCGGTTCAGATTCCGGCACTGTTAAAGACCTTGTCAAATTACATAAAATAGGAGATTTTAAAGCTAATGGAAGTAACGGTACTGATTGACAATAATACAGAGGGTAAGCTTAAAAGTGAATGGGGCTTGAGCTTTTTGATTGATTATAAGGGAAATCGCTATTTACTTGATGCCGGGAAAAGTGCAAAGTTTTATAAAAACGCCAAAAAGCTTGGACTTGACATAAAAGATATCGAATATGCGGTGTTATCCCATGCACATTATGACCATGCGGACGGCTTTCGCAAATTTCTCAGGAAAAATAAACACTCAAAGCTATATGTCAGGGATGCAGTAAAGGAAAACGCCTATAAAATTGACGGTGAAAGCTATAAATATATAGGCATATGCAAGGGTATACTTGATAAATATGAAAACAGAATATGCTATGCATCAGGTGATTATCAGATTAGTGACGGCGTATATCTGATACCGCATAAAACGGAAGGGCTGGATGAGACAGGTAAGCTTTGCGGAATGTATATTTACGATGGAGAGGATTTCATTCCCGACTCGTTTAAACACGAGCAAAGTCTTGTTTTTGATACCGATAAAGGTCTGGTTATTTTTAACAGCTGTTCCCATGGAGGGGCGGACAATATCATCAACGAAGTATCCGCTACATTTCCGGATAAGAAAATATATGCATTGCTGGGAGGCTTTCATCTCTATAAACGAAGTGACGATGATGTTAAAGCTTTGTGTGAAAGACTTTTGGATACGGGAATTGAGCATATTTATACCGGCCACTGTACGGGAGAACGTGCTTTTAACATCATGAAGGACATGTTGGGGGATAAGGTTTTGCAAATATATTCAGGAATGAATATGACGTTTTAACGAAAAAATAATAAATAGTAAAAAATAATTTGGATTTTTACTAAATTTAATAGATAATTATTGCGTATTGCTCTAAATTTTTGTATAATAACCATGATACCGTATATTAAGAAAGGTTTTAGATATGGAAATTGATAAAACAGGTCTTGACAATCGGTACTTTGAGGGGTTTGTTGAGACAAGCGATCGAAATTACTACTATTTAAAGAATCTTAGGACCGGTGTTTCAAGGTGGGATAAAAAGCTGCTTGAACTTTTTGATTTGTCCTCCGAATATATGAATGACGGGTCTAAGAAATGGATTAATCTTGTTCATCCGGAAGACAAAGAACGATTTCTTGAGGATGTCAATAATATCTATGACAAGTCAAAGAAAATGCACAGCTTTGATTTCCGTGTAAAAAACAGGCAGGGTAACTATGTGCTTTGTACGGGACGTGGGATAATTCTTGACGGTGAAGACGGTGCCGACGATCTTATGCTGGTATCGATAGTAAATCACGGCTTAAAGGATAATATTGATTCCACTACCAATTTGTATAATATTTACGAGTTTAAAGAGGATATTCAGTTTTATAAAATTAATGATATGTCAGTAATTCTTCTGATGATAGGAATTAATAATTTCTCAGAGATTAATGATGTATATGGTTATTCCTATGGCGATAAGGTTCTGTCTGCTTTTGGAGCAGGGCTTAGGAGTCTGCTTCGCAGATACGGAAAGCGAACCTATCGAATGGACGGTGTCAGGTTCTGTACCTGCATAGAGGATAAATCCAAGAAATTCATAGAAGAAGTGTATGACGAGATAAAGAAAATGGCGCGTGAGGACATATATGTCGAGGGTGTAAACATTGCGGTTACAGTATCGGCCGGCGCCGCCATTTACAGCAATGAATATGATGAAAATTCGGTTATAGCATCTGCCAGATATGCATTTGATAAGTCAAAGCATGAAAAACATGGCGAGCTCGTATTCTTTGATAATGATTTGTACATTGACAACAAAAGAAATCTGGAGATTGTCAATGCCCTCAGAAGAAGCATCATAGATGATTATAAAGGGTTTTATATCTGCTATCAGCCGATAGTTGATGCCAAAAATGAAAGGCTCGTAGGAGCCGAGGCATTACTTCGCTGGAGGGATGACAAAATTGGTGAGGTCCCGCCCGGAGTGTTTATTCCATGGCTTGAAACCGACCCCAGCTTTTTTGAATTGGGCAATTGGATATTGTGAAGAGCCATGAGTGAAACCAAGGCTGTGCTTGATAAGTATCCGGATTTCATATTAAATGTAAATATAGCATATCCCCAGCTTGCAAGGATTCAGTTCAGACAATCCATGACGGCAATATTGGATATTACAGGTTTCCCTGCAGACCATTTGTGCATAGAGCTGACTGAAAGGTGCAGACAATTGCAGATGAGGTATCTTCAGCAGGAAATCGGATATTTAAAGAGCCTGGGTATCAAGCTGGCAATAGATGATTTTGGAACAGGTTTTTCATCCTTAAATCTTTTGAAGGATTTACCGGTGGATACCTTGAAAATCGACAGAGGCTTTGTGTGCGATATCCAAAACAATATAGCAAACCAGGAAATAGTAAAGGCTATAGCAGGCTGTGCTTCCTCGTTAAACGTACATGTATGTATGGAGGGACTGGAGGACCGGGATATGATAGAATATATGAAACAGTATAATCCGGACAGCTATCAGGGCTTTTATTATTCCAGACCTATTCCAATGGAAGAGTTTAAAAAGAAATATGGTATATAAAACAACAGCCTGCTAAGCGGGCTGTTGTTTTGCAATATAGGAGGAGAAATTTATGGCTTTTATTCAAATGAGTTTATTTTCTAAATCTTTGATGAGGACAGTTCATGTAAATGTTATTTTACCTGTTGACAAACTGCTCGATCCGTCAAAACCCGAAAGAGAAGATAAACCTTACAAAACACTTTATCTGTTACATGGTATTTTTGGAAATAACATGGATTGGGGTACAACCACGCGAGTTCAGAGATTTGCCGAGGAACACGATTTGGTGGTTGTAATGCCTTCGGGTGAAAATGCATTTTATGTTGATCAGCCGGGTATGCACAATTATTACGGTAAATTCATAGGTGAAGAGCTTGTGGAAATGACAAGAAAAATGTTCCCGCTTTCAACAAAACGTGAGGATACGTTTATAGGCGGACTGTCAATGGGCGGTTTCGGCGCTTTGCGAAACGGATTGAAGTATGCTGATACCTTTGGATATATTGTGTCCCTGTCCGGAGCAATTCATTTTGAAAATTATCCCGATTGGGATACTGAAAGCCACTGGTATTTTGGCACAAGAGCGTTTTTGGAAAATGTATTCGGACCGATGGAAAAATTCGCGGAAAGTGACAACAATCCCAAATATCTGGTTAAGAAGCTGGTAGAGGAAGGCAAAGCCGTTCCTAAGTTTTTCATAGCCTGCGGAGATGAAGATGAACTGCTCACCTGCAATAAAGAGATGAATGAATATCTCAAAGAGCTAGGTGTTGATGTGTATTTTGAAATAGGCAAAGGAAATCACGAATGGGATTTCTGGGATACATATATCAAAAAAGCTATCGAATGGTTGCCAACCGAGGACAAGGTTTTGGGAATTAGCAGCGGAAACATAGGTAAATAAAGTTTTTTATTTTTAATTCTTGAAAACATATTGTTTTATTATGTTTGCCGTGATATACTACGCGGAGTATTGAAATGAATTGGGGACAGTTAATACTGTCCCTTTATTATTTGAAGGGAAAATAAATGAACGAATCTGAAAATAATTACAGTTTTATAGCGCAGCTTTTGGATGAGAGAATTCTAAAAGCCATAAAGGATATGGGGTTTACTGAGTTTACTCCCATACAGGAACAGACCATACCTTATCTTTTGGATGGCGAAGATATTATAGGACAGGCGCAGACGGGAACCGGGAAAACGGCTTCTTTTGGAATCCCGGCCATACAGATGGCTGATCCTGAATTAAAGAAAATACAAACACTGATACTGTGTCCGACCAGAGAGCTGGCCATTCAGGCAGCGGAGGAAATAAGAAAACTGGCAAAGTATATGCATGGAATCAAGGTGCTTCCCGTTTACGGCGGCGCTGACATGGGCAGGCAGATAATGAATCTGAAGGGCGTATCCATTGTGGTCGGAACCCCCGGAAGAGTAATGGATCATATGCGAAGACATACCATTAAACTCGACGATGTCAGGCTGGTGGTGTTGGATGAGGCAGATGAGATGCTTAATATGGGCTTTAGGGAGGATATGGAGACAATCCTTTCTCAAATACCTGCCGGACATCAGACAGCACTATTCTCAGCAACCATGCCCAAACCTATTCTTGAGATTACACACAATTATCAGAAGGATGCCCGGATGGTAAAGGTTGCGGCAAAGGAACTTACGATTCCTTTGGTCAGCCAGAAATATTATCGTGTAAGCAATGCATATAAGGATGCCGCCTGTATCAGATTAATGCAGTATTATCAACCGAAGCTTACTCTTATTTTCTGTAATACCAAGAAAAAGGTTGATGAACTGGCTGAAGTTCTCAAAAAGGCAGGCTTTATGGCTGAAGGACTTCACGGCGATCTGAGCCAGCATCAAAGAGATGTTGCCATGGGCAGATTCCGTAACGGTGCTGCCAATATTCTGATAGCAACGGATGTTGCAGCCAGAGGAATTGATGTTGAAAATGTCGAAGCAGTAATCAATTATGATATTCCGCAGGATATTGAATATTATGTACACAGAATCGGGAGAACCGGCCGTGCGGGTAAGAAGGGCAGATCCTTTACACTTGTGACAAGTCGTGAAATGTACAGGATTCGTGATATAGAGAGAGCCTGCAATACCAAAATAGAAGAAAAGAAACTGCCGAAAGCAACAAAGGTTATGAAGGTAAAGGCTAAAGCTATTATAGATGAAGCACTTTTACAAAATACTACCGATTTGGATGTGATGAAGAAGTATATTGAGGCAGAATTGGAAGAAAAGGATTTGACTGCTCTGGATGTGGCTGCTGCACTGTTACGTGGTATGGTAGGTGAAATCGCAGATGATATCCCCGAAGAGGATGACAGGAAATATTCGCATACACGTTCAAAGGAGAGCAGAGAAAGACATGATGAGAAAAGAGGTCGCAAGCCCTTTGAAAGAAAGCATGACGATTTCAAAATAAAGAATCCCAAAACCGGTGAGCGGAGAAAATACACGGGTAAACCAAAGGACCTGCGTCGGGATGGTAAACCAATGAAATATTAATGAATTATTAAGGCTTATTTGATATAATATTCATGTTGGGGTTGTATTGTGTATACAAAAGCGAGGATGCAAAATGAGAATCGGAATGGGTTATGATGTTCACAGATTGGCGGAAAACCGCAGGCTTATTATGGGAGGAGTAGAAATACCGTATGAAAAAGGACTTTTGGGTCATTCGGATGCAGATGTCTTGCTTCATGCGATAATGGATGCTCTTTTAGGGGCAGCGGCTCTGGGCGATATAGGGAAACATTTTCCCGACAGTGACCCGGCATATAAAGGAATTTCCAGTATGGAGCTTCTAAGGCATGTGAACGATTTGCTATTGGACAATCGTTTCCTGATAGAAAATATAGATGCTACCATTATTGCGCAGGAACCCAAAATGCGTCCTTATATTGATACTATGCGTGAAAACATAGCAAATACATTAGGTATTGATATTTCACAGGTCAGTGTAAAGGCGACTACGGAGGAAGGTCTGGGATTTACCGGAAGCAGAGAAGGAATTGCTGCCAACGCGATATGCATGCTGACAACACCTCGGGAAATGACTTTCGTCAGCCTGACGGAGGGCTGTAACGGTTGTAGCGGGTGCGGAAAAAATTAGGGGAAATAAGGGGAAGGTTATGTACGAGTGTGAGTATTCAAAGGAAGAAATAAACGGCAGACTTTTAGGAATATTGTTCGTAAGGAAAATATGGTTGTTTGTCACAGCTTTTGTGATGGGCTTTTTGGTTGTGGGCGGAGTATATTTGTTTGATAAAACCGTCGTTTGTGACAGAACATACATGGTGGAAAACATATATTATGTAGATTATGTTGATTATAAAAACATGTATTATAATTATTTCACCTGGGAAACCATCGCCGACAGTGATGAATATATTGACAGGCTTTCGGTAATTTTAGGAAACGAATACACTAAGGAAGAGCTGATTGATGCCACTACGATTACTATAGAATCGGATGTCCGTTACCTTTATACCCGTGTGGTTACTACTTCTTCGCAGGAATCCGTGATTATATCACAGGCTATGGAAAAGGCTCTGAAGGATTATGTAGACAGTCATAACGATATTATTGAGCTGAGACTTGAAAATGCAGGGGAGGCATATGACAATTCCAATATCAGAACCCTTAATGCTGCATTGCTTGGGGGAACTTTGGAAGCATTGGCCGTTATGTTTTTATGGTTATTTAAAGCCATAACCCGCACCGTATTTTATCTTCCTTCCGAGCTTGAAAAGAGATATCATTACCCCGTCATCGGCTGTAAAAGCATGCCTGAGTTTGGGGAAAACATTGATAATTTTATAGATAAAAATAAAAATAATGCCCTGGTGTTTGCGGGAAATGTGTCAGATTTGGCAGACCTTGGCTTAGAGCAGTGTAATATGAAGGTGTTTGGGAATCCTATTGAAGAAGTCGGAAATATCAGTGCCATCAAAGAATGCGATGCTCTTTATCTGGCGGTCAGTGCCAAAAACATGCCGGGATATTACCTGGAAAGAATTATAGGGCAGCTTGCACGTAACGGCATTGCCATAAATGCATTTATATTTTATAACGAGGATGAGAAGCTTATAAAGGCATATTACAGAAAATAGGAGCGGAAAATGATATTTTATATTTTTATCGCTGCTTTATGTATAGGCCTTTCTTATTTCGTAAACAGCGATTATCAGTATCGTTTAAAAAGCAAATTAGGTGTTTTACGGCAGACAGGGATTAACAGATTAGTCCTGTGTGCTATTTTCTTCGTCCTTTTTTTTGTCAGTGCGATAAGAGTGGGAACCGGAAATGATTATTGGGTCTATCGCAGTAATTTCCTGCTGATTGCGGGCGGAGACAAGAAGGTATCATATGAGCTTGGCTTCAGACTGACAGTCAGGCTTCTGCAGGCGCTCTTTGGAACAGATTGCTTTAGGGTAATCTTTGCTGTTTTTGCATTCTTTACGGTTTTATTCTCAATTAAAGGAATTTACGAAAATAGTGACAGCTTCTTTATGTCTGTGTTTATCTTTATGACAAGCGGTTACTATTTTATGAGCTTTAGTAATGTAAGATATTACTTTGTGTTTGCAATAGTAATTTTTTCATACAAATATCTCTTTGAGAAAAGGTTTGTTGAATTTGTTTTGATTATACTTTTGGCTGCGTTTTTCCACAAAACTGTTCTGGTGGTAATTCCGGCCTTTTTGATAGCGTATTATCTTAAATGGAGCAAAAAGACCTATTGGCTTATACCTGCGGCATGCACGGCACTTATAGCAGGCAAAAGCGTTATCCGATGGGTCTTATTTAAGGTATATCCTTTCTATGACGGCGACCCGCTTTTGGATACGAGCGAAATCTCTTATGTTAATATTGCCAAATGCCTGGCCGTGCTTGTACTGGGATTATTATTTTACCGGAAGAGTGTAAAGGGAAATCAAAAGGCCGAAACGCTTTTTAATTTAAATCTTTTTGCACTTATTCTTTACAGCTTTGCCTATTATGTGCCGGAGCTTACGAGAATCTGCTACTATATGGTAGCGGGACAGCTTTTCTTTATTCCGATGGTGATAGGTAAAATCGAAAACAAAAAACAAAAAAGACTGATCAGTGCACTGGTATTTGCAGCATATACCGCATATTTTGCAGTGTTTTTAAAGAGGGGAAACGTTCCGGGCATAAACATTCTGCCATATCTTTCATGGATATTCATTTAAGTTTATGTTGACAAAATGTGTGGTTTGAAATATCCTTATCTCATGAAAAAGGCGTTGAACGAAAAGAGTATCCGTAAAAGGCCGGACAGAGAGGGAACGTCACCGACTGAGAGCGATCCCACGAAACCTTTATGTGAGAAGTGCATTCGCAAGCCGATAAAAGGAAGAGCATTAAGCTGTAGTATTTTTATCCGTTTAGGGCGCGTTAAGCCCGTTGAGTGAACGTGTATTTTTACGTTAAATGAAGTGGGACCGCGAGTAATTCGTCTTCAGTTTGGAAGATGGATTATTTTTTTTGGAGGAAATTATGGGATTTATCAAAGAAGAAATCGAGATAATTAAGCAACGTGACCCGGCTATCCATTCCAATATGGAAGTCTTTTTGTACCCAAGCTTCAAGGTGATGCTGCATTATCGTCTGGCACATAAGCTGTATCTTAAGAAACATTATTTTCTGGCCAGATATGTATCGCAGAGGGCTGTAAGGAAAACGGGAATAGAAATTCATCCGGGCGCTCAGATTGGAAAGGGACTGTTTATAGACCATGGCAATGGTGTTATAATAGGTGAGACCACGATAATAGGTGACAATGTTACGCTTTATCAGGGCGTTACATTGGGCGGAACGGGAAAAGAGCATGGAAAACGACATCCTACTATCGGCAATAACGTAATGATCAGTGCCGGTGCTAAGATACTGGGCTCCTTCACTATTGGCGATAACTCAAAAATAGGAGCCGGAAGTGTGGTCTTGTCCGAGGTACCACCCAATTCAACGGTAGTCGGTGTACCCGGCCGCGTGGTTAAGAGAAATAATGAGACACTTCCGCAGGACACAATGAATCAGACAGACTTGCCCGATCCCGTAAGAGAAGACATTACGGTATTACAGAAGGCAAATTCAGAGCTGACCAACAGACTTCTTATAATGGAAGATGAAATAAGACAGTTAAAAAAGGAAAAATAGAGAAAACGGAATCGGAAAGGTAAAAAAATGAGTATCAGGATATACAATACTTTGACAAAGAAAAAAGAAGAGCTTGTTACAATTGAGCCCGGAAAGGTTCGCATGTATGTGTGCGGACCAACTGTTTACAATTTGATACATATAGGAAATGCACGTCCCATGATATGCTTTGACACGGCCCGCAGATATATGGAATATAAGGGCTACGAAGTGAATTATGTATCCAATTTCACGGATGTGGATGACAAAATTATCAAGAAAGCTATAGAAGAAAATGTAGATGCCAATGTAATTTCGGAAAGATATATTGCAGAATGCAAGAAAGACATGGCATCCATGAATGTTAAACCTGCTACTACCCATCCGCAGGCAACCAATGAGATAGACGGTATGATAGAAATGATTACCACTCTTATAAACAAAGGTCATGCGTATGTGGCAGCGGACGGCACTGTATATTTCAGAACACGTTCCTTTAAGGAGTACGGCAAGCTTTCACACAAGAATCTGGATGATTTGCGCGGCGGCAACCGTTCCCTGTTAGTTTCCGGAGAAGACCAGAAGGAAGACCCTCTTGATTTTGTATTGTGGAAGCCCAAAAAAGAAGGAGAACCTTACTGGGTATCACCCTGGTGTGACGGACGTCCGGGCTGGCATATTGAATGCTCCGTAATGAGCAAAAAATATCTTGGCGAGGAAATCGATATTCATGCCGGCGGAGAAGATTTAATTTTCCCTCATCACGAAAATGAGATTGCACAGTCAGAATGTACAAACGGCAAAATTTTCGCCAGATATTGGATGCACAATGCATTCCTTAATATAGACAATCGCAAAATGAGTAAATCATTGGGCAATTTCTTTACCGTAAGAGAAATTCTGGAGAAATATGATGCACAGGTATTACGTTTCTTTATGTTATCTGCACATTACAGAAGTCCGCTTAATTTCTCAGCAGATTTGATGGAGGCAGCCAAGAACGGACTTGACAGAATCTTTACCTGTGTAGACAATTTGAATTTCCTGCTTAAATCGGCAAAGGGCGAGGTACTTACCGATGAAGAGAGCAAATTATTGTCTGCGGGCAGGACTTTCACGGACAAGTTTGAAGAGGCAATGGATGATGATTTTAATACCTCCGATGCACTTGCCGCTATATTTGAACTGGTTAAGTATATCAATAACAATGTAAATGAAAGCAGCTCACGAAAATATCTGGAGGAACTTAAAAAACAGGTTATTTTACTCGCTGATATCTGTGGAATAAAGGCTGAAAGACAGGAAGAGCTTCTGGATGCCGATGTAGAGGCTTTGATTGCAAAGAGGCAGCAGGCGAGAAAGGATAAAAACTTTGCACTTGCAGATGAAATCAGAAATGAGCTTCTGTTAAAGGGCATTGTGCTTGAGGATACCAGAGAGGGCGTAAAATGGAAGAGAGCGTAAGAAACGCTATAAAGCAGGCATTTGAAGTTGAAGGAAACGATATTAAGACTTATTCGCCCTTAACCTTTGCATATATCGGTGACTGTATATTGGACCTTATAGTCAGAACGGTAATTGTGGAAAAGAAGAATAAATCCAATAATGACCTTCATAAAGAAGCCATTCAATATGTAAATGCCAGAACACAGGCCAGGATGACGGCTGTATTGGAAGATGTTTTGACACAGGAGGAACTGGAGATATATAAAAGGGGCAAGAACGCGAAGACATCTTCAAGTGCTAAAAATGCTTCGCTTTCCGAATATCATAAGGCCACCGGATTAGAAGCTCTGCTTGGATATCTGTATATGACGGAGCGCATGGACAGGGCAATATGGCTTGTAAAGGAAGCATTGAACAGATTGGATATGCAATTTTAATTTGGAAATGGAGATAAAATGGGATATACCGAATTTACCATTGAAGGCAGAAATGCTGTCATAGAGGCATTTCGCTCAGGAAAACCTATAGACAAGATATTTATTCTGGACGGGTGTCAGGATGGCCCTGTAATGACTATCAAAAGGGAGGCCAAAAAGCACGATACCTTGGTTAAATATGTTACCAAAGAAAGACTCGACCAGATGTCGGAAACCGGTAAGCATCAGGGAGTAATCGCTTATGCTGCCGCATATGAGTACAGTGAGGTAAGTGATATATTACAGGCGGCAAAGGACAGGAATGAACCCCCGTTTATTATCATTTTGGATAATATTTTAGATCCTCACAATCTGGGAGCAATTATACGAACGGCAAATCTTGCGGGAGCACATGGCGTAATTATTCCAAAGGACAGGGCAGCAGGTCTTACGGCTACTGTGGCACGTACTTCTGCCGGCGCATTAAACTATACGCCTGTTGCTAAGGTTACAAACATAGCCAGAACTATTGAGGATTTAAAAAAGGAAGGTATGTGGTTTGTGTGTGCAGATATGGGCGGTACAACCATGTATGACCTCAATTTAAAGGGAGCTATCGGCCTTGTAATCGGAAATGAAGGAGGAGGCGTAAGCCGTCTGGTACGCGAAAAATGTGACATGACAGCATCCATTCCGATGAAGGGCGATATAGATTCACTGAATGCTTCGGTAGCCTGCGGTGTGTTGGCTTACGAGATAGTAAGACAACGTCTCAATTAGAAAAGGGATAAAATGGAATTTCTCGATAAATATGAAAAACTTAGCGATGAAGAATTAATAGAGATTTCCAGGGCCGGTGATTCCGGCGTCGAGGATTATCTTTGCGACAAATACAAAAATCTGGTGCGCAGCAAGGCAAAGAATATGTATATGCTGGGCGGAGACAGCGAGGATTTAATTCAGGAAGGGATGATAGGACTTTTTAAAGCAGTTAAAGATTACGATTCCGGACGTGATGCTTCCTTTATGACTTTTGCGGAGCTGTGCATTAACAGACAGATTTATAATGCCATTCAGAAATCAAACCGTAAGAAGAATCTGCCTTTGAATTCATACATATCTCTTTATACGGACGATGATGAACAAAATGGTAATTTCTACGAAGGAATAGTAGATACCAAAAAGAAAAATCCCGAAGAAATTATCCTGGAGAAAGAACGCATAGAGTCGTTGCAGAGGAAAATTGAGGAGGAATTGAGTGATTTTGAAAAGCAGGTACTCGACCTCTTGCTTATAGGCATGAGTTATACGGAAATCGCCAGAATACTTTCAGTTACCGATAAGTCTGCCGACAATTGCATACAAAGAATTAAATCAAAGATAAAGAAGCTGCGTGATTAATGCACATTTAAATATGCATAATTACGCAGTATTTTTATGTTTTTTTAATAAAAGGGTTGTATTTTGTTAATTGAATGTGTAATATTTTTTTACTATAATATGCATGGTAAACAGTGAACTTGTGTGAGAAAGGCATGGTTAATTTATGTTAGAGTTAAGAGATATCAAGAAGGATTATTCCGCAGGGAATAGTATAGTTCATGCATTAAAGGGTATAGATATTCAGTTTAGGGAGAGCGAATTTGTTGCTATCTTAGGACCATCCGGTTGCGGAAAAACGACCATGCTTAATATTATCGGAGGCTTGGATCAATATACCTCAGGTGATTTGATAATAAACGGAACCTCAACAAAGGCTTATAAGGACAGGGACTGGGACAGCTACAGAAATCATTCCATAGGCTTTGTTTTTCAGAGCTACAATCTGATTCCTCACCAGACCGTATTACAGAATGTTGAGCTCGCACTTACCTTATCGGGTGTTTCCAAAAGAGAGAGAAGAAAACGTGCAAAAGAAGCACTCGAAATGGTTGGACTTGGGGATCAGTTAAGAAAACGCCCTACGGAAATGAGTGGCGGACAGATGCAACGTGTGGCAATTGCAAGAGCGCTTGTAAACAACCCCGATATTATACTTGCAGACGAGCCTACGGGAGCACTTGATTCTGAAACCAGCGTTCAGGTTATGGATATATTAAAGGAAGTAGCAAGCGACAGACTGGTTATTATGGTTACTCATAACCCTGACCTCGCTTCCGGGTATGCAACCAGAATCATCAAAATGCTGGATGGAGAAGTGTTTGATGACACTATGCCCATTGATGAGGATGAGGAAATCGAGCTTAGAGCGGCTGATGCAGAATGGGTTAACTCTAATTGGGAAAATAAAAAGAAAATGCCCTCGATGTCATTTTTTACTTCTTTTGGACTCTCACTTAAAAATTTATTTACGAAAAAAGGCAGAACGCTGCTTACAATATTTGCCGGAAGCATCGGTATTATCGGAATTGCCCTTATTTATGCGGTTAGCAACGGAATGACCAATTATATTAATCAGGTTCAGGAGGAAACACTTTCCTCATATCCGCTTACGATAGAGGCAACCACGGTTGATATATCCACTATTCTGCAAAGCTTTATGGGTACCGGCGATTCAAATGCAAATGAGCATGAACTTGATGCAGTGTATTCCAATCCCATGATGACGGATATGATAGAAGCCATCAGCAATATTGAGACTACCGAGAATGATTTGGTAAGCTTTAAGGCTTTTATTGAAGAGGAATTAACTAAGCAGGATGACGAGGAAGAAGAAAACAAGCTTAGAAGTGCTTTGAGCGGTGTTTTATATACATATAACACCAAGCTTAATGTATATACCAAAAATGTTGACGGCAATATTATTAAATCCGATGTTGAAGAAGTAATGACCAATATTATTTATAAGAATATGGGGGTTGATACTGCATCAAATCTTTCCGGGCAAAGAAGCGTTGGGATGGGAGGCTTTTCTTCCATGTCGACCATGTCTTCCAACATTTGGACCGAAATGCTTACAGGAATGGACGGGGAGCTTATAAGCCCTCTTATCAAAAACCAATATGATTTGATATACGGAAAATGGCCGTCCTCTGCAAATGAAATATTGCTGGTAGTGGATGTTAACAATGAACTTCCTGATTTTACTCTGTACGCCCTTGGACTTATTTCCGAGGATGAAATGGCAGATATTTTTGAAGCTGTTTCAAACGATGAGGATTTTGAGATAGAGGAGCATAAATGGAGCTATTCGGACATTTGCAATACAGATTTCAAGGTGATTTTAAACTGCGACTGTTATGTCTTGGATGAAGAGTCCGGTAATTATACAGACTTAAGGGATACCGAGGCCGGACTAAAATACCTTTATGATAATGCTTACAGTCTCAAGGTTTCCGGTATTATTAAGCCTAACGAGGATGCAGCTACCAATATGTTAACCGGAGCGATAGCCTATACTAAACTTTTGACTGAGTATATGATTGATAAGGCAGCTTCTTCCGACGCGGTTAAAGCGCAGCTTTCAAACCCGCACAAGGATATTTTCAGCGGGCTTTTCTTTGATGAATCCGAAGGCTCTTTGCCTGATAAGGACAAAGCCGATTATTTAAAGAAGTATATTGCCGATTTTGACGATATGAAAAAGGCAGCTTCCTATGTCGAGGTGATGAGTATTCCGTCACAGGAACAGATAGATGCCGTTGTGAATCAACAAATGTCAGCTATGACAACAGATGACATGAAAATGATTTTTTCGTCTGCGCTTTCTGAACAGATGGGTATGGATGAGTCTGAAATAGCTGCCTATGTAAATAACATGTCAGACGAGGAAGTGACGGATTATTTTGTTCAAATGATGGCCGAGCAGGTCAAAACCCAGATGGCCGAGCAGGTATCGGAACAAATGGCACAGATGCCTATGGAACAGTTGGTTATGGGCTTTGACCAGCTTATGAGCTCTTCCGACAATAAAGCAATGGCTTCATATTATGATACTTTGGTAGAATTTTCTGATTCGTCCTATGACAGAAACTTAAGAAAACTCGGGAAAGTGGATTTGGATGATCCTTCAACGGTTAATCTCTATGCATCCAGCTTTGCCAATAAGGACGTAATAGAGGATGTAATTGCTGAGTATAATGAAAATGTGGATGATCTGTCAAAGATTCAATACACTGACTATATAGGAATTATTCTCTCTTCCGTAACGACCATAATCAATGTAATTACATATGTTCTTATAGCGTTTGTAGCTATTTCATTAGTGGTTTCATCGATAATGATAGGGGTTATTACCCTGATTTCCGTTCAGGAGAGAACGAAGGAAATTGGAATACTTCGTGCAATAGGAGCTTCCAAGAGAAATGTTTCCAGAATGTTTAATGCAGAGACAATTATTATCGGTTTTGCATCCGGTGTGTTCGGAGTATGCTTTACAATGCTATTGTGTCTGCCGATTAATGCCATTATACAAAAGCTGACCGGAATAGGCTCAATCAGTGCCGTTCTTCCGATAAATGTGGCTGTTGTTTTGGTGATTATCAGTGTTTTGCTTACACTGTTTGCCGGAATTATTCCTTCACGAAGTGCAGCTAAGAAGGACCCTGTTGTTGCACTTAGAACTGAATGATTTTAGGGTGATTTTATCATTTGTTTTTATTGACAAAGGTTATGTCCTATGATAATATAACTTTCGTTGATTGCAAAATCAATGGTAGTGCTGATGTGGCTCAGGGGTAGAGCGTTTCCTTGGTAAGGAAGAGGTCGCGGGTTCAATTCCCGCCATCAGCTTAAAAAAGACTTATGTTTTTAACATAAGTCTTTTTTTTACAGATATTCATTTGTAATATGTCTTTTAGGAAAGCTTATGGGAAGGTCTGAATCTTCAAATTCTTTCTTAATTATTTCCTCGGCCTGTTCAAGAGCTGTTTCATTAATACATATGGTACATAAGGAATTGTGTCTGGAGAACAATTTCTTTTTACTCCATCTTATGTAATATGAAATGCGGTTTTGAAGCAGTACCTTTTCAACCAGATTTTTCCCCTCTTCATTGTAAAGCTCGCAAAATTCTATCTCATTATTTACTTTTAGTGTTGTGTATAATGGCTGCATAAATTAAACCCCGTTACTATATAGAACTTGTCATAAATACCCGCTGACAGCATTATTATAGCATATAAAGTTTAAAAATCGCAACGATATAACGGCCTTTCTGCTGTTTTTTTTATATTGATATTGAGTTGACTATATACTATAATTATCTCATAAGTTACCAATGCATTGTCACTTATTGAAAGGGGATGTAAACATGAATTTTGATGAATTACTTAGCAAAGGCAAAGATTTGGCAAACAAGGCAAAAGATAAGGCAACAGATGCAGCTGAAACAGTAAAGCTTAAAACAAAAATCGCTACCAATAAAGGTGATATGAATAAGATTTTTGCTGAAATAGGAAAAGCTTATTACGAAGCGCATAAAGCTGAAGAAGCCGATGTTTTTGAAGAAAGCATGAGAAAAATTGCATCACTCGAAGCTGAAAATGCTGAATGCGAAGCAAAGCTTGCTGAATTAAAAGAGAATAATGATTAATAAACAGCCTGTTTTTCTGATTGAAAAACAGGCTGTTTTGTTATAGAATACGTTTTTGTAAAGGATAGAACTTTATAGAAAGCGTGAATTGACATGAATAATGATATGACACAAGGGAAAATATTCCCTGTTTTGATGCGTTTCGCAATTCCTATATTTATCGGAGATATATTTCAGCAATTATATAATGTGGTTGATACCATAATTGTCGGTCGTACTCTTGGCGCAGATGCTCTGGGAGCAGTAGGAGCGACCGGAACCATAATGTTTTTGATTATAGGCTTTGTCTCAACAATGAGTGCCGGCTTTGCAGTAGTGACATCGCAACGCTTTGGCGCCAAGGACGAGGAAGGAGTAAAATACAGCTTTATCAATTCACTTATATTGATGGTTATAATCGGTCTGATTATGACATTGGCCTGTATGATATTCTTAAATCCTCTGTTAAAGCTTATGAATACACCTGCTGATATTTTTGAGGATTCATACAGCTACATTTCCGTAATATGTGAAGGAATGATAGCAACTATTTTTTACAATTTATTTGCTTCTAACTTAAGGGCTATAGGGAACAGCAGAGTTCCGTTGTATTTTTTGATTTTGGCATCAATAATCAACATAGTGTTGGATTTGGTATTTATTATCAATTTTAGCATGGGTGTAGCCGGTGCAGCGTGGGCAACGATTGCATCTCAGTTTATATCTGCCTTACTTTGCGGTATTTATATTTTTACAAAAGAGAAAGATTTGATGCCCAAAGCGTATCATTTCAAATTGAATAAATGTATTGTAAAGCAGCAGCTTTCCATAGCAATCCCTATGGGCTTGCAGACGGCTATCACAGCTTCCGGAACGATTATTATGCAGTCTGCAATGAATACCTTCGGTTCTACTGCCGTATCAGCGATTACGGTGGCAAATAAATGTAAGAATATCTTTACTCAGCCTTTTATGAGCATCGGAACTGCCGTAGCAACATTCTGCGGACAGAATTATGGCGCCGGTGACATGAAGAGAGTAAAGAAGGGAGTTTGGACAGCTTTCAAAATCGGTACGATTTATGCCATTTTCTCAGCAATAGTTGTTTATATTTTGCTTCCATGGGAAATGAAGCTGTTTCTATCCGAGAAAGAAGTGGTGTCAGATTTGCTGGTTTGGGCAGATCCTTATGTGCTTGCATCAGCCGCACTGTTTTTGCCGCTTGTATACATATTTGTTTTCAGAAGTGCGATTCAGGGTATTGGAAGGTCCGTATTTGCGATGCTCGCAGGTGTCGTTGAATTGATTTCCAGAATTGTAATTGCGTCAATTTCTATGAAGACGGCAAACTATAACATAGCGATATGGTGTGACCCCGGTGCATGGGTAACGGCGGCATTGTTTGTGGGCATTTCTTTTGTAGTCATCAGCCGCAAGCTCACGGTCGCTATGGAGAAAAATAAAGAGAAGAGTGTGTGATAATGGAAACCTGGTATTATGAAGTTGTCTCCATAGAGGGAGACTATGCTAATTTAAGAAGAACAGATATTGAAAATGATGATTTAAAGCTTGTCGCCAGAGCGCTTTTGCCCGCTGAAATATATGAAGGCTGCAGGCTCAAATATGAATGGATGCAGTACAGCATCGAATAATACTGTAAATATAAACAAAAGCCATGCTTAAGCGGTCTCCGTGAAAGGAGAATAAGCATGGCTTTAATTATGTCATTTATTGTCCCTGATTATAATATTGATAGATTTCTGCATCAAGTTTGCTCTGATAATCAGGGTCCGCAAAGAATTCTGCATTGTGGTGACAGTAATTCGTAGTCACCGGTTCAGTTAATCCCGTGGGGTTACCAAATTCATCCGTAATTACATTTCCGTCATCGTCTAATTGATATACATATGAGCCGGGAACAGTTGCCTCGTTCTCGACCAAAGGAAGCTCTGCAATGCCCGTATACTTGAAGGGGCATTCAGGACATGCTATTAAGTGGTCATATGCACATAGCTCGCCCTCATAGTGAATGTCACAATATTCGGTAGGCTCTGTGCCTTCTTCATACAGCTCGCTGATTATACAACCGTCACAAAGTCCTGCAACAGGCAGCTTGCCGGACTTTGAACATACCTCAACGGAGATGATGTTATTCGGTCTGCTGAAGCCCGGGTCTGATAAACCTTCATGAACACGACTCATGATAGCTTTCCACAAGTTTTTTGAAACATTGGCTTCTGCATTGTTCATGTCTACGTTATTGTCATAGCCGGTCCATATTGTGCAGGTGTAATAGGGTGTGTAACCTGCAAACCATACATCCTTCGTATCGGTTGATGTTCCGGTTTTACCTGCGATACTCATATTTTTAAATCTTGCGCTTGCACCTGTTCCTGTGGTAACTACATCACTCATTGCACTGGTTAAGAGATATGCGGTGGACTCCTTTAGAACCTGCCTTGTCGCAGGAACGGTATTGTCCAATATTATATTTCCGTCACTGTCAAGAACTCTTGTATAAAGCTTGGGAACAGCATATGTTCCTTCATTGGCTATTGCGGCAAAAGCTGCGTTTAACTCATAGGGTGTAACACCATAGGTTAATCCGCCCAGGGCAATAGTCTGGTTGACATCGGAGAAAATTTTATCATTTATTACAACTCCGTCCGTCAGTGTGGTGAAACCAAAGTTTATCAGATAATCATATCCGAGCTGAGGAGTGATAACGGTTTGGTTCTTAACAGCTATTATGTTCATGGATTCGCGGATGGCTTCCCTAATGGAATTGATTCCGCGGTATCCTGTCTTGTACCAGTTCTTTACAGGTCTTCCGGAGTCATAATTGAAGGGAGCATCGTTATATACCGTACCAAGTGTAAGGCCGGCGGAATCCAAAGCAGGAGCAAAGCTTGCCAAAACCTTAAAGGTGGAACCCGGTGAACGCGTTGCCGTTGTCGCACGGTTAAGTGTTCGACGGCCCTCCTTTACACCTCTGCCTCCGATGATGGCTACGACATATCCGGTGGATTGGTCTTCAATAGCCATGGCAGCCTGAGGCTGGGCTGTAAGAGACATTGTCTCGTCATAATTGTCTTCATTTTCTTCAAGACCCAGTGATTCAAACATTGCCGCACGATAGGTGGCGATTGCTTCGTCAGCAGCATCCTTGTCGGAGAAAATCAAATTAAATTTCTTATTTACATTTGACTTAAACCAACTCATCATGTTTTCTTTGCTGAAGTTGTGGTTATTGCCATCCGAATCCGTTATGGTAAGAGCATATGTCAGGTACCAGTTGACATTTTCGGGGAAATTATCCGGGTTTGCAAATTCTTCATCAGCGATTGTCTGAATATCAGGGTCCATAGTTGATTCAATTTGAAGTCCGCCGGAAACCAGCATCTGCTCAGCGGTAGATTCACTGAAGCCTGCAATATCAACCAAATCATCGCGGACCTGTTCGTAAACGGCATCCGAAAAATATGTGCCTATTGTTGAAGTTGAAGCTTTATATGAGATATCGTGGAGAGATATTCTGTCGTAGACATCATTCGTATCTGCAAGCGCTTCCTTATATTCTTCTTCAGTGATAAACTCGAGCTCATACATTTTTCCCAGACATTTCTCACGTCGTTTAATGTTTTCTTCGGGATGAGAAATAGGATTGTATTTAGTCGGGTTTTGTGTGATACAGGCAATTACTGCACATTCGGAAATGGTTAAGTCGTTACAGGTTTTTCCGAAGTATCTTTGAGCCGCCTGCTCAACACCAAGCGTATTCTGCCCGAGATTAATGGCGTTCATATATCTGATTAAGACTTCATCTTTAGTAAATCTCTTTGTTATCTCAATCGCAAGATATTGTTCCTGAATCTTTCGCTTTATTTTTTTGATCTTGTTGTTGCCTTCTGAAGTCCAGTCGGTGAAGACGGTATTTTTCAACAGCTGCTGTGTAATGGTGCTGGCACCCTGAGCGGATTTTCCCTTTGTTACAATGAAGGTGTATCCGGCTCTGACCAAACCTTTAAAGTCAATTCCGTTGTGTGAGTAGAATCTCTCATCCTCGATAGCCACAAAAGCGTATCCGAGATAATTGGGTACTTCATCCCAGGTTACTTCACGTCTGTTGGAATTGGAGCTTACGTATTGGTCAATTTCATTTCCCTGATTATCATATACGATGGTTGCCTCGCCTACAGCGACTATGGAGCTTAGCGGAACATTTGGGCTGTTTGAAAGAATTCCTTTGAAAATGCCAATACCTGCAGATATACCGCAGATACCTATTCCCATCACTCCGACAATCACTACCATTACACAAGTAATGATTACCTTTTTTCCCCATTTAAGTTTGCTTGAATTTAGGGCTCGTATTTTCTTACGGACGCCCGATTTACCATAATTCATTTGATTCTCCGTTTCTATATATAAATAAGACATATGCATATTAACATTCCGACTAATTATATCAAAATGGGGCTTGTAAATAAAGTTTTTCTTTGAATTGCGTCGTAATCTTAATATTTATTTCACATTTTTGTAAAATTATGTTACGTTTATATAG
The DNA here is from genome assembly GCA_045627085.1 of Lachnospiraceae bacterium. GTDB lineage: Bacteria > Bacillota > Clostridia > Lachnospirales > Lachnospiraceae > RGIG10340. The sequence goes on along the minus strand of JAZQNB010000014.1, from coordinate 21,316 downwards.
GTGTGTTTTGTTAAAAATAAGATGAAAAATAAGGACACGGAATGGAAACAGAAACAAAAAATCCGTTAGTGTGTTTGAGCGGCGGCAGCGGAGAAATAGAAGAGAAAAAATCTAAATTCATAGCGAATATTTCACCCTGTGAAAACGAAGAGGATGCTGTGAACTTCATATCGGAGATGAAGAAGAAATATTGGGATGCCAAGCATAACTGCTCGGCCTTTGTATTGGGTGACAAATCTCAGATAACAAGGTGCAGTGATGACGGAGAACCGAGTAAAACCGCAGGTCGTCCGATGCTGGATGTGTTGATGAAGAAAAATATAACAGGAATATGCGTTGTGGTTACACGATATTTCGGAGGAACTCTTCTGGGGACAGGGGGCCTGGTGAGGGCATATACGCAGGCTGTTTTGGCAGGACTTTTAAACTGTCGTTTTGGCAGAAAAATTGACGGCTGCGAATTTGAAGTAAAGGTTCAATATCCCGATGTTGACAAAGTATTGCAGGTCTTTGGTAAAAACGATGTTACCCCTGTGAAAACGGATTATTCGGATGACGTTACATTTGTCTTGTGTGTTTCAAATGATATTGCAGAAAAGGTTATTTGCGATTTGACGCATGTTACTTCAGGAAAAGCGGTTTTTGGTGAAAAACAATTCAAGTCTTTCATTGACAAAGAAGAAATTGCATTTTAAAATAAATCGGATGTGTTAATAAACATAGTAAGTTGAAAGGTGGTGGTTTTTTTATGAAGAGTCGAGTGATAAGTAACGATAATCCTCTCCCCGATCATAGGCGGAGCATAAGAAAACTAAAAAAGGAGACTTGCTATGGAAGAAATGAAAGAATTAAAGGAGTTAATGTCGCTCCTTGATACCAAGCAATATACTGTACTCCGCCAATATCTGAGTGAACTTAATGAAGCCGATATTGCACAGATAATGGAGGATATGGAAGATGAAAACATGTTGAAGGTTTTCAGAATTCTGCCGAAGGATTTGGCAGCGGATGTGTTTTCATATCTGGATGTGGATTCTCAAACCTTTATCATTACATCCCTGTCTGATAAAGATGCGGCCGGAATTATCGATAATTTGATGGCCGATGATGCTACCGACCTTTTGGAGGAAATGCCGGCAAATGTAGTTAAGAAGCTTCTTGCTTTGGCTACTGCGGAAACAAGACGTGATATCAATCACCTTCTTAGATACCCCGAAGATTCCGCCGGAAGCATCATGACGGTCGAGTATGTCGACCTGAAGGAAAATCTGACTGTTGACCAGGCAATTGACAGGATTAGGAAAAAGGGTGTTGATTCCGAGACTATCAATATTTGCTACGTTCTTGATAAACAAAGAAAGCTGCTTGGAACGGTAGCGTTAAGATATCTGCTTTTAAGCAACGGAGAAGAAATCATCGGAGATATCATGCACGAGAATGTTATTTCCGTCAACACGCTTATGGACCAGGAAGAGGTTGCTAAGCAGTTTAAAAAATATGACTTTACGGCCATGCCGGTTGTAGATAACGAGAATCGTCTGGTAGGTATCATAACAGTCGATGATATCGTGGATATCATGGAAGAAGAGACCACTGAGGATATGGAGCGAATGGCTGCTATTCTCCCCAGTGACAAGCCCTATATGAAGACAGGTGTGTTTGATACCTTTAAGAAAAGGATACCCTGGTTATTGTTACTCATGGTTTCAGCTACCTTTACCGGAGCGATTATTGAATCCTTCGAGGATGCCCTGAAGGTATACGGTGCTTTGATAGCATTTATTCCCATGCTGATGGATACCGGAGGTAATGCCGGCGGACAGGCTTCCGTTACAATTATTCGTGGACTTTCCCTGGGAGAGATTGAGTATCGGGATGTGTTTAAGGTAGTGTGGAAGGAAATAAGAGTAGCTTTGTTTTGCGGAATATGCCTTGCGGCAGCCAATTTCGTGAAGCTTATGGTATTTGACAGGCTGGAAGTAATGGTTGCTCTTGTTGTGTGCCTGACATTGGTTATGGCGGTGCTTCTCGCAATGATAATCGGATGTCTGTTGCCCATAGGTGCCAAAAAACTGGGATTTGACCCTGCAGTTATGGCCAGCCCGTTTATTACCACCATCGTTGATGCATTGTCACTTATGGTATATTTCAAAATTGCTACCGTGTTCTTAAATATATAGTGTAAATTATTATCCCCTGTGACACTTGTGTGACAGGGGATGTTTTATACTACGTATGGTTGATGGGTTTTGTTTCAAATAAACAAAAGCACAACTTTTTCTTAGAGGGAACGGGCGAGATAATCTTAATATTAAAGGCTTGGTGTGCTGATACATCGGGCCTTTTTTATTTCTAAAAACGCAATGTTAAAAATGTACTGAAATTAATACATCCTGATAAAAATTTATCAAGATGTATTTTTTTCAGTACTTGTGTCAAAAGCGTTTTCAAGCATTTACTTTTCTGATAAAATGGCCTTTGTGACAAATTAATGGTTATTTAGGAAGGTTTTATGAAGTATTATTTTAAATCAATTATCAATTCAAATAATAGGGAAGAAATTAATATGCTTCCCGTACCGTTTAATGTTTGGGAGGTCTGCAAATACAGAGACCACATAGAAGCTATGCTTAGAGTTGACGGTAATGAACCTGTAAAGGTTGTCCTTATTCTGAAAGAAAAAGGTAAGTATGGTATTCAACCCGCCATGGGAGAATTTGATTTCCCGGCCGGAGAGCACGAATTTGTGCTTGAGATTAAGGAAGCATTGCAAAGTCTCAACAAACCGTCACCATATTCTCTCGATAATCCTATCAGGAAAATAGATAAAGTTGATGTCTTATTGCAACCTGAGGATGGTCTTTGCGGACAGTCCTGCGTCGCAATGCTTGCCGGAGTTTCAATTAAGGAAGTAGTCGGGGAAATGGAGCTGCGTGAATGGCAGGCTACCATGGGAATGGTTATTACAGCCCTCGATCATTATGGAATTGCACATTCCGATACACTTATCATTACTCAGGGTGCTGCCTGCACATTACCTAAGTGCGCAGTCCTGATGGAAAAGATGGGGCGATTCTGCCATTATCTTATCTGCTTTGACAATAAATTCTATGATTCCAACCTCGGAATTATTGATGACTATGACACCTCGAAATTAATCGGCTATATTGAGGTGTATGCTTAGTATTTTTGTATTCAAATCTGCTCTCAGAAGCCTTGAATCCAAGGCTTTTGAGAATCCAAGATTCTTACCCGCACAGCTTTTTCAAATTCCATGCCTTCCCAAAATCAAAACGAACACTAAAGTTTTATTTTTACATGAAAGGAGTAAAAAAATGATTGAAACAGAAAACTTCAAAAGAGAATTAAAAAATGAGTTGGCTCAGCTTGAGGCAATTTATCGCAAGATTGATGCAGACAATATTAAACCTAGCGATAAATCAATTTCATTATCTGGAAACTGAAATATTATAAAAAAACTATAAAAAAGGGTGCTCTTTTATATTTTTGTGTTATAATTGCCTTTGAAAAAAAGGAGCGGTGCGAATTGCATGAACTGAAAATTCGACCGAGACATAGATAAATAGAAGGAGGACATATAAATGACATTATTACCATTGGGTGACAGAGTAGTGTTAAAACAACTTGAGGCAGAGGAAACTACCAAATCAGGTATTATTCTTACTACGCAGAATAAAGAAAAGCCTCAGCAGGCAGAGGTTATTGCTGTAGGCCCCGGCGGACTTGTTGACGGAAAAGAAATCAAGATGGAAGTAAAAACAGGAGATAAGGTTATCTTCTCAAAATATGCAGGTACTGAAGTTAAGCTTGACAATGATGAGGAAGTAATCATTGTACGTCAGAGCGACATTCTTGCTATTTGCAAATAAAATAAAGAAAAGAGGAAGATAAAATGGCTAAAGAGATTAAATATGGCGCAGATGCGCGTGCCGCATTGGAAGCCGGCGTAAATAAGCTTGCAGATACAGTTAGGGTTACACTTGGACCTAAAGGAAGAAACGTTGTACTTGATAAATCTTATGGTGCACCCTTAATCACAAATGACGGTGTTACTATTGCAAAAGAAATTGAACTTGAAGATGCTTTTGAAAATATGGGCGCTCAGCTTGTTAAAGAGGTTGCTACAAAGACAAACGATGTTGCAGGTGATGGTACCACAACAGCAACAGTTCTTGCACAGGCAATGATTAATGAAGGAATGAAAAACCTTGCAGCAGGTGCAAATCCTATCGTTCTTAGAAAAGGTATGAAAAAAGCAACTGATTGTGCAGTAGAAGCTATCAGGGATATGAGCCAGCCTGTTAACGGCAAGAATCATATTGCAAGAGTAGCTGCCATCTCAGCAGGTGATGAAGAAGTAGGCCAGCTCGTAGCTGATGCTATGGAAAAAGTATCCGGAGACGGAGTAATTACCATTGAAGAATCAAAGACCATGCAGACAGAACTTGACCTTGTGGAAGGTATGCAGTTTGACAGAGGATATATTTCAGCATACATGGCAACCGACATGGATAAAATGGAAGCAGTACTCGACAATCCTGCAATTCTTATTACAGACAAAAAGATTTCAAATATTCAGGATATTCTTCCTTTGCTTGAACAGGTTGTTCAGTCAGGAACAAAACTGTTAATAGTAGCGGAGGATGTTGAAGGTGAAGCACTCACAACACTTATTGTAAATAAGCTTCGTGGAACCTTTAATGTAGTTGCCGTTAAAGCTCCCGGATATGGCGACAGAAGAAAAGCAATGCTTGAGGATATTGCAATACTTACCGGCGGTACGGTTGTAAGCTCAGAACTTGGACTTGAACTTAAGGATGCAACCATGGATATGCTTGGACGAGCTAAATCCGTTAAGGTTCAGAAGGAGACAACCGTAATTGTAGACGGAGAAGGCGATAAAGAAGCCATTGCTGCACGCATTTCACAGATTAAAAAACAGATTGAAGAAACAACTTCAGATTTCGACAGAGAAAAGCTTCAGGAAAGACTTGCAAAGCTTGCAGGTGGTGTAGCAGTAATCAGAGTCGGTGCTGCAACAGAAACTGAGATGAAAGAAGCAAAGCTTCGTTTGGAAGACGCACTTGCTGCAACAAGAGCCGCTGTAGAAGAAGGTATTATCTGTGGTGGCGGTTCAGCATATTTACATGCTGCAAAGAAAGTAACTAAATTGGTAGAGTCACTTGACGGTGATGAGAAGACCGGTGCAAAGATTGTACTTAAAGCTCTTGAAGCACCTGCATTCCACATCGCAGCTAACGCCGGACTTGAAGGAAGCGTAATCATTAACAAGATTACAGAATCTGAAGTAGGCGTAGGCTTTGATGCATACAAAGAAGAATATGTAAACATGGTAGAAGCAGGAATTCTAGATCCTGCCAAAGTAACTAGAAGTGCATTACAAAATGCTACCAGCGTTGCCAGTACCTTTTTAACAACAGAAAGTGCTGTAGCCAACATCAAAGAAGATACCCCCGCCATGCCCGCCGGTGCTCCCGGCATGGGAATGATGTAAGCGAAGGACCTCTTTCCAACAAAACGATTATCCTTTAAATAAAAATAGCTGATTCACACTTGTGTGAAATCAGCTATTTTTATTTAAAAGGATAACCGTGGACTTGAGAAAGTCCACGGTTATCTGTATTTTAGGAGCGAAGCGAAAAAAATACAGATAAGCGTTTTGTTGGGAAAGCAGAGCTGTATTTTAGGAGCGAAGCGAATAAAATATTTAACCATATTTTTAAAAAATAGTTTTATTTTGATTAAAATAATGTTATATTTTAAACATTGGTGCAAATTAATGAAAAGGGAGAAAAATTAATTTTATGGATGAGACTTATAATATCGACTATTACAACACCGAATTGTGTAAAATGTGTAACACAAGATATGTGGATTTAAACAGCGGAAGAGAAAATGAGTATATGTGCAGTCAATGCAGGCAGGAGTATTCAAAACTCAAAATTCCAAAATGGCTAATAGTAGCCTTTGGTGTTGCGATTACTGTTGCTATTATTATGATTGTATATTCTTTAAGAATCTTTAATACTTACAAAGTAAATTCGGATAATCGCGTAATGAATGAACAGATAATTGAGGAAGCAAACCAATATGCAGAAGAGGGTAAGCTGATTTCTGCACTTTTATCGTTGCAAGATTATTTAACTGATTCGGATGTAGATGTAGATATAGCCCTGTGTGCTTTTAAAATAGCAATGGAGGCAGGCTATTATGACTTTGCAGCCGGTGTGTATGATAATTATTTTACAGATGCAGTCTTTTTTGAAGATGAATTAAATTATATTTATGAAAGCTATGACATATTAAACAAATACTACGCCACTGCTAATGCTGTTACTGAAGTAATCAATGAAGTGATTGGTGATGATGGTCAGAATACAGTGAATTTCGATACTGTAGAAATTTGTGACAGGGTTTGCTCAAGGCTTTCGGAATTGCTGAGTAATTCAGATTACGAACCCAATTATATATACTATTATATGGGAGGCTATTGTACTGATATAGAGCAAACAAAATCTTATCTGGAATATGCAACAGAGTATAAGCCTATTGCAGGTTATGCTTTAGCAGATTTGGCAAGAATGGAAAGAAACGACGGTGATTTCACAAAAGCACTTAAATGGATTGAAAAAGCTGAACGCTTTAATTTAGAAGACACTTATGTATCCCGTTCAAAGGCTACGATTTATCTTGCACAGGGAAAATATGCGGATGCACTTTCAATTGCCGAGCAGTTATACAAGGATAATACGGATGAACTGTATGTCAGAGAAACGTATGCTATAGCGTTGTATGCTACAGGAAAGACAAATAAATTAGTCGAGGCTTTGGATGAAGCAAAGCAGGCAGAATATGAATTTGATGATGAATTTTATTCTGTAATAAATGGACAAAAAACAGTCTATGAATATTATGTTAATGTGGAGGAATAAAAAATGACAATAATACCCGGCTTTATTATTTCATATGCTACTTTCCCAGGAGTTATAGCACATGAAATTGGACATCAGCTTGCGTGTAAAATCACGGACGTACGTGTATTTGATGTTAAATATTTTCAATTTAATTTAGAAATTTCCGGTTATGTAAGGCATGAACAGACAGATAATCCGTGGAAGCAGCTGCTGATTACATATGGGCCTTTAATATTTAATTTTATAATAGGAATTATATTTGTATTTCCCCTGGCTGTGATGTGGGCAATGTCGAGTATGCGCTATGTTTATCCTTTTTGGAGCAAAGCATTGGTGTATGTTCTGGCATATATTGGAATATCCTGCCTGGCTAATGCATTTCCTTCTTCGGGGGATGCAATAAGTCTGTTTACTTCAGTAGTAAAGAATAAAAATATTCCTCTACTGCCCAGAATTCTTGTTGCACCCTTTGTCTTAATTATAATTGCGTGTTCCGTAGCCAAATTTTTCTGGTTTGATTTTATCTTTGCATTTGGAGTACCGGCAGTAATTAAAGCCATACTGTGTCATTTATAAAAGGAAAAAGATGAGTAGAGAGATTTTATTTAAAGTATTATTTTACATAGGTGCTATAGCTGTCAGTTATCTTATGGGCACACTGAGTATGGCATATTTCCTTGGGGAAATTAAGGGAAAGGATGTAAGAAGTGCCGGCAGCAGAAATCTGGGTGCGTCCAATACAATGATAGTTTTGGGGTGGCCCAGCGCTATATTGGTGGGGGCACATGACATAGCCAAGGCTTTTATAGCAGTATATTTGGCAAGGCATCTTTCCATGTATTTCTTCGGACATGAAATGACACTGATAGGAGTAATAGCCGGAGTTGCCTGTGTTTTCGGACACATTTATCCGTTCTATCTTAAATTTAAAGGAGGAAAGGGCCTGGCAGCTTACGTCGGAATGAGCTTTGCACTTCATTGGACACTTGGACTTTTGGCATGTGTCTTGATAGCAATATGCACATTGGTCACAAGATACATAGTGATAGGAACAACGGCTACCATTCTTTTGGTTCCGGTTGCAACCGGCATTCTCTACAAATCCTACGCAATTCCCTTTGTAATGCTTGTTGCTACGGCTGTAATGCTTTATAAGCATAAGGGTAATTATGTCAGATTATATAAAGGAACTGAAATACCTTTGTATGGGACAAAACCCTCGCAGGAAGAAATAGATAAAGATATGTAAAATAGTGCGTATTGATACAAAAAAATGCAATTCATGGCGCAAAAAGTGCATTTGACGAAAGTTCACTTATTTTTTCATAAGCAGTGATACACTCTTTCTTGGTTTAAACAAATTCTATTACAAGGAGAGACGTTATGAAAAAATTATTATCTGTATTATTATGTGTTGCCATGATTGCAGGTCTTACTGCATGTGGAAAGGATTCAAAAAAAGATGAGCCTGCAAAGGATGAAGTAAAAGTGGAGGCCCTCGAAAACGAAGCTGATGATGTGGCAGAAGCTGCAGAAGAAGTGGAGGAAACTGAAGAAGAACCTGAAGTAGCTGCAGAACCTGAAACAAACAGACCTGCAGATGCTGTTAAAATGGTTAGCACCGGTTCAAAAATTTATCTTGTAACTGCTGACGGCGAATATCTTTGGTTAGGTGATAACGGCTGGCATGTATCTTTGAGCGCAGACAATAAGTCAGCTCTTAGAATCGATATGGCAGGAAACAACTTCTATGTACTTACATCTGAAGAATGGGCTATGAGACTTGATGTATATGAAGGAAAAGTCAGCGAAATGGGCGCAACTGTAGCTATGTACCCCAATGACGGAGACTTTGCTGATAACGAGCAATTTACACCTGTTTACGATGCAGAAGATGAGTATGCTTTCAGACTTCAGACTACAGGTGGCCTTTACCTTCACTGTTCTTCAGCTGAAAAAGATGCTTCTCTTTCAGACGAAGCAGGTGCAACTGTATTTTATATGATAGCAGAATAGTCATTTTCTTCAAAAATACTTGACTTTTTACGGGATTTGATATAATCTTTTTAAGACAACGTGATAAATACTATTGAAAGAGTGGTCGCAAACCACTCTTTCTTGTTTATTAAAAGGAGTACATATGTCCAAAAGAGAAGACTATGAGAAAATGACGGAAGAGCTGCTCCTTCCCATTGCGGAGAAAAATGGAGTAAGCATATATGACGTCGAATATGTAAAGGAAGGCTCTGATTATTACCTGAGAGCCTATATTGACAAGGAAGGCGGAGTGGACATTAATGATTGTGAAAATGTCAGCCGATTACTTTCCGATGCACTTGACGAGAAAGACTTTATTCCGGATGCATACATTTTAGAGGTTTCAAGTCCCGGACTTGGAAGAACGCTAAAAAAAGACAGACATTTGGAAAAGAGTATCGGGCAGGAGGTTGAAATCAAGCTTTATAAACCGATAGATAAGGTAAAGGATTTTGGCGGAATATTAAAATGCTTTGATGCAGACTCAATTACCATAACAGATAATGATAACGACCTGGTTTTCAAACGTAATGATATAGCACTTATCAGACTTGCACTGGATTTTTAATAAAACAATTCGCCTAAAGAGGCGTTAGAAGGAGAACAAAATGAATAAAGAATTAATGGAAGCTCTTGATATTTTAGAGAAGGAGAAGGACATCAGCAAAGAAGTATTGTTTGAGGCGATTGCCAATTCACTTATGACTGCCTGCAAGAATCACTTTGGAAAAGCTGATAATGTTAAGGTTGAGATTAATCATGAGACCTGTGATTTTCTCGTATATGCAGAAAAGGAAGTTGTTGAGACTGCAGAGGATGTACTTGACAATGTACTTCAGATTTCACTCGAGGATGCAAAGAAGATTTCCAAGAAAGCAAAGGTTGGCGATGTAATTAAGGTTGACATCAAATCAAAAGAGTTTGGCCGTATCGCTACCCAGAATGCAAAGAATGTAATATTACAGAAAATTCGTGAAGAAGAGAGAAGTGTTGTATATTCTCAGTTCTATGAGAAAGAGAAAGATATAGTTACCGGTGTGGTTCAGCGATATGTCGGAAGAAATATCAGTATTAACCTGGGCAAGGCTGATGCATTATTAACTGAAACAGAACAGGTTAAAGGTGAGGTATTTAAGCCCACTGAAAGAATTAAGGTATATATTGTAGAAGTAAAGAGCACACCTAAGGGACCTCGTATTACGGTAAGTCGTACCCATCCCGATCTCGTAAAGAGACTGTTCGAAACAGAGGTTACCGAGATTAAGGACGGAACAGTTGAAATCATGAGCATTGCCCGTGAAGCCGGAAGCCGTACAAAAATTGCCGTATATTCTCACAATGAGAATGTTGATGCAGTCGGTGCATGCGTCGGTATGAACGGTGCCAGAGTAAATGCAATTGTAGATGAACTTCGTGGCGAGAAAATTGACATTGTTAACTGGGATGAGAACCCCGGACAGCTTATTCAGAATGCATTATCACCTGCCAAAATCGTTGCAGTATTTGCCGATCCTGATGAGAAAACCGCAAAGGTTGTAGTTCCCGATTATCAGTTGTCTCTTGCAATCGGAAAGGAAGGACAGAATGCCCGTCTTGCTGCAAGATTAACCGGTTATAAGATTGATATTAAATCAGAGACTCAGGCTAAGGATGCTCCCGGATTCCGTTATGAAGATTATATTGATGATGAGTATGACGGAGAATATGAAGGCGAGTACAACGAGGAGTATGAAGGCGAGTATGAGGAAGGTTCAGAAAGCGTAGAGGAGTAGATGCTATATGGCAAAAAAAGTTCCTTTGAGACAATGCCTGGGCTGTGGAGAGATGAAAAGTAAGAAAGAGCTGCTTCGAATCTTGAAACAGGAAGATGGCACATTTGTTCTTGATGCAACAGGTAAGAAAAACGGTAGAGGCGCATATATCTGCAGAGACAGAGAATGTCTGAACAAAGCGATAAAGACAAAAGGTCTTGACAGATCCTTTAAAGAAACAGTATCTGCGGAAAGCTATGAAGCCATAAAGAAGGAGTTTGACAATATTGAAACCAAATAAAGTATTGGCAATGCTGGGGCTGGCTATGCGCGGACGGATGCTGGTCAGCGGAGAAGATACATGCCTGGATGCAATCAAAACAGGAACCTGCGCTTTAATGGTAGTTGCTTCGGATGCATCAGACAACACGAAAAAATTATTTACGGATAAATGTTCTTTCTATGAAGTGCCAATAACCTTTTACGGAACTAAAGAAGAATTGGGGCATGCCATAGGAAAAGAAGAGCGCGCATCCATAGGTGTTGTGGATGAAGGTATGGCAAAAGCAATTATCGATAAAATGAATCAGGAAATATAGAAAAGAGGATAAGCATGGCTAAAATAAAAGTACATGAGCTTGCAAAAGAATTAGGAATAGAAAGTAAGGAAGTAGTAGCAGTCCTTGCCAACATGGGAGTTGAAGGCAAATCGGCTCAAAGCGGTTTGGAGGATGATGAGGCTAATAAGGTAAGAGCGGCTAAAAGCAGTATAAAAGCTGCTTCAGCACCAAATACTGAAGCACCAAAGGCTGAAGAGTCTAAAGCTGCAGCTCCCAAGGCCGAACAGCCCAAAAAGAAAAATATCATTATTGTGGGCAACCCGCAAAACTCCAGAGTGCCCGGAGGTAAACCTTCAGGAAATTTCGGACAAAACAATCGTCCTCAAAATAATGGCTATAATCAGGGTAACAGACCCGGAAACGGATATGGCAATCAGGGAAGAACTCAGGCACCCGTGCGCCCGATAAAACCCCTTACACCGCCTTCACCCACACCATCAGTGCAGATGGTTTCCGGAAATCCCATGCCTAAGCCCAAACGCACAGAGGCTGAGGTAAAACCGAATACAATGGCTCAGAAGCCTGAAAGAACAGAGAGACCTGAGAGAACAGAGAGACCTGAAAGACAGGACAGACCGGCTAATGGTCAGTTTGTAAGAAACGACCGTCCTCAGTCGGACAGACCTAATCGTCCCCAGTCAGACAGACCTAACCGCTCTCAGTCAGACAGACCTAACCGTCCCCAGTCAGACAGACCAGGCAACGGCCAATACAACAGAAATGACAGACCTGCAAGACCCGGTCAGGGAAGAGATTTCGGGAACAAAGACTTTGGTGGCAAAGACTTTGGTGGCAAAGACTTTAGCGGCAAGGATAAGGATTTTGCACCTTCAGGAAGAGGTGGCAGAGGAAATCAGGGCGGATATAAGGATAAAGACCGTTCATCCAAGGATTTTGTCGCTGACACAGGTGCAAAGGATGTAGAAAAGAAGCGCGAAGAAGATAAGAGAAGATTCTCTCAGGAGAAGGATAAACGAAATAAAAAGGATTTCTTCTACGAAGAGGAAGAAACAGTAAAGAACAAAGCAGGCAGATTTATTAAACCTGAGAAGAAGAAAGAAGAGGTTGTCGAGGAGGTAATTAAGGTAATTACTATTCCCGAGAGCATTACTATCAAGGAATTGGCTGAAAAGATGAAATTGCAGCCTTCTGCTATTGTTAAAAAGCTGTTCCTCGAAGGCAAAATTGTTACCGTCAATCAGGAAATATCCTTTGAAGATGCCGAGAACATTGCCATGGATTACGAAATCCTTTGCGAGAAGGAAATTCCTGTAGATGTTATCGAAGAGCTTTTGAAGGAAGATGAAGAGGATGAAAGCACCTTGGTTGAAAGACCTCCCGTTATTTGCGTAATGGGTCATGTAGACCATGGTAAAACATCTCTGCTTGATGCAATCAGAAAAACAAATATTACCGACAAAGAAGCCGGCGGAATTACACAGGCTATCGGAGCTTATACAGTAAACCTCGACGGAAGAAATATTACATTCCTTGATACTCCCGGACATGAGGCTTTCACTGCTATGCGTATGCGTGGTGCAAATTCAACCGATATAGCAATCCTTGTTGTTGCAGCTGACGATGGTGTAATGCCTCAGACAGTTGAGGCTATCAGCCATGCAAAGGCAGCAGGTATTGAAATAATAGTAGCAGTTAATAAGATTGATAAGCCTTCGGCTAACATCGAAAGAGTTAAGCAGGAGCTTACCGAATATGAACTTATTGCAGAGGATTGGGGCGGCAGTACTGTATTTGTACCGGTATCTGCTAAGACCGGTGAGGGAATTCAGAACCTTTTGGAAATGATTCTTTTGACAGCTGACGTTCTTGAGCTTAAGGCAAATCCCAAGCGTAAGGCAAGAGGCCTTGTTATAGAGGCTGAGCTTGATAAAGGACGCGGACCTGTTGCAACTGTCCTTGTTCAGAAGGGAACACTTCACGTAGGTGACTTTATTTCAGCAGGAGCCTGCCATGGTAAGGTTAGAGCTATGATTGATGACAAGGGCCATCGTGTAAAAGAAGCTACACCTTCAACCCCTGTAGAAATATTAGGCCTTTCAGATGTTCCTGATGCAGGAGAGGTATTCCTTGCCCATGACTCCGATAAGACTGCTAAATCTTATGCTGATACATATTTTGCACAGAATAAAGAGAAGAAGATAGAAGAAACCAAGGGCAAGATGAGCCTTGATGATTTGTTCTCACAGATTAAAGAGGGCAATGTCAAGGAACTTAACCTTATTGTCAAGGCCGATGTTCAGGGCTCAGTGGAAGCAGTTAAGCAGTCACTTACTAAACTTTCAAACGAGGAAGTTGTCGTTAAATGTATTCATGGCGGCGTAGGTAATATTAATGAATCCGATGTTGTACTCGCAAGTGCATCCAATGCTATTATTATCGGATTTAATGTTCGCCCCGATGCAACGGCAAAGGCTACCGCAGAGCATGAAGGAGTAGACCTTCGTCTGTACAACGTAATCTATCAGGCAATTGAAGATATTGAAAAGGCAATGAAGGGTATGCTTGATCCTATATACGAGGAGAAAGTAATCGGTCATGCTGAAGTTCGTCAGATATTCAAAGCTTCCGCAATCGGAAATATTGCCGGTTCGTATGTTCTTGACGGTGTATTCCAGAGAGGCTGCAAGGTTCGTATCACCAGAGAAGGTGAGCAGATTTACGAAGGCGATTTAGCTTCACTTAAGAGATTTAAGGATGATGTCAAGGAAGTTAAGGCCGGATTTGAGTGCGGACTTGTATTCGACGGCTTTGATAAGATGCAGGAATTAGACGTAGTAGAAGCATATATTATGGTAGAAGTTCCTAGAGTATAATCATTTTTTGCATATGTAATTATTTTCTGCACAAGGAGTTAGTGATGAGAAAAAACAGTATGAAGAATTCCCGCGTTAACGGTGAAGTGATGAGAGAGCTTGCCAATATTATTCGCGGAGAGATAAAGGATCCCAGAATCAGCCCTTTAACAAGTGTGGTTGCCGTTGATGTGGCACCGGATTTAAAAAGCTGTAAAGCATACATCAGTGTTTTGGGCGACGAAAAAGCTAAAAAGGATACCTATGACGGGCTTAAGTCTGCTGAGGGCTTTATCAAAAACAGACTGGCCAAAACCATCAATTTGAGAAATACACCGGAAATTACATTTGTGATAGACCAATCAATTGAATATGGTGTAAATATGTCTCATAAGATAGATGAAGTAATTGCCCATGATAATGAGAACAGACAAAATATGTCTGATTTGGGAGATGAAGAGTAAGAAATGGATATATTAAAGGAATGTGCCGATGCAAAGAGAATAGGTATTTCCGCACATGTTCGCCCTGATGGCGATGCTGTCGGAGCCTGCCTTTCTCTTTGGATGTATTTGAAAAATAATCTTTCCAAGGATACTTTTGTCGGCGTATATTTGGAAGAACCTTCATCTGCTTTCAAGGAAATTTGCGGATTTGAACAGATAATATCATCATTTCCGGAAGAAGAACCCTTCGACGTTTATTTTGCACTTGATTGCAATGCTGACAGACTGGGGGAAGCGCGAAAGTATTTTGATGGAGCCCAAAAAAGAATAAACATTGATCATCATATCACCAATCCGGGAGACGGCGACATTAACCGAATTGAACCCGGATATGGTTCGGTATGCGAATTGTTATACGAACTGTATGATGATGAAAAGCTGGATAAAGAAATAGCAAAAGCAATATATATCGGAATAATTCATGATACGGGAGTGTTCCAGTATTCCAATACCAGACCGGAAACACTAAGAACAGCTGCAAATTTAATTTCCTTTGGCTTTGATTTCCCCAGAATCATAGAAGAAACCTTTTATCAGAAGACGTATGTCCAGAGTCAGATTACCGGAAGGGCGCTCATGGAAAGCATAATGTTTATGGATGGAAGATGCGCCGTAAGCATGGTAGATAAGAAGATGATGGAATTCTATGGAGCTGACAATCGCGACTTGGAAGGAATTATCAATCATTTGCGCAGGATAAAAGGCGTAGAGTGTGCTGTTTTCATGTATGAAACAGGCAATCTGGAGTACAAGGTGAGTCTTAGAACATCTCCCAAGGTTGATGCGACAAAGGCCGTAATTAATTTCGGTGGAGGCGGACATGCCAGAGCAGCCGGATGCACCATGCATGGAACATTTCATGACTGTATTAATAATCTGTCAAAGTATATTGAAGCACAGCTTAATGAGGATGAAGCTTAAAAATATGATTAACGGAATTATTGTAATTAATAAAGAGGCCGGTTTTACTTCCCATGATGTCGTCGCAAAGATGCGAGGAATTCTTCATGAAAAGAAAATCGGTCATACAGGAACGCTGGACCCGGATGCTGTCGGCGTTCTTCCTGTTTGTATAGGAAATGCGACAAAGTTATGTGACATGTTTACTGACAAAGACAAAGAATATGAGACCGTTCTCTGTCTTGGAAAAACGACGGACACTCAGGATATATCGGGAAAAGTATTGAGCGAAACTCCGGTTTTTGTAACTCCCGAAGAGACTGAAGAAGTAATTCGCGGATTTATAGGCGATTACGATCAGATTCCACCGATGTATTCGGCATTAAAGGTAAACGGCAAAAAACTGTATGAATTGGCCAGACAGGGAAAAGAAATTGAACGAAAAGCGCGTCGCGTACATATAGATGAGATAGAGATATACAGCATGGAGCTTCCCAAGGTTTTGATGCGAGTGGCCTGCACAAAAGGTACATATATTCGTACCCTGTGCGCGGATATCGGTGAAAGCCTGAAGGTTGGCGGAGTTATGGAAGCCTTAAAGAGGACACGTGTCGGTAACTTTAGTATTGATGAAGCTGTCACGTTATCAGAGCTTGAGAAAATAAGGGACGAAGGAAGGCTTGACAGCATTATTATTCCCGTTGAAAGATTTTTTGAGGATCGTAGGGAGCTTCTCGCAAAACCGGAGTATGATAAAGCATTGGAAAACGGTAACTGTATTTTTCCCACCCAGCTTATGGACAGAGAATATCTTCCGGAGGGGGAATGGGTTCGTATGAAAAAAAGTGATAAAACCTTTGTGGGAATTTATGCTTATGACGGCAAAATAAAAGGATACCGTCCGGTGAAGATGTTCTTGAATTAATAATCGAAAGAAGCATGTTATGGAGATAATCAGTAATACTACAGAATTTTATATTAATGAGCCTACGGCTGTTGCTATTGGAAAATTTGATGGCGTTCATGTGGGGCATAGGGGACTTTTGGAAGAAATATTACAAAAAAAGGAAGAGGGCTTATTGGCCTGTGTATTTACTTTTGATCCTTCACCCGCTGTTTTCTTTGGAAAGTCCGACAAAAGGGAAATAACCGACAGATATGAAAAACGCCGAATTTTTGAGAAAATGGGTGTGGATGTACTTATTGAATTCCCTCTTAATTATGAAACTGCTGAGATTTCGCCCGATAATTTTGCGATTGATGTATTAAGCGTAAAACTAAATGCTGCTTTTGTTGCTGCAGGAACCGATTTATCCTTTGGATACAGGGGAGCAGGCAATGCAAAGCTACTGACTAAAATCGGACAGCGTGAAGGCTTTAGCGTTAAAACCATTGAAAAAGTAAAGGTGAACGGTGTTACTGCAAGCTCCTCTCACATAAAGGAATTAATAGAAAACGGATACGTTAAGGAAGCCGAAGCTTTTTTGGGAGAGCCATATTCTTTTACTGGTAGCGTGATGCACGGTAAGGCTCTGGGGGCAAAATTGGGATATCCGACCATAAATGTGCCCATTCCCGAAGGAAAAATAATACCTAAAAACGGTGTGTACAAAAGCCGGGTAAAAATTGACACGTTTGTCTATGACGGATTGACAAACATTGGAAGCAAACCGACCGTATCAGATGAAAATGTAATCTCCAGTGAAACCTATATAATCAATTTTGATGGCGATATTTATGGGAACGAAGTTGAGATAATGTTATCTTCTTTTATACGTCCCGAGAAAAAATTTGAGTCTGTTTCAGACCTCGTTAATCAAATAGAGGCCGATTTGCAATCATAGAATTCCCACTTGATTATTTTTAGCTTTTTATTTAGAATGGTTAAGGAATGTATAGGGCTTATATTTTAACAGGAGAGTTTTATGAGTTTGACCGTTGTTTTTTCATTACTTGGTGGGCTTGGCTTATTCTTATACGGAATGCGACTTATGAGCGACAGCATTGAGGCATATGCAGGTGCTAAGCTGAGAGAAATACTTGAGAGACTTACTACTAATCGATTTATGGGAATTGCCGTAGGACTTGGATTTACGGCTATTATTCAATCTTCATCTGCATGCACTGCAATGGTTGTCAGCTTTGTTAATGCAGGTCTTATGAATCTTACGCAGGCTGCCGGAGTAATATTCGGTTCCAATATAGGTACAACAGTTACTGCCTTGTTAGTTTCCTTTAAATTAGAAAAAATAGCTCCGCTTATTCTATTCATCGGAGTTTTCATGGTTTTATTTATTAAAAGCAATAATGCAAAGAAAATCGGTGAAATCATAACCGGTTTTGGCGTATTGTTCCTGGGACTCAGTTCAATGTCTTCAGCTATGAGCGTAATGAAGGATTCACAGGATATTCTGGATATTTTTTCATCCTTACGAAATCCTTTGTTTGCAGTCATTTTGGGAGTTGTCATTACAGCAATAGTGCAAAGCTCATCTGTAGTTGTTTCCATTATGGTTCTATTGGCAAATCAGGGCTTGCTTGGTTTGGAAATGTGTATGTACATAACGCTTGGATCAAATATCGGAGCCTGCACTTCAGCAGTGCTTACATCACTCTCCGGTAAAAAGGATGCAAAAAGAGCTGCACTTATTCATGTACTGTTCAATGTTATCGGAACTGTGATAATGTATGCGGCATTTGCTGTTAATGTTAATGGATTCGTCAATGTTATGAGCAAAATTGCAGGAAATGACAATGGTCGTATCGTTGCATTTTCACATTTGTTTATCAAGGTTATTCAGGTTATTATTATGACTCCGTTTATTGGACCCTTGGTCAACCTGACAAAGGTAATAATTCGAGGAGAGGATAAGAAGGTTGGATACCGCGAGAACTTCCAACTGAAATATATTGGTGAAAAGGTGGTATTTAATCCTGCCACTGCAGTAATAGAAGTAATTAAGGAACTCGATCGTATGGCTTCTCTTGCCGGAGAAAATTTGAATCGTGCCATGAACGCGCTCATTACTTTGGATGAAGAGGACATTGCGGAAGTATATGAGGTCGAGAAAAATATTAATTTCCTTAATCATGCGATAACAGGCTATTTGGTTAAAATTAATCAGTCAACACTTCCGATTGAGGACTTAAAGAGCATCGGTGCTCTTTTCCATGTTGCAAACGATATAGAGAGAATCGGAGACCATGCCGAAAATGTGGCTGATGCTGCTAAGCAGAGAAAAGAAGAAAACATTTCAATTTCAAAGGTCGCAATTCATGAGCTGGGTGAGATGATGGAATATGTTAACAAGATAATTCAGTATTCCATGGATATGTTTACCAATTCGGATGATTTACATATGCAGGAAATAATAGATATGGAAGACCGTGTTGACAATCTGGAACGTGAATTTCAAAAGCATCATATAGAAAGACTTTCAAAAGGGGAATGTACACCCGAGGCGGGAATGATTTTCTCCGATGTTATATCCGGTCTTGAAAGAGTTGCGGACCATGCAACAAATATTGCTTTTGCCATCAAGAACGGCGATGAGGAAGATTGACAAAAAATCGTATCTAAAATATAATCAAATTGGTGTAATAATTTCGTAATATTTTAACACCAGGGGTGATTATGGTAATGAAAAAGTTTACAGTCAGTATAGGTTTGATAACAGCAGGTGTTTTGTGCAGTCTTATCTGTTCTACGGATAGGGCTTATGCCGAGACACCTCTTGATATATTACAGGGAGGCGGAGCAGCCTCTATTTTTGAGTGCAATTATTCTGTAGATGAGTATATCAAAATGGCAGAAGAAGCAGAAGGTTCTTTCTGGGGATATACCAATCTGGGAATAGCAAATGTAGAAAGCGGAAATCTGAATGTAAGGAAAACTCCATCTACGGATGGGAAACTGGTTGGGAAGATGCCAAAGCTTTCTGCCTGCGAGGTAATGGAAGAAGCAGATGGATGGGCGCATATTGTTTCCGGTGAGGTTGAAGGTTATGTCAGTCTGGATTTCCTGCTGACAGGTGTAGATGCGAAGATAAAAGGCGAAGAGCTTGTTGCAAAAGTTGCCATTGCCGAAACGGATGGACTTAATGTCAGAGATGATGCCAATACAAACGGGGCAGTCTTGACGCAGGTTCTAAAAGGCGAAGAACTGGAATTTGTCGAAGATTTAGGCGAATGGATTAAAGTATCACTTGACGGTGAGGACGCATATGTCGCTACTCAATATGTAACGGTATGTGAAAAACTGGATACGGCAATAACAATGACGGAGTTGCTCTATGGACAGGGTGTCAGTGAAGTGCGGGTAGACATGTGTGAGTATGCAAAGCAGTTTATAGGAAACCCGTATGTATGGGGCGGGACCAGCCTGACAAAAGGCTGTGACTGCTCAGGGTTTGTTCTCAGCGTGTATAAGAAATTCGGCTATTCTCTCAGCCATTCTTCTGTTGCCCAGTCAAAAGAGGGAAAAAAGATTAGCTTTTCACAGATAAAACCGGGTGATCTGGTATTCTATACAAACAGCTCAGGCAATATCAACCATGTGGCAATGTATATTGGAGGTGGATATGTAATCCATGCTTCTTCACCGAAAACCGGAATAAAGACCAGCAAATACAATTATCGTACTCCGGTGAAATATGTATCCATAATTAGAGATTGAGTATTTTAAAACCTGTCGTGGAATGACAAAGTTCCCGGCAGGTTTATTTTAAAATATATCTGTTCTATTCAATTTATTTGCTATTTCTTTCATATCTTCAATTGCAGTATCCCAATTGTCAAATATCTGTTTCCAAAAATATAATCCAAAAAGCATAGTGGCTTCTTTTTTCCAAAGCTGATATGTAGAACGTACGATACTTAAACCGGATAAAATATCTTTGCTCTGGAGCGGCTTCTCATTAAAATATAAATTAAATAATATATTGTAGTATTTGTCGCCATTGGGAACAAAAGATTTTACATAAGCAAGGGCTTCGTTCGCATATTTTGTCATGTATCCGAGGGAAAAAGCATTATACACAAAGCTGTTGGCTTGCGTCATGCTCATTGTGTTTTTATCTATCATCAATTCAAAAAGAAACTTCGCATTATTCCTATAATTTGTATCAATGCTGGCTGAAATTATAGATGTATCATTCTTGGCATATGCATAGGCCTCTAATAATAGTTTTATATTCTTGCCGGTTTTTTCTGAATAATGAAAGCCTATGACTTTATATTTGCTCATAATTTGATTAGTTATTGATATTTTACTCATAGGTCATTCCTTTGCTTGTTTTACAACAATTATGGCATAATATAAAAAATATGTAAACAAAGAAAATGAATAAATGCCACGATAAATTATATATTTGCAGTATAAATCGGACATCCTTCGGACATAAATCGGACCATGTTTAGTCACAAAAGTGATTGCATTTGTGATATGATTGTGTGTAATGTAAAGGATAAAAATATCGATAAAATTTACGACAAAAAATACAAATAAAAACACTTGACAGATTAACGATGTAAAAGTCAATATAAATTTGTAGGAAAAGGGGAAAATAATTTTGTAGGTTTTCCCCCTTATTCCTCAGCAGCCTGAGCCTCTAATACAAGGCGTTTGTCCTTGATTCGGTATGACGGACCCTTGATTGATATTACCTCGGAATGATGCAACAAACGGTCAAGAACTGCATTGGCCAGCGTTGCAGATCCGAAGAACTCACCCCA
>JAZQNB010000013.1:0-17603 GCA_045627085.1 Lachnospiraceae bacterium | reverse complement strand
TCCTCGAGACAGGGGACACTCCTCGGGACAAAAGGAACGTCCCTAATAAAGGGATTTTTTTTGCGGCTTAATATATGATACTATTAATATAAGCAATTTGCTCATGGGGGTATATATGAAAAAGAAAACAGGAATTATAGTATTTATTTCAGCAATAGTAATTGTTGCGGTTTGTCTGCTTTCAACTTTAGCTGAACAGAAGACCATTATCATGGAAGGTGGCAACTTTAAGATTCCGAGCGTAATAAAAACATGTGCCGACACTATTGGCGAGGCATTTGACGAGTGGGGAATTGTATATCCCGAACATACATATAAATACAAAATAGGCGATAAGTTTGTAACTAATTCAATGGCGATGGAATATGAAGTACAAGGTGAAGTTATTCGTCCCAGGAGTAAAGACTATTATTTTGTAATATTACTTAACGGGAAACGCGCTGAACTTGAGGACGAAATCAAGGACTACGATGTTATTACAATCAAAGAAGAACTTGGCAGAAGGGATTAAGCTTGCGTAAAAAATGAACGGATTATATTGCCGGACTTGAAAATGAGAGGATAATCTATTATATTGTTTTTTGATTCATTTATGAGTCAAATAACAAACGAACGGGGTTATAAAAAATGAGAAAAACATTAAGCATTTTGCTGGCAGTTGTTGTTTTGGGGATTGTATTTTTCAAATTTAAAATTGATGCATATGGTGCAGGAATATATATCACGGTTGAGGATACTCAACCCGGCTTCACTTATCATTATGGTGATAATATCGGAAATGATTCAATACTTGCAACAACAAATATAGAGGGAATTACTGTTTATGCATTTACAGATTATGAACATCACAGGGTTTCGTTCCTGAGAGATGGAAGCACGAATCCGTATGAAGGACAAGTATCGAATAATCTCAATATGCGTAGTTGTGAGATTAACAAAGGCTACTATGTAGATGTTGTTGAGGCAGTTTTGCCGGGGTCAGAGTTGTATCCGATAGTTCTGGGCGACTATGTGATTGAACGCAATGATTTTTATGTTGCTCCGGGGGGTGATCCTTCACAGAACTATTTGGAAGACCTTGAAAAGGCCCTTGATTATGCTATAGGAGGCAATTCATTTGATACCATCTACTGGGATGAGGGTGATGCTCTTCCAAACTACATTATGAAGGTTCTTTATGCACATCCGGAACTTTCTCTGAACTTTAAGTATTCATACGAGGGCAAGGACTATGAAATATATATTGCTCCCGGCACTGCGACAAACGATGATATTCCCTGGTATGGTCCGTTGTGGCTTGCAGAGCATTATTCAGTAGAAAATGTTAACGCACCTGCAGAGCATGGAACATATATTGTTGTAAGGGGCGATTCCCTTTCTAAGATTGCTAAAAAGTTTGGCACATCCGTATCAAAGTTGATGGAGCTTAATCCGTCTATTAAAAATAAAAACCTGATATACGCAGGAATGGAACTTTCCTGGTAGGGACGTTTCTTTTGTCCCGAGGAGTGTCCCTTTGTCCTAAGGATTGTCCCTTTGTCTTAAAAGAATAATGATTTTTTGAGAACAAGTCTTGATTCACACTCAGGGCTTGTTTTTTATTTATTTATATAGCAAGACAGGGGACGCTCCTCAAGACAGGGGACGCTCCTCAAGACAGGGGACGCTCCTCAAGACAGGGGACACTCCTCGGGACAAAAGAAACGTCCCCAAAAAAAGATTAGCAAAATGCGATATTTGTAGTATATTAAGAATATAAATTTTCGAAAGACAGGAAAAAGTTATGGAATGGATTAGTAAAAGTAATGTCTTAATAGTTGGTCTCGGACTTATGGGTGGTAGTTATGCGAAGGCACTAAAGCGCTTAGGCTATCATGTTTCTGCCATTGATTCCAGAAAAGAGGCAATTACATACGCTCTTACCGAAGGCATAATAGATTCAGGTAGTTTCAATGTAGATGAATATCTTGTAAAGAGTGCTGATGCAGTTATTTTTGCTCTTTATCCTGAGGTTTTTAAGGAGTGGATTGAAAAATACCAATACATGTTCCATACCGGCACACTTATTACTGACGTTACAGGTGTAAAGAGCAGTGTTGTT
The DNA here is from genome assembly GCA_045627085.1 of Lachnospiraceae bacterium. Lineage (GTDB taxonomy): Bacteria > Bacillota > Clostridia > Lachnospirales > Lachnospiraceae > RGIG10340. Next base: position 15,502 of record JAZQNB010000013.1, on the reverse strand, counting down.
TATGATATCCAGAAAATGCTTAGAGATGATGTTGAGTTTATTGCAGCGCATCCGATGGCAGGAAGGGAAGTATACGGCGTAGAAAACTCTGACGATCGCATGTTTGTAAATGCAAACTATATTGTTACGCCTACTGCTAAGAATACACAGGAAGCCATAGAGTGGTGCAAGAGCCTTGGAAAAATATTGGGTTGTAGAAAAATTTCAGTTCTGTCACCCGAGGAACATGATGAGATGATTGGTTTTGTATCGCAACTTACCCATCTTATTGCGGTATCGCTGATGACCTGCAGCGACAATACGCATCTTGTGGATTATACAGGTGACTCCTTTAGAGATCTTACTAGAATTGCACGTATCAATGATAAGATGTGGAGCGAACTTTTCCTGATGAATAAGGCTCCTTTGCTTGATAAGATGGACAAATTCCTTGAAGAGTTTACCAATATACGTAATATGCTTGATAAAGAAGACAGGGAAGGCCTCTGCGCAAAGATGAGATTATCTACAGAGAGAAGATCCTGGTTTGATAAGAAATAATTGCTTTGGGGACGGTTCTTTTGTCTCGATAGTATGGGAAAGGATAAACGGTTGGAACGGAAGCGATATATTGATCTACTAAAAGTTATATCGGCATTTGGAATAGTATTACTTCATGTGAATATTAATTCTATGCATGAGGTACAGAACTTGTTGACGAAAAATCATCAGATTGCCTCATTGAGCATTCACCAGGTTCTGTATTTGTCGGTCCCTGTTTTTATTATTCTTACAGGCTGTGGATTACTGGCTTCAGATAATTACGAGTATAAAAGACTCTGGCCCAAGATTCTGAGACTGATTCTTTGCATTGTTGTGTTTGGAAGCGTGTTTGAACTTGCAAGGATTATAGTAAGGCATGAGAATATTTCGTGGCTTTTGTTTGTCACGGACCTGATAAATGGAACAACATGGTCACATATGTGGTATCTGAACAAAATTCTGGGAGTATATCTGATACTTCCCTTATTAGGTTTTTTTGTTAAAAATGCGGGTAGAAGGGATATCTATTTATTAACGGGCATCCTTTTTATGTTTTGCAGTGTAATACCATGGGTAGCAGGAGTCGCCGGATTTTCCATTTCATCTGTTTTACCATTAGACAGTGTCTTTATTCCTTACGTTTTGACCGGATACATTTTAAGTACCGAGAGCGCTGAACGGTGTAGACGAGCACTTATAGTCAGCTTGCCATTATCTGTTTTGAGTATTGGTTTGGTAGCTTTTTATAGTGCAATTAATGACGGAATGACTATTAGGGAATCGAATCCACTGGCGGTTATTGCATCGATAAGTATTGTTCTTGCCGTAAAGGGACTGGAGAAAGACAGCAAGGGGTCAGGGAAATTCCTTGAAAATATCTCCAGATGTACATTTGGAATATATATAATCCACCCGGTTTTTATTCACGTATTTGTATCATTCCTGGGCATAAATCCGCAGCTAAAGTTGCCGGTATTAAGTGTTCTTGCGTTAGCTTTTTTGATTTTTGCAATTTCCTGCATCGTTGTTTATCTTTTGCGGAAGATACCATTTATAAGAAGATTTCTTTTGTAGTTCGTCAGGGACGTTTCTTTTGTCCCGAGGAGTGTCCCTCTGTCTTAAAAAAATAATGATTCTTTGAAAAACAAGTCTTGATTCATATGCAGGGCTTGTTTTATATTTAGAATTGATAACAAGACAGGGGACACTCCTCGGGACAAAAGAAACGTCCCTAAAGCAGGGAGAAAAAATGACAATCGGACTTATTATCGGATTAATTCTTGCATCCTTTGGCGCTGTTGCGCTTTTTATATGTTTCGTATGTGTTTCAAAGGTCAAGGCAGGAAACAGGAACTTTATCTTCCTTGGACTGACTGCTTTGGCGAGCGCAATATGGAGCCTTGGTTTTGCTGTCCTTTTTTCGTCTTCAGATACTAATCTTGCATATTGGGGCCGTACAATAGGTATGGTTGGAACATGTTCGTTCCTGATTTTTTCACACAAAACACTGCTTAGTGTGACAAGGGTTCCGAACTGGCAGCGAAAGATTGCTACCGTGTTGTCCTTTTTCTGGATTCCTGTTTTCTTTCTTACTATTTCGCGAAATGCAGCCATATACACGTACACTTCGAGTGGAATGACTTATGTTTTTTCTCCCGGGCTACCGAATACGATTTATTCGGTATTTTGTGTAATTTTTGGTATTGATGTTGCAATCAGCATTGTTCTTGGCATTAGAAATGCCCAGTGTCGTCGCGAGAAAAAAACAGCGAAGCTTTGTATTTGCATGCTGATAGTCCTTTTTTCGGGAATGATTCTTGATACTATTCTTCCTACCCTTGGTCTTGAGGCAATTCCCGGCAGTACAATTACTCAGTTTGGCGGGCTTTTGGCGTTATACTTTGCAATTTATGACAAGAGCAAGAGCGATATAACGATTGAAAATCTCACGGAGTATGTTTACTCGGTAATTTCCGAGCCATTACTTGTTTTTGACAAAGAAAACAAACTGGTGCTTTTTAACAGGGCGGCACGAGAGTTCTTTATAAATGACAGCGGTATTGGTATTTTGGAAGGTGACCAGATTTCTGATATGTTTGATGTCTCACCTGACTTTCTGTCGTATGAAGGTATCTACACAATGACGGAATGCAGGACCGCCGGTGGCACATCATACGTGTCGCTGGATGTAAGCAGAATACGCGATAAGTATGCTGATACGATAGGCTTTGTTATTTTTGTAAAGGATATGACAGAGCTCTATTCCAATATGGAATCCCTTAAGCAGTCTGACAGCTCCAGGTAAACAATGCTTGGTAAAAACCCCGTGATTATGTTCGCGGGGTTTTGTTGACACAGCTTGTCTAACGTGTTAGACTACACTTGTCTAATACATTAGACGGAGAGGAAATGTAAAATGATAACACCAAAGGTTTTTGAAAGCGAATATCGTTTTTGCCTGATTTTGTGGAGAGTTGAGCCGGTTTTAAGCTCGGAACTTGCAAAAATCTGTAACGAAGAACTTGGCTGGAGCCGTACAACAACATATACGGTTATAAAGAGATTGTCGGAGCGGGGAGTTGTTAAGAGCGAAAATTCAATGGTCAGCTCATTAATCAGCAAGGAGCAGATTCAGATCGCCGAGATGGACGAAATGATGGAGAAAACGTTTGAAGGCTCGCTTCCTGCCTTTATTGCTGCCTTTGCAAAGCGGCAAAATCTTTCAGACGCAGATATTGAAGAAATTCGCAGGATAATTGAAAAGTAAGGAGGGCATGGAATGTTACGGATTATTGAAAATATAGTAAATTCATTACCCTCTGTCGTAAATATAAGCATTACGGCAAGCTATATTGTTCTTGCGGTTATCGTTATAAGAATTGTTTTTAGAAAAGCACAGAAGTGGATATTGTGCGCATTGTGGGCAATTGTTGCGATAAGGCTTGTTTTCCCGTTTTCAATTGAGAGCAGATTAAGTCTTGTTCCAAGCAGCGAAACGATAAGCGTGGACTATTTTACATATGAGGGCGAGAAACTTTTCGAAGAAGCTAAAGTTAATCTTGTATCAAATCCGGTATACAGTGCGCCGGTTTCGGTTGATTTGGGCGTTACGGTTTCAGGGCTTCAGACAAAGTATCTCATTTTTACGATTGTGTGGCTTTTGGGTGTTTTACTTATGCTTTTGTATGCGCTAATCAGTGAATTGCGTTTAAGAAGGAAGATGAATACCGCTACATTGCTTGAAAAAGGTGTAAAACAGAGCGAAAGGTGCGATTCGCCGTTCGTGCTGGGAATGATTAGGCCTGTAATTTACCTTCCATACAACCTGCCCGACTCCGATATTTCGTACGTAATATCACATGAGAGGGCACATATCAGGCGCAAGGACAACTGGTGGAAACCGATTGGGTTTATTATTCTTTCGGTTTACTGGTTCAATCCGGTAATATGGCTTGCGTATATTCTTCTTTGTCGTGATATTGAGGCTGCCTGTGACGAAAAAGTAATTAAAGGGATGGAAAAAGAAGAAAGGCAGGCGTATTCAAAAGCTTTACTTAACTGCAGTCTGCCCGGAAGATTTGTTGCGGCATGTCCGTTAGCCTTCGGAGAAGTTGGTGTTAAGAATCGTATAAAATCCGTCATGAATTATAAGAAGCCTGCGTTCTGGATTGTTATGGCATGTGTACTTATCGGAATATTGCTTGGGGTATGCTTCCTTACTAATCCCAAGAAGGACGAGCCCGTTTTGAAAAACGATGTCGATGATGTATCAGGATATTATTCATATGAGTATTCAGGTTTTAAGGATGCTTCCCTTTGGCAAAGCTTTTATATCATAATAAATTCAGATGGTACTTTTAACTATTGCGAAGGGTTATTAAGCAGCTATATCGGAAATGGTACATGGACCTTGGATGGCAGGATTATTACCCTCCGGGATATAGGAATGGGAGAGAGGTTTTTCTGCTTTGAAGTAAGTGACAATGCTCTGATTTTTAGGAAAGATTTGTCTGATGATTTTACATACATGCGGGAGCGAATTGAAGACGGAACATGCTTTGAAAAGACAGGAGAAGCACCGACTTCATCATTCGTACCTATGGTAGAATATACGGATACTGAAAAATATCACACGTTATTTGAAACCATGTGCGATATTACAGGGGATGGAACCGCTGACAAGGTTACTGTAGAACTGCTGTATTATGATGAGGAGGAACTTGAGGATCCTGCAAATTCACTTAATGCAACGGAAGCATACGTAAGGGTATACAGCGGAAGCTCCGGATATAATGAGATGATTTATGAATCATTTGGTATTACACAGGCGCATATGGGAAATGCGACATATTATCTTACGGAGTATAAGGGGAAAAAATATCTTCTTACTGTCAGTTGTGAAGCTACCCAGGGAGACGCCGCGTGGTCATATTCACTGTTTTCAGTGACAGAGGATGGCAACGAGAAAATTGAACTTACGGAATGTGATTCATGGCCGGTATATGTTTTGGACGAAGACGGCAATTTGACTGATGTAAGTTCTGTATCGGGTGAAAAGGTTGCGGCTTTTGAAACAGCAGTGACTCCGCTTATTTCGGATGATGCGATTTTGCTGATTTCATGTGATGTAAACGAAGAAAAGGCGGTCTTTTCAACGAAAGAGCATATTTATTCCGCTCTTGAACATTTCAAAAACCGCCATTATGTGTTGGAATAATTATTTGGCTGCTGATTTTATGGCATCAGCGGTTGCATTTACCATATAGCCTGCAGCGAGTGCCGGGTCTGAAAGGGCTTTTGCCATCTGAGAACTGCTGATTGTGCTCATATCGCTTTCGGATACATGAATTCCGCCTATAGGGAAGCTTGCAATTTCAACACCGCGGTTCTCACGAAGCCATGGATTTACAGAATCTTTTACAGCCTGACTAAGCGCAGGAGCGAGTGCCGGAATTCCTGAAGCTCGTAAACCATCCTTGGAAAGGGCGGTAATCGAGGTCAATATTTGTGAAGATATCTCGGCGCGTAACTGGTTTGCAAGATCCGTAATAAAATACTGTTTTTCAACATTTCCGATAATGTTTGTGTAGATAAGCAACGGATCGACAATTTTGATTGAATATACACCATTTATAGATACCGTAGCATCCAGATCAAGACCGGTATTGGTATCAAGAATTCGGAAAGGAATGGAGCCTATATTTATGGGATTTCCAAGTATTTCCTTGGTATTCATGTAATATACACGGTAAACTATCGGAACGTCGCCACCGAAACTGATTCGCCTTCCGATGTCTGACAGCACATTATCGGCGGCCGATCCCATTTCAGGACCTGAAAAAACGCCTGCAGTACTTTTACTGCTAAAGATATGTTCTCCGGGTTCGCAGAAAACGCTTGTAACACGACCATTGCATACAACAATGGCAGCTTCGCCATCTGCTACCGTAATGAGCGAACCGTCGGTGATAACGTTATCGCTTCCGTTATTGGCGCTTTTTTCAGATTTCATTTTCTGACCTTTAACAAGAAGAATGTTATTCGGTATGGAATTGCAGTAAAACATTTCTTTCCACTGGTCCTTCATAGAACCACTTATTGCAGAAGTAATAGCACGTAAAAGTCCCATAATGTAATCCTTTCAAAAAGAATCGTTTTCTTATAATATACCAAATAATGAGATGTTTGTGTGTTTTTTTGGTAGAATATATTTATATGTGAGTGATGCAGAACAAATGGAAAAAAGAAAACTGATTTCAAATAGAATAATTGTATGTATGCTGGCTACCGTTCTGGCGGTAGCCTTGTTATCGTGCAAAAGCAAAACACCGGGAGAGAATCAGGATGCAGTGCCTTCTGATTCTTATGCAGCAGATGTGAATACTTCTGAAGTTGCGCATCACCATCATGTTGATAAATTTTTCCCGGTTGAATATTATGGAGAAATTCCGCCGGTTAAGTATCTTATATCCCCGACTGAGTACGATTTGAGACCTGTTCCGGATACGTATTCGTGTGGATGCAGGCTTGATAAGGTTAAAAAGAAAGCATCCGATTCTGAAGATTTTTTCGTAGACGGTGTACAGATTAAAAGCGGGAACGATTCGTATTATTCAATTTCCAAGCGTTATACAAGTGGGGCAACGAGTGGTAAGCATGTTATAGAAAATTATGATTTTACTGCTAAAAGTTACATTTCCTGCCTGCATGGAGACTATGGCGACAAAAAGATGACGCTTGTATTTAAAAATTGTCTGTTTAATGGTTTCAGAGCCGGAAACGGTAATGATATGCTCCATATAGAATTTGAAAACTGTACATTTCTAACGAATGTTTCGGGCTCCAATTTTACACTTGATCATTGTCTTATTACGGGGTTTGCAACGGATGCCATAAATCCATTATGGGGAGTGACGGTTAAAGATTCGTATATCAGCAATCGTACAGAAAAGGTCGGAGATGGAATTCATGTCGACGGAGTTCAGATATATGGTGACAATTCTGCGTCGCATGAAAGATTAGCTAAGGATTTGCTGTTTGATAACCTGCGTGTTGAAATGCCTTATTTATCAATTGCAGATTCTACCTCAGGCTATAATTGCTGCTTAATGCTCCAACTGGAATTTTCAAACGGTAAGAATATATGGTTTAAAAATTGTGTGATAAACGGCGGTGGGCATTCATTTACCGGTCTTTATTGCAAGAACGCAACGGAATGCAAAAATTCCGGTTTTGAAAACATTTCGTATGGTTCTTCGTTTTTGTATACGCCCTATTATAACGTTGGAGACTATATAGCACTTAATGATATTCACAGCACGGATTATCTGTATGTTTCGTCGGTCTACAAGAATAAAGGGAAAATCCATTTTTATGTAACAAACGATACAATGCAGGACAGAAAACTTGCTGTTATTACAAATAACGGTCGTTATGAATTTGAAATCAGTGGAACACCGGATATTTCGACGGAAGGTTTGACATATTCTGACTTCAAAATTGATATTCCGTTAAGCGTTCCCGAAGCAGATTATTTTATTGCCTACGATGTCACAGCAGACGTTAAGCAGATACGTTTTGTAAATTATACGGACGGCGATGTATATTTGTATGAACTTCCTAAGGATAATATTAAGAAGCTTGCATCAGGGACGACCGGTGACTGTAAGTATGTGATTACTTCTGATGGAGTATGCACAATCTCGGGAAAAGGCGCCATGGGCGATTATCACTCAGCAAAACCATCGCCTTTCTGGGATTATGCCAAATTTATCAGAAAAATAAATGTTGAAGAGGGCGTTACATCTATAGGATATATGGCATTCAAATCCTGCAGCAATGTTAGCGAGGTATCGCTTCCGTCTACGCTTAAGGAAATAAAGGGCTATTCGTTCCAAAACTGTCCGATTAAGAACCTTACATTACCTTCAAAGGTAAACTTTATAGGAAAGCATGCTTTTGGTTCTTTACTTGCGAAAAAGGTGTACTACAAAGGCGATGTTAAGAATCTTACGATAGAAAATGATACGGTTGGAATCAGCTATGATATGATTACAAAATAGCAAAAAAATGTGGTCTTGTCAGATACAAGTCTTGACAAGGCTATTTTTTATGCTAAAATGGGGATAAAATTATAATAAAACGATAATTTTCCACAGAGGAGGGCGTATGAATAACAAAAAGTTAATTGTAGGTTTAATATTTACGGCTGCGGCGACCGTAGTAATAACTGCTTTGGCTGACTCTTTTTCAAACATCTTTCAGACGGTGGTTTCTTTCCCGTTTATTGAGATTGCGGTTGGTTTATCCTGGGTAGCAAAGCATGGACGAATAGGAAACGGACTGGCTGTTGCATTGCTTATTATGCTTGCCATGGTACCGGCATTTGTTGGTTTCATATCTAAGGACAAAAAAACCGGCCGATTAACGCGAGCAGGACTGATTGTGCTTTCTTTTGTTCTTTTATTTGTTTTTGGAGGAATGATCAATCCGTGGTTTATTGCCGGAACTTCTTTAGAAAGAATATTTGCAGGTGCTCAAATAAGAACTCTCTACGGTGTACTTGGCTGGTCAGCAATAGTACTTGCCGTTGTATTTGCAATTGTTGATTTTTCAAAGACAGACAACAGCGAAAGACTGTATAAGTATTTGAAAATTCTTCTATATGCGTTTTCCTTTGCCCTGGTAATAATAGCGTCATTTACCGGAACGCATTCATTTATTGAACAGTTTTTCCGGGAAGAATCGACCGGCGACAGGATTTTCGTAGTGCTGAGAGTTGTAGCATACATTGTTCCAAGGATACTGGATGTTCTGATTTTTGTTTATCTTGTTAGTCTTCTTAATTGCGTGACGGACGAAGACAGACAGAACATTGGCGGTGTTTCATGCAGGATAAACAGGCTGTGCCGATTGTCACTTTGCACTGAGGTAGCTGTTGTACTGCTTATGAATCTTTGTGAGCTTCTGTTTATGAATAGTCTTTCGCAGGTTTATACGAATGTGGAAATTCCGGGTATCAGTATAGGGTTTGCAGCGCTTGTACTTCTTGTTTCACAACTTTTGATTGAAAACAGAAAACTTCGTGACGACAACGATTTGTTTATTTAGGCGGTGGCACATGGCGATACAGGTTCATTTGGAAGAAGTATTGAAAAAACGTGGGATGACTTCGAAAGAATTATGTAGTCTCGTAGGTGTAACAGAGGCAAATCTGTCCATATTAAGAAGTGGTAAGGCAAAGGGCATCAGATTTGGCACGATAAATAAGATTTGCTATTACCTTAATTGCAATGTAGGAGATATTTTATTTTTTGATGGTAATTTGGAGGAGGACGATGATGAATAAAAGGTGTCTTGTGATTTTTTCCGTGATTACAATTATAGCTTTTTTGCTTGGATTAACGGGTGTTATTAATGTGTCTGCCATAGCATCTGATGAACAGCCGGACAGAATGATAGGAGTATATGTTACCTCTGAATACCTTGATCTGTTTGATTTTGAGGCGTATCTGGCTGATAATTTTTCAAAAATCGGGGATGATCTGGTTATTAATTCAAAGGACGCTGATAAATATGGAAACAGACTTTACGCAGAGCTTGTTTCAAATGAATATTCCGGTGAAAATGGTGAAAAGATGATATCTATGGAATATTCTTTTGACCGGGAAAAAGGAGCTGAACTTTTTGACTATACATCATACGATGAGTTTGGTGCGCCGCATTCCTGCCTGACAAATTCTGCTTTTTCCAATGTGCGGACAGAATATTTGGATTCCAACGGCTCATTAACAGCGGTATCCCTTGAAGGAACTTTATACATAACCGATAATGGAACGGATTTGTGTCAGGCATTTGTAAACCCTGTTTACTGTGACGCTGAGGGAAGGGTATACGCTACGTCGGGGCAGGGAATGTCTTTTTCCAGGTCATACGGTGGGGAAACATCGTTTAACTTTGAAGAAACGAAAACAGTGAATAATGAAGAGTCGTCGAAGAATACCGTCATAGTACATGTGAAATATGTTGAGACTCCAATAAGCATTAAGATTACTGAACTTGATGGCAATCTGGCTGTTCTTTCATCCAAGGAGTACAGCTTGAATGAAATTCCCGACGAGATAGACGTATTAGGAAAGACAGAATATCTGATGGTTGAGACTTCATTTATAAATTGCGAAGGGAAAACCTCGAAGACCATGGAGTTGTACAGTGAATCCGATACATATGCGGAGGTATTTGGCCCGGTTGAAAATGGTATTTGCACAAGAAAAGGTTTTGGAATAAAGTGGAATTAGTAAAGGATGAAGCTTTGATGACTACGGAAGAATTCTTGAAATCATATGATTTTTTGAAACTTGGGGAGAATATTAATCATGGAAACTGGCAGGCCGCTTATATGACAGCAACCAGAATGCAGAAAAATGCAAAAGAAGCCGGTATCGATTCTTTTGACAGGTGGCTTATAGGGATTAAGCAATGTATCAATGCCCGTCAGAAGAATGAAGCCCTGAATATTCTCACACTTATGGTGAATAAGCGGGTTCAAATGCTTAAGTCTGTTACTGAATGAATTAACAGCCGGGTGGGGGGCAGTTATGAACAGTGAAATTGAAAGATTAAAGAGACAGTTAAATTGTCCAAAACCTAATTGCTATATGCTTTACATGGTTCTGATTATTTGTCTTGTGTACATTACGGACGAACTTGCTTCCAATATTTGCACGCAGATGAAGACTGAAATAGCAAACAGTCTGTTTGCGGGTTTTGGGGAGGCTTCAGTTGCAAAGCTTGAAACGCTGGCACTCATTTCGTATCCGTGTATGGCTGTTTCGCTTTTTTACAGAACTCTTTCCGACAGATTCGGACGAAAGATTTTTCTGGTAATTAATACACTTGGAATGGGACTGGGTATGTTTGTGGTGTTTGTTTCTACAAATGTAGCTATGTATATTCTGGGATATTGCATTATTTCTTTTTTTGTACCTCACGATATGCAGGTGGTTTATATTATGGAGACTGCACCTGCCAAGCATCGTGCAAGAATATATTCCGTGATTAAGTGTATGTCTACGCTTGGAGTGATGCTGATTCCATTGTTCCGCTCTACATTAATGCAGGAGGTAGGGCAGTGGCGCAGGGTATTTATGATTCCTGCGGTTATCGGACTGGTATCTTCCATATTTGGCCTTTTATGCGCTCGTGAAACTGATTCTTTTCTGGAATCAAGAATTGCATATCTTGAATTAAGTGATGACGAGAGAGCAGCCCTTAAGGCTTCTAAAAAAGCAGAAGAGGCACAGGGTGGTTTCATTGCGGCTTTCAGATATTCAATGAGGGATAAGCAGTTACGAAGACTAAACATTCTTATGGGATTTTTTAACCTTGGATTTATAATTACAATGCACTATCAGGTAATGATTTCGTACGGTTTTGCAGGAGCAGTTGCGAAGACCTCGATAGATTCATTCGAAAATGTTCTCGCGCATGTAAGTACTAATGAAGTAACCGCTGCGCTGTTTTTGTTCCCCATAGGAAGTGCTTTCGTTCAGCTTATCCAGGGCTTTATATCTGATAAGGCAGGCAGAAAGCCCGCTTCGATTATTATGGCAGCAATGGTAGTTATATCCTTTATAGGATTTACATTTGGAGCAAGATGCTGCATGAGCCCTTATATAGTCGGACTTTTGGCAGGCGCGTGCGTTGGTAGTTTCTGGGCATTCGGTGATATTAATGTAATGATGATGTCAGAATCCGCACCGACAAATCTGCGCGCTTCCGTTCTTTCATCCTGCTACGTAATTAATGTTCTCGGAACTTTCCTTGGAATGGGAATTCTGATCCCAATTATGAATGCTTTCGGAAATGGCGTTGCAGACATAGCAGCAGGGTGTATTGCGGTTCCCGGAATCATTACGGCAGTTCTTTTGCTGCTTGGAACGAGGGAGACCAAGGGCACGGAATTATAGAAAGTTTCCATCATAGGTTGTGAGGTATGTATATGTCTTCTAAACATAAAGTATATAGAATGGTGCTTGCTGCTTTATTGCTTGCACTGGCTCTTGTTTTGCCATTTTTAACAGGGCAGATTCCGAAAATTGGCGCGATGCTTTGCCCCATGCATTTTCCCGTGCTCCTTTGTGGCTATTTTTGTGGCCCATGGTATGCACTGTTTGTTGGTGCAGTTGCTCCAATATTACGATTTCTGCTGTTTGGTATGCCTCCGATTATGCCTTCGGGCGTAGGAATGTGTTTTGAACTGGCAACGTATGGTCTGGTATCAGGGGCCCTTTATAAATATCTGCCCAGGAGGAAGATCTTTATTTATGTATCGCTTATTTCTGCTATGTTTGCAGGCCGAGCTGTCTGGGGAATTATACGTGTAATATTGTTTGGCCTTGGAAAGTCCTCGTTCGGATGGGCAGCATTTATGACCGGGGCGTTCACCAATGCCATTCCGGGAATTGTAGTCCAAATAGTTCTTGTTCCGATGCTGGTTATGCTTTTGGATAAATATACGCAGAGTAAATCATAGCGTTTTCTTTTGAAAAATCGCTGAAGTATTATGCTGAGTCGATTAAGACGCATTGAGAAAGCGGCAACATTTTTTTATAATAGCGATGATAACTTATATAGACAGGGAGGGGCATAAATGGAAAAATCAAAAGTATATTTTACGGATTTTAGAACTGCAAACGGAGTAAGTCTTCCTGAAAAGTTGAAGAAGCTTTGCCGCAAGGCCGGTTTGCAGACTATTGATATGGATAATAAGTTTGTAGCTATCAAGATACATTTCGGTGAGCTTGGAAATGTTGCGTACCTTCGCCCTAATTATGCAAAGGCAGTTGCTGATCTTGTTAAGGAGATTGGTGGAAAGCCTTTTTTGACAGACTGTAATACTTTGTATCCGGGATCACGCAAGAATGCGCTTGAGCATCTTGACTGCGCTCAGGAAAATGGCTTTAATGAAGCAACAACCGGTTGTCATGTAATCATTGCAGACGGACTCAGAGGAACAGATGACATTATTGTTCCAATCAACGGAGGCGAATATTGCAAGGAAGCATATATCGGTCATGCAATTATGGATGCGGATGTTTTCATTTCACTTAATCATTTTAAAGGTCATGAAGCAACCGGATTCGGTGGTGCTTTGAAAAACATCGGTATGGGTTGCGGAAGCCGTGCCGGCAAAATGCATCAGCATAATCAGGGAAAGCCTGTTGTTAACAGCAATGCCTGTAAAAATTGTAAGAGATGCGCCAAGGAATGTGGTTCAGATGCCATTTCTTATGATACCGGCAAGGCAGTTATCAATCAGGATATTTGTAAGGGCTGTGGACGTTGTATCGGAGCATGTGCTTTTGATGCTATATATAATCCGAACGATAGTGCCAATGAAATCCTTGGTTGTAAGATCGCAGAATACAGCAAGGCAGTTATTGACGGACGTCCGAACTTCCATATCAGTCTTGTAATGGATATTTCGCCTAATTGTGATTGCCACAGCGAGAACGATGCTCCAATTCTGCCGGATGTAGGTATGTTTGCATCCTTTGACCCGGTCGCACTTGATAAAGCCTGTGCAGATGCCTGCTTAAAAAATCAGCCTTTGCCGAATTCCCAGCTTTCTGATAACTTAAGCAAACCTGACTGGCATCATCACCATGATCATTTCCTTGATTCAAATCCTAATATACGTTGGAAGGAAACCCTCATTCATGCCGAGAAGATTGGCATTGGAACGAGAGAGTATGAGCTGATTAAGTTATAAAATAACTGATTTCGGAGGACTTCATCAATTAATGAACAGAATCTGCAGATTACTGCTTTGGCAGTTTTCTGCGGATTTTTTATTTTTCGATTATCGTAGAAAAATATGGTATACTTTATCTGTATATGTTGATTTAATGGGGCATCAAAGGACATATAGCAAGAAGAGAATTCTAAAGGGGGATATACAAATGAAAAAAGTCACTGAAAAAATTGAAAAAGTGAAAATTACCGGGAAAAGTCGTTTGAAACGAGTAATTGGTTTGGCCGTTGCGCTGATCCTTTTCGTAGTAGCAACAAATCCGGGAACACTCTTTTTCCTGTCAGAGGATTCCAAGACGAAGCTGTCAAATATGTGGAGCTCTATCTTTGGCGGAGATGTTGGGACTATTACCGGTTCCATTGTTATTAACTGGATATCGATATTTAAAGTAATTGCAATTATTCTGGTTCTTTCCCTGATAAACAATATTATCAGGCTGTTGCTTGAAGTCATTAAGCCCAAAACCAGCAAAGGTAAATCGCTCCATTCAATGATTTCGTCGATTACCATTTATGCAGTTATGCTTGTTGGTATTATCTGGTGTCTTTCTGCTATAGGTATTAATTTGAGTACCATTTTTGCAAGCATCGGAATTGTTGCACTAATCATTGGTTTTGCTGCAGAGAGCCTTATAGAAGATGTTATCACAGGTGTTTTCCTCGTTTTTGAGGATGAATTCAATGTCGGAGATATAATTGAGTTTGGTGGGTTCAGAGGTACTGTAATAAGTATCGGAGTCCGGGTAACCTGTATTCAGGATATGGGCGGAAATGTTAAGGTTGTCAACAATTCAGATATCAGAGATGTACTGAACCGTTCTAAGGCTATGAGTTATGCTGTTGTGGATGTGCCTGTAAGTTATGCGGCAGATTTAGAAGCAACAGAAGTCGTTATTAAAAAAATACTTGTAGATATTCAGAAATTGTATCCTGAGGTGTTTACCGAAGCATTAAATTATTCGGGAGTTCAGGAGTTTGGGGAATCAAGCGTGAACCTTCGTGTAACTGCGCACGTTGTTGAAGCAGATATTTATAAAGCGCAGCGCCTTATGCGACGTGAGATTAAGATAGGCTTTGATAAAAATGGTGTAGAGATTCCGTTTAATCAGATTGTTGTTCACAATGGTGACAAATAGGAATGTGCTTATGAAGAACGAATATGATGAATATGGGGCATCAGCCCCTGAGTTTGTTCTCACGGCCGATGAATACACCAGTCCAAGTGATGACCTTTACGTAGTTAAGCAGAGTGAAGACAAAAATTTTTGCCAGTCTGATAAGGAAAAGGTATCAGACATTCGTAAGCGTAAAGCAAAACGTTTTAAATGGTTACAGCTTGTTGCCGGGGTTGTTGTTACGACTACGGTTGCCACTTCCTTTGGAATCGATATTTTGGGAAAAGACGCCCTGGGGAAGGATGCATTTTATGTATTGTCATATGATGACGGAATCGTGAAGGAAGATAGTAAGTCAGAAGACAGGGAAACTCAGACTTCGTCGAATACTTCCGTGGGTAATCTGCAAACAGATGATACTTCGGAGATTACCGAAACATATGCAACAGGGTCCTATACCATGACACTTACTGCAGAAGCTGATGGGTTTACGTATAAGTGCAACTATGATATTAATGATACCATGCAGAGACCAAGCAGTGACAAATCGT
>JAZQNB010000012.1:0-5284 GCA_045627085.1 Lachnospiraceae bacterium | reverse complement strand
GGGTCAATCCTCTGAACCCACAACCCCGTCCCCATAGGGTCAATCCTCAAGGCGTTTAAGTTCGCGGATTACCCAGCCCGGTTTTGCAAGCAGCAGGTGTCCGTCGTCCATATAAAGCTCATGGCCGTCGGCAAAGCTCATTTTTTTATAGGTGACATCTGAAAACAGACTGTCATATACATCCCAAAGCGTATATTTCTCAAATTCACTCCATTCCTCCCTGGTATAGAAATCCTCCCAATTTTCAGACACACGTTCTTCCGTACGTACCGGTGTCCCGTCCGGGCTGCTTATCGGGATGATTGAATAGCCTTCATCCGTAAATTCATATATTTCCGTTCCACATTCAAATGTGCTCGAGCTTAATGGCGAGATAAACAGATTGGAGGTAACCACATACCTTCCTGTGACAAAGCCCGCTTCGGAAAGCTGAATATCCGTATATTCCTGTGTCTCCTCCGCATATTCCCTTATAACCGTCAGCCCGTTGCTCCCGTTAAAGCTGAAAAATAGCGGGACCGATTTTCCTGTTTCCTCATAACCGTCATATTTAATCATACTGTCAAATTTTTTTTGCGTCATGTCCGCCCTGTCCGTAAGAAGGACCATCATAATATCCTTATCTGATGAATCAAACCCGGGCGTTTTTTCAGTAAACAGGAGTGGCATGCTGATAAGTCCGATTTCTCCGGGATCCTCTATCCCAGCTCTTCTTTTATCACAGCAATAAAAATATTTTTCACCGTCATAATACAGATAATCAAAGATTTCCCGTCTGATTCCTTCGGCATTTTCATCCTCCGAATCAAATATTTCATCCACATAAGCAACCGTCAACAGTGCCGGATGGCCGGCGTTTACTTTATCCGCAAAGCTATTCCATATCTGCTTTGCTTTATCGGGATCCGAATATTCCGAAGCAACCATCGACAAAAGAACGCCCTTATTCTCCAGCTCCTTCGGATCCGAAGGCAGACTACCGAGATATTCCCTGATTTTTAATGGATCCGTATAATCCGCACTTCCGTTTTCTTCGTTAAAGAAGACTGCTGCAGAGGCTGTATTTTCCGTCTTACCGGCCGCATCCTGCTCCGTCCCGTTCTGCACCTTCTGCTCCACCTCGTTTTCATTCTTTTTTGCAGGCTCTTCTGCTACGGACTCCGGTGTTTCATTTCCGTTTGCGGGGGTTTTCCTGTTCGTCAGGAATAAAATACCCAAAACAGCCACCGTGGCAACGGATACACATATTATCCAGAATGCCGGCTTTTTGTAATTTAATACGTTTTTCACTCTGCTCTTAACCCCAGTTTCCCCAAATGCTATCGGGCAGGCTGTGATTCTTCTCCGCGGCATGCTCAGCCTGAGAAGCGTCTCTGAATATCTGGCTCCCGACTCTCCGCCTATCTGCAGAAGGACCTTCTCATCACACGCCATCTCAATATCACGGCAAAGCAGGACATATGCAAGCCACACAAGCGGATTGAACCAATATACGGTAAGTATCATGAATCCAATCGGCTTCCACCAGTGGTCATGCCTTGTCAGATGGGCTTTTTCATGTGCCAGTACCATTTCGATGCTATCCTCTGAAATTGAAGCAGGCAGGTATATGACCGGTCTGAACATCCCCAGAATGAACGGCGAAGCAATTTTATCAGTTGTAAAAATACGGCAGGACCTGTCTTTTCCAGCTCCTGTACCATTCCCCCGGGCGGCGGTTCCGGTGCTTCCCTTATAGGGCACAGCCTCACGCACACGCCATTTTACCATCAGGACGCTGATAAACATATAACAGAGCATGCCTGCTATTCCCACAATCCATACAATTGAAGCAATATAGGAAAAGACATGATACGGATCCACACTATTACCCGGTAGCGGTGCCATGGATTTACGCAACGAATCATTTACACTGTCATCCAGCGTGGAAATTCCCGTACTTACAACAGGGACAACAGCCGAATAGGTAAACGGCTTTTTCTCCTCCGTTATGGCAGCCTCATCAGCAGCCGGCTCCTCAATCTGCTTTTCCACAACAATATCAATACGTCCGGCACTGACTATATCCCTATCCGGCAGCACGCCGAGGGATGATGCGGGATTCCATGGGCAGACAAGTCTCAGTCCGACAATCATCCACATAAAACAGTAAATCCATTTCGGTGCCCTGACCTTTTTCAGTATCAGTCTGACAAGCAGCACGGCAAGAACAATTACACCGGCCGAAAGACTCATACTTAATACCTTTACAAATACATCACCCATGGTCATGCCCTCCCTCCCTGCAGTTTTCATCCTTTAAGGATGCCTCAAAGCCGTCTATCATCCTGCGGATTTCGTCTATGTCCTTCTCTGTGATTTTTCTTCTGCTTGTAAATGCGGCAAAAAACGCAGGTAATGAGCCCTCGAAGCTCTCCTCGACATATTCCTCACTCTGTCTGGCATAAAATTCCTCACGGCTGATTTTGGCCGTAACAATACCATCATTAAGCTCAAACAGCCCCCGCTCACACAGCCTTTTCAGGACAGTGTAGGTTGTTGTCCGCTTCCATTCAAACTCCTGTCCGCAGCGTTTTACGAGCTCAGTCGTTGATACCGGCTCATTCTGCCACACAATATCAGCAAAGTGGCTTTCAGCCACTCCAAGTCTTGTTTCCTGCATATTTCCTCCTAATGTAATGAGTTGCTCATGGTGTAGTTAATTAATGTTTCAAATTTAAAGTAAATTTGGAACATTAATTGGTGCGTTCTTTGCACCAATCTCATAGTTTGAAAAGAATTTTCAAACTTAACCTCCATGCTAAGAGCGAAGCAAATAGCTAATGGTGCTTGTGCGCTCTGTCAGTCTACAAATTGTAGTCACTGTATGTAGTCTACATCCGGTAGACAGCTTTGTCAAGTCCTATTTTAAATAAAAACTTTCTGTTACCGTGAATATCAGCATCCGATTCGGCTTCTGCGCGGATATATTGTGTTTTACATGAGGTTATGGTATTATACAGGCAGAAAAGTACGATATTTTTCGGGATACTGCAGATTGACTTAACAAGAGGAGCCAAAAATGAAAATAAACCTTACTGATGAACAGAAAAAGCAGATACTTGCCTCAATTCACGATTTTTACGAATATGAAAGAGGCGAGGATATCGGCATTATCCATCAGGAAGGTTTATTCGATCTTTTTATGGATGAAATTGCCCCCATAGTCTACAACAAAGCCCTGGATGATGCAAAATACTGGTTTACGCGCAAAATGAATGACATTGACGCAGACTTTTACGAGCTTTACAGTGAGGACCGCTGATATATGTAAAGCGCAAGCTTATTGAAGCTTTTCGTATACCATCATTCCACTTGCGAAGGAAATATGGGTTCCGTCAAATTTCAGGTCGTCCCATGGACTTAAAAGCTCGTCTCCTAACTTGCGGACCGCCTTTGTATCATAAAGGAAACAGCCGTTTTCTTCCTTCCAGTCGTATACATTTCCTCCCATAAAGCAGTAGCCGTCCGCCTCCAGTACGATTTTCCCTGCATCGACAGCCTCCCTGATGGCAGCCTCGGGAACACCCTCAGGAATCGGAACCAGCGGGTAAATTTTATGGTCCTCTGAAATCTTCAGACGCCCGTTAACAGTCATAAGCTGCTGTTGCTTTGTGCGTGCGTCGGAAGCCGAGCTGTTGATTTTTTCCATCTGTTCACTCTTTGAAATCATCCTTGGACCATCCTCAAAGTAAGCTAAAACCGAGCTTACCTGATAAATACCTTCAATACTCATAATAAACCTCCCAAATAAAATATATTTTTACAATCGTCCAGATACCGGCGGCGATTTTTTTATCAAAAGCAATTCACGCTGTCATTTCTTTATGTCAACCACAAAAATAAAGAACAATGAGCTTATCAGAAGCTTCCCCTGAAGACAAAATCTGTTTGCTCAATGAGCATATCTCCCCACATACCATTACCTTCAGCCTCAAATTTATCTTTATAGGCAAGAGCTACATCTCGCTCTTTCAAAAGCATGTTATATGAGTCCTCCTACTTTATAACAGGCAAAAAACCATAATTACTTGCTGAACAACCAATAGAGATTTTTTGAATTCATAGCCAACAAAATACTTCGAATCAATCACATCCGCATCCTTCTCCACAACACTGTTCCAACGCAAATCCAACCATACATAGACTTCCTCT
The DNA here is from genome assembly GCA_045627085.1 of Lachnospiraceae bacterium. GTDB lineage: Bacteria > Bacillota > Clostridia > Lachnospirales > Lachnospiraceae > RGIG10340. The sequence goes on along the minus strand of JAZQNB010000012.1, from coordinate 1,090 downwards.
GATTTCAAAGCCTACTTTTTGATAACATTTGTTGGATGCCTCATAATCTGCATTAGTATACAAAGTTGGTATAAACCCTTTATCAAACGCTTCCTTTGTCGCATGGTAAACAACATTTTCGGCATAATGCTTTCTTCTGTACTGTGGTGGTGTATAAACCTGTCCCACACAAGCCAGTTCTCCATCTACCCTTACATCACATGCCGCAACTGTCTCACCATTATTATTTTTCCAAAAGTATACTGGAATAGATTCAAGTTCAGTCTTGGCCTCTTCCCTATATCCTTCATCATCTTTCTGATCAAGTTTAATTGCATCATGAAATGCTTTTTTAATCCTTGCATACTCTTCAAGATTATCTATAGAACACCTATATAATTTTCCATCAGCTAACACATGTGGCTCAATTGGTTTCTTACACTCGTATGCCAACATATTTGTTATGATTCTTAATGATAGGTTTTCTTCCTTGGCCTTATTCGCCAAAAACTTCGAAAACTCATATTTAACATTAAAATTAATATCCTTATTCACCAAATCATATTGCTTCATCGCAGACCATATCCGGTCTTTAGTATATTCGTCTACAACATCATCCGTCCAAATCCAAACAGGAAATGGTGGTGTGGAATAGCACAATATAAAATTCTTATGATCCGTTAGCTTCAATTTACAATTTCCTGACATAATTCTTTGAAGAACTTGAAATGTAAAAATATCTTTATCTAAGAGTCTGCAATCTTCATCATAGAAAAAATTATCCATTAACTATTAACCTCCATCAAATGTATATAACACAGACAGAACAAGATAAAAATACTGAAAAGGTACTGTTTTCGTACCGATAGTGTACCGATTTTATATTCTTTTAGACGCTGTGTACTTTTTTCTCATAACCCAAATGAGATTACCGGCAAGATTCTCATCTGCCTTCGTCCACTTGTAATCACGGTAGATATCAACAAGTTCAAAACCGCACAGTTCAATAAGCCACTTCATTTCCTGACGATATGTCTGGCGCATCGTAATGGGGCGCACGCGCTCTGAAATCACATTGCCTTCATCATCAAGAGTTTCGAATTTCCAATTT
>JAZQNB010000011.1:0-5923 GCA_045627085.1 Lachnospiraceae bacterium | reverse complement strand
AAAGGAAAAACCCATACTATCTCAAGTAGCAAGGTAATCCAGTTTTTATCAGGCGTACCATGTATGGCCCCTCGAATATTTTCGGCACCATACCGATAATAGTCTGATAATCCGTCCCCAAACAATACATCCCAAAAATTAACAGACCAAATAGTATTTGTAACGGTATCTTCATATCGGAAAAGCAACGAAGTAATACTATACGCCAATAACGTTACCCCGATACATACGCATAATATCAGTCGCTTATTATTTTTCGATAGTTTATTCATATTTCGTCTCCATTCTTTCCAGGTCATTTCAAATAATGCAAATACATTTTAAAAGAGTTACTTATTAGGTGTCAACTTAAAAGTGGCATATCCCTCGAATGAATATATGAAACAACGATTGTTCAAAAATGGGAATGTAAAAAGTGCCCAGCTACCACTGCCACCAAGCGCTATATATACAGGACAGGGGACACTCCTCGGGACAAAAGAAACGTCCCCACTAACCCAAAGTATCTCGTATTACAAATACCGTTCCAACCACCATAAGTGCAAGACCAATAAAGTACGCTGCTCCCAGTTTTTCCCCGTTAATCACGAAGGCTAAAAAAGAACCCACAAATGGTGCTACAGCATAATAAGTGCTTGTCTTGGCAGCACCTAAGTCTCTTTGCGCCCTTATGTAAAGGAAAATACTTAATCCGTACGCTACAAATCCCAATATCATAACAGCTGTAATGTATTTGGCTTCGGGCAAATTCTCGCCAAGAAACATTGCAATAGCAAGTGAACCGCCTCCGGAAAAAATGCCTTTAATCAGCACTATTTCGTATGTGCTTTTATCCGATATCTTTCTTGTGCAATTATTCTCCAGTCCCCAGCAGCAAGTCGCCAGAATAACAAAAAGAGAACCTATTGAAAACCTGAAGCTGCCACTTCCCTCAAATGACAAAACGATACTGGATAACGTAATAAATCCAATTGCCATCCAAAGTTTACCAGATACTTTCTCTTTAAAATTGAGCAAGGCAATCAATGTAGTTGCCACAATTTCAAAGTTGCCAAGAAGTGATGCATTAGCGGCCGTTCCAATGTTTATACCAAGCATCAAAAAAATAGGTGCCGCGATATCTATCACAATCATTCCGATTGTATAAGGCAGATCCCGCTTCGTAAGTCTCTCTGTTTTTTCTTCATTTTTTATATGAAACAGATACATTATTCCAACGCCGATACCGGCTCCCAGATAAAGAAAAGCAGCCATATAGGTTGGGGCAACATCATTCAGCAAAACTTTTGAAACCGGCGTGTTAATTGCATAAAACAGAGCTGCAAAAAGCGCTAACGCGACAGCTGCAGTGCTTTTCTTCTGACTGAAAGCAGAAGGGTTTGCTCCCGCCATAATGATTACCTCCTATTTTCCTGCAATATCATTCTTTATTTTTCCCTGAATGAACTTTTTTCTTATTACAATTATCAGGCACGAAATAGAAAAAGTAATAATCCATGTAACTATAAATAACCCCAAAATATTCCTGTTAAAACAAATCCTTGCATCATCAGAGTGCGCAGAAACAGGTGAATTTGCGTCAGTCATCGGAAACAGTTCAATTACGTTCCATCCTATACCCTGATATTCCTTGCATTCACCACCCCACACTTCCCTGCAAATAGGCATTTTATTGTATTTATACGCAGAAATGCCTTCAATTGCAAAAATGGCAAGCGCTAATAAAAACGAAGCAACTAACGAAATAATCAATGCTTTTCTAATCTTTTTTTCCATAATGCACTCCTCGGGACAGGGGACACTCCTCAGGACAGGGGACACTCCTCGGGACAGGGGACACTCCTCGGGACAAAAGAAACGTCCCTATTCAAACGGGAAATGATACTTTGTAAGCCCCAGTTCATCACGCAGTTCAATAAGTTCCTTCTGAATCGTTTCTCCTACGGGAACACCCTTATCTTTACGATACTGTGAGTAAATATACTCCTTCTGTCCTGCGGTAAATATTTCCTCAGCCCCGGGAGCTTTCTCTGATTCTCTAAGGCCACGGCAAATATCACCGGCAGTCTTCTTAAATGTTTCCAGTCCCATGAAAAATTCAGGATTGATAACAAAGAAGAAATGACCAAGATGATACATCTCGGGCTTTCCATCCTTGTCTACTCCGTTCAAAGCCTTCATAAAGGGGCCACCGGCAAGTGCTGCAGAGAGTATTTCTACTACAGTAGTAAAGCCGTAACCTTTATACCCGCCATTAGCTTCTCCCATACCACCTATAGACAACAACGCTGCATTGCCGGCACGCATTTCCTTCAAAATCCTGCCGGAATCAGTCATTGTTCCTCCGTCCCTGCTGATAACCAGTCCTGCAGGAGTTTCCTTGCCCTGGCGCTCATAGAACTCGATTTTTCCATTCTGAATGATACTTGTTGCACAGTCAAAGTTAAAAGGGAATTCCTCGTCAGTCGGCATGGTAAATGTAAGCGGATTCGTTCCCATCATAGGCTCTACGCCAAAGGTAGGTGCAACAGAAGGGCGGGCATTCGTGCCGCTGATACCGATCATGCCTGCTTTTTCAGCCATAGTAGTCCAATATCCGGCTATACCGTAATGCGTAGAATTAAAAATAGTACCGCCTGCCATGCCATAAACCTTAGCCTTCTCAATGAGCATTTCCATCATCTTATGGCTTGCTACCATACCCATACCATCATGAGCATCCATGACAACTGTTGTAGGTGTCTCTTTAACAATCTCTATATTCGTTACCGGAAGAAGCGTTCCTTTCTTGATTCGGTCAAGGTATATAGGTTTAAAACGATTGCAGCCGTGGCTCTCAATACCTCTTCTATCACTCTCTAAGAGTACATCAGCACATATCTTGGCATCTTCTCTCGGTACTCCATATTTTTCAAATACATCCACCATAAAGTCGTTCATAAGCTGCCAATCGACATATGGTCTGGTTTCCTTTATTTCCATCTATAATCTCCTTTCAGATTTAAGATTTGCTATAGGGCGATTATAACACACTTTGCTCACCCTTTATATGCATCTTATACAACTCCATCAACAAGTCCTTTATCTCTTGCTCCTTTTGTTTCCATCTTTTTGATTTTCACCACAAGCATTACAGCCACAACAATCAACGAAAGCACATCAGCCACCGGCTGTGCCCAGATAAGTCCGCTTGCACCGAAAATCTCCTGCAGTACAAACATTGCGGGAATAAAGATGACTGCCTGTCTGATTATGGATGCCAAAAGAGCAGGAACTGCGGCACCCATAGCCTGAAGCGTATTCTGACAGATTGCAAAAGCACCGATAAGCCATGCCGTACTCATGAGAATTCTCGTAAACTCTATTCCCTTCTCATATGCCACCGCATCCGTTAAGAAAACGTCAACAATAGGGCCGGCAAAAACAAAGCAGAGAACTGCAGCCACAAGGCAAAGAGCAAGTCCGAAGAAAGTAGAGAACCTGATCGTGTCCGTCAAACGCTTCTTATTTTTCGCACCGTAACAGTACCCAAGTATCGGCTGCACTCCGCTTCCGACACCGATTCCGAACAATGTAATAATCATCAGTACCTTCGAGGTAACGCCGTATCCGGCAACGTACATGTCACCGTATTTTACAAGCTGGCCGTTTGCAATAATCGCCGTAACGCTGGCAAGAATATTCACAAGCGATGCAGAAATACCTATTGAAATAACATCGATTGCTATGCGCTCCTTCATTGCAAAATCCCTGATATGAATACTTAAGGATGTATTCCCCTTAAAGAAATAAGCAAGATAGTATATGGCACTTACCACATTGCCGATTACGGTTGCTACTGCGGCACCTGTGATTCCCCAGCCAAGTGCAAGAATCATGATTGGATCCAAAATTACATTCAGAAGGTTTCCGATAAGCGTTCCTGTCATTGCTTTCATCGGCTCACCTTCTGTTCTTATTACATTCGAAAGGCAGTTTGAAATCATTGAAAATGCTCCGCAGCCTACCGCTATGCGAAGGTAACTTCCGGCGTAATCAATCGTATTCTCACTTGCTCCGAGCATCAGCATAAGGTCATCAAGGAATATCCAGATAAGTGCCATGAACACTACTCCCATAACCATACTTGCCCAAAAGCAGAAGGAGCTTGCCTTCTTCGCATAATCTGTTTTTCCTGCGCCAAGCGCTCTTGAAATAACTGAGCTTCCTCCGACTCCGAAGAGAGTTCCGAGCGACATAAAAATCATAAACACAGGTGATGCGAGTGAAACCGCTGCAACCTGCAAATCATCTCCCGTAAGACCAATGAAAAAAGTATCAGCCAGGTTATAAACCATTACCATGACCATTGCTATAAGCGCCGGTATACTGTTCTTAATAACTACCTTTGCTATCGGATCGTTTGCAAAGGATTCAATTGATTTTGTGTTGTCTTTCTGCATTTCTAATTACTCCGTTTTCTATTTTCTTTCTTCCTGCATTTTTTTCGCAGCATTTATGAGACGTCTGCAATATGATTCAAACTGTTTCTGTTCTTCATCATTTAATTCTTCCATGACTTTTCCAACCCATTCATCATGGATATGCAGGATTTGGGAACACTTTTCTTTTCCATCAACTGTAAGGCTCAAAACATTCCTTCGCTTATCCACCACATCGGAAACACGTTGCAAAACGCCCTTATTTTCCAACACCTGCATTGCTTTAGTCACTGTCGTCTTATCCATGCAGAGCGCTTTGGCAACATCATCCTGCGAGCAGTTTTCGTTTGAATAAACGTATGAGCATATCATGCACTCAGTATCGTTAAGTCCGCTTGCGCGTATCTGCCCGTGAGCAAAACTCTTTGTCATCTTCATCAGTGAATTCAATACCCGAAAATCCATGAAAGCCTCCTTGGAATGGAAAAATACATTTCGAATTATAGTTGAATTTTCAACTATTGTAAAATAAATTTTCTGTAAAAAAACGCTCCCCAAAAGGAGCGTCTTAAGCAGAATTTTTCAGTTGTTTTCTTCTTGTGCAAGCTTTGTGAGAGTATCTCCGGCAATTCTGTAAACTGTCCAGTCATCCATCGGAACTGCTCCCATAGACTTGTAAAAATCTATGCTTGGTTTATTCCAGTCAAGGCACCACCATTCCAGTCTCCCGCAACCACGATTCACTGCAATCCTGGCAAGCTGCGTAAGAAGTGCCTTTCCATATCCCATTCCACGATATTCCGGCTTAACAAACAAGTCTTCCAAATATATTCCCGCTCTTCCGAGAAAAGTTGAAAAGTTATGGAAAAATAGAGCAAATCCAACCTTAACACCATCTTGCACCGCAAATATTACTTCAGCCTTTTTTTCATCAAAAAGCCAATGTTCGAGGGTCTGTGTATCTGCCACTACCTCGTCAAGCATTTGCTCATAATCTGCCAGTTCCTTAATGAAGTACAGAATCTCTTCTGTATCGCTTCTGTCTGCAAAAACAAATTCCATATTAATCATCTTCCTTTATCAAATTTTCAAAATACTTCCAATACTTTTGCGCCCTCTCTGACAAAAGCAATAAATTCAGAAATATCTGCATGAACCTCTACCCACTGTGAGCCTTCAAACAATAACTTATTTTGCGTAAGTATCCAGCGCCCTGCAGGTAAATATACTTTTCGTACCGTTTGTCCCCGCTTACTAATCGGTGCAAACAGAATATCCTCGCCAAACATATACTGGTCACCTGTCTTATAGCATACCTCATCTTCAGGATACTCCAAAAACATAGGACGCATCACGGGTATTCCCTCCATAGAAGCGATATCCATTTGCTTCGAAATATACGGAATAAGGCGATTTCTCAAATGAATCAGATCGGCCAATATCGGAAGATTCTTGTCTCCGAAGCTCCAGATTTCATTATCACCACCGGTTGGCTCCTTGAT
>JAZQNB010000010.1:0-38628 GCA_045627085.1 Lachnospiraceae bacterium | reverse complement strand
AAGGGCGTGCCTTTTTCCAAGGATGGTAAGGTAAGACTTCGTGACGGTAGAACGGGAGAGTATTTCGATTCTCCCGTAACAAACGCAGACATTCATGTCTTAATGCTTCACCATCTGGTAGATGATAAGATTCATGCACGTTCAACAGGTCCTTACTCACTTGTTACACAGCAGGCTCTCGGTGGTAAAGCACAGTTTGGTGGACAGCGTTTCGGTGAGATGGAGGTTTGGGCTCTTGAGGCATATGGCGCATCATATACCCTTCAGGAGATTCTTACCGTTAAGTCTGATGATGTTGTCGGACGTGTTAAGACATATGAAGCTATTATCAAGGGTGATAATATTCCCGAGCCCGGTATTCCCGAGTCATTTAAGGTTCTCCTTAAGGAACTCCAGTCACTCGGTCTTGATATCAGAGTGCTTGATGAGGACAAGAACGAAATCGAAATCGGTGAAAGTGTTGACTATTCCGAGAGCGAATTCCGTTATGAGCTTGGTGATGATCGCAGATATAATGATTATGACAACGACAGCTTGGCACGTGAAGGTTTCCAAACTCAGGAATTTGATGAGAGCGGAGAACTTGTAAATGCAGAGGATGACTTCTTTGGTGACGATGCCGAAGCAGACTTCGAAGAAGATTTCGAAGAAGTTGATGAGTAAATTAGAAGGGAGTGTCAGTAATGCCTGAAACAAATGAAACAAACTACCAGCCTTTGACATTCGATGCGATCAAAATCGGTCTTGCTTCTCCCGAAAAGATTCGTGAGTGGTCTCATGGTGAGGTTTTAAAGCCTGAAACAATCAATTACAGAACTTTGAAGCCCGAAAGAGACGGTCTTTTCTGCGAAAAGATTTTTGGACCCAGCAAGGATTGGGAATGTCATTGCGGTAAATATAAAAAGATTAGATACAAAGGTGTTGTGTGTGACAGATGTGGCGTTGAGGTAACAAAGGCTTCCGTTCGTCGTGAGAGAATGGGACATATTGACCTTGCCGCTCCTGTATCACATATATGGTATTTCAAGGGAATTCCCAGCAGAATGGGACTTATCCTTGACCTTTCACCCCGTGTACTTGAGAAGGTGTTATACTTTGCATCATACATTGTGCTTGATGCAGGCACTACACCTCTTGAATATAAGCAGGTTCTTTCCGAAAAGGAATACAGTGATGCCGTTGCAAACTATGGTGAGAAGAATTTCCGTGTAGGAATGGGCGCAGAGGCTGTTAAGGAGCTGTTAAAAGCTATCGACCTTGACGGTGAGGCAGAAGAACTTCGCGCAGGACTTGATGATTCTTCAGGACAGAAGCGTGCGAGAATTATTAAGAGACTTGAGGTTGTTGAATCCTTCAGAGAATCAGGAAATAAGCCTGAGTGGATGATTATGGATGCAATCCCGGTTATTCCTCCCGATCTTCGTCCTATGGTACAGCTTGATGGCGGACGTTTTGCAACATCTGACCTCAACGATTTGTACAGAAGAATTATTAACAGAAATAATCGTTTGAAAAAACTCTTAGAGCTTAAGGCTCCCGACATTATCGTTCGTAATGAGAAGAGAATGCTTCAGGAAGCTGTAGATGCTCTTATTGATAACGGACGTAGAGGCAGACCGGTTACCGGTCCCGGAAACCGTGCGCTTAAGTCACTTTCCGATATGCTTAAAGGAAAGAGCGGACGTTTCCGTCAGAACCTTCTGGGTAAGCGTGTTGACTATTCAGGACGTTCCGTTATCGTAGTTGGACCTGAACTTAAGATTTATCAGTGCGGTCTTCCTAAAGAGATGGCTATCGAACTCTTCAAACCCTTTGTTATGAAGGAGCTTGTTGGAAGAGGTATCAGCCTTAATATTAAGAATGCAAAGAAGCTCGTTGAGAGACTTGATACACAGGTTTGGGATGTGCTCGAAGATGTTATCAAAGAACATCCCGTAATGCTTAACCGTGCACCTACACTTCACAGACTTGGTATTCAGGCATTTGAGCCTATTCTGGTTGAAGGTAAGGCTATTAAGCTTCATCCTCTTGTATGTACCGCTTTCAACGCAGACTTCGATGGTGACCAGATGGCTGTTCACCTTCCTCTGTCAGTTGAGGCACAGGCTGAGTGCAGATTCCTTCTGTTATCACCTAACAACCTTTTGAAGCCTTCAGACGGTGGTCCTGTTGCCGTTCCTTCACAGGATATGGTATTAGGTATCTACTATCTGACAATGCATAAATATGTAGATCATACAAACGAGCCTGAATTTGAAGAGGCTGTTAAATATGAGTTCGCAAGCATTGATGAAGCAAAAGCAGCTTACAATGCATATCAGGATGCTAAAGCAAAGGCTGTTGCAGGTCTTGATTTGAGAAACGAGGCAGATGCTTCGAAAGCAGCAACCAAGGTTGCAGCTATAAAGGAAAAGGCCGTAGAGGAAGATACTGTTGTCAGAGTTTGTGTTGATACAGAGAGAAACCGTGTAGTTACCTGCTTTATGGCAGATATTCTCGGAAGATTTTACAACTCAACCAATGAAGCTTATCTTGCTTTCGAGAATAAAGAGATATCTCTTCATCAGTACATCAATGTGAAGAGAAATACTGTTTTGGCAGATGGCACAGAGGTAAGCGGAATTATCGAGACAACACTCGGACGTTTGCTTTTCAACGAAATCCTTCCTCAGGATTTAGGCTATGTAGACAGAACAGACAAAGAGAATGCACTTCGCCTCGAGGTTGAGTTCCATGTTGGTAAGAAGCAGCTCAAACAGATTCTTGAAAAAGTAATCAATAATCACGGCGCTGTAAAGACAGCCGAGGTTTTGGATGATGTTAAGGCAATCGGTTACAAGTATTCAACCAGAGCTGCCATGACAGTTTCCATTTCTGATATGACCGTGCCTGCAAGAAAACCTGAAATGCTTGCTCAGACACAGGCTACAGTAGATAAGATTGCTGCCAACTTCCGTCGTGGACTTATCACAGAGGAAGAGCGTTACAGAGCAGTTGTTGAAGCTTGGAACGAGACTGATAAGGAACTTACAGAGGTTCTGCTTAACGGTCTTGATAAGTATAATAACATCTTCATGATGGCTGACTCAGGTGCCCGTGGTTCTAACCAGCAGATTAAGCAGCTGGCCGGTATGCGTGGACTTATGGCGGATACAACAGGACGTACCATTGAGCTTCCTATTAAGTCAAACTTCCGTGAAGGCTTGGACGTACTCGAGTATTTCATGTCAGCGCATGGTGCACGTAAAGGTCTTTCCGATACCGCTCTTAGAACTGCTGACTCCGGTTACCTTACACGTCGAATGGTTGATGTTTCACAGGAACTTTCAATCAGAGAGACAGATTGCTGCGAGGCAAGAATTAAGGCAGATCCCGATTACGAGATTCCGGGTATCACAGTTAAAGCATTCATGGATGGAAAAGAAACCATTGAGAGCTTAAAAGACAGAATTACAGGAAGATATTCCTGCAAGACAATATATGATAAAGATGGCAACATGATTGTAAAACGCAATCATATGATTACACCCTCCAGAGCAGCCAAGATATTAAGCGTTGGCGTAAACGAGCAGGGTGAAGCCATTGAAGAAGTAAAAATCAGAACAATCCTAACCTGTCGTTCACATGTCGGCATTTGTGCTAAATGTTACGGTGCTAACATGGCAACAGGAGAAGCTGTTCAGGTCGGAGAAGCAGTCGGAATCATTGCAGCACAGTCTATCGGTGAGCCCGGTACTCAGCTTACAATGAGAACCTTCCATACCGGTGGTGTTGCCGGTGACGATATCACACAGGGTCTTCCCCGTGTCGAGGAGCTTTTTGAGGCCAGAAAGCCTAAGGGACTTGCAATTATCGCTGAGTTTGGCGGTAAGGCAGAAATTCGCGATACAAAGAGAAAACGTGAGGTTGTCGTTACAAACGAGGAGACAGGCGATGTAAAAGCATATCTCATTCCTTACGGCTCACGTATCAAGGTTATTGATGGAACAACTATTGAGGCCGGAGATGAACTTACAGAAGGTTCTGTAAATCCTCACGATCTCTTAAAGATTAAAGGTATTCGTGCCGTTCAGGACTATCTCCTTAGAGAAGTTCAGAGAGTGTACAGACTTCAGGGTGTTGATATTGCAGATAAGCATATCGAGGTTCTGGTTCGTCAGATGCTCAAGAAGGTACGTGTAGAGGAAGCAGGCGATACTGAATTCCTTCCCGGTACATTAGTTGATGTTCTCGATTATGAAGATATGAATGAAGCATTAGTTGCAGAGGGCAAACGTCCTGCAGAGGGCAAACAGATTATCCTTGGTATTACTAAGGCTGCTCTTGCAACCAACTCATTCCTTTCAGCTGCATCCTTCCAGGAGACAACCAAGGTTCTTACCGAGGCGGCCATAAAGGGTAAGGTTGATAACTTAATCGGATTGAAAGAGAACGTTATTATTGGTAAGCTGATTCCTGTAGGTACAGGTATGAAGAGATATCGCAATACCAATCTCAATACTGATGTAGTTAACGGCTTTGTACCTGATTATATGGATGAGGACGAGATTTCCGAAGCTGAAACAGAAGAAATCGAAGCCATTAAGGCATCACTTACCGAAGAGGAGTAACACTTAGCTTTACAGTTTTATGTGGTGAAAACGGAGAATAAAAAATGGCAGGCAAACTTTCGATTCGAAGCGGGACAAAGTTAAATATTGCTTTTGATGTTGCTTCGGGCAGTGAACCTCAATTTAATATGATCTGTACTTTTGCCAAGAGTCTTGACGATTCGGCATTTCTTATTTCAATTCCGATGAAGAATGGCAAAGCGTTAGAACTTGATGACAGTCAGAAATTACTCATCAGATATGGTTCAGGTGACTCGGCAATGATAGTTGCAGGATATGCGGACGACATTGTTAAGGACGGAATCAGACGTTATTGGAAGATCAGACGTGTTGCAGAACAACGTCAGTTCTTCAAACGTTCTGACGAGCGTGTGAAGATAGCATTACGTGTGGAGTATTACCAGGATTCCTGGGAGGTCGGAGACGATGGTAAAATTGTCCCGGATTCAGGAATGTCTCTGGATATCTCCGCCGGTGGTGCGGCTGTTTACATGAATAGGATTTTTGAAGTCGGAGAGATAGTTAATTTTGACCTTCCCAGACTTGGTGTTAACAAGGAAGGTGAAGGCATTAACGATATCGTAGCTGTCGTTTGTTGGAATAGGGAGGCACCGAAGGGAAGCCTTTACAGACATGTATGCGGTCTTCAATTTAGATATGCGGAAAATTCTGAAAGGCAGGAAGTTCAAGACTACGTTAATTTTGTCAAGAAAAAGTATAAACTATGATGAAACGTAAAAACAATAGGGAAAGCACCAAGGTCTTAAGAATTGAAGAAATTGAAAAGAAGCTTCGCGAAAGCGGAGAAGATGTGGACCCTGAATCCATCGTAAGTATGTACATGCCAAGGCGCCGGCTTAAGATATTAGGAAAGGCGTTCCTCAGACTTGACAAGATGCAAATTGCGCTGATTCTTTTGACAATGTTTATAATGGGTCTGTTCATTGTAGCATTTCTGCAGGAGAAGATGGGCAACTTCACAATCAATCTAAACCGTTTGGAACTGTTTAGAAAGGGCGTGGCAATTTCGGCGGACGGAGAATTTACTGACCCGACCGCAAGACTTATCGCCAGTGCAGTACGGGATGCAACGAATATTTCGATTGATGATTTGCCGAATAATCTGTCGGAGATTGACGGTGACCACAATGGTAGAAATTATGTTGCATATACCTATTATGTACGCAACGCCGGTAAGGAGGATGTTTCTTACAAGGCAGTAATCACACTTGACAATGCTTCCAAAAATGCTGAAAACGCTGCTCGTGTAGCTGTCTGGAAAAATGGTGAGAAAACAGTTTATGCCGAGCCCGGAGAAGATGGCAAACCCGAAAAGGGTTGCAAAAACTTTTTGTCTCATAACTTAGTTTGTGAGTACACGGAAGACGAATTTCTGGTCGGAAACGTAGACAAGTACACCATAGTAATCTGGCTTGAAGGCGACGATTCGGATTGCGTCGACAAAATCGTCGGTGGAAGCCTTGAGTTTTCCATGAATCTGGATGCAGAAGATGACAGTGATGATTCATTGCTCGTCAGATACATTCGCGATATCAAGGATGCTCTGAACAACAATAACTCGATTAATGCTGCGGGGAACGAGGCACCGAGTTATTATCATGAGGGAGAAATTACTTGGGAGAATAGAAGAAACCAAGACTAAGAAACAAGTAGTAAAAACAAAAAAATACTTTCACATGGGAGGAATTTAAAATGAAATCAAAGTCACTTAAAACTCAATTGATAGCAGCAATTGTTGCTTTTATCCTTTCAGCTTCAGTCATGGGTGCATCAACTTATGCATGGTTTGCATCAAACAGCAAGGTAACTGCAACAGGTATGGAAGTATCTGCTAAAACTGTAGCAGGTCTTGTAATTGACAGCGTTCACCCTGTAACAGGTGAGAATCCTACTCACTCAAATACTGCTACAGCAGCTAAGAGCGCAACCAAATTTGCTCTTTACCCTTCACACCATATGTTCAATGCAGAAGTTCCTTCTACAACAAGCGGACTTATCTATGTTACAAATACTTCCGCAGTAAGTGAGACAACAGGTCTTGCAGCTGATGCTGTTAATGCTCCTCTTACTTATGCAGCTGTTGATAACACAAATGGTGATTACTTTGTTGATTATGAAGTATATATTTCAGCTGAGGGTGCTAAGATGACTGCACAGGATGTTACTGCAACAATCGATTCCGATGTTGTATCAGCAGTTGATACTCCTATAAAGAATGCTACTTCAATTGACTTCTATGTAAACAACTCATACAAGGGAACACTTAACCTTGCACAGAAGGATGCTGAAACTAACGATGGCAGCACAGTCAAGACATCTGTTGCTCTTTTAAGCAATGCTGACATTCCTGCTTACAACGATGAGGTTGTTGCAAACAGAGACGGTATCCGCATTACTATGAGAGTTTATATTGATGGTCAGCTTAAGGCTAACGCTACAAAGACTTATGTAAACACTACAGATGCTACAGACCTTACAGGCCTTTCAACAACTGTTTTATTTACAACAGCTCCTCACGTAGTAACTCCTTAATCACGGAGGCCCTTTACCAAGAGGTATTTATAAATGAAAAAGAATGTTAAAGCAGAAGCCGGTACCGCATCAGTTGCGGAGCTTCTGGCAATGAAGAATAAATTTACAAAGCAGATTGTAACAACAGCCATTATTGCTGTTGTAGCTTGCGTGGGAATCTTTTCTGCAGTGACTGTTGCATGGTTTGCATCTAACAGACAGGTAAACAGCGATGGTATGAATATGGAAATTGATACAGATGTACCTTTTCTTATCATAGAGAAATCTGCAAGTGATATTTCAACTGCAACAGTTGAAGATATCAGCGTTTCCTACAGTGAAGTCGCAGCTTCGGTAACGAAGCCGGCCACACATGATGACTCTGCCGGAGATTTTAAATTAAAATATGTAACCGATACAGATAATATTGGGGTAACAACCGGACTTGCAATAGAGGGCAGCAATACATTTGCTAACGTTATTGAGGCAAACAAGGCAAATTACTTCAAGGATGTTACTGTTTATATCGCATCGGTTAATGAACAGATGAGTGATGTTACAAAGCTCATGGCTACTCTTACCACTTCAGATACCATCACAGGTGATGCAAATGAGTGGAGAAATGCAACAGCTATAGATTTCTATGTAAATGGAACCTACAGTAACAGAATCCATCTTTCTAACGGAAGTACAGCAGTAGAACTTAATCTTTCAAATGGTGTTCCGCTTAATACGGCAGCATCCAATAACTATATTACAGTTACAATGAGATGCTACTATGACGGAGCTTGGACAGGCTCGGGTTCCAATGCATACATCAGGTCTGAAAATATTCCTACTGTAAAGAATTCAACAGTTAATGTTAAATTCGTAGCAGCTTCCAACTGATAATCAGATTGAACACTTGATTAAATCATGATTTAATTTTAACCGGACTTAAAGCTTCTTTAAGTCCGGTTTTTATGATTGACAGTTAACTTAAAAATACATATAATATCTTTATCTGCGCGTTTAGGGATTATCGGTTACGGGGAGACCGGTCAGACGTTGCTATTGTAGTTGTCGAAAGCTATGAGGGAGACAATGAAAGAGAAAGTTTATCAGGCCAAATTTAAGGTGCAAAATATTTGCAGGCGTGTGAAAGACACGGCTGCTTATTTGGCGTGTAAGCTTGGAATGTGTTACCTGATAGCTATATTTACTTTACTTTGCGTAACAGGTGTTACTGTTGCGGATATGATTTATACCTTCCATGGCTCGTCAGTGAGCCCGCTTAACATGAAAACAATGGAGCTCGATATTGATGCTCTGTTTACATATTCATCAGGAACTACATCTGTCAGTTTTTCTTCCAATAAGGTCAGAAAAGGAATAACTGCAAATTTAACTAACAATAATGATGCTCCTGTTACTTATTATTATGTTCTCTCTTATGAAGGTGCCGGTAATACGGATTTAGCAAGGGATGTTTATGTATACTACGATGATAAATATGTAGGAACGGCAGCTCAGCTTGTTGCAGCCGGTACTCATTTAAACAGAGAGTTCTCCCTTATTGAGGGAATGTCTTCAGCTTCTGATGTTATCAGCTTTGAATTACACAATTCATATGATACCTCTCATTTGGATGATAAAACACTCAACATAAAAGTAACTGCATTTTCGGAAAGTGCACAGCATAAGAATTATATCTATGTATCTGATTCGAATGAATTCGAAAAAGCAGTCGACGATGTGAATTCAGGTCTGCTTCCTGAGAATATTATTGTACTTACATCAAATATAAATTTAAATGACGGTAATACCAATAAAGAAATTGTATTTGAAAATTCCTGCCTTATACAGCTTAACGGGCATACTCTGTCCGGAGATATAGAGCTTGACGGAAGTGATGTTCTGTTAGATGTTGAGGACAATGATAATACTGGAATGAATGCAACCGTCACATTAACAGACTATGATGTGGAAGGCGCAATGGATTTGGTTACTAACAGAATCCGCAAGTACTTCGGACGTGAAATTAATTCCTTGGAAACTAAGAATTTGCTGGGAACGCTTTCTTTCTATGTCAATGAAATAGTTACATCAGGATTTAACTACACATATTCCTCCGGAAATATCACTGCCGGCAATATGTCTGAGACAACTGTCGAAAAGGTTACCGTTAAGCTTGACAGCTCCCATCAGATAGTATGGGATTTCAAAATACTGGGAAGCATAGAAGCTTTGGCAGCAGAATATTTATCCTATATACCAACCGATGGAATAACGGAAGTGACGGGAGATTTGTACCTTCCGACGGCTATAAAGGAAAAGAATGCCACAATAACATGGGTTTCCGAAAACCCGGAGGTTATGAATGATGAGGGTGTTATTGTAGCTGAAAGCTCTGACCATTCGGCGGTAAAACTGATAGCTACCATTAAAGTAAACAAGAAGGTATATACGAGGGAATTCTTGTTTAAGGTATCGGCAAGAAGTAATGAAATTAATTTTAATATGCTGATAGCTGAGATGAGTCCGCTTGTTATTTATTATGTAAATAATAATTCACATCCCGAATATACAACATATTTCCTTCCAACCGTAGGCGGAACATATGATTACAGACTGTCATATACTTCTCCGATGGCTTCCTCATCCTATCCCTTAAATCCTACTTATACATGGGAGGGCTTTAAGGATATCGGGCTTGAAAGCATTACATATACTCTCCCTGTGGAAAACGGAGAGCCGGTATATGATTATATTAATTTAAGAGAAGCAAATGGAAACGTGGGTGTAATTCTGAACAATTATACTCCCAATACGTATGCTCAGATTACGGTAACGGGAACCTTCTCCGAAGGAGAGAGTTATACCAGCATCATTAATGTGGATATAGCTACCGGTAAAAATACGGAGCTTATGGAGGCTACCTTTAAATTAGCTGAGGATGACCTTTCCAACGTCGATATTTTAGAAAATATTCTTTCTACCAGAAAGGCAAACGGTATAGGAAATGAAAAGGGCGATTTCTCGCTCCCTGCAAGAAATGAAGGCTATACGATAACCTATGCAACGACAGAGAGCTCGCAGGATATAATTGACTCCATTACCTATGACTCAGTAAATGACGAATATGACTTTGCAATTAATCCTGAGTATTTTCCTACATCAGATTCGATGGTTGCAATAAACTGTACGGTTACTTATGCAGGTGATATATCTACAAGCCGTATCCTGTATTTTGAAGTACCCGGTGCCATACATACAAAGGATCTAGGCAATGCTACAATATTTAATTCCGTAAAGTACCAGGTAGTAAACGGATTACCTGCGGATGAGAAAACCGGTTCGACAGGCTTTACCACATCAGGGACCATGATGACGAATAATACCGGAGATTATATCCTGCTACGTGATATTAAGGGTGACGGAGTATATGAAGGAACCAAAGCACTTACTCTTAATGTGCCGTCAAAGGCTAATATGAACACCTTGTCTTATTCGGACAAATACGGTTATGATTTGGCAGCATTGATTCAGTGGGCTACAGGTACCAGCAATAATCCGGCTCAGAGTGTGGTAAATAATACAGCTTTACTTGGAAGCCTGGGAACTACCTCCTCAAACGGCAAGGAGTATCTCGATGAAAATGAAGTTGCCGTTATCAGAGAGTTTTATATGAATGCAACAGGTGTTTCATCCTCTGAGTTTGATGATGTATGGGCATCCGTCACAGAAACTCCGAATGGCTATCTGATTTTTGATACCGTTCAGATTAATGAAGTTATAAATTATGAGAAGGATTATGTTTATGGAGGTTCATTATCTACCTTGTATTTCAAATATGTGGAAATGCTGCAATGGGCAGATAATGAAAAGGACCACGATGAGACATATCAGGGGTACCATTTGGTAATTCCTAATATGCAAATTGTGGGTAAATGTGAATGGACTATCGGAGATAATTCGACAGGAGCATACTTCCGGGATGCAAAAGGAAATTACTGGATACCGACGTCAAAAGGTTCAAACGGATATCAGACCGGCAAATATATTAATACTTCAAATTATGCCGAGGACAATACTGAATACATTTCAGATATAGAAGCTGAAATTGTAAAGGTATATCTTTTGAATATGATGCTACCGGATAACGGTTCATTGACAAATGTTAATAATGATACTGATAAAGCTGCCATGAAAAATATCGTAGACGGCTTTGATTCAGCGCTTGTAAAACCGACCTTCTTTAATGGAGATGGTATTGGTAATTTTGTAAATAAGTTTTATGAAGATGCCGGTATTGCAGTGGGAGGAGAATCGGGCTTTGATTCCTATTACAATACTTATCCAATGATATTTAATTTAGATGGAATCGGTGCGGGATTAAATTATTTTTCTAAGCTTGAAAGCTTGAGCATTCAAGGAACGGGAGAACTGTGTGCATTTCTTTCAAATACTTTGCTGGGACAGTTTTTTGCAAGAGTGACAAACAATAATTCACTGCTTGAGAGCCTTACTATGGAGTATTGTGCCGGTGAATTGCTTGATTTTGATGTGGAAAGTACCAAGCTTTTAGACAACCTGACTTATATTGATTATTCAAACAATCCGGGCATAAAGGATGTCTCTGTATTGGTAAATGTCAATAGAGATAATTATACTTATGTCGATATATATGCCGTAGGCGCAGACCTTGACGAGGATTTCGGAGAAGAATATGATTTCGTTGATTATGCCGTGTCCAATCTTTCATCGAATACGTGCAGTGTTTACTATACAAAGGATGGAGTAAGAACGCTTTATTCATCAGGTGCCCAAGCTACAGGAGAAGTGTTATCGAAGCTTAGCTCATTTAACAGAATTATTTCCGAGAAAATGTTTGCAACTGATCGCATTTATAACGATAACGGTACCCAAACAGATATCTGTTGGAGAATAGAGGAAGGTAATGAAATAGGCCCAGATATAATAACGGCGGGCGGAGATTATCCTGACATTGAAACATATGACAAGATGAATGCCCTTATCTCACCTTACTATGTCTGCAACGAAACCTTTACCTTTGACGGGCATACTTATACAGCGGGAAAGGTATACAAATTCAGCGCAGGCACAGATGGCGCGATAACGGTAACACAGGTTCAGTCTGCAGAGGGTACTGATATGACTATCAGTAACATATATTCAGATATTAATGCCATTCCCACTTCTGTTTCGGAAGAGAACATTGTTGCTGACAGCAACGGCTCGGGACCTATTGTCAGAGGACAGTATACTCCTACAAATCTGTTTGAAGGCGGAACATGGTATGATTGGGAAGGTGATGGAGGCGAAGGCACAGTAACTCACAACCATGGAAACGGAACAGCCACAATTACAAATGAAGGAAATCAAAGATGGTCTTTGCAATTGTATAATGAGATGGAAAATCAGATGACAGAAGGTCATTCTTATACTATCGAAATGGACCTTTATTGCGATACAAATGCAAGGATTTGGGTTGATATCGAGTCAAGAAATAATACCGAATCCTTAGTACCCGGACGCCCGGCAACTGTTGATATTACGGGAGGCCAGGTAAACCATATTGTACTTGTCACAAATTCAGCTACTAATATTTTCGAAGAATATGCAAAATTTGTAATAATGCTGGGAAATGGTTCGGGAAATACCGGAAAGGTTATAACTTATTCAAATATGATTCTTACCGATAACGATTCCGCTGCAGAAATCGCAGCGGGTTATCAGACACAGAATGAAGAAGTTTCGGTTGAGACCGAGGTCGGCAGTCTGACAGACATTTATAACAGAACAACAGCCGTAAATGCAAATGCTACCATTAATTTTAATGCAACCGAATTCGTGTATTCATACAACAGCAATTATTACATTGTATATGATAACAATTCGAATTTAGGAAGGGCAAACGGTGCCCGAACAATTACGTCCTTTAATAACAATCAGAAATTTGCTTTGCTTACAAAGGCGGAAGCAGAAAAGCTGGATGCATTTCTGGCCGACCCTGCAACCTATGACGGTACTACCTTTGGAATACCGTATACAGATATGTCTACGGCTACTTCCACCAGCTTTTACATATACAATATCGGAACCGGCAGATATTTGCAGGCAGCATCCGGAACTAACAATCTTACACTTGGAACTAACAGAGCATTGTACAGAGCGGTTTCCATGGGAAATAATCAATACAAGTTCCTTTGCATGAGTGCGGCTTCTAATCCGGAGAGCCCGACAAATACGGAAATATCAAATGCGAGAGGTATTCAGCTGCGTACCGGTTATACAAATGTACGAAGCAATACGAACGGAAACTCCAGTTCCTTTATGCTGGGCCCCAATATTGTGAGCGGAGCCGATACAGGAACCAGGACAGCCAATTTCAGGGCACCCAGAATAGTAGTTACCACACAGGGAACAGATGGTGACGAAACTAATGTTTATACAGCTTATTATCTGGGCTATAAGATTACAAAGAATACAATTACAACAGTTACCACACAAAGAAGTTTGATAAACGGTTATACGACTAATATGTCCGAATATGTGGGATATACCGGAGCTAATGCTTTAAGAAACAATATGCTTTTCAGACAGAACAGTGTATTAAAGAATTCATTCGAATACTTTAAGGGTAAACAATATACGAGATCCAAGACTGATGTGGATGAAGAGTATTCCGTGGAGTTTTGGTACTCTGATACAATAGACGGAGAAAAACGTGTAGTACCGGGAGAGGTAAAGAGTATATTCTATCCCTGGTATGGCATTGTGGTAAATAACGGTCAGCCAACGACATCCACACCGCAGTCGGTACTAACGGGGAATTCATTTTCTGAAAACGATATTGTGGGAGTGTATGGGGGCTGGACGCTTGTAAGCGACGGCTCAAGCTGGATAGGAACCAACAAATTGGAGAACTATATCAATTATGTTAATTTCTCAACCACGCAGGCAATAGGCAGCCAGAAGCTTTCTGACAGAAAGGAACTGATAACAGACATACATTCACATTCCAATTTGCTTGATGAGAAATACAGGTTTGCGGACGAAGTAACATCCGGTGACATCTATGTTCAGAGTCTGACAACGCCGATAACGATAGCATATGAGCATAACGGCGGTTATAAGATGGGACTTAACGCAAATGGTCTGTATTGGTCATATACGGAAAACCTTGGCGAGCCTGTTGGGGTGACTACAATGGACGAAATACTTGATGAAGCCAACCTTCATTTTGGTGACTGTCATTATGGAGAATATTACGGAAAGTATTATGCCCTTTCACTTGATGAAGCGATTTTGACTGCAAACGGTAACACCTATAGAAGTGGGGACAGCATTTATCGTATCATGCCGAATGCAAATAATGATGCTTTTACATTTGAATATATTAAGCCGTTTACAGCATTTTATTATGATAATGGTGAGACATATGCAAATCCTATTGACAGGGCGATGATGCTGATTCTAAGTGGAGCAGTTACTGAACAAAATGTAGGTGATGTGTATTATCTGAAGTTTAACACAGAGGATACCGGCGCAAACAGAACGTATTATTCGGGCTTTTATATAATGACATATAACGAGGACGCCGGTTCATATTTCTTAAAGCATTTTGAGGATGTAACATATAAAGGTTTTGAATTCGGTGGAAATTCAGTCAATTATTTCTATAATGAGCGTATTTATCATACATATGATTATGAGGATAATACAAACTTCTACGGTGGTACCGGAGGTACCATCCCTACCGTTATTTCTGCGGTTATAAGACAGAGGCAGCAGGACGGAAGCTATGTGGAATATGTAAGACACTATAAGGTGGATGTTGTAGGATAGAAAATGAGCAAATTAAAGGCAAACGCGGTCAAACTGAATATTGCAAGCATCATAGCGGCTCTTAGCTTCGCGGGAGCCTTGATTACTCATGCCTATTTTCACTCAGATGTCGGCAGGACAAATCCCGTCATCACTACTGCTTTAGTAGGCGAAGGAGAAGATATTGTTGAAATAGATGATTTCTATGATTTGTATTTTTATGCCAGGTCGGATGTTTATAATGATGCTTCAAAAGTGAGCAACACAAGGAGAACCTTAAAGCTTACAAGTGATATTGTACTTCTTGACAGCATTGAATTTACGGCAGATATAAATATTAACCTGAATAATCACACGCTCAATCTGGATGAATATGATATGAGCTTTACACACGGGTATGCGGGCGAATTCAGTATTGAGAAAGGAACTATAGATACTTCCTACGGTGGCAAAATTATCATTGATACTCCGCAGGCTACCTATAATTTTACAAATGTTACAATCAATCAGGGAGATGTTGTGGTTTTATCTCTGAATGAAAAATATACCGCATATAATATCTTTTATATGGTTGCAGATGCTCTTCGTACCAATGAGGACAAAAGAGTAAAGAAGGCAGATTATGAAGCCATAATGGCAGACGATTATACGCTGACCATAGATAAATTTATGATGGAAAGGGCAGAGTGCAGCTTCCATTCAAGTGATGCGGATGAATACTGTACTTTTGTGTGCTCGGATTTGGATATACCGCTTCATTATCTTTCCGAAGATATTAGTATAGCCTATTCCTCTTCCAATACCGCGATAATAGATAATTTCGGCAAAATGGTGGGCACACCGGAAACGTCAACGGATGTAAATCTGACGGTTACGGTAGACAGTGAAAATTGGGAAAACTCACAGAGTCTGACCTATAAACTCCATGTAGTTAATGTTTCAGACAGCACTACTGCATTAAAGCTTGGAGAGAACCTGATAAAGAGCTATATGCAGGATTACAGGGTTATGGGGCATAACATTTATGTGGGCGGAAGCGTTTTGTATTCCTCCTATTACGGCTTCCCCTGTGCCGTTGAATTACCCAAATATGATGACAGCTTTGGATTAGAGTTTGAATACACACCCTTAAAGGCAGATGGAATAACTTCCTCACCTTCAACATCCTATGATGCCGGGGAAGTATACGAACTTGACCCGGGTGATGAGACATATTTCCTAAACGTAAAGATTAAATCCGGAGCTAACAATAAAACCGTTAAGTTTAATGTGTTTTCCAGCTACGTATCGAGCAGAGAGACGGCTCTAAGACTGGTACTTAACAGTATTTACGGCGGTGCAATAGCTTATGATTCTGAAGAGGTTTCTCAGAAGCTTTATACCTTAAGTGAGATGCGCGCGGGTGCGGACAGCCTTCTCAATGCAACACTCAGAGGATATTTGGACGAATATGACGTAACGGCCTTATCCTATTCCCTTACCGAGGGTGCGGCTGAGGCATATGAGATAACGGGAAATGCACTAAAGGTTCAGGGCGGAGTGACACCTGATTACAGAGTAAGCTCGTTGATGTGTGATTTTACAATAGGCAGTGATGAACATATGCTTATTGATTTAAACATAGTATATGTAGTCGGTAACGGTGATACGGTATCCGGTTATTGGCCATTTTATAACGAATACAGTGAAAGGGTCCAATCGACAATATCATCGTCCATTACATTGCCTTTTGCCTACGGTGATGTGGGACAGCATGGTACTCCTTATACGGTATATGATTTTGCTACCGATTGTCTGACTTCGACCAGAACAATTATGGATGTGGAAACGACTGTTTATTATACGGATGATACCGATTATTCCATAGATTACAAAATGCCGGAAGGCCTTGAAGTAAGGCTTTCAAAGGGACCAAATGACTATATCGGATTTGAATATGGTACCAATACAACCAATCCGTCATATACTGTTGTGGATAACGGTAACAGCACTAAAACGGATGTGGTCGGAGCAACCTCTATTCCGGAGTTGTTTAATGCTTATCTGTCAAATACATCGACGAATGTCGATTCCTTCCTGGATGCTGAATGGATACTGACAATTGATACGGATAAGATAACCGGTGAGGATAAAGATTTCTTAATCATATATAATTATACCTTTGGTTCAAATACAACAACTCCGGTTTGGACGGAGTATATTGCAACTTTAAGTGATGAGTCCGGCGCTGACCAGACCTTCTATACAACTCTTACCTCGAGCCCCTGCACTCTTGAAGGCGGTCTTGTATATAGAAGCGGTGATGAAGCGAATCACATTCCTGACGGAAACCTGTTCGTATGGATGTATAACACGCTTAACCCCAATGAGGCGGCTGAAAGCATAAATGCACCGGATACAAGTATATATATTCCTAACGACTGGCTGTCATTAAATGCGACTGTCAACAATACCACATATCCGGCTCTTTCATCCGTATCTGATTGGTATGGTGTGCAGTATTTGAAGAATGTAAAAGAAATCAACCTGAATTCAAAATCACTTAATTCGTCTGATTTGTCTGTAATCGGACAGATTGAAGGAGTGGAAACACTCAAGCTTACAGATTGTGATCTTACGACAGCGATAATAGGCAATAATTTAAGAAATATGGATAGTGTGAAAGAGCTTGATCTGTCAGACAATGCAATTAATACCTTTGAATTCCTGATAGATATGGCAGGACTTACCACGGTAACCGTCAGTGGAAATGAGTACGCGGGCAACAGCTTCTGGGGCTCGACAGGTATGAGTAATTTCCAAACGTATGATGATTTGGGAAGGCGAGGCGTATCCGTATACTATTATGTAAACAACAATGATACGCAAATGCTATTTGAGGCATCGGATGAACTGAACGATTATCAGAGATTGAAGGCTATTGCTTACCAGCAGGTAATAGGACAGACTCAGAATATTTCCACTGTTTATAATAAGTACCGCAATCTGACGGCATCTGATTTTGGACTGGAAAATACATATTCCTCTCTGACATGGGGATATGGAAATGACAATGTTACCGCGACAGAGCAAAATGCCACATATTTTTATGTAAGGGCAGTGCTTTCATCAAATGCAAATGTAACGCTTACGGTTAAATTTTACGTGGACAGAAAATAATTATTACGAAAGGCAGTTATGGGACATAAAGTATTACTCAGGGAATTATACAGAAACCTGGTATTGGCAGTGCTGACGCTGGCAGTTTTAGTTTCCGTGACTGTTGCATGGATTGCCAAAAACACCAGACTTGGCAATAACGGCATGCGCATGGAAATAGATGATCCCGATCAGATTCTGATTCTGGACAGCATTGAGGCTACGAGAACTTACCTTGGAGGTAGTGACGACAATCTGTCCTTTACCAGAAGCTCAGACGGAACACTTTTAAACGGTTCGGGCGAAAATGTAAATGCTATATTTGACAATATGTTACCCGGCGAAAATGTGGATATAACGTTTAGAGTTTACATGGATGACATCTTTGACGGAAAGCATTTTCAGGTTTATTTTGAAGATTATGTGGTGGATGAAAAGCCGACAAGTCTGGCCGCAGCATATTCTTCCAACTGCTGGTTTGCCATTGAATATCAGGAGGTACTAAATTACTACAGCGTACTTGGAGTTTATAATCATTCTTTGGTCAGCATGATGGCTCATACTGCGGGGGGAGATGTGGAAATTGGCGGCAGTCAATTGGGAGTTGAAGAGTATTTTGTAGGATATACCGCCGGAAGTGATTCTGTTATCCCCACAGACAAGGAAGTAGTGTGCAAGGGAGTATGGGATGACTCCTACGAATATATAGAGATTACCATAAGAGTAGCGGAGGATTTCTCTCAGTTTTACCAGCTGATAATGGAAACCGGTTCAAACAACTCCAATCTTTTATCCGAAAAAGGATTTGCTATTAATGTAATGGGTGTCGGACTTGACAGTGCAGAGGAAAACAATGAACAAGACTAAGCTTTCAGTGAAAAAATTAATAAATATTTCGCTTATAGGGATATTACTTATTACCGGAGTTTATGCATCTGTTAAAGTAACCCGTGCGTGGTTCGCATCCGGAGATGAGCTTGGAGCGTTGGAATTTCAGGCGCTTCAAATCGATTCCATGATTACTCTCTATAAAGCGAATGATGTCGGTGACAACGGAGTTCCGGACTTGCTTTCTGCTTCCGGCATGCCGAATAACAGCTACAGATTTTACAATGATTCGGATGAACTGGAGTATGTTGAATATGAACTTCCCTACTATACGGAAGTATATGATTTCCTGTATTTGGACACAACACTGGTGCTTGACAGGGACGAGGATTCTACGGCCAATACATTTATTCCCATTAATGTAGAGGATGCATTCCCCGGAATGATATACACCTATAAATATGCTCTTGCGAATTACAGCTTCGGTGATAACAGTGTTTATGTCGATTTTGACACTTCTTCTGAAACGGGGCTTGACAATTTCAAGGCGCGAATAGGAAAGGTAAATTCTGACGGCACTATTGATTTTGGCGAATGGACAGAGGTCGAGAGCGGTGGAGCATTAAGACTCTCGGATGATATAACGGTTTCAAAATATACGGGTAAAGGAACCGGCCGATTAGACATATGGTTTCAGTTAATGTATGACCCGGAAGCCGAAAATGCGAGCGGAAATAAGACATACGATTTCCCTTCTTTAAGAATTACTTTTGATGCGGATTATGATGAATAGGAAATAAAAACGGAGGCAGCGTTTGACTACTGAAAATGCAAACTCAATTAAAAAACTGAAAAGAAGCCTTTTGGTATCATTACTTTCTCTCTTTGGAGCAATGTTTATGGGTGCGGGAAGCACCTTCGCATGGTACGTGTATAATACTGTGGCACACACCACAAAGGTGCAGATGGCAGTCGGCTCCATTCCTTCATTGGTTATTTCTGACAGCTATGATGGAGAATATGGGGAGACCACATCACTTGGAGCATTTTCAGGAGAACTCACACCGGTTTCTACCAACAAAATTACTGCAGGCTTCCAAAAGGTTTTTGATTTTACGGAAAGCACAGCTGCTCCCTATAAGAAATTTGCCAGTATCTTTAATCCGGCATCCTCTGCTGATTATTACAGGACCAGTGTATATGTTAAAAGCACGGGTGTTGCTATGGACCTGGCAATCAGTGATATAGAATATACTGATTCATCCGCAACTAATCCGATTTCCACGGCTATAAGGTTGGGAGTGGTTGTTCATGAGCCGGGTTATAATAAACCTGTTCAGGGTGAATATATTTTTGAAATTAATGACGCACGTAATCCTAAGGCTGACTATAATACATTAACGGGAATGGAAGGCTATGTCTTGGACTCCTCCAAAACAGATGGCACTACGGTTCCGTTTAGTCCGTGTAACAGAAGTAATTTCTGTTCATATGATGAAAGTACGGGTGTAGTGGATATTTCGGGCAGTGCAATAGTGCTGGCGGAACTGCTTACGGCAGACGACATAGTCGAAATAGAGTTTTACATATATTTGGAGGGCTGTGACTCAGACTGCGTTCAGAATTTGAGTGGTAAAACTCTTTCGAATATTGCTGTTTCCTTTGCGGGAAAGAGTAAGGAGTAAAGGTATGAAAACAAAGGCACTTAAGAATTCATTGCGAATGAACTTAATATGGATTTTGGTGGCACTTCTTGCATCAACAGGGGCTACATATGCCTGGTTTACTTACTCGACAACGGTAAATGTTACACCAATTGAAGGTACAATCAGCAACAGCGGTACGGATATTTTGATATCAAACAGTTACGGCGGCCCCTTTCTTGAAAGCTGTGAACTGTTATATAATACGGATTTTAAGGGCTTGAGACCGGTATCAACGGTAAATCTTGTCACTTATTATAAAGAGAAAAATTCAGCATTAAAAGAATTTGTCGATGCAACCGGTTCATATTATGAAAATGTCCTGACGGGAACCTTTTATATAAAAAGTGAAGGCGGAGAAAGCGATATATACTTTAATCCGGCGACCTTTTACATATCCTGTGATAATCAGACAATGGCAGCTCTTCGTGTGGGTTTTATTTTCCAAACGGAACACGGGGATAATACTTTAATTTTCCGTGCGGATGATTTCCTGACGGGCAATGACTATCGCGAGGATAGGAAACACATGCAGGACGGAGTTGTGGTAGCTTCCATTAACAACAATATTCCGACATATTCGACGGACCCGTCGCATATGTTTTCCGAATTTTGCGCGCAACCGAATAACAGGGATTTCCTGCCGGGTACCTGTACGCTTGCAAGAATTAATGACGGGGAAATAATAACTGTCACATATTTTTTATACCTGGAGGGCTGTGATATCAATTGCGTGAATGAAGTAATGGATAACACAATCGGTTTGTCTTTTGGCTTTGCAGGTATTCCTTTGGAGGATTAGGAAGATGGGAAAAAGAAAACACCTTTCCCGGGCAATTTACATATGGATAAGCTTAGGCGTTACGGCTGTTGTATTTCTTGGTTCGACCTATGCATGGTTCACTCAGAATAATGCAGTAAATACCACAGAGGTTTCAGCATATACTCTGGCGGAAAATTTTGAACTGATGCTTGCCGTGAGCGAAGACGGATACTATACGGTTGATTCAACACCTATTACGCAGGTAAATCAGCAGAATAAAATGAACCTGTTACCGGTTTCCACGGAAGACATGGAGAATTTCCTCTTCAGAGTAAAGGGAGGCACTGCCTCCGAATATGAAACCTGCGTGAATGAAGAATATATTTTTCACGGAATGTTTTACATTAAAGCAATGGGTGAAAACAATGTCGGAGACATAGATATTTACTTTGATGAGAAAATGCTGGAAAATCCCTTTGGGAATACACATGATTCTGTCAGAATAGGCCTTGTTATGGGGGATGATGTAAAATATATATATCATCTGGAGGACGAGGAGGACAATGACCCTAAGGTAGTTGTCTTTGAAGAAAATGCATATGTTGAAAAGGACGACCCGTCAATTCCGCTTTCATCCATGATGATAAAAACGGAGGGAGACAATATTATTCTTCCGGATGAGAAAATTACTACGTTGGAAATAGGGCGACCATATAGAGTTGATGTGTATTTGTATATAGAAGGAAATGATGAGGATTGCAATGAAAGAGTTGCTTTCAGTAAGCTTGATTTTATTATGGCATTCTATGGAAATATCAAAGAATAGTCGGAGGGGCCTGTGAAAAAGAAGAACAGATTCGGTTCCCTGTATTTGTCCGTTGGTTTATTGTTGATTGCCGTCGCGGCGATAACGGCAGCGACCGTAGCGTGGTTTTCCATAGCAGATACGGTTAAGGTCAGAAGCATGAGGTTCGAAGTAACAACCGGATATCAGCTTCGATTTGACACTGTCGCGCATGACAATATAGAGGATTATAAATCCACATTAAATCTGGCAGATATTCTTGGAACGGCATCAGATTTTGTAAAAAATGGAGAATATTCGATTCCGCTTGAACCTGTTACCACAATTGACGGAAAAAACTATATATTTGAAAACGGTAATGTGGTAAAATCTGATAGTGGGGTGTTTATGGAATTTGTTTTGCACTTTATGTCCGATGATGACATGACAGTGCACCTGACAAGCCTTAATTCAGATGAGGCTATGGATGGAACAATGGTCAGCTCTTCGAAAGAAGGGGTGATTGATGCGATGCGAATTAGCTTTATGCGAGATGATTCATTTTATGTTTTTGATCCCGGAATGGGAGACAGAACAGAGAAGAACAGCTTCGGAAAGGTATTCGGTCTTCCAAAAGCGGAAAGCATGACTTATACTGATACCAATGCCATGTGGAAAATGACGGGGAATGTTGATACACCGGTCACGGTACGAGTATGGTTGGAGGGAACGGATCCTGAATGCATAAACAAAATCAGTAATTCGGATTACAGCATAAAGCTCAGGTTTGAGGGAACGGACAAAAACAATAATACATTTACCAACCAAAGAAAAGTAGTCAAGTAATTAAAGAAAGGGATTAATTATGGAAAAGGTAAAAAAGGTTTTAAGCATCATTTTAAGCATTATTTTATGGGCGGTTATTTTATTGGCAGCGATGTATACTTTTGTTACTGTTGCACAGAAGGATGACGCAAATGTTTCGAGTTTATTCGGAGTGTCACCTCTTTCGGTACAGTCTGATTCAATGGTACCCACATTTAAAACGGGGGATTTAATCTTTATTAAGAAAGTAAATCCGGATGATTTGAAGGTGGGAGATGTTGTTACATTCCACACCATCATAGAAGGTCATTATGCACTTAACACTCATAGAATTACAGACATTTCCGAAGAAAACGGTGTAAGAGTCTTTGTTACAAAGGGTGATAACAATAAATTTGAGGACGTTGACAGAATCGTTGACGGAAGCATAGTAGGTAAGTATTTTGGACAGATTAAGGGCTTTGGTAAAGTGATGGATTTCATTTCATCAAGTGTAGGCTTCCTGGTTGTAATCTTACTTCCGATGCTTATCTTCTTCATCTATCAGCTTTACAATCTGATAATGGTCAGCATCAAGCTTAAAAAAGCGGTTGCTGAAGAAAATGCGGCTGAGGCAGGAACAACTGAAGAAGCTATTAAGGCTCGTGATGAGGCAATGGCAGCTCTTGAGGAAGCAAAGAGAATGAAAGAGGAAGCAGAAGCAGCACTCAGAGCGGCAAAAGAGGTTGAAGCGGCAAATGCCGGAGCAACAAATCCAGATAATGGGGAATCTGTTTAAGTAATTAACGCGGGGCAAAAGAGGGAAAGGTTTGGACTTTTAAAAAATGAGCGATTTTTTGAAATTTGCGTATGAACTGATTTCAGCTATTATCTATAATCTGGCGGATATTTTCGTGGGATTTTTCAAAAGTGTTTTCAAGCTGTTTTTTACCGGATGGGCCGAGTATAGCTTGATTTTCTCAACATATTTTGAATCCTTTGGAGCTCTGCCAAGGTTCTTTGCCATATTGCTGATGATAATTTTAATAGCTATTCCTGTTTTACTTTTTGGAATATTAATCAGGAGAATAGTATTAAATATTAAGCTTAAGGCAACAAGCGAGGATAATACCACACTATATAGGGAAATAGGCAGACTTAATCGACAGGTTTTGGCGCTGGTCGACGAGAAAAATAAAATACTTGCCATGAAAGTATCAAACGTTGGAACTCAGGTACCGTATGCGGGTACGAATGCTTTGTATGATGATATTGGTGGGAAAACTGCTCTGGCAGAGGGCTCTACCATAAATATTGGTGAAGCATCCATTGCTTCTGCCGTCAAAGCTGTCAGCAATGCAAGAAATGAGAAGAAGGATGATGTCCTGGTTTCACGTTTCCCAAAGCTTGCATTGGTTGACCAAAAATACGAAAATTATGTAAGACCGGAGTACGACGACAGTGTTTCGTTAGAGGATGTGGTCGAAAGCTACAGACTTTTTGCGGCAAGTAAGATGCATTTGTATTATACACCGGAAATAGTCCGCAGATATGTTGCAGGAATGGCAGCCAGTAAGCTCCTTATATTGGAAGGTATTTCCGGTACAGGTAAAACCTCCCTTCCGTATTCCTTTAGCCGATTTGTGAATAATCCGTCTACGATTGTATCGGTTCAGCCTTCCTTTAGGGATCGAACCGAGCTGTTAGGATATTTCAACGAATTTTCAAAGAGATTTAATGAGACAGAATTCCTTCGTGCTTTATATGAAGCCAATTTCAGAGAAGAACCCAGCTTTGTGGTCTTGGATGAGATGAACCTTGCCCGTATCGAATATTATTTTGCGGAGATGTTGTCCATACTGGAAATGCCCAGTCACGATGAATGGACTCTTGATTTGGTTCCTACGGCATGGCCACTCGACCCTGTCAAACTGAACGAAGGAAAGATTCAGATACCGGATTCAATATGGTTTGTCGGAACGGCAAATAACGATGATTCTACCTTTACCATTACGGATAAGGTATATGATAGAGCAATACCTATAGAGATAAATGAAAGAGCCGATGCGTTTGAATGTGAAGAGGTTGAGCCTGTTTTAATAACAAGTGCACATCTTGAGAAGCTTTTTGCTAAAGCCAAAACGGAGCATCCTCTTTCTGAAGAAATGATTGAGAAAATGGATAAGCTTGACGGATACCTGCAGACCAGATTTAAACTGTCCTTCGGAAACCGTATTATTAAGCAGATGTATGATTTTGTTCCTGTTTATGTGGCATGCGGCGGAACAGAAGTGGGCGGAATGGATTATATTATCGCCAGAAAGGTTTTGAAGAAATTTGAGTCCTTAAACGTGTCGTTTGTACGTGATGAAATAAAAGGTCTTATCGAATACATTGATAAAGTATTCGGCAGAAACAATATGGCTGACAGCCGCAGCTATCTGGAAAGAATCCAGAATCTTTACTAATTATTTTATGATGGGTATTTTTGTTTATGGCAAATACAATTAATGACTTATTTCGTAAATATGTAAATAAAGTTGAGCGCGGACTTGAAAACGACAGATATTTCCAATATTTGTATGAGATGGTAGCGGCAGGAGATAACACTATCTCTCAGAAAAAGCAAATCATGCACAAGGTTGTCGATGAGCGATGGATAGAGATTATCGAAGAAAGTTTAGATTCAATCAATAACATCATCGATAAACCCAGACGATTTATTGCTACCAGTGAGGAAGTTGTCCCTGTAGCTTTGGCTAAAAAGATTACTGCTGATTCCGTTATGCATTTGTCCATGAACACTCAGTTCATAGATCAGGATGATAATGGAAACATTATGCCCAGTAAGGTGCTTAATGTTACCACCGAAGAATCTTATGATTTGTATGAGAACAGATTTATTTATCACCTGATACAAAGGCTTGTGGCCTTCATCGATAAACGAACGGATGTCATCTTCTGGCAGACAGGTGATGAACAGCATAGCACCATGCAGATGCAAAGCAAGGTGGAAGATGCTTACGAGGAAATAGAGTATAAAATCGAAATGACAATAAGAAACCGCCAAAGCTATGCAGAGAATGAATCTGACAATATGTCAGTCTTCATGCGAATCGACCGTGTGAGACGTATGATTATGTCTCTGCGCGATTCTTCCTTCTGCTCCATCATGGCCGGATGTGCAAAGGTCTACAGTCCTATTCAGAGAACCAACCTGATGATGAAGGATAGGGATTACAGAACCTGCTATAAGCTGTGGCAGTTTTTGGAGAGCTATGATGAAGTAGGATACAGTATAGAGCCTATTGATTCAACCATAGAGTTTGACGAAGAATACTTAATTCAGCTTTATACCAACCTGATTACCAATTATGCCGTGTTTAAGAGCCTCTTGGAGGATGACAGGAATATTCTGGAGAATAATGGTAAGAAGAGAAAGATCATCAAACCCAAATTTATTAAGAATGTTAAGGAAGAAATAGTAACCGATTATGACATTCCCGATGTGGAAATCAGAAAGGTGTTAATAGAAGAAGTAACTCAGGCACAGCTTGATGCCGAGGAACAATTGGAGATCGAGAAGAAGAGATACGCTGAGCTTGTGGAGTATCAGAACAGTCTGGACGAACAAATCCATATGCTCAACCAACAGATAAATATTGCCGATGAACAACGTGCCGAAGCTAACAGACAGGCTTTTGACGACCGAAAAGCCCGCGAGGAAGCCGAGGAAAAGGCAAAAGAAGCTACAGCCGCTAAAGACGAGGCCCTGGCAATGCGTGAAGGCCTTGAAAAAGCTGTTTTGGATACAAAACGTGAGGCTGAGGAAACTTATGAGAAGCTTCGCTCCGGTAATGCAGCAAGGCTTGAGAAACTCACAAAAGAATATGAAAATCAGATAAAAACCCTTAATCAGAAAAGTAAGGCTGAGCTGTTAAAGCTCGCAAAGGATGCCGATAAAGCTGTTGCCGACAAAGAAAAAGAAGGTAAACTCTTAGCCGGTCAGATACAAAAGGAAAGCGAAAAGGAATTGAGGCGTGTTACTAATGAATGCGCCAGAAAACAAAATCAGGCCGATAAGAAAATATCTGATTTGAATTTAAAAATTGAAGAATTAAAAGCCGAATTACAAAATGCAAAAGCTGAGTATGCAGATGCAATTACCGCCGAGAAAAATGCCAGAAAGGAAGCAGAGGACAAGCTTGAGAGCATGAGACTCAACAGACTTTTGGGTGATATGCTCTCCAATAGCAGACGTGCTCTGGAGGAGAAGCTTCGGGAAGAAATCAGAAAAGAAATCAGAAAAGAAATTGCAGAAGAGATGAAGAATGAAAATAATTAGAAAGATTATTAATGTAATAGTCAGTTTAATATCCGTATGTGTTATAGTAGTAGCATTAATGCTATTGATAACCGTTGTCTTTACATCCGGAGACAATATTCCAAATGTTGCGGGATATTCGATGTTTCGGGTACTTACGGGAAGTATGGAGCCCGAGATAAAAGAAGGAGCGGTAATAGTAACGAAATCGGTGCCTTATGCCGATATACATATTGGAGATGTAATCAGCTTCTTTTCAGAGGATCCGATGCTGCATGGATCGGTAAACACTCACCGTGTTATTTCCATTGAAAATGAAGACGGTGTGACAATGTTTTTTACTAAGGGTGATGCCAATAATGTGGCAGATAACTATCCTGTAAAAGAAGAGGATTATATTGGCAAAGTGGTATACACAAACAAATGGGTCGGAAGTGTTGTCGCACTGACATCCAATCCGCTTGTGTTTGTACCATTAATAGCTATTCCATTGCTATATTTTATGATTAGCAATATAATGAAGACAGTAAGGATGGCTAAACAGATAGCTGTCGAAGAGGAAGCTGCCTTGCTTAGAGAACTTGAAGAGAAGAAAACAGGGGAGGAAGATAAGGCAGAAGAATAATCGGGTCCTTTTTACAAGGGATATTGGTCTTATGATGGGAGAAGAGTATAATTGAATAACGCTAAAAGGCAATTTGTATTTACGCCCACCATTTACCTGGTTTTTATGGCGTTTTTATCAATTGCCATTGTTTTATTTTTACAATCTTTAAGGATTTTTCCAATCAGCGCGGAAGCAGAAACCTTTGATCATTTATTCAAGGTTAATTACCTTTATGAAAGTATAAAAAACGGTACATTATATCCTGTTTATACTCCGTATTGGTACAATTCAATGGAGTTGTTCAGGCATTTACCGGCACTTTCGTATTACGTGGGTGCTTTATGCGAATGGGCTTTCGGCGGGAGCGCGATTGAAGGAGTCTATCTGTTTACCGGTATATGCTTTGTACTTACAATGCTTGGCTGGTATTTTTTGGGCAGGTTGGAAAACAGAAGCTGTTTTTCATTCCTTTTGGGAATATTGTATTTTTTATCCCCGGACAGTATCAGAGTATACTTCGGAGAGGGAAATCTTCCCAGAGTTTTTGTAAATGCCCTTATCCCATTATTTATTTACTTTTTGTGGAAATTTCTAAAGTACAATTGCGACAGTGAGCTTTTTTGGATAGCAATAATGTTTGTTGTGATGATATGCTCACAGTTTTCAATGGCACTTGTTGTTTTTATTTGTACCTTTGTATTTGCCATGATTTACTGTATGGTACATGGCGGTTCCAAAAAATTGATATTGCTTACCATGGATTTCGTTTTTGCTACCTTGGCGTGCGGAATTTTACTTGTACCCGGAATAGATTTTTCGGATTTTACCACCGAAAAGGCAGAAATGAACGTTGGCAAATTCTCGGAGTGGTTAAAGGCAGCGGTTGAGGCAATTAACCCCATTGTCCGCTTTAGGGAACCGTTTGTATTCTACTTTGGATTTGTGGCATTTCTGATATTGATTGTTGGATTGTTTATAGCTAATAAAGAGGTGCTTCCCACACTTATAACGGCATTTTTGATATATCTTAGTACGACACCTTCAGTGTCTACAATATATAAAATGCTTCCGGTGAATGAAGTATTTTGGATGCAGAGACTTGTACCGATGGCAATGATTTTTATCTTCCTTACGATACTTATCTGGAAGAAACTCAAGAAAAAGGTGCTTGTTTTTCTGTCGATACTCTTGGCTGTAGATTCTCTTTTGAGCCTAAGTGTCTGCACGGGCCGGGTGGAGGATGATATACCGACGATACTTGAAAACAGAATGGATAATTACCTGATTGATGAAGCGATAAATATCACTTCGAACCGATTGGGTATTCTGGATAACTCTGCACTTGGCGCAATGCCGGGATATTATATTACAGGCGGAAATGTGTACCGGGACAGAGTAAATTACACCTTTGGGTGGGACGTCTCCGGAGCTGACATCAAAAACGACATTGTCTGTATTAATGAAGCAAAGGACCTGGGCTTCTATCCATATGCTTTTGACAGGCTCCTGGAAATCGGTGATGACACTGTAATAGTGTATAAAGAGAAAATCCCGGAGGAAGGCATTGACGAGATGCTAAGCAGCGCCCGCAGAATCGGTTACAGACTTGTGGACGAAAATGATTATGTATGGCTTTTTAAGTATCCGGTGTACTCTGAGTACGGAACGATTAAAGATTACAAAAGCTATGCAATAGGCTCATCCGCCAGAATGATTTGCTACCTGTATCCCAATATCGGTTACGGAACCAGCTTTAATATAGAGGATTATTCGGTAGATGAACTTGCAAAATATGATAAGCTGTTTCTTTCGGGCTTTACATATTATGAAAAAGAAAATGCCGAAAAGCTGCTTGATGAAGTGGCTAACCTGGGCGTAAAGGTTTATATAGACATGCAGGAGATTCCCGTAAATCTGCTGACCGGCAAGAATGAATTCATGGGAGTGTATGCACAATATATTTCTTTTACACAGAAATTCCCGGTGCTTACCATGCATGACGGGAATCAATTCAAGCTTGATCCGTGTACTGACGGATATTCTACCTGGAATACCGTATATCTGGCAGGCATGAGTGAGGTCCTTAATTCGGCATTTTATGATAACCGAACGGATTTGGCATATATAGCCAGAAACGGAAATGATAATATTTACTTTTTGGGACTTAATACGGTGTATTATTATGTTGAAACCGGACATGAAGAACTAATCGGATTTATAAATGAACTTTTTGATGAAGAACAGTCCCAGACGGTGGAAACGAAAATAGTACCGATAAAAGCGGTTTATGAGCCTGACAGGCTGACAATTATTTCAACTGAGGATAAGGTTAATACCAACATAGCCAATCTTGAGTGCTTTGTCAAAACTAAGGGAACAAAAGCGGTGAACGGAAGCTTCCTGGAAGCTGAGCGCGGAACAAATGAGTATAAAGTAAAATACAGCAGATTTAAAGAGGGAATTATTACTTCCATAGTGGGAGTGTTTATGGGATTCCTTTTCCTTGCCAGATTTGCATGGAAGAGAGAAAGGAGTAAGCGTATGAAAAGCAATATCAGGGCTGCACTTTTGGCATTGATAGCCATTTTATTTGTATTGTCCGCTAATATTCAGGCTGAAGCCAAGAAAAAAGTGCCTGATATGGCCGGCAAAACAGTAGAATATGTAACTAACTGGTTTAAGAACAATAAAATGACCGACTACCTGGTATGGAAATATGAATATTCCGATACGGTTGAAAAGGATATAGTAATTCGATCTTATTTGTGTGACGATTCTAGGACGGAAGTTGTGGTAAGCTTGGGGGCGGAGCCAAATGAGAGCCTGGATGATGACACAGAAAACGGCGATGATGATTCGGATATAACCGGAGGCTTTTCGGCAAATTCTGATGCCAATCCCATTACGATTGATGGAACTTATACCGATTGGGACGGATTACCTTCATCCTACGAATTCAATTATGACAATTCAGAACAGTGCTGGTATTGGGGCTATTGGTTAAACGGAGCTAACTATACTACTCCCGTGGATACCTATGATACCAATGTCAGACACAAAATGCAGCTTTATTGCGATGGCGATTATGCTTACATTCACATAGTCTTTGCAACAAACTATTATGCCAAGACGTGCAGTGAAGGCTACCAGTTTTATCTGGATGGGCAGGAGGCGAGTTTCAGACTGTACTATAAGAACGGAAACTCAACGCAAAGCTTAAGCTCCCTTCCCAATGGAGCGGGAACCTATCAGCTGGCAATAAAGCATCAGAACGGTAATGGATTGTACGGACAGGATGCGATAGACTCTCTTGGATACATAACAAAAAAAGCGGATAACAATAATGCAGAACTGGAATTAAAGATACCTGTTTCGGAAATGAAGCGACAGAATCCTTCCATTGACGAAAAGCATTTTGCCAAAATAGAATTCTATTGCAGCAATCTGATGTATCGGAGAATCTCAGCCGCCGGTGCTTCAACCGCACCTTTATATGCTGCCGCGGTGACACTTTTGTTAGTTCCTCTGGCTTCTACGAGAATAATTAAAGGAAGAAAGAGGAAAGATGGCAAGAGGAAACAAATGGTATTTCCATTTTAATGCTATACACAGCATTGAGCCCGGTGACGACAGCAAAAAGCATCCGCATACTTTTTATGTTAATGTTTTTGCTTTAATTGCGGGGACTGATTTGAATTACCTGAATGATTGTCAAAAGGCCATCTGTAATTATATAGAGTCATTTTCCGGACAGTATTTAAATGAAAATGACGCATTTAAGGATAAGATTCCTACCGTAGAAAATATATGTGAGGTTTTTTATTATAAAAGCAATGAAATTGCTAAAACATACGGATTTAAAATTGCCAAGGTCGAGGTCGGGGACACACCAACCATGGCATACAGTATCGGAGAGAGTCTTCTGATAGGAGCGGATAATCGATTTGTGAGTGAAGCTTCTTACAGGGATTTTGTTAATAAACAGTGTAGTTAAGGGAACGATAAGATGAATCGTGTCACGATTATCTTAGTACTGATGGCACTTTGGATTTACGTGCTTACAATATTTGCCAGAAGGAAAATGCCGTTTTTCTATTTCTTAATAGGATCGGTAGGTGGATTTATGTTTTCCTTCTTTATTTTGGAACCGCTTGTGACAGGTTATATGGCACAGGCTGTTTGCTATATAACGGGATTGCTGGGCAAGCTGACGGGCTTTTTCTCTTCATATTCCAGTTATGGAATTCTGTTTATAGAAAATGTGAATGGACCGATTTCTCTGTATATTGATTTTGAATGTGCGGGGCTGGTCGAAATTCTTGTTTTTGTGTCTTTGATATCTTTCTTTGCAGCATATAAATGGCAGGAGAAGATATTGGTCGGATTGGGCGGAATCATGTGGGTTTTCACTGCTAATGTTTTGAGGCTTACCATAATTTGCTGCATTATTCATTACTTTGGAAATGAGGCATATTATGTTTCGCATACGATAATAGGCAGGATCTTTTTCTACCTATTGTCTATTTCACTTTATTTTTTGGTATTTACCAGAAGACAAATCAGAAATCAGAGGGTAGGGGACTTCGGATATAATGATTAAACTTACGGATATTATTTTTTATTGGTTGGCGTGGATTATTCTGCCTGTTATCCTTGAGATAATTCCGTCAATTAAGAACTTTTTTATATTGATGTATAAAAAAGCTTTTAAAGTTAATTACATGAAATACGGAATTGCATTCAAACCGGCAATTTCTATTTTGGTCCCTGTTTATAACTCGGAATCCACCTTATACAGATGCCTTGAGTCTATTTACAAATCGACTTATCCCAATTCCAGTATAGAGGTCATTTTGGTCGACAATGGTTCGAAGGACGGAAGCTATCAGGAATTTCAGAGAGCTCAGGTAGAGTTCTCCGATTTGGCGATGTGGTGGATGGATTCGCATCAGGGTAAATCCAGGGCTCTTAATAAAGCAATTTTCAACAGTAACGGAACCTACATAATCAACATAGACAGCGATGGAATACTGGAGGAACATGCTTTATATAATGTAGTAAGGCACTTTGAAACTCACAGTGAGGTTAACTGTATGACGGGGGCTATTCTTATTGAACCCGCATTAATAGAGAAAACGGAAGGCTTTTTTATCAAACAGTTCAGGCGAATGGAATTCCTTGAGTATGCACAATCCTTTTTGGCAGGCCGCAACTTTGAGTCGCAGACCAGCGGAGTTAACACCATAGCAGGTGCATTTTCCGCTTTCAGACGTTCCACCCTGTTAAAGACCTTTTTGTATAATACGAATACGATTTGTGAGGATACGCATCTGTCTTTTCAGATTTCCAAGAATCTTCACGAGAAAATCGTTCTGTGCCCGGATGCCATATTTATGGTTGACCCCATAGAAAATCTGAACAAA
This sequence comes from Lachnospiraceae bacterium, assembly GCA_045627085.1. GTDB lineage: Bacteria > Bacillota > Clostridia > Lachnospirales > Lachnospiraceae > RGIG10340. The sequence goes on along the minus strand of JAZQNB010000010.1, from coordinate 5,282 downwards.
TTCTACACCCAGAGGCAACGTTGGCAGATAGGAGAACTCGAGGTTGTCAGTATGTTTATGAAGAAAAACATGCGACTCCCGATAATTGGCTTTTTGACTAATTCCACCATGAGGATGGTTATGATGGACCATACCTTCTCGTTCCCCAGAATGATTTGGTATTTCGCTTTGATAGCGATGGGATTTATGAATTATTCCTTTTCCAATTTGCTAATATCGGCCGGAATTATCCAGGCATTGTATATATTAAGCGCTTATCTGTATTACATAAATGCCCTGAGCTTTTTGCAGGGATTTAGAGAATTAAGAAGTTATTATAGAAAATTAGTGTGGTACGTCATGTTTTTGCCGATATATTATTTATACGCATTCTTTGTTCGATTTGCAGGCATTATTAATTCCATCAAAAGAAAGAGTACCTGGAAGACCAAGACCTTTACTGATGAGAGGCAGGAATGCCGAAATACACTGCAAACCGACTGGAGTTTTATAGTAAATTTCAGAAGAAAGCTTATTAATTATCTGGAAGATTAAGGGGAAGCATGGTTTACAGACAATACCGATACAAATTTTACCTGAATATGAACCATTCGGTTACCATGAACGGGCATGTAGGACAGATTCATTCACACACTTGGGAAATCTGCATGAGTATCTCCATGGCAAATGATGGTGAAATTGTCCCCTTTTATCAGTTAGAACAGGTTATAGACGGTGTCCTTGACAAATATCAGGACAAATATATCAATGAAGTAAGTCCTTTTGATGAGATTAATCCTACCTTGGAAAATGTGTGTGAATATCTGCACGGGGTTTTTGACGAGAAGCTTAAGGAACATGACTGGATGCTCCTTTGCATGGAAATGAGTGAGAACCCTTCAAAGTCTTATCAGATTTCCAATCTGGACACAGAGTTTTAATATAAAGGCGGGTATGCCTATGAGCGAAAAGAAAGCTAAAACAATAAACATAATTCTGGCGGGTGTCATACCTGCCCTTATTTTCGTTGTTGCATTTATAAGTGTGGGTGTTTCAAGTGGGGCAAACACCATATTTACCTCGGATTTAAACGGACAGTATATTTATTATATTGCGTATTTCAAGACAGCATTGTTTTCCGGTAAAGGCATATTTTATACCTTTACGGGACTACTCGGAACAGAAACGGCGGCACTGATCGGTTACTATCTCTTAAGCCCGTTAAATATTCTGGCTTTATTATTCCCATTAAATAAAATTGGAACTGCGGTATATTTTATTATCTTTATTAAGATTATATTAGCCGGAGTTTTTTCATATTTGTATTTTGGCAGGAAAAGAAATCACGATTATGCTTCCTTGATCTTTTCCACAACCTATGCCGCAAGCGGATTTGTATATGCGTATTTTATGCATATCATGTGGCTTGACGGGATTGTGATGCTTCCGCTGGTTGCCCTGGGGCTGGAAAAGTTAATTGAGGAGAACAGGAAGCTTTTATATATTGCTTCTCTTGCGGCAACCTTTGTCTTTTGCTATTACACCGGATATATGACAGCCGGATTCGCACTGCTATATACTTTGTTTTTGATATTTGCCCAAAAAAGAACGTTTAAGGAATCACGCATGCTCTTTGGCAGGTTTATGTTAAGCAGTATTGTGGCTGCTTTTATCAGCGGGGCGTCTTTGATTCCGACAGCATTTTCTCAGCTCGGAAGCCGAAACGGAGGCAGCACGGCAGAGGTCCCGGTTCAATCCTTCCTTCATATTTTTGCCAGACTCTTTACAGGCTCTTTTTCTATAAGCGAGTTTTCGGACGGAGCACCGCAACTGTATATGGGGATGTTTATAGTGGTACTTTTGATAGTCTATTTTATCCCTGAGAAGGGTGTGACCAACAAGAGAAGAACCATTGCGGCAGCAGCTTTGCTCTCAACCTTTTTGCTGTCCTTTAGATTCAAACAGCTCGATGTGGTATGGCATATTTTCTCTCCGCCCAACAGCTTTACACACAGATATGCGTTTATATTTATATTCCTGTGTCTGATCTTTGCAGAGGAGTCTTTTTTTGAAAGAATAGATTACTGCAAACCGTGGAAGGTATATACGGCGTGTGGAATTGCAGTGCTTTTGTGCATTATGGTTATGGTGGCCGGATATGATTTTACTGATATAAAATTCCTGATATTTGATATCTTCTGTATTCTTTGCTTTGCTTTTGTTTATAGGGACCGAAAAGAAAATTTGTTTTTTGTGGGCGCAGGGGTGAGCTTTATTATGTTGGCAATTAACGGAAGCATTTATACTTCTGTTTTTGACTATGATGACCATAGTAACGAAGGCTTCTATGAGAATTTTCACCCGGTTGTCGAATATGTTACTGATTCTGATGACGGCTTATACAGAATGGAGAAAACCTTTTTTAACTCAAATAACGACTCAATGCTTCTTGACTATAACGGATTGACACATTTCTCTTCGTCCAGTAAAGTCTTCATTCAGGATTTTATGGAAAAACTGGGATATAACAGGAGCTATTTGTGGGCATCCTACGGTCATGGCGGGACTTTCGCAGGCGATTCCCTTTTAGGAGTAAAATACATCCTAAGCTTTAATGAGGAAGACGAGCTTAAGCTTCTATATAATATAAATGATGTTTATGTTTATGAAAATGAAAATGCCTTGGAGTTTGGAGTGTGGTCGGATAATACCATAAAAAAAGTGGAAGCTGATTCCGAGAGCCCTTTTGAAAATATTGAATCCATATATTCGGGCCTTTTGGGAGAAAAGGTAAAGCTCTTTACCGAAATTGACTATAAGACCTCCATGTCCGATAAGGTATCGATACGGGAAGACCAATTGACGGTTTACGAAACAATCGATGAGAGTAAGACCGGATATTTGACATATACATTTGAGGCACCGGATGATAATGAGATATATTTCTATCTGAATACTTTTTATGAACCCGAGGTGTGGGTATATGTCAATCAACGTGAATTGGGAAGCTATCTTTCGACATATTCTCAGGGCATTCTGCCCATAGGAAAGTTTGAAAAAGGTCAGAAGGTGGAGGTTAAGGTTGTGCTTTGCCACAGCGCCGCAGCCTACAGTGGACCGATAATCGCTTCAATAGACATGGAACAGCTGAAAACGGTAACGCAGAAGCTTAAACCCGGAAGCATGCATGTGTACAGGCATGGCAACACATATATGTCGGCAACGCTCAGCGCCCCGAAAGACGGAGCGGTTTTCACATCTGTTCCGTACAGTAAAGGCTGGGAAATCAGAGTGGACGGTGAAAAAACAAAGGGCTTTGAAATATGTAATGCATTGCTGGGCTTTGATGTTTCGGCGGGAGAGCACGAAATAGAATTAAGATTTAAAACGCAGGGGCTGATACCGGGAATATTAATGAGCTTTTTAGGCTTGGCGATGTTTGCATTGATGTATGTAATTGAGAAAAAACCTTCAAAACTGAAGTGGTGTATCTTGAAGAACAAAGCGTAATTAAGTATAATAGTACGGAAAGATTACAAGAAGGAGCCTTGTATTATGAAGGTTTTAGTAACAGGTGTCGGCGGACAGCTCGGACACGATGTCATGAATGAATTAAACAGACGCGGAATTGAGGCAGTCGGCTCCGATATTCAGCTGTGCTACAGCGGCATACAGGATGAAAGTGCAGTTTGCACCATGCCCTACGCTCAAATGGATATCACCGATGAAGATAATGTTAACAATGTGATAGAAAAAGTAAGACCGGATGCGGTGATTCACTGCGCAGCCTGGACTGCGGTAGATGCCGCCGAGGATGACGACAAAAAGGAACTGGTATATGCCATTAATTCAAAAGGCCCCAAATACATAGCCAACGCTGTTAAGAAGCTGGACGGAAAGATGATTCAGATATCTACCGACTATGTATTTGACGGTAAAGGTGATAAACCCTGGGAACCGGACTGCAAGGATTATGCTCCGTTAAGCGTTTACGGTGACAGCAAGCTTCAGGGCGAACTCGCAGTGAGTTCTGTATTGGATAAATATTTTATTGTCCGAATCGCATGGGCATTTGGAGTTAACGGCAAAAACTTTGTAAAGACCATGCTTAATGTCGGCAAAACGCATGATGAGGTAAGGGTTGTAAATGACCAGTTTGGAACGCCCACCTATACCTTTGATCTTGCCAGATTGTTAGTTGATATGGTACAGACTGAGAAATACGGTTACTACCATGCAACGAACGAAGGCGGATATATTTCCTGGTATGACTTTACCGTAAAGATATACGAATTGGCAGGACTTAAGACTAAGGTTATACCGGTTACCACAGCCGAGTACGGATTATCCAAAGCCAATCGTCCGGAAAACAGCCGTCTTTCCAAGAAAAAGCTTTCAGAAAATGGATTTGAACTGCTTCCGACATGGGAAGATGCACTTAAACGATATCTCCCACTTGTCTAAAAGATAATTAGTTAGCGCAGCTAGTTGTTTAAAAATGCAAACGTACCCCTTTTACCGGATGTCCGGTAAAAGGGGTACATATTATCTTGAGGAAGTTGATATTAGCATTATATTCAAAAGCAGAAATCCTCTTAAATATATAGAGAGCCTGGGAAAATGGGGCACTGTTCCCCAAATATGTTGTAATAACGCCTAAATATTGTAAAATAAATATGGAAACCCCCTTAAAAAGAAAGGAAAAAATAGAAATAATGAAAAAAACAACATTATTATTAGTAGTATTAAGCATTTTGGTATGCATGTGTGCATGCGGCAAAAAAGAAGCCGTAACCGAACCGGAACCGGTTGAAGAACAAACAGAAAGCACTGCTTTGGAAGTTAACGAAGAAGATGAAAGCAGCACTGACGTGGCCAAAACAGAATATGAACCGTTGGAGCTACCCACAGTTGAAGAACTGGAACTGCCGGAAGTGGAAGAAAACTTGAATGTTGGCACATGCCCGGCTTTAAAGCTAAGTTTAACAGAAGAAGAAATCGGAAATATGAATGAAGATTATGCAAGATTTTATGAGATTTTACAATTAGCAGCATATGATGGAAAACAATATCCGTCAGGATTGACTTGGGATATAATAAATTCAGGGCAATTCGACGAGCAAGATATTGCAAACAGTTGTATATATGCGCTTAAAACATATATGCAGCCAGGTATACGTTTACAGCAAATGTGAAGGTGTCAGGGTTCACTCTGATTATCTTAAATCCAGTGATGTTATTACCTGTCTTCATTCCGGTGACATGGTTATTAAGTCCGGTGATGTCATTTTCGTGACAGACGG
>JAZQNB010000009.1:0-32745 GCA_045627085.1 Lachnospiraceae bacterium | reverse complement strand
GACCGCTTGGCCTCCGACTTAGAAAGTACCTGCTCACCATTTATAAATATCTCGGCAGTCTGATCTGCCGCTCCAAAATGAAGCAGGAAAATACTGTCCTGCCTCGAGAACTTTACCGTAACAGATTTGTGATACCACAGGTATTCTCCGGGGAGAAGCTGCCTGTTTACACCGGAAAGCACAGCTTCCGGAGAAAAAGGAACCCGTATCTGTCCGTCATATTGTTTGGGCATATCGGAAGCTTGGGTAATAGCATAATCCCACATGCCGTTTAGCATCATGAAATTATCCCTTACCATCTGCGGTCTGGGATATTCCTTTAACGTTTCAGCATGTTTTGCCGCCTCGCTCCACCGCGTAGAGTCAAAATTGCCCCTTGCTATCCCGGTCGCTTTCTTAACATTAAAAACCGATGCATCCATTAATCCCATACCGATTCCCCCATAAGCATTACTCTATAACCACTTTGTCTGCCAGCTTTACTCTGTATATTCTCCTTATTGCATCATTGATTCTGTTCTCGGATATTTGTCCGTTTTGAATGGCATTTAGCACTCCCTCGTATGCCTTTACAAAATCTTCGGGCATTAAGACCATATCGCACCCTGCACGAAGTGCCATAATGGCCGCTTCTTCGGAGCCATAATAATCCGAGACTGCAGGCATATTTAAAGCATCCGAGATAATGATACCGTCAAAGCCAAGCTCATTTCTTAAGATATCCGTCACAACAGCCGAGGACAGTGAGCATGGAGTATTATCACCCGTAAGTGCAGGTGCGGATACATGGTCAACCATCATCATTTGGGCACCTTCCTCAACAGCTTTCCTGAATACTGCAAATTCCTTTTCTTCAAATTCCTCTTTGGACTGTTCGGTTACTGCCATTCCTTTTTCGGTATCCTGTGAGGTATTTCCTGTTCCCGGAAAATGCTTTACGCAGGCTGTCACCCCGTTTTCGTTAAGTCCCTTCATCATCATGGACACAAAGCCCGAAACAGTTTCCGCATCTGACCCGAAGGATCGGGAGCCTATTGCGGAATTTTCAACCGAATTTAAATCCGCAACCGGAGCAAAATCCATGTTAAATCCGATTTCGCTCAAATATGCGGCTATATTTCTGCCGGCTTCATAGGCTGTCTGTATATCATTTGATTTGGCAATTTCCTCGGGACTTTTTTCCTGATTTGCAAGTCCTGCGCCTGCCACACGGCTGATTTTTCCGCCTTCCTCATCCACTCCCAAAAAGACTGGATATTTGGAATACTCAGCGGTCTTTTGAAGCATTTCCTGAAGCTGCTGCCCGGAAACAATGTTTTTCCTGAAATATATCAGCCCACCCACGGGATATTTTTCCAATGCGGTTTTAGTCTGGTCGCCTGCTTTGATTGCGGTATTTACTCCTGTTACAGCTTCCGGAGTAACGAAAAATATACCGGCTACCTTTTCCTCAAGAGACATGTCTTCCATATAAGCGTCAATCATTTCATTTAATGCCTCTTCGTACTTTTCTTCTTTCGTCTGTACCGTAATTGACTCTTCGGGAACAAAATCGTCCATGTCCACTTCATTGCTTATTTGAATTTCCACGATAGAATCTTCATCCGACTGAGAGCCGATTGCCGATTCAAGCTCCGATGCGGTCTTAGAATCAATCAAAGCTATTTCTTTGTTAAACACGCTAAACAATCCGATTTTAAATGCGATGAAAAGTCCTATTGCGATTACTGCCAATATTATCACTAAACAAAAGAGAAGCTTTGCCTGTCTTTCTTTTTTTTGCCTTAATCTTTTTCTCTCTTCACGTATATCCATTATCTGTATCACCTTTTTACTTTATTCCCCTACCACAAGATATTGTATCGTAATACATTTCTTTTGTCTACACAATGAAAGAAGACATTAATCCAACTTGATTAATGTCTTCTTTCAGACTGAAATATCCAACGGACCATTCCTCACTTTCCGAGTATATGAAAAAGAGAAATCAGGACAACTCCCTCTCCTTAGGGATCTGTTGCCACTCTTTATATGGTTTAGAGCGACTCTCTTTTTGTTTGATGATAAATATACTATACTTCCAAAGTGTCAATTTGTCAATACATTTTTATTTCGTAACAGGTATTATCTGATTTTTATACCGTATGTTAATTTGTTATCAGATTATTTACTATAACTAGCGGTAAACACATATTCACCACAACATAAAGAAATTTCCAAGCTGAGACTTTCGCATTTATTGCAAACGAAGCACCCGATCTAAACCGGATGCTTCGCAAATTGCTAAATATTCATAGAAGTGTTAAAAAGAGAAATTTTAAAGTCTTGTCTCCACGAAAATATCATAAATCGACTTGATTGCAGATTCAAAATCCTCATTGGCAACTCCAATGATAATATTCAACTCGGAGGAGCCCTGGTCTATCATTCTGACATTGACATTGGCATGTGCAAGTGCTGAAAAGATTCTGCCTGCAGTACCGCGCATAGACTTCATTCCACGTCCAACTACGGCTATGAGTGCCAGGTCAGACTCAATATCAATGGTATCGGGATTTGCCAGTCTGTGAATTCCGGCAACAACCTTCTGCTCCTTGTGCATAAATTCATCCTGATGAACGAACACAGTCATGGTATCAATTCCTGAAGGAACATGCTCAAAAGAAATGCCGTTCTCCTCAAAAGCCTGTAAAACCTTACGTCCGAAACCGATTTCCGAGTTCATCATGTCCTTTTCAATATTTACTGCACAAAAGCCCTTTTTGCCGGCGATACCTGTTATAACATAGTCTGATTTCTGACAGGTGCTTCCTACAATCCATGTACCATTGTCCTCAGGTGCATTGGTATTCTTAATATTGATGGGAATGCCCTCCTGTCGTACCGGGAAAATAGCATCCTCATGTAAAACGCCTGCACCCATGTAGGAAAGCTCTCTCAGTTCTCTGTAGGTTATGGTTTCAATACCCTTGGGATTGTCTATTATTCTGGGGTCGGCTACGAGGAAGCCCGATACATCAGTCCAGTTCTCGTAGACATCTGCCTTAACAGCCTTTGCTACAATTGAGCCTGTCACATCGCTTCCGCCTCTTGAGAAGGTTTTTACCACTCCGTTTGCGAACGCTCCATAAAATCCGGGAATAACCGCATTCTCTAAGCCGGCAAGTCTCTTTGACAAAACATCATTTGTTTTTTCAGCATCAAAATCACCGTTATCGTCAAAGAATATTACTGTTGCCGAATCAATAAACTCAAATCCAAGATACTCTGCCATGATGCGGCCGTTTAAATATTCGCCACGGCTGGCAGCATAATTACTGCCTGCTTTATTCTTAAAGTTAGTCTCTATGGTTTTGAATTCATCAGTTAAATCAAGCTTTAAATTTAATCCGGAAATAATCTCATCATATCTGACCTTAATGGCAGCGAGCTCTTTTGAGAAATCCTTATCCTCATCTGCAAGTGCATAACAGGCATAAAGCATATCCGTAACCTTCGTATCCTGTTTAAAGCGCTTGCCTGGTGCTGAGGGAACAACAAAACGTCTTTCTGCATCTGCCCTGATAATGTCTCCAACTTTTTTAAACTGCTCGGCACTGGCCAAAGAGCTTCCGCCGAATTTTACTACCTTACTCATTGTTTATGTCTCCTAATCCGTCCGTTTTATTCATATATTCTGATAGCGCCTAAAACTCTTTCTTTTAAGCTGCCTGTTTTTGAGTAAAAATCTGCCTCCTTCATGGAAGGAATGAGATATCCTGCATCCTCGGTTCTGTCGAGAAGTATTTCCATGTAATCATCAAACAGACTTTCAAACTGTTCCCTTGCAGAAGCTGCAACTCTGACAAAGAATCTGCTTTCTCCGGATTTTGCATCAACCAGCTTTACTTCCTCGTCATCCCAAAAGCACATAATTGTCTTGCCCTGGTGTCTTGCGCAGTCAATTACATCCGATACAACTGCGGAAGCGGTTGGAAGCTTGCCTGCTCCGGGGCCGTAATACATGGATTCACCTAACATATTACCTATTACAAATACTGCATTCTTAACATCGTTAACCATTGCAAGGGGATGTGCAGTATCTATCATAAAAGGAGCAACCATAACACTTGCAGTGTCATCATCAATTGCCCTTCCCAATCCTAAAAGCTTAATGGTATATCCGGCAGCCTTGGCATATTCAAAGTCAGCTGCGGTCACATTAGTAATACCCTCAGTATATACCTTCTTTGCATCAACGGTTTTGCCCATCATAAGTGATGAAAGAATGGCTATCTTTCTGCATGCATCAAAGCCTTCTATATCTGCGGAGGGATCTGCCTCAGCATATCCAAGTGCCTGAGCCTCTTTTAATACAGCATCAAAATCTGCGCCCTCGTTTTCCATTTTGGTTAGCATATAGTTGGTTGTTCCGTTTAATATACCGGTAATACTTTCAATCTTTTCTGCAGTAAGGGAATAGTTCAAAGGACGGATAATCGGAATTCCGCCGCCGACACTTGCCTCAAACAAATAATTGCAGTTGTGTTCCTTTGCTATCTGCAAAAGCTCGGGGCCATGTTCCGCAACCAAAGCCTTGTTTGAAGTACAAACGCTCTTACCTTTTAAAAGACATGCTTTTGTAAATGTATATGCAGCGCCGATACCTCCCATGGTTTCACATACTATCGCCACATCATCATCTGCATCGATAATGTTAAAATCATGAATAATCTTATTTTCATATTTGTCTCCCGGAAAATCACGAAGATCGAGGATGTATTTTACATTTAATTCATTGGCCGCCTTTTTGTTAACCTGTGCCTTGTTTTCCTCAATTACTTCAACTACTCCGCTACCGACTGTACCGTAGCCTAATACTGCAACATTAATCATTATAAATCTCCAATCTGTTTTGTATTTAATGCTTTATTCCTTTGCCAAAACCTTGACATGGTGAACGCCTTTTTGCTTCTCCATAGTTTCTATCATTCCCGAAACATCGAGAGTATCGTGTAATATCTGAACACTGATGCTTAAGGATGCCACCCCATTAATCGGAATGGATTGATGAATGGTAAGGATATTAGCATGATATTCAGCTATAATTTTCAACAAATCCGACAAAAGTCCGGGCTCATCATCCATGGAAAGAGTGATTGTTATCGTTGTCCCCTGGGAATTATCATGGAATTGGAAAATATCATCTTTGTATTTGTAAAACGAGCTTCGGCTTATTCCTACCGCATCCACCGCTTCCTGAATGGTAACGACTTTTTCGGATTCTAAAAGTCTTTTAGCTTCTACGACCTTTAAAAGCACCTCCGGAACAGCTTTCTGTTTTACAACATAAAATTTAGCGTTTTCCGTCATTATTTTTCCTCTTTTATGTCGCGGGAGTTTTCCTCACGCGGACACTTGTCTGTCAATGAAAGATATTTTAACACACTAAAGTAAGAAGGGCAAGAGTTAATCTGCCACTTTTTAAGGTCAGTGTGCCTGATTTTTTGTAAAATATGTACACAAGCAAAAAAAATCCCTGCGACATTTTATCGCAGGGATAATTCAAGCAGTTAAATTAAAGGATATTTGTCTGTAAGTGTTTTTACAATTGCGCGTGCATCAGCAATCTTCTCGCCCTTTGACTTGATTACAATTGAAATAGCTTCTGCAATCTTGTCCATATCCTCAGTATTCATTCCACGGCTTGTTACTGCGGGAGTTCCGAGACGGACCCCACTGGTAACAAAGGGTGACTTGGGATCGTTGGGAATTGTATTCTTGTTAGCCGTAATATGTGCCTCGTCAAGCCACTTCTCTACTTCTTTTCCGGTAAGGTCATAATTAGTGAGGTCTACAAGCATCAGATGATTATCTGTTCCGCCGGATACAATCTTAATTCCCCTGTCCATAAGACCCTTGCAAAGAGCCTGAGCATTATCGATAATGCCCTGCTGATATTTCTTGAAGTCATCAGTAAGAGCTTCCTTAAAGCATACAGCCTTACCTGCAATTACATGCATAAGAGGACCACCCTGAATTCCGGGGAAAACAGCCTTATTGAATTTGTATTTTTCAGCAGCCTCAGCGCTGGATAAAATCATACCGCCTCTGGGTCCGCGAAGTGTCTTATGTGTTGTGGTGGTTACTACATCTGCATAAGGAATAGGGCTCGGATGAAGACCTGCAGCAACAAGTCCTGCAATGTGTGCCATATCCACCATGAGTACTGCACCTACTTTATCTGCTATCTCTCTGAAACGCTTAAAATCAATTGTTCTCGCATATGCGGAAGCTCCTGCGATAATCATCTTAGGTTTAGCTTCAACAGCTTTTCTCTCAAGCTCATCATAATCAATGAAACCGTCATCATTTACACCGTAAGGTACAATATTGAAATAGCTTCCGGAAATATTTGCCGGTGAACCATGTGTCAAATGTCCGCCGTGGTCAAGATTCATACCCATAACTGTGTCGCCGGGTTTTAAGATTGCGAACTGTACGGCAAGGTTAGCCTGCGCTCCTGAATGAGGCTGAACATTAACGTATTCACAACCGTAAAGCTTCTTTGCTCTCTCAATTGCAAGATTTTCAACCACATCAACGCATTCGCAACCGCCATAATATCTCTTTCCGGGATAACCCTCGGCATATTTATTGGTTAACGGGCTTCCCATAGCAGCCATAACTGCCTTTGATACCCAGTTTTCTGATGCGATAAGCTCGATATGATCATTCTGACGATTCTGTTCATCAACAATCGCCTGAGCAATTTCGGGATCAACGCATTTTACTTCATCTAATGAATACATTAAAACTTCCTCCTCGTTAATAAACTAAACTTTTGATGTAAAGTTTAGCATGAAAACATAAATAATTCAACGTATAAAATTTAACCTGTTTTCTATGTTTTTCATGTATTTATGTAACTAACAGTCAAAAACATGTTATAATTTATACAAATATTTATTGGAAGGGGAAAAATATGTATCATATAATCGTAAACCCCTCTTCTCGTTCCGGAAAAGGTGTCCGCCTGTGGAATGAAGAGGTAAAGCCATTGTTGGAAGAAAAAAATATCGAGTACACCCCCTATTTCAGTTCCAGGGCGGGCGATGCCATTGAATTGGCAGCAGAGATAGTAACTGATGTATCCATTCCTCACCCGGTAAACATGATAGTAATGGGTGGAGACGGAACAGTAAATGAAGTCTTCCAGGGCATAGCGATGTCCGGCATGCTTTCGGAAGTCAATATCGGATTTCTCCCCACCGGTTCTTCAAACGACCTGGTACGTGATTTGAAGATACCAACCAATCCGTGCGAAGCACTTTTGCTGATATTGGAAGGCAAAAACCTTTCACCCATGGATTTGGGCGTAATAACATATGCTGATAACACCAAACGATATTTTTCCGTAAGTTGTGGAATAGGCTTTGATGCAGCTGTATGCGAAGAAGCCATGAATTCCAAAATCAAGGATGCCTTAAACAAAATCGGACTTGGCAAGCTTACATATCTGGGTATCGCATTAAAGCAGATATTCGGAGCAAAAGCCGTAAAAGCGACCTTAAAGCTGGACGGAAACGAAACCATCGATGTCAATCAGATTATGTTTATAGCTGTTATGAATCACAGGTTCGAAGGTGGCGGGTTTATGTTCTGCCCTGATGCAATCGACAATGACGGCGTATTGAATCTTTGCGTAGTAGGAGACCTGTCAAAAATGAAAGTGCTGTGTGCTCTGCCCACTGCTTACAAGGGTGCACATTTCAAATATAAAGGTATCACTCCATACTCAGCAAAGCACATTGAAATTACAACCACCACCCCGTTATGGGTCCACACAGACGGTGAGGTCAAAAGAAGGTCTGATTCCTTCAGCGTAGATGTACTTGAAAATGCAATAAAAATATACAGATAACAAGAGGGCTTGAATCGAAAAGGCGTATCATTCGGTACGCCCTAAGAAACAAGCCCTTAATGCTGATTATTTCAAATCAATTAAAATTAAAGAATTTCTGACATATTTTATATCCGTCGATGGTTATTCTTCTGCCGCCTCTTCCCGGAAGGTTAAGAGCTCTGCCAAGGAGTCCTCGTCTTAATTTCTTATACAGGCCGGCATCGGTTTTCTCCATGTAATCCCACAGCTCTTCCTTACGCTTCAGATTCTCATCATCTCCTGCCTTAATCATTAAGACCGAAGACACTGTGGTAATTATCTCAAGATAATTAAACATGTATTGATTTCTTCTTTTGTTTTTAGCTATTTCCTTCTTGTACGCCACAAAGAAATCATACATTATTTTATTTACCTTTATCTGCTGATCCATACGGCCGATCATAACAGATTCGTTTACCGACTGATCGCTTCTGCCGATGAAATAACGGTAGAAATTCACATCCAGATAGTACATGTTTTTCACGTTTAGCATAGGCTCAAATACATAAATGCTGTCCACGTAAAAGGTATGCTCCGGAAGTGTTACCCCACAATCTCTGAGCAATTTAGTTCTATAGATTACGGAATGCATCAATATGTAATGCCCCTTGAAAAAGTAATTGACATCCTCCCAGGTAAAAAGAGTGTTGGTCGGAAGAATATGGTGGTATTGCATTACCCTCTTTCTTTTCTCGCCCTCTTTTTCATATACATAATTGCTTATGAGCATATCAAGAGTTTTATCGGATCCCGCAAAATATCTTAAGGTTTCCAATATTTTCAGATAAGCTTCCTTTTTGACCCAATCATCAGAATCCACAACCTTAAAAAAAAGTCCCTTGGCTTCAGCGATACCCGTATTGACGGCTGAGCCATGCCCGCCATTTTCCTTGTGAATGGCCCGACAGATTGTAGGATAATTTTTTGCATACTCGTCTGCTATTTCTGCAGTATTGTCCTTAAAGGAACCGTCATCTACAATAATTATCTCGACATCTTCCCCTCCGACAAGAAGCGAATCTATACATTTTCTCATATATGCCGCTGAATTATAGCAGGGAATTGCGACTGTCAACAGTTTCATTTTTTATACCTTTCTATCCGGTCTCGGGCTTTGAGGTTTTACCGCATCTGCCTCCCTTATACGGAACTCTTGCGGCCGGTACCTCTTTTGAGGCCGGAATTGTGTGTATTGATTGATCGTCAAAGAATATCTGTGCCTTAAAGGCCTTAAGCACATCCTTCTTCTCTATACCGCCAAGGAAAAATGATTCGTCCACGCGGACATCCCATGCGCGAAGTGTTCTGATAACACGTTCGTGTGCAGGAGCGCTTCTGGCAGTAACAAGAGCTGTCCTGATGGGACAGACATCTTTTTCGAAGCTTTTCTGAAGTGCTGAAAGCTTTTTTAAAAAATTAGCAAAGGGACCTTCCTCCAAAGGAGTATTGGCATTAATTCTTTCATTTTCTTCAAAGGCTTCCAGACCTTTCTCCTTATATATTTTCTCAGAAGCATCGGTAAAGACAACTGCATCCGCATCAAAGGCTATTCTTATCTGATTTCTTAATATATCGAAAGCAGTGTTTGTATCGTCAGCAAATTGTGAATCCATCTGAGGAATATTATCAGTACAAATTATACCTGCGGCAATACCGCTGTCTATGGCTGCCTGAACATCATCCTCATATGCCGACAGGAACAAATCCGTGTGAAAAGCTTCCAGATACGGTGACAACGCAGCTCCGCTTGAAAGCACTGCCCTGGTAATATCAAGTCCGTAATGACTGATGGCGTTAAATACCCTCAATGAAGTATCCGTACTGTTGCGACTCATAATAATTACTTCAACCAGCTTTCCTTTAGGTGAAATATTATTAAGTTCAAGAAGCGATTTAACAAGTGCGAAACCGGGGCCCGGTTTTAAGATGTCATTCTCGTGCTCGATTTGATACTCACGATATTTCTCCACACCTTCATTTTCAAAAATAGAATTCTCCACGCTTAAATCAAACAAAGCTCTGGAGGAAACACCTATAACCATACAATCGTCGATCTTATATGACATATAATACTCCTTTCCGATTCACTTACTTCGGAAAGGAATATAAACTACCGGAGTCTGGTACATTCATATTTTTCAAAAGTAAGTAAACAGTTTTTTAATGAAATATATTTGTCCTCTACGTCTCCCGAGGCAGGTTCCAAATCACAGGAAAGAAACATGGTATCAAGCATCTGTTCCGTCAACAGGGGATGTACTTCCTGCAAAATGGCCAGCTTTTCACCGTGAGTTCTTGCGTCCAGAAATCGTTCCAAAGCATCTTCTTTGTCGTCGGCCGCTACAAGAGTCTCGGATTGAGACGTTGCATTTTCCGCTCCCGATTGTAATTCAAACCTGAGTTCCTGACTGACATCAGGGTACTTTACCCTGTCAACGGGACTCATAAACATGGCAATGGGTCTGGCATATACCTTTTTGTCACCATACATAGCCTGATATACCACCAATTCTTCGTCATCCTCCGTATGTGTGGCGACCGCAAGAACCTTATATAAATTTCCTTTGAAATGTTTGTAAATGTCACCTGCTTTTGGTGTATGCATTAATTTCTACCTCCATCATGTCCGGTTAAGTCCTGACAGAATAAAGTATACACCTTTGCAGTAAAAAAACCATTAAAATAATATTAATTAAGAATAATCTCATAATTGAAAGCTACGTTTTCCATATCGAATTCATTTGCCCTTAAAGCCTCAACAATGAGATTTCTGTCATTACCGTCAAGCCTGTCTATCTGCTTATGATGTATGCTGACCGTATATGTAATAAAGTCATCATCAATTACCTTTGTCAGCATAACACCGCAATTGTCATACCCCTTATCCTCTAACGACTTTCTTACATCCAAAATCATCTGCTTCTCACATGCAGTTCTGACGGCTAGGTTCTCCTTTTCTATTTTTCTTTCCTCACTCTTTACCGTTATCGAACCAATCATAAAAACAAATCCAAATATAAGCAATGTGATTACGATATTCTTTCCAGGCTTTACTCTTCTCATTTTTATCTTCCTTTCGCTTCCGCTTTATGAGAAAAGTATACCTCATATAAAGTCCGATATTTGTCTCTCAACACAAAAAAGAGGTTGAAAATCAAACGATTTTCAGCCTCTTTTATTTCAAGTCCTATTATTTTACATTTTTAAAATCCATTACTGCTTTCACGGATTCCATGCAGGCACTTCGAAGACCGGCTTTTTCAAGTGCTTCCACTCCACGGATAGTGGTGCCTGCGGGTGAGCAAACCGCATCCTTAAGTTCTGCCGGATGTTTGCCGGAGGTCTTTATAAGCTTGGCACTGCCGAGCATCATCTGAGATACTATACGATAAGCCTGTGCTCTTCCCATACCGTATTTGACGGCTGCATCGGCATAAGCTTCCACTATCATATCCATAAAGGCGGGGGTGCAGCCGGCTACAGCTCCACCAATTCCCATTAGTGATGTGGGAACTTCCTCCACAAGTCCCAGAGCACCAAATATCTTTGTAACAAAATCATGTTCTTCTTCGGTCAGAGAATTCTTTTCCTCAAAGAGCAGGACGCCTTCGTATACGGAAGCCGGAGTATTCGGCATTATACACTGAATTCTGACACTGTTTCCAAGTATTTTTTCATATGTATCAAAGGTCCAGCCTGCCGCGATTGACAAAAGTGCTTTGCCTTTGATTTCTTTTTTAATCTGCTCTAAAACGCCTTCTATCTGATATGGCTTACATGCAACAATCACGATATCCGAGGAGCTTACCATTCTGTTAATGTCAGCGAAGGGAACAAAACCTATCCTTTTACTGTTTTCAATCAGTTTAGCCTGGTTTGGTGCGTATGCACCAACATCCTTTGCGGAGAGTACCTTAGAATCTGCAAATCCTGCTGCCAAAGCACCTGCCATATTTCCCATTCCAATAAATCCGATTTTCATATTGTTCTCCATCCTTTAATTATATTTATCTTCCCACTCTGTTCAGGTATCTGTCCCATTTTACAACTACGCCGGTCGCCTTAGCCTCTATTCTGTACGAATCAGATGCAGCTCCTATTTCATCCGCCAGTTCGATTACCATAAGATAAGTATCATCCTCCGTCTTAGAAGCCTTAACAAGATATGCCCCCTCAAAGCTCTTGAAGAGTTCTTCATAATCAGTAGCATTAACCGTCTCATCCTCTACAGCCTTAATTAATCTTCCGTCGGCATCATAGTATTTATAGCCTTCACGATAAATACCTTTAAGCTCAAAATCATCAAAGCTCATTTGTGCAGTACCTGCATAAGAATCCGTGCAGTTATCATTTTGGGAATTGCCTGCTAAGATTATAAGTGCCTCCACCGTCAAGGTTAATCTGATGCCGGTAAGGTTAAACTCTGATATCTCACAATCTTCAAAAGAAAATGCGGTTAATTCATTTTTTGAAACAAAAGCCATACTTTTATGCATTATTATCCTTGAACCGATAATTATGCTTTCCTTTCATTATAATATCATCTTTTACGCTGTTTTATTTTCTGCCTGCCCGAACACTGTGGCAGGTAAAATATAATACCTGATGTTCCTTAGCCAGTTCACTCACAAACCTCATTCCCAATTCGGTTTTTTCGTCATCGAGATTGACAAAGGGGTCATCAAAAATAACAAAGGGTTTCTCCTCTCTGTACATAGCGTCAACAAGCGCCATTCTGAATGCAATCCCCGTCAAATCCTTTATTCCCGTGCTGAAGGAAAGAGGATCCCGAATCTGTCCCTGCTCAGTAATCAGAAGCTCGGCATTGGCATTAATGCTGATATTGGCCGAAGTATTCCCCGTAAGCATTGCATAGTATCTTGTGAATGCATCCTTAACCGGAACAACATATTTCGAGGTAAAGGAGCACTTGGCTTCTTCGAGCATGTCACGGGTTAACTCTAAAAGCTTGAACTGATTTGAAAGCTCTTCAATTCTCAGTTTCTTTTCTTCGTAGCCGTTTTCAACCTCTCTTATACTGTCACGCTTCTCCATGTCATCATTAATTCTGCTCTCATATTCTCTTATTTTGCGGTTGAGTTCTTCAATTTCATTTGTCAAAAACTCTATATCCCCATTGTCGTAAACTGCCATGCTTTCATTTTCCTCGGGGATATAAGCCTTTATTGCTTCAATATTTTCCTTTTCCTCAAACGATTCTTTTTCACGCGCAGCGGCTTCATATTCATTAAATGCATTCCTGTATTCCGCTTCTTCCTTACCGATTTTTAAAATCAAATCGAGGAAATTATCATCTGCATTAAAACCGTATTCCTCAAGAAATGCTTTGATTTCCACAAAATAACTGTCATATTTTTCGACTGCATTACTATAGACACCGACTTTTTTGTCCAGCTCCATATGTCTCTCATAGTGACGTCGAAGCTCATATATTTTCTCAATCGGACGGGCTTCCATATTAAGTCGTGACGCATATGGTGCAAAATAATTATTCAGGGTAGCTTTAATTTCCTCATACTGCTTTAAAGTATCCGAGGTAGCCATTTTCGCACGTTTATCAAGGATTCTGGAATATTGTTTAAAATCATTTCTCAAATCATTCAGTGTGTTAATAGCATTATATTCGTCATACCTGCAATTCATGTTGGTTAAGAAATTCTCGGTGTGGTTTTCTACCTCCGCGATGTATTCCTCATCCTTGCCTATATCTTCCAAAAGTGCAATAAGCTCGGGCGATTTCTGCGGGTTTTTCTTATCCCTTATCTGGTTAACGCAGGCTGTCAGGGCACCTATTATAAATAAGACCACACCTATGGACAGAAGACCTGTCTTTCCCAATATTCCGACTGCCATATATATTTCGCAAAGTCCTATGGCTATCATTGATATTCCGATTGTAAGCAACACGGCTTTTCTTTTCGATGCGTCTTCCTTCGCCTTTTTCTCGGCATTGTCCTTTTTGATTGCAAGATTATTCTTTATTTCGGTGCGTCTGTTCCATTCGCTGACATATAAGTCAAGGGTGGGTTCATCCAACGCTGCCGTTTTAAATCTGCTGTTTAAGTACTCAAAGTCGAAGTCATCCCCAAAGGAGTTCTTTTCATTGTTTAGCTTATCGTTTAAGTTCTCGAGTTCACGGGTTTTAGCCTCCATGCGGTTGAGTTTATCCACATCAAATTCCTGCCCCGAGAACATGGTTTCCAAGCTTTCATACTCCATCTTTTCTTCAGGTGAAGGCTTATTGGCATTTATGGTTTGTCGAAGCAATACGGCTTTTTTGGCGTTTTCCGTATTTTCCCCGATTTCTGCAGACTCGGGAATATCTCCCTTAAAGAAAGTACCTATTAAGCTGAGCCTTTCCTTTTTGACTTCATAGTTTCTGCACAAGCCCTCGTAATGTTCTTTTTGGGCTGCAATTTCTCTGTTTTTTCCCACCAAATCACGAATATTTCGCAATTCGGCCACCTTC
Source organism: Lachnospiraceae bacterium (assembly GCA_045627085.1). Taxonomy (GTDB): domain Bacteria; phylum Bacillota; class Clostridia; order Lachnospirales; family Lachnospiraceae; genus RGIG10340. Next base: position 18,331 of record JAZQNB010000009.1, on the reverse strand, counting down.
TTAATCTTCTGGTCCCTCTCAGCTTTGTACTCGTCCTGCTTCTGCTTGTTATTTTTGATTGCCTCATCTATTCCGGGCGCTTTTTTGATAATCTCACCGTCACTTACCAGATCGGTTTTCAATTTATTAATCAGGCCCTTTGAATGATTGGGGCGAAGCGCATTAATCTCATCCTTTATGATACTCATTGCACTGTCAAAATTGTTTATGTCATCAGTAACGTCGGTGATATTTCCTATTTTGGCATTTATTCCGTCTGTCGTATGAGATATACAGTCATTTTGGGAAATCATTATGCTTCTCATAAAGGATTCGGAATCTATGGCAAATATTTCCTCACCTATATTCTCGTCATAATCAGAAGACTGAACCATGGTATCGCTCTTGAAAAGAGAGAACTCATCCTCTGAACTCTTTGAACCGAAGGTACGCATCAGCTGATACTTTTCTCCCCTTGCTTCAAAGACAAGTGTTCCACCATATACTCCACCCTGCCAGGGAGCATATTTCTTTCTCTCATTGACCAGTTTCTCACGCTTTGTCTCGTTTTCAAAGCCATAAAACATTACTCTGATAAATGCGACCAATGTGCTTTTCCCATAGCCATTGCCCTCATAAACAGTATTCACTCCGTCCGTAAAGTCATAATCGAAATTATTCAGTTTTCCAAAATTATCTACATGACATCTTATAAGCTTCATTGTTCTCCCCACCAGGTTTAGTCAATATCCTGTATCAAATCCTTTTCCCCCATCAGGGTTTTAATTCCGTAACGTATTATCATTGCTTTGTCCTCATCAGACAAATCATTCCGTTTCATAACCGTTCTGACGAATTCACCCTTTAACGATTCATCATGCTTGAAGGTATCATAATCGACTCTGCATCCGGTTTTGTCTTTCACTCTAAAATAATAGAAGTAATCCTCGAATTGTTTGGTTACATAAGTCAAATCACATTCGGCACCTATATTCTGTTCACCGACAAGCACTATTTTAATCAGGTCCTTTGCCGGAACCACTGCGTTACAGATAGCTTTATTCACATTGTCTTTTACTTCCGTGGAATTCATGCATTCGGATACATCTACCTTTATCTCATGCAGTCTCCTGTTAGAAAACGGAATAAAGGTGTGATCAAAAGTCATTTTCCCTTCGTTAATATCCAATAATACGAAGCCCTTATCACCGCACTCATCAAAGCCTCTTCCTTCAAGGCAGCCGGGATATACGTATATTCCTCTGTCATCAATTCTCCCCTCGCTGTAGGAATGAATATGTCCGAGTGCCAGATAATCTATTCCTTTTCCTCTCAAATCCTTTATGGAAATATTCTCGGCGCGGTCCTTAATAAGGGCAGAAGATTCCTGCCCATGCAAAACAAAAATATTAAAGTCGCTGATGTCCATTTGCGGTAACGCGTATATGGTATTGTTGTTGGATTTATTTAATTCTATACCTGAAATGACTATGTTTCCGTCATGCCCCATTCTGTAGGCTGTATAGCTGTCCTTAAAAAGCTTTAGATTTGCAGGAATTTCTTCCAAAGAACTTAGGAAATTATCATTGTCATGATTGCCCCTTAAATAGAAAAAAGTGATATCGGAGTTGTCCGTTATCTTTCTAAGCACAGTATTTCTCGCAGTTGCGGACACATTTTTAACATCAAACAAATCGCCGGCAATAATGATGGCATCCACCATTTCCCTCACGGCATAATCCACCATTTTTTCAAATGAAAGTAAAAGCTCGGCCTTTCTCTCTTTGGCCTTTTCATTTGAAAGGTATGAACTCATCGATGAATCTAAATGTAAATCGGCGCAATGTATTATTTTCACGAAAACTCCCCCCGTGTTATCTATCGTAGGAATCCATTAATTATCTGTTCCTCAGCTTCACTCTCGGAAAGTCCGAGTGTCATCAGCTTGACTATCTGATCACCTGCTATTTTGCCAATCGCTGCTTCGTGAATCAGGGCTGCATCTATATTATTGGCATCAAGCTTTGGAACGGATATTACCCTTGCATTATCCATTATGATGGCATCGCATTCCGCATGTCCCTTGCAAGGTGCATTACCAACAATATTGGCTTCAAAGCTTTGATACGAGCAATCCCTTGCCACACTTCTTGATATGACATCGGCGGATGAGCCCTCTCCATCCAGGTAAACATCGTAATTGCTGATTGCACTTTGATCGTTATGTGTCATAAGTCTTTCCTTAACCACCAGCTTAGCACCGGCAGCAAGCTTACTTATCGTGGTTCTTTTGGTAGAATCCACTCCCTTTATCTGAACCATTTCCATCTCGCAAAAGCTGTTTTCCTGCTGGTAAACTTCAGTCTGGGGATTCAGCACGCGCTTTCCTTCTCCGTCGCCCTCTCCATAATGCTTCTCAACATATTTTACATGAGAATTTCTGCCTATGTAGAAACGATGGATTCCGTCATGCTGAGAATCCTGATTGCCGCAATTATGGATTCCACATCCGGCCACTATTACGACATCACAGTCATCCCCTATATAGAAATCATTATAAACAGTCTCCTTAATTCCGCTCTCACTTAGAATTACGGGAATATGAAGGCTCTCATTCTTTGTTCCGTCCTTGATGTGAATGTCAATTCCGCTTCCGTCTTCCTTTGAAATAATATCTATATTGGCGGTTGTTTTTCTGTCTGCCGTTTTAGCATTTGCCCTGATATTGTATGCACCTTCCGGAACCGAATGCAAATCGGCAACCTCACTCAAAATTCTTTTTTGTATCTCGTCTATCATCAATTCTCTCCAAAAATCTTATTTGCTCAACATATCACAGGAATTGACAGCTGCCGCAGTTCCCAGAATCTGTGGCATTATCTCTTCCTTCGTTCCTCTTGTCTTGACCTTACCGTCCTGAATCACCACGATTTCATCGGCAATATTTAATATTCTTTCCTGATGGGAAATAATAAGTACCGTACCCTTTACCGTATTCCTGATATTCTCAAAAACCTTTATCAGATTGTTAAAGCTCCATAAATCAATACCTGCCTCAGGCTCATCAAATATGGAAATACGTGTTCCTCTTGCTATAACCGTTGCTATCTCAATTCTTTTCAGTTCTCCGCCCGACAGAGATGAATTGACCTCTCGGTTAATATATTCTCTGGCACAAAGTCCGACCTTTGACAAATAATCACAGCCCTCGTTTACGGTAATCTGTTTTCCGCTGGCCAGTCTCAGCAAATCAATAACCTTGATTCCTTTAAAATGAACAGGAGCCTGAAATGCAAAAGACAATCCCATATTGGCCCTCTCGGTAATGGATTTATCGGTGATGTCCTCTCCATCAAGATATATTCTGCCGCTGCTAACCTTTTCAACACCCATTATCAGTCTGGCCAGGGTAGATTTGCCGCCACCGTTAGGTCCGGTGATTACCACAAATTTTCCATCCGCAAGGGTTAAACTTAAGTCATCTATTATTCCTATATGCTTTTCATTGTCCGTTACTTCATAGGACACATTTTTTAATTCTAACACTGATATTTACCTCAAAATTATTGTTATCTGTTCAATCAAATTTATTCTACCACAAAAGTAAAGACTTTATTAATAAAAAATTCGTTAATTTGTGGTTGACTTCCGATTTTTTGTGATATATAGTTTAAGTGTATTAGGTGTATTACTTGTATTAATACACTTATATCTATTTAGAAAGGAGCAGCCATGATTACCCTGGACTATAGAGACAAACGTCCAATATACGAGCAGGTTACGGAGAAGATCACCAATCTGATAGTCTGTGGTGCATTGAGTGAGAACACGAAAATGCCCTCTGTAAGACAATTGGCCCTGGATTTATCCGTCAACCCCAATACCATACAGCGCTCTTATAATGAGCTGGAGAATCAGGGATTTATTTATTCCGTTGTCGGACGCGGCAATTTTGTTTCTCCCAAGCAGGAATGGGATAAATCCCTCAAGGAAAACAAGCTGTTAATATTAAAGGACATCATTATAAGTGCCAAGAATTCCGGTATAAAGAAATCCGCAATACTGGAGCTTTTGAATGCTGTCTATTCATGCAGCAAGGAGGATGGACATGATTGAAATAATAAATGTTACTAAAACTTTTGATGAAATATGTGCCCTCAAAAATGTTAATTCCAAAATGGAGGAGGGACACGTATTTGGTCTCATAGGTACAAACGGTGCCGGCAAGAGCACTCTTCTGCGCACGATATGCGGTGTGTACAAGCCGGACGAAGGTACAGTTAAAATAGACGGCGAAGATGTCTTCGACAATCCCAATGCCAAAGCAAAGATATTCTACATTTCAGACGAACAGTTTTTTTATCCCGGTTCCACACCCAGTGAAATGTTAAACCACTACTGCTCTTACTACCCTGACTTTGACACAGAGCGATTCTACAGGCTTCTCGGCGTTCTTAAGTTAGACAAAAACCGCAAAATCAGTACCTTCTCAAAGGGAATGAAGAAACAGCTTTCCGTGATTTTCGGTGTATGTGCTAACACTAAATATTTGCTATGTGATGAAACCTTTGATGGTTTAGACCCGGTTATGCGTCAGGCCGTCAAGCGATTATTTGTCGAAGAGATGTCCAAAAGGGATTTTACCCCGATTATAGCCTCTCATAACTTAAGAGAGCTTGAGGATATCTGTGAGCATGTAGGCCTTCTTCACGAGGGCGGAATATTATTTTCAAGAGATATAGATGAAATGAAGCTGGGAATTTATAAGCTTCAATGTGTCACGGACAGACCCAATGGCATAAATGATATTTTAAACTCCTTTAACGTAATATCTCACGAAATTTCAGGTTCAATAATAACCATGACAATTCGTGCAAAGAAAGAGGAATTGGAAGCAAAAATGGCAGAGCTCAAGCCTGTCTTTTGGGAGATAATACCGCTGTCCTTAGAAGAAATATTTATCAGTGAAACGGAGGTGCTTGGATATGACTTCAAAGATCTCACTATTTAAAATATCCCTTCAGGAAATCAAACACAGGAAATGGCCGGCAGCTCTTTCCATACTTATTCAGTTTCTGTTTGGTATCCTGGGCATTTACTTATTTTATAAAATTGAATCACAGAATATTATGCGTTTATCCGATGCCAATAAAACAATAATGACACCGGTCAAACTAAATAATGTCTGTGAATATTTCAGATACATGCAAATTACAATATGCGCTATAGGAGCGATACTGGTCGGCCTGTTCAACTCTGATTTCCTGTTTAGCAAAAAGAAGGTAGACTTCTTCCACTCTCTTCCAGTGAAGAGAAGTACCTACTTTTTTGCCCATTATATAACAGGCTTTGTAACCTGGTTCCTTCCCGCATTGATTTCATTTATTTTTGCTTCAGTATTGTTATCCTGCATCGCACCTGTCAATGCAGGCATGTATGTGGGTAAATTTTGGATTACCTTCTTTTTATGCATCATAGAATTTTTGGCCACCTATAACGTGACAATATTGGCAGTCATGCTTTCAGGCAATCATTTTAATGCCCTGATTAACACTGCTGCGCTTGGATTATCCGTATGTGTATTTTATTTCCTGACAAATGCATTCCTGTCTAACTTCATGGACACCTATAATACCAATGCAGGCAATAAGTTTTTTAACATAGGTTATCTTTCCCCGATAGCCGGCGGAATATACCTGGCGGGATATGTGCCGAACAACTATGAAAGTATTTTAGGTATTCCGTCACTTTTTATCGGAATGATAATTGCAACGGTGCTAACGTTTGTCCTGTCATTATTGCTTTACAGGTACAGAAAAAGTGAGAATGCTGAAAAAGGAACAATTTATGAGCTTTATAAATACCCGATGATTATCGCGGTATCAGTTTACGCAGGTCTTAGCTTTGGAACCGTTTTAGGCGAGCTTGTCGGCCCCCATGATACCTTCTGGGAAATTACGGGTGTCATTATCGGAACTGTTTTGGTGTTTGGCATTACAAATATCATTTTTGAGGCTTCCTTCAGAAGTTTCTTTAAAAGGCTTCCCATTATGGCCGGTTCAACCATTTTAACCATACTGCTCATCCTGGCATTTAAATATGACTGGTTTAATTACGACGAGTACATTCCGCGTCAAAACAGTATTAAAACCGTTTCATTTAGCATAAACAATATAAATGACCAAGGCTGTTACCTTTGCTTTGATGAGGACGGTTTGCCCTACAGAGACTGGTCAAAGAGAAATTGCTTAGTCACTTCGGATAAACCGGATTTTTACTATCCGCTTGTAGTGAAAATGACAAAAGGCTTCCCCGGAGGCATTCCCATTGATATTACCTATGAACTCAAAAGTGGCAGAGCTGTGGCACGTACCTACTTTATCAACAAAGATAACACAGATGTGCTCGACAGCATTATTAATCAAGAGGGGTTCAAAGAAATCTATTTTCCTGCATCCATGCGTAATATAACGAAGCCTGATTATATTATAATCAACGATCCCTTCTTTTGCTCTGATGTCGAACTGACCGAAGCAAAGGATATCGATACTTTATTAAATATTTACAAAAAGGATTTTGAAGCCACCTACAGTTCGCATGAAATAAGCTGTTATATAGGATGTGGATATTTGGAATTGCACTATACACGCATAGACCCTTCTAACGGTACGATAAAAGATGAATATATTTTACTTGAAATACATAAAAATTATCAAGACACTCTTGCTTATTTAAAAGACTTCAATGACAGCTTCTGCTATACCTATTCGGATTTAATTGAACAGGGCATAGCCGACACTGATAGCATAAGCTGGTATACTTACTATGGCAAAGAAGAGGTTTCTCAGGATTATGAAAAGCAGCTGTGCAAAATGCTTGAAGAGAATCCCTCAAAAGTATATTTGGGCGATTGTATAAATTGGCGTACTGAGCTTGCAGATGAAGAATATGTACCCGTCGGAAATTATTATATGCAATTTTCCCAGGCTTCGCTGATAGCACCGCGCGAGCTGGTGTCTGACTACATTCCGGATCACTTCTCCGATGAAGGCCTTCAAAGTGCCTTCGACATGCCGGAACCTTATGACGTACAAGTCATATATTAAACATTTGAGGGCATGCCAATGCATGCCCTCAAAATATTGTAACACACTCCCCGACGAATCAGTGACTATTTTCTGTCAACGATTTCGGACAAAATGACTGTCCCTGCTTTTACGGATTCCGAAGCTTTAATCAATCGTTGATTTGAAGAACCTCTGAATTTAAGCATCAGATTCTTTTTATCAATCATGAATTCTCCGTCCACCAAAACGTCTATATTTTCAAGTAATTCTTTTACCTCAGCTTTACCCTCTTCAATCCATTTCTTCATATCGGCATCGAAGGTATATCCGGAATAACACCAAATACTCTTTTCGGGAAATCTTTTCCTTACCTCTTTAATTAAATCCAGAACCTCAAATCTGTTCTGTTCTTCAAAGGGCTCTCCTCCCAAAACAGTTAACCCCTCTATATGCGCCGGTGAAAGCGCCGTAAGAATTTCTTCCTTTACCTCACCCGTATAAGGCTGTCCGTAATTAAAATCCCATGTTTCAGCGTTAAAGCAGCCTTTACAATGGTGTGTACATCCGCTTACAAAAAAAGAAACACGAACTCCCGGTCCGTTTGCTATATCATATTTCTTAATATTTGCGTAATTCAAGTTACTGCATCTCCAGACAATATTTAGTGGCGTTGCATCTTTCGTTTCACCACATCTTGTGTTTTATTATATTCCTATCTGTAGCAAATTGCAAGTCCTTTTAATCTGAGGGATATAACAAAAAAAAGCTGCTAAGGATACGCCGGTATAAAACCGCCAAATGTCCTTAACAGCTTAGTTTATTGTATTAAAGCTTATACAGTCATGATTTCCTTTGACTTAACTTCGATAAGTGCATCAATATCTTTGATAAATTTATCGGTAAGCTTCTGAAGTTCATCCTCTAAATCCTTGACTTCATCCTCAGAGACCTCTGCCTTTGACAGCTTTTTGAAGGCATCATTTCCATCACGACGGATATTTCTGACAGCTACTTTACTGTCTTCGCCTTTCTTCTTAACCTCTTTGACAAGGTCTTTTCTTCTCTCCTCTGTAAGCTCAGGGAAAATCATTCTGATTACAGTTCCGTCATTGGAAGGATTGATTCCTATATCGGATGTCTGAATTGCTTTCTCTATGGCTTTAAGTAAGGATTTGTCCCAAGGAGCTATCTGGATAATTCTTGCTTCAGGTACTGTTACGTTTCCCACCTGCTGAATTGGGGTAGGTGTTCCGTAATAATCCACTCTGAGCTTATCCAATACATGGGGATTGGCACGTCCGGCGCGGATTCCCTGATAATCAGCCTCCAAAAATTCAATGGCCTTTACCATCTTATCATTAAATACTTTTACTCTCTCGTCCATATGTTTTCTCCATTCAATAATTAAACTGTAACCTTGGTCCCGTTAAATTTACCCTTTACGGTATTAACAATACTGTTCTCTTCATTTAACGGAAATACCCACATGGGCATTTTATTGTCTCTTGCAAGAATTGATGCTGTCATATCCACTACCTGCAGATTGTTCGCAATCACTTCATCAATGGTAATTTCATCAAACTTCTTGGCATTGGGATTCTTTGCCGGATCTGAATCATATACGCCGTCAACGGCTTTTGCCAAAAGAATAACATCGGCATCCACTTCTATTGCACGTAACACAACTCCCGTATCTGTTGAGAAATAGGGATGTCCGGTTCCGCCTGCAAAGAACACTACCATATTATGAGCAAAATATTTATTTGCTCTGTCTTTTGAAAACAGCTTTGTGAAAGAACCGATTTCAAAAGGAGTAAGAATTCCTGTCATCATTCCTTCGCTTCTGAATATCTCGGAAACGTAGATACAGTTCATGACCGTAGCTAACATTCCGATTTGATCGGCTTTTGTACGGTCAATATTCTCGCTTGAACGACCGCGCCAGAAATTACCTCCTCCGATAACAATTCCCACCTGAATTCCGTCATCTACCAGTTCTTTAACCTGACGTGCAACCTTTTTAACAGTAGCCTCATCAAATCCTGTTTTCTTGTCGCCGGCAAGTGCTTCCCCACTTAATTTAAGTAATATTCTGCGCATAAACAAGTCTCCCCTTATTTATTTTTTTTAGTTTCTGATTTGTAATCTTCAAAGAAGGATGTAGGATTAACATCTGCATAGCACTGTGAACACATACCTTCGATAACAGCACCATTGTTAATCTGTACTGATTTGGATTTAATATTACCCATTACGATAGCTGAAGTATCAAGGACAACAGGTCCCTTTACATCGATGTCACCCTTTACGGCACCTGCTATAACTGCGCTTGTAGCAGTGATATTTCCTACAATAACAGTGCTCTGACCGATTTTAACAGCGCCCTCACTGACAACTTCACCGTCAATCTTTGCACCGTCAGCATATATTTCAGAAGCCTGTGAATTTCCTACAACATGTCCCGTAACATTAAGTTTACCAAGTATGGTGATATTACCGTTTACGTTACCGATTACATCAACAGAACCGTCTGATTCGACATCTCCGTTGATTGTCATGGCCCCGGTAATAACAGATGTTTCATCTACTGCAGCTTTATTAGCATTTGAATCCATAATTCTCTCTTCTCCCTTAAATTCTGATTTATTTGTCTCCACAGGATCTTCTATAATGTTTTCTTCCAGCATGTCCGCCAAATTCCACTCAGGTTTATCACCTTCCTGTTCAACAGTCTCTGCTTCTTCATTAACTTCAGGAGTTGTATCCGCCTGCGCTTCTTCCTGCAATTCCACATTTTCTTCATTTGCTGTCTCTTCAGCTACGGTGTCAACGCTTTCCTTTTCCTGTGTGTCAACGCCTTCCAACGCTTCTTCTTCAGGTATTAATTCGTTTACAGCCTGGGACAAGTCTTCTTTTAAATCAGAAAAAAACCCCATTGATTAAAAACCTCCATTCTTAATTTGATCTTAATTTATATGATGAACCGGCACTGTGTCTTCGGAAACAGATACTATTTCCGTATCTTCCATTGCCATGATCTTCTCGATAATATCGGGAAGGGCACTTACCGTAGAGGGCTTGTCATATGAATCATGCATCAGAACCACGGCAGTATCAAATGCGCTTATTTCCGACACAACATTCTTTGTAAGCGTTTCTTTTGAAAGTGAAGCATTGGTTCCGTCTCCCGACGAAATGTTCCAATCATAATATTTGATTCCTTCACCCTCCAAAAAATCTATCAGCGAATGTACATCAACATCACTGACTGTATTAGAGCTTCCACCCGGGAACCTGAATATATTACACTCTATACCCGTGTTTTTATATATGTAATCCTTCTCTTTATAAAAATCAGCTGCAAAAGCATCTCTGGAGGAATAAATATCCTTGTAAACATGTGAATAAGAATGCAGGCCAATGCTGTGGCCCCTCTGTGCTATGTCCTTAAGGGCTTCCGGATAATTTTCACAGGCTGTACCGACCACAAAAAAAGTGGCCTTCACCCCATATTCGTCCAGGATATCCAATATCTTGCCCGTGTATGCACTTGGTCCATCATCAAAAGTAAGATATACCTTATGTGAACATCCCAAAGTATCCGTATCCTCAACATCAGGCATTTCAAAGGAGTCATCCTTTTCCGCGCCATCGGTTGAATCTTTTGAATCAGTCTCACCCTCGGAAAATTCGTCACCTTCAAAGGATATTTCTTCTTTGGATTTATCCGAAAAATTCTCATTTATTTGAGCCAGTACCAAATTCATTGAATCTAATTTGTCATTTAATTCACTGACCTTTAAAATCAATACTATGCTGCAGATAACCGGAACCGTAAGCAATATAAACATAAATAAAACAATTGCTGCCTTTAGCCTGGCTACGCGTTTAGCCCTAAAGGAAGACTTGCCTTTGTCCAAAGTATCCATTTCTATTCCAAAGTCCTTTTCGTTCACGGAAAAAAGCATTCAATCTCATCAAAGAGTATAGCATAAGTAATTTCTGTCTGCAACGAAAAAACAACCGAAAAATCGGTTGTTTTCTCAAAATGATGATGTTTTACCTTATTGTCTTTTTACGTGATACAAACCCTGAATTTCGTGAATGTAATACATTTCCGGAATCGGATGCCGAATAAATGTATTCCACACCTTTTCCGGCACGTTTTCGTACTGAATAACCAGGTCACCGGACAGTAATTCTACTTCCATAAGGGAGCCTGTGGGTTCATAGCTAACTGATTTTATAATAAACCCCCATAACCCCAGGTGAAACATAACCTCCTCCTTTCATATTTCCCCAACGAGAAGATTATAATACATTGCATTTCAGGATATGTGAGTTTTATAGGAAACCTAAAATTTATTTTTAATATTTCAGCATCAGCTACGTTCTGCCAATATTTTATTAACGCTCACAAGTTTTACGCATAAAGTGAACAGCTTTGCAGCCTTCTCCATTTCTTCTGCGGAAGGGAAAGAAGGTGCTATTCTGATGTTGCTGTCAACCGGATCATTTTTGTAAGGGTAGGTTGCGCCGGCACCGGTGAGCACCAGTCCTGCTTCCTTACAAAGGCCGACTATTTCTTTGGCACAGCCGTTCATTGCATTGAAAGAAATGAAATAACCGCCATTTGGATTAGTCCATGTGCCGATATTAAGCTCTGATAATTCTTTTTCAAGTGTATTAAGTACAGCGACGAATTTCGGTCTCATAATATTTGCATGCTTAAGCATATGCGCTTTCATTCCGTCAATGTCCTTAAAATATCTGACGTGAAGTAACTGGTTCACCTTGTCATAACCGATAGTCTGAATAGTCATGGATTTTCTAAAGAAATCCAAATTGTTTTTGGATGAAGCTATCGCTGCGATTCCCGAACCTGCAAAGGAAACCTTTGAAGTAGAACAAAATTCAAATACCATATCAGGATTTCCCGCTTTTGCGCATTCCGATAATATTTCCAAAAGTTCGTCATGATGGTCCTCATACAAATCATGAATTGCGTATGCATTGTCCCAATAAATTCTGAAATCCTCTGCCGCAGGTTTCAGATGAGCAAACCTTTTAACAGTTTCATCACTGAAAGTTACACCTGTCGGATTTGAATATTTAGGAACGCACCAAATACCTTTTACATAAGGATCGCTGTTTACATACTTTTCAACCATATCCATGTCAGGTCCTGTTGCCTGCATGGGTATGGTAATCATCTCTATTCCGAAATGCTCCGTAATTGCAAAATGTCTGTCATATCCCGGAGCAGGGCAAAGAAATTTAACAGGTTTATCAAGCCTGCACCAGGGTGTAGAACCGCAAACTCCATGTGTAACCGAACGCGATACTGTATCATACATTATGGAAAGAGAAGCATTTCCGCACACTATCACATTATCTGCAGACACCCCAAGCAAATCGCCCATAAGCTTCTTTGCCTCAGGAATGCCTTCGAGCATGCCGTAATTTCTCACATCCATGCCATTCTCGCTCTTCATTTCAGAATCTTTATTTAATGCGTCTAACAGCTCCATTCCCATGGATAGCTGTGTCGGTGCGGGCTTTCCTCTGGACATATCCAGTTTAAGTCCCATTTCCTTAGCTTTTTTATATTCAAGCTCCAATTCACTTTGAAGCTTAATCAATTCTTCTTTTGACAATTCCACATATGGTTTCATGCTTGTTCCTCGCTTCTGGATAATCGTATACAATCATACATAGCAAATATAATACTATACTTTTTCATTCATGGCAATAGGTAAAAGAGTCCTTGCTATTTTTTCTTTTTTTTCTTCAGAAACTCCCGCTATCTCTGCATAAGCCTCCCATTTTCTTACATTTGCCGCCACTGACTCATATATCCTGTCTATGTGCGATTTGCTGATGCCAAACATTTTACCGGATTCATAAATATCCTCTATTGTTATGTCTGAAAGCTTTCCGTTAATTCTCATTTGATGTCTGCCCGTATATTCCCCGACAGGATTATATGCGAATCCCACATCATATGCCGGTGACAGCCTCCACTTCATATTTTTGTCCATCAGAAAAGAGATGTTTTTTACGTGATCATCCTGATTTCTGGCAAGAATGTTGAATATCATCCTTCGAAACAGCTCTTCCACCTGGCTCTGATCACCCGTCAGTTCCCTGATTAATCCCGCAGTTTGCTCATAGCTGTACAGACCCGAATAGTTATAATCGGTATGTGTAAGAGCTGACAAGGTCTGCATGTGAAGCTTTTCGCCATCATCCGTTCTGTCGAATCTTTTTGTCATAAAGTGGCTTCTTCCGTTTTCATTGAAAAGTCTGCTTTCTGTCATCTCAATATTGCATGCAGTTGCCATCAGATAATACGCATACTCAATTTTGCCGTAACCGGGCTCATCGTTTTTTTCCTTGTCACTGTTTTCTTCCACGCCATCGAGCTTCATTATCCAGTATTCAAATCCGGAACCCGCTTTTATCTGACCGCTTCTGATTTCATTCGTATTCCTGTTCCACGCAATTATAGCTTTTGCACGGGCTCCGCCTGCGCTGGTTCCCAGCTTAAGAAGTAATCCGATGTCTTCCTCCTCGGAAGGCTTTACTCTAAAGTCCTTTCTCTGCTGCAATATGGACGATGCCAGATTTACAAGCTCGTCCACATCAACCCTGGCACTTCTGCCTGCAGCCGGACCTATATGCGGTTTGTACTCCAAAGCTCCCATTCCACGGCTTCCGATATAACAAAGTCTTTCAATTGCACTGAAGGAGTCCGCGCTTCTGCCCTGCTTCAAAAGCCAGTTATTAATAATGGCATTGCCGAATTTATCCGGAAGCGAATCTGCTATAAGCCCCGGAACTCCGTTAAACGAGCTGCGGAGCAAATCCGGGAACTGATAAGTCACACGTTTGGGTGGCATCATTATCGGAGAAATATTTACACCGGATTCTATTGCCCAGTCAGTATACCTAAAGTTCATCAGAGCACTCTCATCAGTTAATGCCACGCTTCCAATATGCTTACTCCATAAATAAACATCTGCAGTTTCAACCATATTTATTCACCCCATTTAATTGGTTTAACAGCTTCCTTTTTGTCAAAAGCCCTTTTCCTCGAATGACCCATTTTGCTCATCTGCACAGGATTGACAATTTCTTCCGGCAACAGATAATCCAGATTAGAGGACAAGCCCATGGTCTGCAATAACGCAACTACTCTTAAAAAGCTGATATCTTCTCCCGCTTCTATTCTCCGGATAGTTGCTATTGAAACTCCGGATTTCGCCGCAAGCTCAGCCTGTTTCATATTCATGTCCAGCCGATATTTCTGTATTCTCTTTCCAAGTTCACTGACAACGGCATTTGCCGGAAGTTCTTTTGATATTTTCATTTATTCACCTACTATATATCTAATCTGATTGTTTATGTCTTGTTTACTTATGTTATATATCATATTTGAATGATTGTCAATCTGTTTATGCTTATGGGCTTTAGAATTTGATAAAAAATAAAAAATCTGCGTCAGGGTTTTAGTAATTACCAATTCCCTGATGCAGATTTATTTATAATTTATTCGGAAAATTTAATTTTCCAAGGCATATATCCTATAAAGGACGCCTTCAATACTTTATGAAATTTTGTTGAACCGGAATGGTTACTTAGCATAATCAATGGCACGGCTTTCTCTGATAACGTTAACCTTAATCTGTCCGGGATATTCCATTTCTTCCTCAATCTGTTTTGAAATATCACGTGCAAGGATTACCATGTCTGTATCTGATATCTGCTCAGGTATTACCATTACACGAACTTCTCTACCTGCCTGAATAGCAAAAGATTTATCAACACCTTTGAAATTGTTTGTGATTTCTTCTAATTGTTTAAGTCTGGCTGTATATGTTTCAAGAGTTTCACGTCTTGCACCAGGTCTTGCAGCAGAAATCGTATCTGCAGCCTGTACAATACATGAGATAAGTGAAGTAGCTTCCACATCACCGTGATGAGATTCCACTGCATTAATAACTACGGCATTCTCCTTGTATTTTCTACAAAGGTCTGCACCTAATTGAACATGTGAACCTTCCATTTCACGGTCAATTGCCTTACCAATATCATGAAGCAGGCCGGCTCTCTTAGCAAGTCTGACATCCAGTCCCATCTCAGCAGCAAGCAGTCCGGATAACTGTGCAACTTCGATTGAATGCTTCAAAGCATTCTGTCCGTAGCTTGTTCTGAATTTCATCTTTCCTAAAAGTCTAACAAACTCGGGATGTATTCCATGAACGCCAACTTCAAGAGTTGCTGCCTCTCCCTCTTCTTTAATCATGGTCTCGACTACTTTCTGAGCCTTCTCCACCATTTCCTCAATTCTTGCGGGATGGATACGACCATCAACAATCAGCTTTTCAAGAGCAATTCTTGCGACCTCACGACGAATAGGATCGAATCCGGAAAGGACAACTGCTTCCGGAGTATCATCAATTATCAAATCAACACCGGTCATTGTTTCAAGAGTTCTGATATTTCTTCCCTCTCTACCAATAATACGTCCCTTCATCTCGTCATTGGGTAATTGAACAACTGATATAGCGACTTCGGATACATGGTCAGCAGCACATCTTTGTATTGCCGAAACAACATATTCCTTAGCTTTTTTATCAGCTTCTTCTTTGGCCTGAGTCTCCATTTCTTTGATCATCACAGCCGTTTCATGTTTTACTTCTTCTTCAACAATTTTTAAAAGGTAGTCTTTTGCCTGTTCAGAGGTTAAACCTGAAATTCGTTCCAGTTCCTGTAGTCTCTGCTCATTCAGCTTTGAGATTTCTTCCTTCATTTTGTCAAGGTTTTCTTCTCTTGCCGTTAAACTCTGCTCACGTCTTTCGATTTGCTCGGCTTTCTTATCGATATTTTCCTCTTTTTGCTGAACTCGACGCTCATAACGCTGTGCTTCTGCACGACGCTCCTTGATTTCTCTATCCAATTCATTTTTGGTACGGATAGATTCCTCTTTTACTTCAAGGAGAGATTCACGTTTCTTAGTCTCAGCAGTTTTAAGTGCTTCATCAATAATACTTCTTGCTTTCTCCTCGGCATTGCCAATCTTGGAGGCTGAGGATTTTTTCTGATATGCTGTTGTTGCCAAAACGGAAATAACAGCAGAAACAAGAACGCCGGCACCTACGAGAGCGATAACTATAGTTGTGCTCACTACAGGTACCTCCTTATTTAATTTTCATTGTATAAAAGAATGCAAGCATTCTTACAAGCATTTTACAACAGTTAAATTCTATACTGATTAATCAAATAAGTCAAGCAAATATAACTCATGTGTCATGTTTTTGAAAAATTCATTCAAAAATATCGGTTTTTAACACACAATTAATCGTTTCAAATGAAAAGCCTTTGGAAATCAAATAATTAATCTGCTTGTTTCTTTCACGTATATCAGAACAGTCAGCATTGTAATGCCTCTTAATTAAGAGCCTTTTGATCATGGCTTTTTCATCAATACAGCCACCATTTGCTTCAAAATCAGAAAGGACCTTAGCATATACATCACGTTCAATCCCCTTGGCAAACAAATCCTGTTCGATTCTCTTAACGCTCTTATCCAAAGCATGATCACTAATATAGCCATATGCATATCTGTAATCATCCGTGTAGTGAAAGGAAGCCACATAATCAAGTGCATTCCAGATTATTTCATCCGGATAAAAGCCATCCTTTAGCTTCTTCCTAAGAGTCGCCACAGTATATTCTCTCTTGATTAACAGGTTCATGGCCCTTAACCTGCAGCGTTTAATCAATACCTCGGAGTAAATTTTGTCAATGGCTTCGCGGGTGATTTCCCTGCCTTTTTCTACTCCATATATATGCAATTCGCCTTTGTATAAAGCAAAGGCGAATTCTCCATCAATATAAATTTTTACACGGGATTTATCAATTTCAATTATATCGGTTACAAACATAGCCTATTCCACATCCGCATTGGCGGGTCCCAAACCGTAATAATCACGAACCTTTTCAGAAACAACCGCGAACACATCGGGATGCTCCTCAAGATAGGCCTTTGCATTCTCACGTCCCTGGCCAATCTTGTCACCCTCGTATGCATACCAAGCACCTGTCTTATTAATTACTCCGCAATCCGCAGCGAGGTCTAATACATCACCTGACATTGATATGCCTTTTCCGAACATGATATCAAACTCAGCCTCTTTAAAAGGTGGCGCAATTTTATTCTTAACAACCTTTACTCTGGTTCTGTTACCGATAACTTCACCGCCCTGCTTGAGAGATTCAATTCTCCTGACATCAAGTCTTACGGAAGAATAGAATTTAAGTGCACGTCCACCGGTTGTCGTTTCCGGATTGCCGAACATAACTCCGACTTTCTCACGTAACTGATTGATAAATACAACCGTACAATTGGACTTGGAAATTACTGCCGTAAGCTTACGAAGTGCCTGTGACATCAGTCTTGCCTGTAAACCGACATGTGAATCGCCCATGTCTCCATCAATCTCAGCCTTGGGTACAAGTGCTGCAACAGAGTCTACTACTATAATATCAATAGCGCCGGAGCGAACCATTGTCTCGGTAATTTCAAGTGCCTGCTCACCACAGTCAGGCTGTGAAATATATAAATTATCGATATCAACACCGATATTTCTCGCATAAACAGGATCGAGTGCGTGCTCAGCATCAATAAAGCCTGCAATTCCACCTCTCTTTTGAACCTCAGCAATCATATGAAGTGTTACTGTCGTCTTACCACTTGATTCAGGTCCGTATATTTCAATAATTCTTCCCTTGGGAATTCCGCCAAGGCCTAAAGCGATATCAAGGCTGAGAGAGCCCGTGGGAATCGTTTCCACATTCATTTGGCTTGAAGGATCACCCAGTTTCATAACAGCACCCTTGCCGTATTGTTTTTCGATTTGGCTTAATGCAGCATCCAGTGCTTTTAATTTTTCATTTTTATCCATTTCATACTCTCCTTCTGAACGAATGTTCTGTTATGATAATAAAACATTTGTTCTGTTTTGTCAACAATATTTATCTGTTAATCTTAATTTTCACATATAAAATAGCACATTATAAGACCAATATTACTCCCTCAATACACATCACTCCTCTGTGTTTTATTTCTCAATTGGAATCGGCCTTACATGTCAGATAATCAGAACTTCACATTTTAGAATATTTAGAATAAATAAGGCCTAAAGAATAAGTAAAATATATCATAAGCTCTTTAAATTACACAACCCCCATTTTAAAAAAACCGCTTTTTATATACTTTC
>JAZQNB010000008.1:0-104609 GCA_045627085.1 Lachnospiraceae bacterium | reverse complement strand
TAAAGAATATTTTCAGGGTTGCATTGTTGTTCGATTGTCAAAGAGCTTTTCGCTGTCGCTTCGTGGGCGACAACTCTGATATAATATCATCATTAATTTGCCTTGTCAACAACTATTTGACAAAATTTTTCCACCGCTTTTTATTTTTTCGCGGTGGAATTTTATAGTATCACAACCATTGCCGACTGTCAATAAACAAATTGCAAATTGTACAAATTGTGTGAAAAAAAAGAAATCTTAATTTCTCAAGATTTTCTTCTTCCAAATCATTGGTAGTGAAACGGAGAAAGAGGGATTTGAACCCTCGCGCCGGTCACCCGACCTACACCCTTAGCAGGGGCGCCTCTTCAGCCTCTTGAGTATTTCTCCAAAATCTGAATATCGTCTCTACCAATATGATTATGTCACGTCTTTCATGACGCAAGTGTTATTATACATAAGGCCTTTTTGTTTGTCAACATTAAATGGCTTCATTATTTAAATCACTTTGAGCCAAGGGTCATTTCATATATAAATCTTTTCCCGATGCATCAATTACTACAATTACAGGGAAATCTTTTACCTCTAATTTCCTGATGGCCTCTGTCCCCAAATCTTCATATGCTACTATTTCAGATGAAATTATTGCATGTGAAAGCAAGGCTCCTGCCCCGCCCACTGCAGCAAAGTATACTGCTTTATTTTCCTTCATGGCCTCTTTGACAGCTTCACAACGCCTGCCTTTTCCTATCATGCATTTCAATCCAAGCTTAAGCAATTCCGGTGTATATTTGTCCATTCGTCCGGCTGTTGTAGGCCCTGCCGACCCTATTACGTGTCCTTCACGTGCAGGGGAAGGTCCCATATAATAAATGGAAGCTCCTGTTATATCTATAGGAAGCTCTTCGTTATTCCTTATACATTCTGACATTCTTTTATGTGCAGCATCTCTTGCCGAATATACCGTACCTGATAAATATACATAATCTCCTGCTTTAAGCGATTCTATGTCATTTTCAGAAAGTGGCAGTGTTATTCTTCTTTCCATATGTTGTTCCTCTGATTTGTTCAATACTATGCTCGTAAAGAAATGGGGATTGTACCTCTTCTTAGTCGGTTTATATTGTTCTGAAGCAATGACGATTAACGTGACAACAGATATTAACCGCCACCGGCAATCCTGCTATGTGGGTTGCGTAGGTTTCAATGTTAACCGCAAAAGCTGTCACTTTTCCACCCAATCCGCCGGGTCCGATATTTAATTCATTAATCTTTTCCAACAATTCCTCTTCAAGTTCTTTAACATATTGCCTGTCAGACCTTTGATTAATTGGTCTGGTTAATGCCTTCTTAGACATAATGGCAGCTTTTTCAAAGGTTCCTCCTATCCCTACTCCTATTACCATGGGTGGGCAGGCATTGGGGCCGGCATCCTTAACGGCAGTTAATACAGCTTCTCTGACTCCTTCAATCCCGTCTGCGGGCTTGAGCATAAATATTCTGCTCATGTTCTCGCTTCCGAAGCCTTTAGCTGCAACGGTTATATCGACTTTATCACCTTCTACTATATTATAATGTATAATCGCAGGTGTGTTATCATTGGTATTTACCCGCTCAATTGGGTCCGCAACAACCGATTTCCGTAAATAGCCTTCGGTGTATCCTCTTCTGACTCCTTCATTTACAGCATCGCTCAATAGACCGCCTTCAAAATGAACATCCTGACCAATATCCATAAAAATAACAGCCATTCCGGTATCCTGACAAATGGGTATCATTTCCTCGGCAGCTATATTTCTGTTTTCCTCAAGCTGCTTTAATATAAGCTTACCCAGCTCTGTCTCTTCAACTTTGGCTGAATTTTCATAGGCGCATTTCATATCTTCGGAAAAGAAATAATTCGCCTCTATGCACATTTGTGCTATATTTTCCGTTATCTCGCTGACATTTATCGTTCTCATAAGTTTCCTACTGTGCCGTAATGATATTTTTTATCTCTTCGAGTTCTTCTGCAGATGGTTTCCCGGGATTCCAAAGCATATTCTGTCCATCTCCCTCGTACCTGGGAATAACATGCAAATGGAAATGCATTACTGTTTGTCCTGCAACTTCTCCGTTATTCTGTACAAGATTCAAACCGTCAATGTGCAAGTTTTCTTTCATTTTTCCGGCCACTTTTTGAGCAACGGGAATTATTCTTTCTGCGTATTCTGCCGGAAGCTCGTATAAATTTGCCGCATGCTCCTTGGGGAGTATCAAAGAATGCCCCTTGGTAGCAGGTCCCAAATCCAGGATTACTCTGAAATATTCATCTTCATAGATGGTTTTAGTCGGTATCTCTCCGTTAGCTATTTTACAAAAAATACAGTCGTCTTTTCTCATGTTGTCCTCCTATCTGCCGGAAAATTGAAATATCTGATCTAATGTGCGTAAAATTTTAAAATCTCCCTTTGTCTTCATCTCGCCTGACATAAAGGATCGTTGAAATGTCATATCCCCGGATACTATATCTTTCATGGCCGCTCTGTTTAGCGCAATTTCAACATTGCAATCCTCTGCATTACCGTAATGACATTCAAGCTTCGCCCCCTGCACCTCAATTATTAAATTAACGGGTTTTTCTTCTATATTGATTGAATATACAGCATCAAATCCCTGAAGTGGCGTAAACGCTGCTTTGAATTCTTCAACAAACTCTTCTTTGCCCGCAGCATCCTCGCCACTCATCATATCACGATACATACTGGTAAGCTCCTGGATATCCTCTTTCTGTCTAAGGACATAACTTTCGTCCGAAACATATTGAGACAGTGTCTCTGTTTCCTGCGGAGTCAGATTAATGCTCTGTGGCATGGATACCTTCTGTCTTACAGCCTGATTGCTTGCAGGGAAACTGGAGAAATGCTGATTAATGGTTCTATACATGTTTTCAGCCTTTTTTTCTATAATGGCAGCGTACTGCTCATTCATTTCTAACGAAACAGTATTGCATATATATCCGCATATCCCACTGCAGGGCATACCGCCCAGTATTTCCCATGCCGTTTGCAAATTCAGTTTGGCCTCACGCTCTCCGTATGTTGTAGACATCACGATGGGGCACATATATATTCTGGAAATTATATCCTTGTCTCCATATAACCAACATGCATCCAAAAACTGTTGCATATAACCACCGATTCCATACCACTCTACCGTAGTCGCCAGAATTATACCATCGGCTTCCTTTAACGTCTGTGGCAGTGTAGCTATTGTGTTCTTGCTCTCATAAAGATTGTATCGGCTTACGTTGACCCGTAGCTCTTCCAACACTTCCTGCATTCTGGTAATAACATAGTTTGTCGGGTCGTCAACTATCCCTCTTCCGCCATAATAGATATTAATGTTCACCTTCATACCCCTTCCTGTTATCATAA
Organism: Lachnospiraceae bacterium; assembly: GCA_045627085.1. GTDB lineage: Bacteria > Bacillota > Clostridia > Lachnospirales > Lachnospiraceae > RGIG10340. Next base: position 101,214 of record JAZQNB010000008.1, on the reverse strand, counting down.
AGACAACACAGTATTCCTAAAACAAATCCGGATAACACCCCTCCGATGTGCGCCGGATTATTTATATTTGTTCCGGTAAACCCTGACAGCAATGAAAGAAGTATCATCGCTCCGACTCTTTCAAAAGTCACGGTTTCGGGTTTTTCTTTTTTAAACAATGCAATGGCTAAGAGCAGTCCGTCCAATCCGAATATCGCTCCGCTTGCTCCAACGGATATCACATTGGGATTTGTAAACAAATCCGCCAAAACAGATACCACATTTCCCAATAGCCCCGAAAGAAGATATATTAATAAATATCTGATGTGTCCAAATTCTGCTTCAATTAAATATCCGCAGCAACACAATATGAGCATGTTACTAAAAATATGCCTGATATCAACATGCATAAACATTGCTGTGAGCAACCGATATACCTGCCGACCCATCAATACTTTAGAAGCAATCAATCCATAATCGGAATACATTTTATCTCCGGCTATCATACAGCAGAGAAAAACCACGGCGTTGACTATTGTAAGGATAATACTGACATAAGGTACTTTCCCAGATGATTTTACCATATCTATGCCACCTTATTGTTTTTATTCACTATATATAGAATACTATGCTAAATAGAATCATGCAATTTTTATTTTATTTAAATGTCAGTTTTTTAGTTCCGAATTTAATCTCATCATTTTCCAAAAGCTTTCGCTTTTCATAAGGATTGAGTCTGAAGCCGTTTTTGTAGGTTCCGTTTGTGGAATTCAAATCTTCTATATAATACTCTTCATCTTCTTTATATATTTTGGCATGTATGCGGCTGACAGAAACATCGTCCAGTAACAAATCAACTTCGTCTTGCTTTTTCCCAATTATGCATCCACTGTTTTGTATCATGGTTATTACCCGACCGGTTTCATCGTACAATCGTCGAATTCTTTCTTTGTCTGAATCATCGCTGATATAAAGTGTCTTTCCAACAGGAGGGGATTCTTTGAAATTGCTGTCCTCACAAACAGCCTGCTCTGACATATACTCCTGCATCAGGGTTTCATAGGTTTCCCTCTTTTCTTTGGCCTTCTTTCTCTTTGACTCAAACAAAGACAGCAATCCATGTGCTGTATTTTCTGTTTCCTCCTCCTCAGGGACTATGATTTCCTTTTCTGTAAGTACTTCCTTCGGTTGTGAGTCGTTTAAGTCCGGCAGGTCAGATATCCCACTGTATAATTCTTCAAAAAAAGATTTTACCGTAACACTTCCTTCACCCTTTTGATAGCTGTCACAAAGTCGGTAAAACAGTTCCACTACTTTTTCATCCTCGTAATCTATGTACTCTAAAAAGAAGTCCAGCATTTTGCCAAAGCTTTTTGTTTCCTCACTGTAGGGAACATAAACAAAGAATAAATCATTACTGTCCGGATCCTCAAAAATCAAATCGGGGTCCCATATTATATTTCTTTCATCTAAGAGAAATCGCATAAGTTCATTCTCTATCCCTATACAATACCGGGCGAATTCAGAAAGTCTCTTCCTGTCAATCGGACGTTTCATGTGTTTGGTAAGAACCTGCTTCGAAGTAATATCATAATAAATATATGCATTATCATCCTGAAATCGCATATGGCATTCTAAAAGGCCTCTCACGCCGCCTCTGGTTACTATTCCATATTGATAACGGTTCTTTAGAGGTTTTTCTCTTAAGTTAAGCTTAAGATAATTCGATTGCAAATTTCTGGTATATTCAATTTCCACCTTCAGTATCTCCTTCAAATAATTGCTTTGCACCTTCAAGTGCTCTAATGGTTTTGACCGGGTCGGTTTTATAAGCATTCATTTCTTTTTCGTAGCTCCACCTGCTCTTTATTTTCTCAAAAACAGGTAATCCCGAAAAAGGAAAGCTCATCTGCAGGCATCCTTCTGCCTTCCTTTGTATCAGGCCATCCGACAAATCTATACTTACCTCCTCACAACACAGATAACGCATTGTGCTATTTTCAGTTTCATTTTTTACCATGGTCTTAACCAACGAAGCACTCATCAGACATTTGTTGTATGAGAAAAACAGAATATAGATTCCAAAGAACAAAACATTTAGTACGATTACAAATACAACAGCTGCTTCTAAAGTCATGTAGGCATTCTCTCTTTTCATAGCGCCTGCCTCACTATAATCGACACAAACAGAAATGGGATAAAAGGATATTCCGTAGCAGCCCTCTTTCCTCGCACTATGCGGTCAATTCCGTATATGAGTAACATGCCTGCACAGGAGAAAAAGAACACAAACACGATAGCTCCCGCCCCTAAGAGTGCCCCGAGGCAGGTCACGATTATTCCGTCCGCATACCCGACCCTTCCCCGGCCCAAAGAAAATAGAAGTATCATCACTCCGGGAGAAATGTTTATCATCACGGAAAGAACATCCTGCTTATCACAGCATCCGTAATTCAGAATCACTCCAACTGCAGCGTAGCAAACAAAACAAAGCAGCGTCGGCAACGATAACCTTTTTTTCCTGATGTCCTGTATCGCTAATACAAAAAGGAAAAAATATAACATGCTATAATAAATTATTTCCTTCATCAATTACTAATTTCCTCCGTAACATTTTTTACAAGGTCTGTAATTCTTTGCCTCAGATAATCGAATTGTTTTCACTTCACGTTTAATAGCCGGACATTCTTTTGAGGTATGATAGGCTTGTCCATAACCCGTTATAAATACAAAGCTTCCGACGTGATTTTTCCCGCAGGTTTTACAAGGCCTGTATTTTTCACCGGATTTATTTCTTTTTAATTCGATATGCTCATACAAAACACCCTCCGCTTTTATATGAATATAGGTACAGTTTGCGTCCTTGTGGTATACCTCGCCGTGCTCAGTTACATATACATATGTATCATTTTCGTTTTTCTCAACTTCGTATCCGTTCCAAAGGTGAGTCTCAACATAGTTTAATGTGGAAAACGCAGTTATTCCTTCTAAGAGCGAATCCTTTCCAAATGTATTGACGGCAAACAAGATGATTCTGTCATCTTTTATAAATGGCACTTTATCAGTTACTTCATCCTTTAGTAATTCCTTTGCCTCTCCACCATAGACGGAAATAAGCTTGGCTTTATTTACAAGCTCCAGTTCGTTCGTAACATGAGTATTCATTGCATCAAATGCAAGCACAATTGTCATACAGAAAAATATAAATATGGGCAACACTATCGCCGCCTCTACGGTCATCGAACCCTTAAGCTTTAAAAAAGGCGGCAAAAAATCTCTTTCTGCATCGGCGCTGTATTTGTTCGCATATATTTGCGGAGAAGGTCTTTGTCTTGTTTTTTTTGGCGTGTTTTCTCGACACAGAAAGAGATTTTTTGACCACCCTTTATAAAGTTTACTCATATTTGCCTGTGTATGTTGCCTTATACTCATATCCATATCCTGTACTGAAAAGTACACTCCCTTCAAATTCGGTAATGCAGGCATCAATTCTGAAGCATGGGTTTTCCCATAGCCGTATGTTTTGTTCAATTAATGACAGTGCCCTTTCACACAATCGATTGTTGGGGGTGAGCATTATAAAGATTCTAAGGTAATCTTCGTAGGTCAGCCCATTTTTATCATCTTCTTTACTTTCTTCCTTCTTTCCCCCTATCAATTGCGTCTTCCAGGTTTCTTTTGTTTTAATCAAAACAACCTTTTTTTGATTTAAAAGAGCTCTTAAATCAGCCTTGCTTTCCTTCATGGCCCAGGCCAATAATATTATCTGTTCTATCGCCTCCCCGGCCTCCGGCACAGTTAAAGAAGTGGCAACAAAAGCCGCAAGCATTTTAACCATTTCATGTTTTTCGGTATCGGTAAGCAGGTATTTATAATTTGCAGCTTCTCGCATTAGCAGAATGCGCAACAATATATTTTTCAAATTGTCCTCATCGGTTTCTTTTCCGCCAAGCACATACTCGACGCCATAACAAAGTGCTTTATCCTTATCACTGTCCATATATGTTCCAAGATTACTGATCAGATATTCCGAAAACAAATACTTATCTGAAATTTGGGGCTTATACTCTCGAAAGATATTGCCTTTGTTTATTGCATTAGCTTGCTTTCTGGTAATGAAAAGGTCGTCGGTGTCTATTCTGTTTCCGGAGATTTTGCAGTCCCCAAGTATTGATCGGATAATGCCTGTACTGTTTATTTCCTCCGCAGAGGTTCCCATCTGTTTTGATATTTCAATTGAAAGCTCTTCCACATAGGGGTCATTACATTCCTTCATATAGATATCTTCTTTTTCTTCATACTCCTGACCTATGCTCATCCATTCAACCAAATCTTCAAAATAAGAAATTTTGAACTCCTCTTTTTGACTTTCTACTGCATGACGCATAAACTCAAGTCCTTCAAAGTCAGACAAAAAGCATACCTTTGCCGTATTAATCTCCTCCGGAAAAAGTCCGATGAAATCTTTAAAGAAAAGATCTGTTAATAGTTCTCTCTTAACTAAGGTATTGGCAGACAAATAATCGCTCATGTGATTTTCTAATTTTTCTACTCCGGAAGTCGGCTCCGCATAAGCTGTATCTATCGCAAATATCCCCGTTTCTTTGTTTAAGGCTCTTGAATATTCGGCAAGAACGCTGTTAACCGTAATATCTGTCACACATTCTGCTTCTGCTTCTATGCATTCCATACGCGCACTTTCAATAAGCGCTAAGTATAGCGCAATAAACGAACCCATTATCAAGGTGATAAACAAAGTAATATATGCATTTTTACTCTTCATCTCTATATCTTGTCTATTTTGTTTGTGATTTTGCTGAACATGGCGTTTACTATTTTTGTAATCTGCTCTTTGAATATAATAACCAAGCCTATCAATACCACGATGATTAAGATAATTTCCACCGTTCCCATTCCATCTTCTTCCTTTAAAAAATCTCTCAGCGTTTTCATATGTACCTCCTTTAAAATGCGGCGACGGACATCGCCGGAATCATTATTATTGACATAACTACAACAAGAAGTAACACCATCGGAACAAGCATCCTGGTTCCGGCTTCTTCACCAAGCTTTTTCACTTCGCGCACTCTCATTGCATATGCATTCTCTACCTCTTCATTTAACCTGTCTGTCAGCAACTCACTCCCCTTGGTAAGGTTTTGAGACAGAATGGTTCCCAATCGTATATAATCGCCCGTTCCTACGGTTTTGCCGAATTGCTCGTATACCTTCCACTCGGCCCTGCCGGCATCAAACTCACGCGATGCCAAAAGCATTATTTCATAGGTCCTGTTCTTTTCACCCGTTTTGCTTTGTTTACTCTCATACTCGGTTGCAACCTTTATAAATGCGGCTCTTATTGATAGCCCTGCTCCAAAATATAAGGCAAGCTTAAGTACAATTGCCGGATAATCCGCTTTGCTGTTTTGCTTTTCAAGCTCTGACTTCTTTTGCTCATCAATTCGACTCATTACAAATATCAGCCCCGCAAAAGGAACAGCTCCTATAATAAATATCCACCCTGTTTTTCCACTTACACTTTCCCAAATAAGATTTTCCCCTTCAAAAGCTTTTGGAAGAATAAATGTATTGTCTTTTGCTTCATCAATTTGTTCAAGATATTTGCTTAATCTGGAATAATACTCCGATTTGTCGTATATACTTAAAATACAAACGGGAAAGGTTAATTCTCTCTCCTGTCCGTTTACCTTTGCAGTAACCGTAAGATTTACTTCGCAATCAGTTTCTTTTCTGATAACCTCTCCTTTCTTTGTGAGGCATTCCCCATCTGAAGTATTCCAAATAAATGTAAACGGATATCCTTCATATTCCTCACAAAGCTTCAGGTTGGTCTTTACATTTCGCAGATCTATATTTTCTCCCCTTATTAGTTCACGCACCTGTGAAACAAATTGCCCGTATAATTTTTCAATATCTTCTTTGGAGTATTCTCCCGGAGATATTGTTATCGGCATTATTTCTTCCCCGTATTCTCCGACACATTTTAGCCAAAGTACTTTTGACGGTTCCCCGGGCATGGGCCTTATTAATTCATTTACCTGCAGACTTCCGTCCTTTTCTTTGTATAAAAGAGTTATACCTATTATCAGGAAAAGCAATAATGCCAATAACGACATTCTGATTTTCTTATAAATCGTGTCACTCATTTTTCTCCTCAATTTTCATCAATATTCTGTCACCCCAAAGCACTGCAAACAGATAGATTATTAGCACTCCGGTCATAGCAAGCACTCCGTTAAGGTTGTGATACAACGTATCCAGATAACCCTTATAACCTAACCTAAGATATAGGAAAATCATAAACGGCATGCTTTTCATTATCACAAATTCATATTGCTTTCCGGAGAGAGCTGCCCTTATCTCTTCCTTCGCCGACATACTTACGTCAAGCACCTTTACAGTTTGTGATATGATGGTTGACAAATTGCCCCCTATTTCCTTGCCTATGGAAACCACCTCGGCAAACTGCTTAATTTCATCAATTTGGCTTCGATTACCAAAATCTCTTAAAAGCTCCTTTAGTGGAATATTGATTTTGGCACCCTGCCTGATCATATCCAGCTCTTTGCAAATACGTGCTTTTCTGCCGTACATCATTTCCATGGGAATTTTGCTTTCACAGAAGGCATTTTCAATCGAATATCCGGCTTTCAGATATCCCTCCACACACAAAATGCATTCTTTGAATTGTTTCTTGAGAATGTCCTTTTTCTTCCTTAAAAGTTTTTGGATTTGAAATCTGTAACAGATATATCCGGGAATCAAAAGAGGGAAAAAAGCATATATACTTTCATAGAAAAAGAAAGACAAAAGCACTACAAATATAATTGAAATTGCAAATGCCCGAAGCCTGTCATTAAATTCTGCCTCATCCCACGATTCCGGCTTCTTTAAGCTTCTTTGTATTGAAAAGTTGATTTTTCCGTTCAAGGCTTCCATATATTTTTCCGTTTTTCTCCCCCTTCTCAACGAATTCAAACAATGAATTAGTCACTATTTTTCCTTCATTAATATCCATAACCTCGGAAATCTGCAAAACCCGGCGCGATTTATCCCTAAGTCTTCCCAGGTGCACTACTAAATCTATTCCGGATACTATTTGCTGCCGGATTGCTATAAGCGGAATATCCATCCCCATTAATATCATGTTTTCCAACCGATAGAGCATGTCCTCGGCACTGTTGGCATGACCTGTCGACATACTTCCACTGTGCCCGGTATTTAAACATTGCATCATGTCTATAGCTTCGCTGCCTCTGACCTCGCCGACAATTATTCTGTCCGGTCTCATTCTGAGAGAACATCTTATAAGCGCTCTTATATCTATATCTTCGCAATCGGCACTTTTATTGTTTCTGGTTTCCAGCCTGACCAGATTTCTAAGCCCCTGGAGCTGCAATTCCGCACTGTCCTCTATGGTAATTACTCTCTCATTCTCAGGGATAAACCCGGACAGAACATTCAGAAAGGTAGTTTTCCCACTTCCTGTTCCCCCGCTTATAATTATGTTGTATCCTGCAATAACCAGGTTTCTAAGGAAGACTGCCGCCTCCTTCGTTATCGAGCCGTTCATAATTAACTGTCGCATTGTGATAGGTTTTTCCGGGAATCTTCTTATGGTGACAATAGGTCCTTCCAATGCAACAGGTTTCATTACTACATTTACCCTCGAGCCGTCCGGCAATCTTGCATCGACTATCGGCGATGCTTCATTTACAGCTCTGTTGCATCCAGCCACAATTTGCTGAATCACATCATTTAGCTTTTCCTCGGAATCAAAATGTTCAGGTATTTCCATAAGCTGACCGTTTTTTTCAACGAAAATATTGTTGATTCCGTTTATCATTATTTCCGTTATATCTTTGTCCTCTACAAATACCTGAAGTATGTCCAAACGCCTGATGGAATCAAATACTTCTTTTTTTAAACGGATTTTTTCTTCAAGTGAAAGGAGCTTGTATTTGTCGCTTATAATCAAATCGTCTATTATTTCTTCAACCTGTTCATCCGTAATCTCTTTGCCAAAATCAATTTTGGAGCGTGCCTCGTCAGACAATTCTTTTTTCATATTTACATTATTCATGATTATTTAACAACCTCACTTGTTCTTTACAATACTCGCTCAGTTCACAATGGGCGTATTGACTTATTTCACCGGGTACTCGCTTTATCTGAGGCAATGCAATTTTCCTACTCAGCTTTAATACATCCTCATAATCACTCATTCGCAACAGCTCTTCATAATTTTCAAGCTTGTATTTGGAGATGGAATCATCCTTCGTCATGGTATATACACATTCGCACCTTCTCAAAATATCAAACAGGCCCTGTATTCCATCTGATAAATCCAGCACAATATATTCGTATTCTTCTAAGGAACATAGCTTATCTAAAAACAAAGCCCACTCTTCCTTTGTAACATATACCAGATTCTGTCCGGCTTTAAGCGGCGGAATATACTCCAAATTTCCGTCCTTCTCGATAATGGTCCTAAGCCTCATTCGGAATTTCTCTTCATCGGAGCTGATAAAATACAGTAAATCTCCAAGATCTCTGATTTGTCGGGTCGACATCATTTCCCGTATGCCGGAATATGGCTCCATGTTTATGTAGAGTACCTTTTTCTCTGAAGCCAGATAATAGCTCATCGTAAGTGCAAAAGAGGTCTGAAGACATCTCTTTATGGGAGAATACATTCCTATAAGCGACGTGTGAAAATTATTGTTTATAGGCTTGCCGGGAAATTGTTCCTTTTCCTCCAGACTCATCATTATCTCTTTTAATACGGCATGGGCACTTTGATATTTATTAATATTCTTTATGTTGTCCCCTCTGACAACTCCACTTTCATTCAAAATTGCCATGCAGTCTCTGAACGAATCCTCTTCCTTTTCCTCGTAAGCATTTTCCGCAACCAGCAAAAGCACTAACGAGTCCGGGCTCTCAGCTTTATACACTTCTTCCATAGAGGTATAAGCATATACCTGAAAAGGGAACATAGGATTATGTGCCAGATATTCGCTCATAAGGGTTAAGTAATCTTCCTCGCAATCACAGATAGCAAAGCGTTGTTTGTTAATATTCATCCGTATAACCCCCATAATCCCGGCAAGGAGCCCAAAAATATGGGAAATGCCATGCATATTCCTACATCCTTCGGAATAAACCCTTCGCTAAAGTAGGCTTCGGTTCTTTTGATTGTCATAAATGAAACCAAGTATTCAAATAAATAGCTGAATCGTTCTCTGAAATTTTTCAGATAGGCCATTTTGAAAAGAGCAATGATCCCTGCACATAATAGGGATAGAACAATAAATAGAAAATAATGAGAATCACGAAAATACATTGAGCATGCACAGATAAGCTTTAAATCGCCTGCCCCAAAAGTTCCCACCCTGTATAGCGGAAATGAAGCAACCAGAAATACCAATCCCATAAACAACCCGAACAGGATTCCTTCATAATCCTGATGAAAAATATATCTTGCAATTCCTGTCAAGAATACGACAAGTATTATCGGGTTCGGAATTTTCCTGCGCTTAAAATCAAAAATGCATGCCACTAATAATAACGGGCATAAACAGTACAAAGAAAACCTCCTAAAACTATAATTGAAAATGTGGCGACTCGCCGGAAATTAATAGATTTATCAAGTGATTGCTTGCATTATATCAAAGTATATTTGAGATTTGCAATAGTATATTCTCAAAAATACTATTTTTGTTAATAACTTCCAAATTGTTCGTTATAATTGTAATAAAAAAGCCGTGGAAGCCTTGTACTTCCACGGCTTTTGCCTGTCAAATATTAAGCCAGCATGCCTCTGTTATATCCCAAATCTGAAATATTTATGTTAAGAATGTTCTTGCCATAGGTTAATCCTGCATATAATTCCTGCGTATTATTCATTACAGGACCATTTGTATTAAACATAGCTACCTGCTCATAAGCCTCTTTAAGAGGAGTGATTATTCGCTTAATGTCGCTTAAGGCATCTTTGTTCTTGCGAACATCGGCATTGGCCAATCTTTTAATGCAAAATATGTAAAGCTGCATGAGTTGCTTTCCTATCTCATATTCAGTATGTGTGGACGCCATAAGCTCATTGACACAGCCTCTGGCTTTTCGGATGCTTTCATGAAATGTTGCGTTTTCGTTTGTTATCTCTCTTGCGGCATCCTCAACATATATGAGTAGCATTTCATAAAGAATTACTATAAGCTCCGTGGAGTTTGCCTGACTGATTTTAATGGTGAAATCCTGCTTTTGTTCGTCTGTCATATTAATAAACCTTTCTAATCTATTAATTATTGAAGCAGTTGGAGAACCTGCGAAGGTCTTTCATTAGCTTGGGCCAACATACTGGTTCCGGTCTGGACCAATACCTGATAAGTAGTATAGCTTGTCATCTCTTCTGCCATGTCTACATCCATGATTCTTGAATAAGCTGCCGTCATGTTTTCATTTGTAACATCCAGGCTGTTTACCGTAGATTCAAGTCTGTTTTGATATGCACCCAGCTTACCTCTTAACGAGGAAACATAGCTCATGGCTTCTTTTACATCGACAATTGCTTTATCGGCGCCTTCTATGGTAGACACGTCTGTGGTCTCTATTCCCAAGTCCCTAAGTGTTATCGCCGGAATTTCCATTCCTAAAACCTGACCTTCATTCGCACCGATTTGAAGTCTCATCGCACCGATTCCCATAATATCTATGCTTATATTGGATGCTGTCATATTACCTGCAGCATTGTATGCTGCATCTGTAAGGTCTAATCTCATCTCAAAGCCTTCCGTGTTTGAAATGATTAGCATTCCGTCATCCATCTCAGCAGTTACTCCGCTTGTGGGAAATCCGTTTCCAAGTGTAAGGCTGTTAAGTGTGAACGATCCGTCTGCGTTTTTGGTTACGTTCAATGAATCGATTTTATAATCATCTCTTGCTTCAACGCTGGATGAATACGAACTGACCTTGACATTTAAGTCAGATGTATATCCCTTCGGAGTGAATTCGCCGTTTAACAGCTTTTGTCCGTTAAATTCGGTATCCTCGGATATTCTCTGTATTTCGCTTTTTAGCTGGTCTACCTCTTTTTGAATCGTTTCACGGTCTTCGTCGGTAAGCGTTCCGTTTGCACTTTTAGTTGCTAACTCATTTATTCTCTGGAGCATCTCACTTACTTCGGTAAGGGCTCCGTCAGCTGTCTCTATGATTGAAACACCGTCACTGGCATTCTGACTTGCCTGGGAAAGTCCCTTTAACTGTGCGTTCATTCTTTTGCCCATGGCAAGGCCTGCCGGATTATCCTTCGCATGATTAATCTTTATACCGGAAGATAATCTTTCCAAGGATTGTGCCAGGTAATTGTCATTATTGGAAAGGGTGTTATTGGCCAACATGGCGGCCACATTATAATTGATTCTCATAGGCTCCTCGTTTCTTAAATAATGCTTTTCAGTAAAGCACCCGCAATCTTTAACAGTGTTTGGGTGTCTGTGCTTTCGTTTGCTCCCGGAACCTCCATGTTCTTTTCGGATTGACTGAGCTGCTCGTAGTGTGATTTCCTTATCACTTCTATACGGCCTGCTTTGATTTCATAATCAGATGAATTTATTTGGTTAATAAATATATCGACTGCCTTTGTTATTTTATTTACGTCTGAATCTGAATTTCCATAAACAAATCCACCTAGAATTTTGTCGGACACTGACAACAATGCCCCAAACCCGGTTGCATCATCGGTATGAATAGCTATCTGACCCTTACCTTCTTTATGCTCAACGGATAAATTGATATTTATTGTTCCGTCTTTTGTTTCTATAGGGAAAAAGTATTTTTCCTTTTCTGAAAGAGAACCGGCCACAGATAAGGCTTTGTTAATCAGTCTGAGCTCGCGCACATCAATGCTGTTGTCGGCAGCTTCAAGCGTCAGCTCTTCAGTCTCCTCACTAAGCTTTGACAGATAATCTTTATATTCTGCTTCAAATTGGTCGGGAGAATCCATTAGCTTTATAAAGTCTCGGCCACCCTCCAGCGATTTTTTGGCTTCCGCTATAGATGTTTTCTTTAAACGTGCACTTTTTTCAAAGAGTCTGTTAAGAACTGCTTCTTCGCTTTGAGTCAGCATTTCAAAGGCCTTTGCATTTAACGGAGTGGCATTTATGTCATTGTCGCGCAGTACATCATATGCTTCCTGTGTGTTTTGCAATATATTTTTGTATGCCTCATAGTCCTTCGCCTGATATGCTTCTTCATCGGAAATCGCCTCAATTATTTGCTTTCCCCCGTTAACAAAAGCTCCGGCAATTTGTTCGGAAATGGTTTTGCCTTCTTTGATAAGCTTTATAACGCTTCCGAACTCATCACTGATTTTAATATCCATGTTTTTGGCACGATTACTTCTTTTTGCAGACAAAAGATTTTCAAAATTCAACTCCATTCCAGCATTTACTACGGCTCCGATAACAGATGAATCTGCTTTTTCAATTTTATTGATTAAACGGTATATTCCGATATAACCATCGCGTTCGGAATCGGTGATGCTCTTGTTTTGCTCCAAAGAAACTAGATACTTGCTGAAGGAAACAGCCTTTTCATCAAAGCTTTCGTTTTCCTTAAAATACGCCCTTAACTCATCAAAGCTCTTAGCTAAAGGATTGATGCCATCCCTAATAAGCTTTAACGTTGCTGCAGGAGTAAATTTGCCTGTCACTTCAGTCACTTCATTGTAGGCTTCCTTAATACTGTCAATGTGCTCCGGCGTAATCGCCATTTTGTTATATCCGAGAATTCTGACCGCTCTTTCATTGTCCTCGTCACAGGAAAGCCCCAGGTCACTTAAAATATCGTCCACATTCGCAAAGGCTTTTTTGATGCTGTCACCCAGCTCAGCATTCGGAGCCGTCATTAACTTCTCATATTCAGTATTTGCAGCTTCATATTCTCTCTTTAGGGCTTCTGATTTATTTTCAAAATCAGAAAGTGTCATGTGTTCTATCTTGTCAGCGGCACTTCCTACAATGTCAATTGGGTACGAAGGAGCTTTCGAAATAATGTCATTGACATGATTGAAGAGTTCATATTTCAGTTCTGCACCCGGTTCGTTTCCAAAAAGGCTTTCGGCAACCTCTTTTTCAGCCTGTTTTAAAGCCTCAATTAGTGCATCCATGGGCGCAGTCTCTATTGAAAAGCCACTTCTTATCAGCTTTACATTTACTTCTGCCGTCATTCTTAAGCGAACTTCCTCAAGCTTTCTCCTGTCAATGATGTTGTCAAGCAAAAGCGGGTCTTTATCCATATAGTATTTATATATTCTGTCTGCTTTTTCATATATATTTTCACTTTGCGCTAAATTTGCCCTGATGGGAGCTTTGCCTTCAAAGAGCGCATTTTCCACTGCCTTATTAACCTCTTCATCAGTCGGAGGCAGATTAAGCTGCGAGAGCTTTTCATAGCTTTCAAAGGCTGAGTTGTCTGTCAAAAGCCCCTCCCTTACAAAGAACTTTGCCATTTGAAGATTTTCGTCGTTGTCTTCCATAGCATTCTTCTTAAGGACATCCTGCGCATCAGCTTCGAGCTGAATATCGCTTACGGTTTCTGTCTTTGTAAAATACCCCGTTACGCTTTGAGCTAAATATGCAGGTGCCGTTGCCAAAGAACGCTTTGCCGTAGTGTTCTCCGCCATATAAATGTTTTCAATGGTGGGCTCCATATCGTTTTCTATCATAAAGGCTTTTGCTTCGTCGCTTAACGGCGTAAGGTTGGAGGCTAAATCCATGGCGAGTGTCATGCTTCCAAACACCTCGGCCAAAACCTCTGTGTCACAGTCATCCGTAAAGCCGGCAATGTGTTTTCCACTCCTGATAAGCTCAGCTTTTATTTTATCCACAATTGTGACGGTTTCTTTCTCATTCATATCGGACAAGTCAAACCCATCCCCCGCAGCTTTCTCATATTCCTCCGGTGAAAGAGTATTTGACAGCAAAATACCCATGTTTTCCTGAGCCTCGGTGTCTATACCTTCCGCATTGCTTTGAATGTCAGACAGCGTCTTTTTATCTTCCCTGTCTTTGGCAAACAAATTATCCCCTTTATTAAAGCTGGCTGCGGGCACTGATTTATCGTAGGCACTTACATTCGTAAGATAATCCGGGGTATTCACTTTATTTCCTTCATGCGAAGCCGCATTTATTTGAGCATTATCAAAGGTTATTCTCATACTTTTGTCCTTTACAATGTGCGTCTTTGTACAGCGCGCACTAAAAAATCAAGGTGAGCAATTTAATCGCTCACCTTTTATTTCGGTATTTCTGTGTATTTACTTTACTTTAAAACTTAAATACTGCTGCCGCATACGGAGGCAAGTCCAAAGAAATGGAATAATCCTTGAAGTTGCAGGGTTCTTCCTTTGCCTCGATTTCTTTCGGTATTTCGTTGCCAAAGCCGCCGTATTGTTCTTCGTCACTGTTTAATATCAGTTTATACTTTCCTTTTACGGGAACGGGTACCACGTAATTGTCCCATTTCATCGGAGTAAAATTAATTATAAACAGCAGATTGTCTTTTCCCTTTTGATTTCTTCTGACAAAGGAGTACGTACTGCGTCCGGCATCGTCGGCATTCATCCATTCAAATCCGCCCCAATTATTGTCTATTTCATATAGGCAGGAATAATCATTGTAAATTTGAAGCAGCTTTTTCATATACTCGAAAAGACCTTTATTGAATCTCTCCTCAAGCATAAACCAATCAAGCTCCCTCTTTTCACTCCATTCCCTTTCCTGTCCAAAATCCTGACCCATAAAGAGCAGCTTTTTGCCGGAGTGCCCGAACATAAATGTGTATGCTCCTCTTAAACCTGCATATTTGTCCTGGTCATATCCGGGCATTTTACCTACCATGGAATGTTTTAAATGAACAACCTCGTCATGAGACAGGGGAAGAATATAATTCTCGCTTTCATTATAGCTCATGGCAAAGGTCATGCTGTAATGATTACCCTTGCGGTATATGGGGTCTAACTTGATATATTCACAGAAATCATGCATCCATCCCATATTCCATTTGAACGTAAAGCCCAGACTTTCCGTTCCTATGTCCCCGGTTACCTGAGGCCAGGCCGTGGATTCTTCCGCAACCGTTATTACCCCCGGATATGTTCCTCTGACAACGGAATTGAGATGTTTAAAGAAATCAATTGCCTCAAGATTTCTGTTTCCACCGTATTTGTTGGGTACCCAGCCGCCTTCCTTTTTGCCATAATCCAAATAGAGCATTGAAGCTACTGCATCCACCCTTACACCATCTATATGAAATTCCCTAATCCAATACAGCACGTTAGCTATAAGGAAATTCTTAACTTCAGGGCGTCCGACATTGAATATTTTGGTTCCCCAATCGGGATGTTCTCCCTTTCTCGGATCGGGGTCTTCATATATACATTCGCCGTCAAAGCAGGCTATTCCATGTGAATCGGTTGCAAAATGTGCGGGAACCCAGTCAAGTATTACCCCTATTCCTGCTTTATGCAATTTGTTTACAAGATACATAAAGTCTTTGGGCGAACCATATCTGGAGGTTGGAGCATAGTAGCCTGTTACCTGATAGCCCCATGAACCGTCAAACGGATGCTCTGCAATTCCCATTAACTCTATGTGGGTATATTTCATCTCAGATAAATACTCTACAATTTTATCTGCAAACTGTCTGTAAGTATAGAAGCCATCCTCTGTTCCGTCGGGATGTTTCATAAAGGAGCCTATATGGCATTCGTATATCGCCATGGGTGATTTATTAACATCACGTTTTTCACGATTTCTAATCCATTTGTCATCTTCCCAGTCAAATCCGGAAAGATTGTAGGTACGCGAAGCTGTTCCGGGACGTACTTCGGCATAGTTTGCATATGGGTCAGCTTTAAAAATCTTTTCGCCCTTTTGGGTCTGTATGAGATATTTATAGTATTGATTCTCTTCCACCTCGGGGACAAAGCATGCCCAAATTCCTATTTCTCCGACCTTTCCCATGGGATTGGCATTTTCATCCCAATTATTAAAATCGCCTACTACGTTAATGGCCACCGCATTTGGAGCCCACACGGCAAAATGATAGCCTTTTACACCCTTTTCCACAGACGGATGGGCTCCCAGCTTTTTATATATTTCATAGTGGGTTCCTTCGCCAAACAGATAACAGTCAAGGTCAGAAACAAAAACATGATTATCAAATAATGGCATTTACAAGTCCTCCTAGTTAAAATCCTTCTCTCCAAGCACAATCATGTCCTCGTCATCATATCTTTTCGAGAATACTACGTCTAAGAAATGACCAAGTGATTTTTTATTTGCATGGCTGATTGCTGCATCTATTATTCGCTTCACGTCTATAACGTCGACCGCATGGTCTATTGTCTGAAGCTCTTCTATTTTCGTATGAAGCGCCAATATACCCATGGTGTCTATGGAATAACCCTTTTCCTTTGCATACTGAGTTCCAAATAACGCTAAGGTATCATTGCTTAGAGCCTCAACATTAATCTTTGCCGTAAAGAATTCCGCCAGGTCTTCATGCTTGCTCAAAAAGCTGTTCATTCCTTTTTTGGTATCTTCAATAATTACAATAAGACCGCGATTTTCAACCATCATAGCCTTCTTCAGCTCGCCTGTGGTTTTTTCGTCTAAGCCTGAGACTTTTTGAATTATTATCGCTCCGTTATTCAAGCTTTCAAGCATCTCGGACAAATCACGTTTGTTCAAAGCAGTACCTGAAATCTTAGCAACCTTCCCGGAGAAATTACTGTCTGTAAGCTGAATCTCCTTGGCAACACTCTTGGCAAGCCCCATGGTGTTAACCCCTTCGTCTCCGGTAATCATCAAATTACCTGTATATGGAGCAAGACTTATGGCATCAATTGCATTTACAAGCTCCGCACGTGCACGTTTACTTTGTATAAAAGGACCATACAGGGCTTTTTCATCCCGGGTAAGCGATCTGTGTGAGGCTGTCTTATGAGCACTCTCATTCTCACCGGTTTCCTGTTCGTTCAATTGCTGTTCTTCAACCGGCTTCTCTTTTTCGGCATCATTCTCTGCAATCTTTTCTTCTTCTGATGTGTTGTGAGCAGTTTCTTCCTCGGGTACCTCTTCACCGGTTATTTCTTCCTCAGGTATTTCTTCCTCGGGTATTTCTTCCTCGGATACCTCTTCCTCGGGTATTTCTTCCTCGGGTATTTCTTCCTCGGATACCTCTTCCTCAGGTATTTCTTCGCCGATTATTTCTTCATTACCCTCAAGGCTGCCATCTTCTTCAACCTCTGCTATCTCTTCAACTTCATCATCAGGAAGATCATCATAGGTGATTTCATCAACGGATTCTATCTCTCCGTTTTCGAGTTTTTCAAGCAATCCGTCGCGTACTGATGCTTCAAATTCGGTAAACATTGTACCGGTTTGCTCTATAACGTGCTTTCTTACTTCCTCGGCACGTTTTTCCTCATTTTCTTTTTTCATTTTTTCCCATTCGGCCAAAATATCCTCGATGGACATTTGCCCGGTTATCTGCTTTTCCACAGTTTCTTCTTCGGGTACAACCATGGAAATCTGTCCGTTTGAATCCTCTGATAATACATCCGCTAATTCCCTGGGTGGTTCTTCTGCTATTACTGTTTCCTCAGGCGTAACGTTTTCCAGCTTCATCTGTTCTAAGATGGCCTGGCCTGTAGGATCATCATCTATTTCAAATGCTTTCAGAATATTGGCTGTCGAGCCGAACATGTCATCGTCATCTTCTTTTTCGTCTTTGCCAAGCTTGTATTCGGTTACTTCCCTGTCAGGTATTACTAATTCTCCCGTTGAGCCAAAGAACACTTCGGGTTCATCAGTCTGAGTATCATTTCCTTTTTCCTCAATATCATCTTCACTTACTTCATCGATTTCCGAAGCATCAAAGGATTCGGTGTCAGAATCAAGCATTGGCGAGAAAATGGTTTTGGTCAGCTCTGCATCTGATTTTGCCGCATTTTCTTCATTTTCAAAAAGCTCTCGTATGTTTGCGGCAATTTCTGCCTGCATGTTCATAGTGTTAAATTGTCCCACATTAACACTTATTTCCGGTTGCTCTTCCTCTAACATGCTTCCCTCATATATCTTGGTGTCCGAGGATGATGACAGCTCCTTCTTCTCACCTGAGAATCTGTTCTCATATTTTTCTTTCTGAGCAGGTGTAAGGGGTTGGTGAAGCATTTTCAATTCCATGGCCTTGATGACATATTTGCCTTCTCCAAACCAAAGTATCATCTCATCACAGGTTTCAACGCATTTAGTTGCAAGCCCTACTCTGTGATACAGATACGCCAGCTCATAAGCCCACTTTTCCCTGAAGTCATGCGCTTTTAATTCCTCCAAGACAGAAATTCTTTCCTCTAAAGAAGCATCCTGCGCTTCATATATCTTATATTTCAAAATGTATTTTCCGGGATCATTTCCTGCAACGACACAAAATTCTTTGAAGTATTCAAGTGCCTGTACAAATTCACCCGTTTTAAGACACAGCTCGCATAAAGAATACACGATATTTCTACCGCCCGGTCTCCGCTCGTAAGCAAGCTTCAAAATATCTCGCGCATCCTCATATCTTCTGTTAAGCTTATATAAATCGCTGATGGTACATAACATCATGACGCTCTTTACCCTGCGCCAGTCAATTTCATCTGCAATTTCCGCTGCTTTCGAATACTCGCCCTGGGAAATTAGGTTTTTGATTTCATCAGCTTTTACTTTATATTCATACTTATCCAACTTAGATTTTCTCCTTTGGGGGCAAATAGACAAAATTACCCACTATCATTTCCTATAATAACACGCCACCACTATATATGTCAAAAATATTAAGAAAAAACTACTATATATAGGAAGAAAGTCGTGAAAATTCTATCCTTAATCTTCGGGTATTCCCGAAGGAAAGAAGTGTTAGAACGGGTAAACAAAAAAACGCCATGTTTCTTTCATAAACTGACAGATTGACATGACGTTCGTTTATATTTTGTTCCTTTACTCACCATTTATAGAAACAGTAGTCTTCTACTATGAGATAAATATTTCTTTGCAGAGTGAAAGCAGGGCTTCACGTGATGTCCTTACACTTCCCTGCACAAGGTCGACCTTCCCGCCGCCTTTTGCTCCCAGCTTTGTTCGCATAATGTCTGCAACCCTTGTGGAATCCTCGGTTTTGCTGCCCGCATAGAATCGATAACCTTTTTCGTCATCACGGACAAATAACGCTACATATCCGGGAAACCTGTCGGTGAGCGCATTATATATATTCTTCATGTTTAGCGGTGAAAGTTCTTCGTTTGTAATGATAACGTGGGGTTCGTTTTCCTCCATCGTGGAAATCTCTTTGAGAATTTTCTCTTCCTTCAGTCTGTTTAGCTCACTTCTAAGCTCATTGTTTTCGGACAGACGCGCATTTACAATATCAAGTATATTTTCCGGAGCAGTGGTAAGAATCCCGGTCAGATTATTAATGAGCTCATGCTCCTTCGAGATGTATTTGAACGCTCTCTCTCCACACAAAATCTCGATTTTAACCCCGCCCTTATAATTTATCATGGAAACGACCTTGATGATTCCTATCTCCCCGGTTCTTTTTACGTGGGGAGCACAACAGGCACATATATCAACAATGTCCTCTCCTTCTCCTATGGTGATCAACCGAACCTGTCCGTCTATCTCGATTTTGCTTCTGTACTGTATCTTTTCAAGCTCTTCTTTAGCCGGATAGCTGTCGGTAATCGGAAGGTTTCTGTAGATTACCCGATTTGCTTCCTCTTCCATTCTAAGCAGTTCCTCATATGAAATCACTCCGTTAAATGCCAGACTTACAGTGGAATCATCACTTAAATGAAAGCCCACATTGTCATAACCAAAGCTTTTGCAGATAAGTCCGCTTAGAACATGCTCTCCGCTATGATTTTGCATTTTGGAATATCTTTCTTCCCAATCGAGACTGCAGTTTACTTCGCAGCCTTCGGGTATTTCCCCGCTTACTTCGTATCTGATAAGCTCACCATCTTTAATTCCATTTATGATTCTTACCGTTTTATCTCCAAAGCAAACCGTACCTTTGTCGGCGTACTGCCCGCCTTCCTCGGGGAAAAAGATTGTCTTTGCAAATGTAACATATGTCCTTCCATCTTTAGTTTCACAGGAAGTCACTGTCGTCTTATTTTCTTTTAGATAGCTGTCTTTCTCAAAAAGCTTTTCTGTTTCCTGCATAATTTCTTCCTTTACAGTAGTTCGCTAAGTGCTGCAAATTGATTAAGTGTAAGTGCTTCTCCCCGTATCATTAATGATAATCCCATCTTTTCAAGCGCCTCGCTTACCTTTTCCTTTGACAGATTTAATTCTGGTGCATTTGACAGGCCGTTTACCAAGGTCTTTCTTCTTTGATTGAAGGAGGCGCGGATGATTGCAAACATCTTTTTCTCATCCGTTACTTCTACGGGCGGTTTGTCATATCTGGTAAGTCTGATTACTGCACTTCCCACATTCGGTCTTGGCATGAAGCAGTTTGGTGGCACATTAGCTACAATTTTAGGTAAAGCATAGTATTGAACGGCTAGTGAAAGTGCTCCATATTCTTTGCTGCCCGGGCCAACCTGCATTCTGTCAGCCACTTCCTTTTGTACCATAATGGTGATACTGCTTAGGGGCACATGACTTTCAAACAGGCCCATAATAATAGGGGTTGTTATGTAATAGGGAAGATTTGCCACGACTTTTATCGGTCTGTTTTCATTTCTTTCCTCTACTATTTTGTTAATATCGACCTTGAGAATGTCGTCGTTTAATATTGTCACGTTATCATATTCCGAAAGGGTGTCCTCGAGAATAGGAATTAAAGCTTTGTCTATTTCCACGGCAATTACCTCGCGGGCGCTCTCCGCCAGGTACTGTGTCATTGTCCCGATACCCGGGCCGATTTCCAATACACAGTCGTCTTTGGTAATATCTGCGGCCGAAATAATCCTGTCTAAAACTGAAGTGTCTATCAGGAAATTCTGACCGTATTTTTTCTGGAAATTAAAGTTGTATTTCTGTAATACTTTGATTGTATTCTGTGGTATGCCTAAATTTGCCATGCGCTAACCTTTCGTAATTAAATGATACGCTCTAACCTTAACATTTTTTTATTACCTTTTCAACAAATTGTAAAGGTGAAAAAAAACGAAAAATGAGCTATACTCTTTATATGAGAAAAAACAAAGAAGAGTTTAAATTAACTAAATATTTATTTAAAAATGCCCCTTCCTACCTTGCGGGTATTTTGGTTTTGCTTGCTGTAGACCTGACCAATTTATTTATTCCTCAATTTACGGGAGAAATAATTGACGGTTTGGCAAATGGTTTTTCCCTTGATATGGTGATTTCTTATATATTTAAAATTCTTGAGGCCGGATTAATTATTATGCTTGGCCGATTCGGATGGAGATATTTTATCATAGGTTCAGCCAGAAGAGTCGAATATAGCATCAGGGGTGATATGTTTAAACATATTGAAACATTATCACAGTCTTTCTACAATCTGCACAAAACCGGGGACCTTATGGCTCACTTTACAAATGACCTTAATGCCGTGGTGGATGCCTGCGGCTGGGCGGTTATTACTGTTTTTGACGGAGTACTGATGACCATAATGGTTCTCGTTAAAATGATACTGTATGTCAACTTCAATCTGACTATGCTGGCATTCGTACCATTGATACTTATAGCTGTCGGCTGCTACTATTTCGGAAAAATTATCGAAATCAGGCAGGAAGAAAAGCAGAATTCTTTTTCAAAGCTTTCTGACCGCGTACAGGAAAGCATTGCAGGTATTCGTGTCATTAAATCCTTTGTTCAGGAAAAAGCAGATTTCAACGCATTCGAGCAAGCTTCAAAGGAATGTAAGGAAAAGAATCTGTCCGTCGTAAAGCTTCGAATCTTTTTTATTCCTCTTTTAGAGCTGATTATCGGACTAAGTATTATGCTCTCATTATTATTCGGAGGAAAAATGGTTTTATCAGGCACGATATCCCTCGGCCAATATATTGCCTTTAACTCTTATATAGAAATGCTTGTCTGGCCCATGATTGCCTGTGGCGACTGTATCAATTCCTTTTCGCAGGCACATGCTTCACTTACGCGAATAAAGAAAATATTTGCCGAAGAACCTGATATAACGGATTTTGAAAGTGATATCGAATATCCACAATACAAAGATATGTCCATCAAAGGAGAAATATGCTTTAACAATCTTACCTTTACATATCCTGACGGAAATACTCCCGTGTTAAAGGACATCAGCCTGAAGGTTAAAAAGGGCGAAATGCTCGGCATTTTAGGACGTACCGGCAGCGGTAAATCCTCCCTCTCCGATTTGCTCCTTCGCGTTTTTGACTGCGAATCAGGGATGTTGACAATCGATGACGTTCCCATAGACCACATTCCCCTTTCAACCTTGCGTAGAGAAGTTGCATATGTTCCTCAGGACAATTTCCTGTTTTCAGATACACTCATGGAAAATATAGCTTTCGGACTTGACGAACGTGTTTCAGACCACCCGGAGCTTAAGGAGATGGTTCGCAACGCTGCGCGGGCTGCATGTATTGACGATAACATAAATGATTTCCCGGATAAATATGACACCATTGTCGGCGAAAGAGGAGTGACTCTTTCCGGCGGGCAGAAGCAAAGAAGTTCTATTGCAAGGGCGCTGCTAAAGGACTCGGCCATACTGATTTTGGACGATTCCTTGTCTGCCGTGGATACGGACACCGAGGAACAGATATTAAATAACATTTTTAAATTGCGGGAGGGCAAAACCACCATCGTTATTGCACATCGTATTTCAACACTTTCAAAGACAGATCATATTGCTGTTTTGGACGAGGGTGTTCTTTCGGAATACGGAACTCACGAAGAATTGCTTAGAAATAATGGTTTCTACTCAAGTATTTATGAGAAACAGCAATTGGAGAAAGAGCTTTCAAAGTATTAATTCAAAGGATAACATATATGAGCAATATTAATGATGATAAAATCGAATCAAACTACAAGGGGTCTGCACTATTAAGGCTGCTGGGATATACAAAGGGCTATATTTGGAGCTTTGTGTTAAGCATTGTATTAGTTCTGCTGTTAACTATGACCGACCTATACAAGCCAATGCTTATCAGTAACGCTATCGATTTGTTTGAATCGAACGGTTCCTTTAATGATTTGCTCCACACTGTTCTGATATTTGGAGCCGTATTATTAATCGGAATGCTATGCGATTTGGCTCAAAGCTGGATTCTGCAAAAGACCGGACAGGAAATTATCTTTAATGTAAGGAAACAGGTTTACAAACACATTCAGTCTCTTTCCTGCAGATTTTTTGATTTAACTCCCGTCGGCAAGCTGGTAACTCGTGTGACAAATGATGTGGATGCGCTGGAGCAGATGTACTCAGGTATTCTTGTCCGACTTTTCAGGAACGTAATATATGTCATCGGCCTTGCCGTAATTATGTTAATTCTGGACTACAAGCTTGCTCTTATCTCCTTTGTTTTGTTGCCAATCGTCATTATTCTGACCGCATGCTTCAGATTTTTGTCCAAAAAAGCCTTTCGTCTCGCAAGAACGCGACTGACAGACGTAAACACTTTTCTGTCAGAAAACATCTCCGGCATGAAAATAATACAGATTTTCGGAAGAGAGGGCAGAAAATATGAGGAGTTTGATGACAAAAATCACAAGCACTACAAGGCATGTGTCAGCATAATAATGCTGAACGCAACCTTCCGGCCTCTTATATATATCACTTCAATTTTATCCCTAATGACAGTTTTGTATATGGGCGGTAAAGAAGTGATAGGCGGTACGATTTCTGTCGGCACCCTCTACCTGTTCGCACAGTACATCCAATCGTTTTTTGATCCGATACAGGAGCTCGCCGAACAGTTTGCTACTCTTCAGCAATCCATTGCTTCCGCCGAAAAAATCTTTACTATTTTAGATGAAGAGGCAAAGATTCCCGAAAAAGAGCATCCGATTGTTATTGAAAATTTTCGAGGCAAAATCGAATTCTCACATGTGTGGTTCGCTTATGATGGCGAAAACTATGTGCTCCGCGATGTTTCATTTGTGATAGAGCCGGGACAAAAGGTGGCCTTTGTCGGTGCAACAGGTGCGGGAAAAACCTCAATATTAAACCTGATTGGAAGATACTATGATGTACAACAGGGAAATATATATATAGACGGCTATAATATTCGTGACTTAAGCAAATCGTTTCTTCGTTCACTGATAGGTCAGATGCAACAGGACGTTCTTATTTTTGAAGGTACTATTGCATCAAACATCAGCCTTTACGATGATATCCCTTACGAAGAAATTAAGAAGGCTGCACAATATGTTAATGCGTCTCATTTTATTGAAAAGCTTCCAAAACAATATGATGAGCCTGTATCGGAACGCGGATTTACATTTTCCGCAGGCGAAAGGCAGCTTCTTTCCTTTGCCAGAACACTGGCTCACAATCCGGGAATATTGGTATTGGACGAGGCAACCGGCAATATTGATACCGAAACCGAGCTTATGATACAGGATGCCCTGGAAAAACTTATGGTCGGGAGAACGACCATCATGGTTGCTCACAGACTATCAACCATACAGCATGCAGATTGTATAATGGTAATGCACAAGGGTAAAATCAGAGAGTCCGGAACTCACCGGGAGCTCCTTTCCAAAGACGGTATTTATAAGAAATTGTATGAGCTGCAGGTTAAGACTGACGTTTCATAAAGACAACAAATGAAGCCAAAATATTACTGAATTTTCAATGTTTTTCAATGTAAAAAAAGTATATGCTTAAATTGTACAAGCATATACTTTTTTATTGGAGGATGTTATGAAAGTAAGAAATCTGATCGCCCTGTTTATGGGATGCACTCTTGCATTATGCGCCTGCGAAACACATTCTGAAAGCGCTCCCGATTTTGATGTAAATGAAATCCCAGAGGTGGCTGAACCTATAAATGAAGAATCCGTGGAGGTGCCCGTCGAGGCTGAAGATGACAAAACAGATGACAAACAGGTAATTGTATATTTTCCGAACTGGAATCTGGAAGGAAAGGAAGCCCTTTTAGGCGGAGAAGTTGCCAACATAGACTGGGAAAATGTTACCTTTATCAATCACGCTTTTTGGGCAGTTGAACCAGACGACGGCTCGACACTGACCAGCTTCGAGCAGCGTTCTTCCGGTCTTAGTGCCAGGACCAAGTTCCGCCTTGTATCAACCGAGCCTAAGGCAGATTTGGAGGACAACTCTGAAAGTGCATTGGTAGAAGGTCTGCCCAGGAACCATTTCGCAGAATATGCTTATTTCTCTGAAAAATATCCCGATGTAAATATCCTTATCTCCATAGGCGGATGGTCCCGTTGCGGTTATATGTCAGAGATGGCCTATACTCCCGAAGGTCGTACAAGCTTTGTTAATGCCTGTGTGGATTTGATTAATAAATACCCTTGGATTGACGGAATTGACATAGACTGGGAATACCCAGGCGGTTCAAAAGACGGCGAGCGCCTTCCCGAAAGCGATACGGACCAGGGCTGCCCCATATTCGGAACTGCAAGGCAGGATAACGTTAATTTCGCCGCACTCCTTGAAGAGCTGCGCCAAACACTTGATGATACCTTTGGCATTGGCGTTAAGAAGCTGACAGCATGTGCATCTGCATCAACGGGATGGACTCTTCCCATGCAGGACTGGGTTCTACTTGAGCCCAACCTTGACTATATTAACATAATGACGTATGACCTTGCCGGTCTTTGGGACGGATGCACAGGTCATGCAAGCAGCTTCTGGTCAGCTAAAGCAGCAGCAGTATATTTTTATGGAATTGACAGTAAGATTTCGCGAAGGAAATTGAATATCGGTTCTCCCATGTATTCCACTTCTTTCTTAATGACCACTCCACCTTCAAGCCCTGTTTCTGCCGTCGGAAACAAAATCGAAAAGTTCAAGCCTACTCAGGGAGAAATAAACGAAAGCGACATAAAGGTGTTTGAAGCACAGGCTGTCAGCGGATATACCTGTGTTGAAGAAAACGGTATTTGGAAAATGGGGGAAAGCTTTGATAATGGAGCTGTCGGATGGCACATGGGCTACGATAGCAAAAAAGATGCAGCATACATATATAACGATGACCCCGCTTCAGATTATTACCTTTGGTATTTGTCCTATGAAAACCATCTGTCTTTACAGAAAAAACTCGATTTTATAAACGAATCCGGAATAGCCGGAGTAATCGTTTGGGAAAGCTCGCAGGACACACCGGATCACGAATTTATCTCCCAAATGGGAAACTATCTGTTAAAATAGTCAAAGCTTTCATTTATTCTGTATCCTGTAGAGTTTACAGGCGTTTTGAAAAGCTGCCATACGAATCTCTTCCTCTGAGAGTCCTTTTATTTGGGCAAGTGCAGATATTACGTAAGCTATATTGCCGGAATCGTTTCTTTTCCCACGAAACGGTTCCGGTGAAAGGTAAGGGCAGTCGGTTTCAAGCACTATTTTTTCAAGAGGGATGGCTTCACACACTTCGCGCAGCTTTCTCCCGTTTTTGAAGGTAAGCACTCCTCCCACACCTATGTAAAAGCCCATATCCGTATAAATCTGCGCTATTTCTTTGGAATAGGAAAAGCAATGAACTACTCCGCCGATTTCCTCTGCGCGATTATCCTGCATGATTTTAAGCGTATCGTCGCACGCCTCTCTTGAATGAATAATAACAGGAAGCTTTACTTCGCGGGCAAGGTTTAATTGTCTGACAAACCATCTTTTCTGTTCTTCCCTGTCATATTCATAGTAATAATCCAGGCCAATTTCTCCAATGGCTACACATTTTTCATAAGCACTGTTTTCCTTAAGCCATTCCATGTCTGACTCAGTCAGACCGTTAAGTCCTTCCGGATGAACCCCTAGCGCGCAATAGGCAAAGTCATATTTCTTTGCTATCTCCAGAGATGCTTTCGAGCTTTCCATACTCGCACCTATATTGACAAAATACTCTACTTTTCTATCACGCAACGATGCGATTACTTCTTTTCTATCCTCATCAAATGCTCTGTCATCATAATGAGCATGTGTATCAAAAATTCCTGTCACTTTTATTTCCTCTCTAAAACCTGCTTTATTATATATAATAATCCCTTGCATATATTTATTATCAGAGTCCCTGCTATTATACAAAGCACAATTTCTGTCACGCCATATAAAAACGAGGAGCTTCTTAATCCCGTGTTTCTTAAGCACAGATATATCAAATCCTTTATTTGAGGCTCAAACAGATATATTCCAAAGACGCTTCCACTGACACTTAAAAGCAGCGAATCGGCTTTTAACTTTTTATCAGAATGAAGCAAAATAAACACGGCAACAGCATAAACAAAAATAAATAGGGTTGAGTATGCCAATGTCTGTCCCACTTTTAATGAATGCATATTGATGAATGTATTAAATATGGCTATTATGAACGCTACTGCTGCCGTTGCCCACTTTCCTTTTCTTGAATACAGGGCTTTGGCCGGCATATTATGCAGAAAGTATCCTACCAAGGGTGCTCCTACCGAATATTCCAGTATCGGGAGTGTCAGACCAAATGCATCCCAATCTGTAACGGTCTGAAGCATAGGTGCAAATATCTTTATCACAATAAATAATATTATCAAATACCAATATAATGAAGAATTTTCCATCGCCCCTGCCAGTCTCTGAGTAAACGGAAGGATAAGTAAAAAAGCAAGATATGCATATAAAAACCACTGAGTTGTTATCGCACCTCCGCTAAATAAGGCATTCAAAAACTCATTAAACGAAAACACACCTTTTATCTTTAATATATTATAAGCATACTGAATAAACACAACTGCCACAGTGGTAATAAGCATCGGCATTAATCTGTGTATCAGAATAGTTTTAAGCGACTCCTGTTTCTTTAACAAAACTGCGCCCGAAATAAAAAAGAACAGATATATACAGCATTCACATATCGAAGCCATAAAAACAGAACAGCTTCTCATTATTTCATTTGGTGCAGTTATATAGCTTAACAGACAGTTATTTCCCGAATGGCAATAAAGCACCAGTACAATTGCAATTATTCGAATATACTCCAAATATGCTGTTTTTTCTTTGCTTTTCTGCATAATAACCCTCCACGTACGAACAACATTATATCACGTATGCCGTTGAAATGTTATAACAAAAAGAACCGACCCCAAGGCTCCTATGTCCTCAAAACCGATTCTTCGAAAGTGCACCGCCAGGGGCTCGAACCCTGGACACCCTGATTAAGAGTCAGGTGCTCTACCAACTGAGCTAGCGGTGCGTTATGTATAAACGCTTGCGACTAATTTCACAACGCAAGAGTTATTATATTATAGCTGTTCTTGAAATGCAAGCATTTTTTTATACAAATCAAAAAATTTTTACTAATCGTTTTTGTGCTTTTTACATAAACAGGTCAATTATTATCCCGGTAAATGCACCAAAAGCATAGAGCAATCCTACAATAGTAAAATTCTCTTTTCTGTGCTTGTTCACCCTAAATAATACGAGCAAGCCCACTCCTGCCCCTACTAACAATCCTGACATCATTGAGCCGACGCTTATAAGTCCTTCTAAGAAAAGCTTTGTAATTACGACCGAAGCTGCACAGTTGGGAATAAGTCCGATAATTCCGGCAAGCACAGGACCAATAACGGGTTTGTTCATAATAAATCCGCCTAAGACATCTTCTCCAAGAAAGAACAGGGCTGTATTAAGTGCGAAGGAAATAACAACTATAAATGCGGTTATCTGACCTGTATGAATGAGGGCTGATTTTAAGATGGAGCCTTCTTCACAATGACAGTGCTCCTGCTCACACAACTCGTGGATATGCATCTTAACCGTTTTCTTCTTAAACAGCAGTAAATCTACAATAACTCCGGCTATGCAGCCGATTATAACTTTAGCAATAAGTATAGATATGATGGTCAGGATGGGCGCCTGCTCCGAAATCAAAATCGGCAGCATCTCATCCGATGTTGAGAGATAAATTGCTATCAGGGTTCCCATGGATATTACTTTACCTGCATACAAATTCGTTGCTGCGGCAGACAATCCACACTGGGGTACAGCGCCTGCGAGGCTTCCGATAAAGGGGCCGAAACGCCCTGCTTTTTTTATGAAATTTTCGGTTTTGTTCGCTGTTCTCTGCTCTAAATACTCCATTGCCAAATAGGTCAGAAACAAAAAAGGCAGAAGCTTTAGTGTGTCGAGAAGCGTATCAAGAATCACATCAACCAAAATTTTATCCTCATTAATATAATAAAAAATAGTTCCAAAGGCTTATTAATCAGCATTTAGAACTATATCAATAAATAAATAGACTGTCAAGGTTTTTATCTTTTTCGGCCGGCTCTGAATATGGGGATTAAATAGACAACTGCACATACCAAAAACAGCAGACCAAATACAATATATTTTTTGATACCGTCAGTCACTCCGTTAATTATCCATATTAATCCGGCAAGCAAATAAACCACCACCGATATCCATCTGATGATTTTGCTCTTGTGTGAAAGCCGGTTCTCTTTTTCCTCCTTAGCAGAGCGTTCTTCTTCAGTGCGAATGGCTTCTTCCATATCACTTTGCATATTGGAATAATTATATTCTTCAGACATATATCTCTCACTTCCAAATTTAGGATTCGCTCGCGGAGCGTTAAGATAAAGCCCGGGATAGTAACACTTCCCGGGCTTTCATAATTATAAATGAAGTACTCTGTCTCTGATTTCCTGGGTTCTACCCTGATTCCAGAATTGCGTTCCTATGTATCCGCATGTTCTTCTTGCCACTGCCATCTTGTTCTGATCGCGGTTATGGCAATTCGGGCATTCCCATACCAGTTTTCCTGTTTCATCGTCAACTATCTGGATTTCTCCGTCATAGCCACATACCTCACAGTAATCGCTCTTGGTATTGAGCTCTGCATACATGATGTTGTCATAAATAAACTTCATTACGGTAAGTACAGCCGGTATATTGTCCTGCATATTGGGAACCTCTACGTAGCTGATGGCACCTCCCGGTGAAAGCTTCTGGAATTCACTCTCAAGCTTTAATTTGCTAAACGCATCTATCGGCTCAGTAACATGTACGTGATAACTGTTTGTAATGTAGTTCTTGCTGGTTACTCCGGGTATGATTCCAAATCTCTTCTGTAAACATTTCGCAAATTTATATGTTGTGGATTCAAGCGGTGTTCCGTATACGGAATAGCTTATGTGCTCTGCTGCTTTCCACTCTGCACATTTATCGTTGAGCTTCTGCATTACTGCAAGTGCAAATTCCTTGCCTTCGGGATCGGTATGTGATTTGCCGGTCATGTAAAAGCACATCTCATAAACGCCCGCATATCCAAGCGAAATGGTGGAATAACCGTCATAAAGAAGCTTATCTATTGTCTCTCCTTTTTCCAGTCTTGCAAGAGCGCCGTACTGCCACAAAATAGGCGCAGCATCCGATCTGGTGCCTTTAAGTCTTTCGTGTCTGCAACGAAGTGCTCTGTGGCAAAGCTCCAGTCTTTCCTCCAGAATTGCCCAGAATCTGTCAACATTCTTTCCTGATGAGAGAGCTACATCCACCAAGTTAATGGTTACAACACCCTGATTGAATCTTCCGTAGAACTTGTAGCTTCCGTCAGGCTTTCTCTGATTGTCTTCTACTGTAAGGAAGGAACGGCAACCCATACAGGTATATACATTTCCTTTCTTGAGTTCCTTCATAATCTTTGCTGAAATGTAATCGGGAACCATTCTCTTGGCAGTACATTTTGCTGCGAGCTCTGTCAGATACCAATATTTTGAATCTTCTGTAATATTGTCTTCGTCAAGAACATATATAAGCTTGGGGAATGCAGGGGTTATCCAAACTCCCTTTTCATTCTTAATTCCCTTGATTCTCTGTTTTAATACTTCCTCGATAACGAGGGCTAAATCATCACGTGTCTTTCCTTCGGGTACTTCATCAAGATACATAAATGCAGTAACGAAAGGCGCCTGTCCGTTACAGGTCATAAGAGTGATGAGCTGATACTGTATGGTCTGAATTCCATCACTGATTTCTTTTTTGATTCTGTTCTCAGTAAGCTTCTCAAGTGCTTCCTCTGAAATAGTTTCGCCACAGAGATTTCGTTCTTCAACAATCTGCTTTCTGATTTTCTGACGGCTTACTTCAACAAAAGGAGCAAGGTGTGCAAGTGAAAATGACTGTCCGCCGTATTGATTTGAAGCTACCTGTGCAACAATCTGTGTGGTAACGTTACATGCGGTGAAAAAGCTCTTGGGCTTTTCAATAAGAGTGCCGCTTATAACAGTACCGTTTTGAAGCATATCCTCAAGATTGATCAAATCACAATTGTGCTCTCTTTGAGCAAAATAATCAGAATCGTGGAAATGAATCAGTCCTTCTTCGTGTGCACGCACAATATCTTCGGGAAGAAGCACCCTCTTTGTAAGGTCCTTTGAAACCTCGCCTGCCATATAATCTCGCTGTGTTGAATTGATTACCGGGTCCTTATTCGAATTCTCCTGATTAACCTCTTCGTTCGCGTTGTCAAGCAGTGCAAATATTCCGTCATCTGTAGAGTTGGACTTACGGGCGATTTCACGTTTGTATCTGTATCGCACATATTTCTGCGCAACTTCGTATCCGCGCATTCCCATGATTGCCGTTTCTACCAAATCCTGAATGTCTTCCACGTGTACTGCATGAGGAACCTGACTAACCTGCGCGGTAACATTCTCGGCAATTGCCTCCAACTGATAGTCACTCATCTGATGGATTCTGTCCACCTCGTTGTTAGCTGATTTGAGAGCGTTAACTATTTTTGTTATATCAAACTTGACCTCTTCACCGTTTCGTTTGATAACTCTTACTTTAACAGTTTCGTCCATATCTATATCCCCTTCAATACAAAATCTAGTGTGTGACTTTTTTTATTTGCCACAACATCTAGTGTGCATTTCTAATATACCGCTTTAAATGTAATTAGTCAATGAGATATTTATCTAAATTGAAGAAAGTCTTTCAGGCTTTTTAGTCCCACCTTAATGAGACGTCGCATGTTTACTGAGTTTTCTCCTTTTGCGCGGCGTGCAAAAGAAATTTCTTTAAATAAACAGCTGCCTTTTTCTTTGTTGAATCTCATGGACACAATTACATTTGTTAAAAAGAAGTCCTCCGGTATACCAATTATATTATCGGCAAGGGGTTTGGTTTTCATAAGTCTAAAGGGCACATTTGTATCAGGAATTTTTACTCCAAAATACAAAATGATGATGAAGCACAGCACTTTTTCCACAAAATATCGTATTTTGCCGTCTTCGCGGTGCTTCCGGTTGCCAAACAGGGCATCGTAATCGTTTCGAAGCTCATAAAAGGCATCAAACTCGTCAGGATTGGTCTGTCCGTCGGAATCTGTCTGAAAAACGAAGTCCGCTCCTTCATTAATCGCATATTTATATAAAGCAAGCAGCTTGGGTCCATGTTCCTTTCGTGTATCTGAAAGGATTTCCAGATTTTCAAATTCTTCCTTCAGCCTAAGCAGTATCTCGTGGGTGCTGTCCGTACTTTGTGAATCAGCAACTACCAGCTTAGAGTCCTCCCCTCCAAGCATAAGCTTGGGATACCAGGCTCTTACTACCTGCTCAATATTCAGTTCTTCGTTATAGGTTGGCATCACTATATACAGCTTGTCCATTTTACTTTCCTTCCGGTGTTGTCTTTATCAAATAACAATCCTCGTAAACAAGCGTCTTGGTGCCCAGAAATGACATGCATTGATCATTTACGACGTATTTGCTTCTTTCGTTCGGGCCTACAACAATATAATCTATGTGATACTTATTTATAAGGTCTGTACAATAATCATAGTCGCCGTTTTCATAAAAGCGTCTTACTTCATCGCAGCGCCTTCCTACTTCATCATAGCTTCCAAGCCACAGCCACTCATGCACGGGCCAGCCCATCACCGTTGAAGCACCGGTTGCAATCGACAGAATATTGCTCTTCCTGTAATCATCTCCCGAAGCCTCAATTATATGAAGAACAGCGGTATCATCATTTGTAAGCTCTTTCTTTAACAGCGAATAGGCAGTGTCTTCTTCCGACCCGGGATTATCCCAATTCTCCATAGCGTTCATGCCGACATAAGAATCATTCTTAACCATAAGCCAATTCCCGGCAGCATTAACAATATATCCGGACAGAAGCAGGGTTATGATGATTGCAGGGACATATATTGCTTTTTTCTTTTTATATATATTCAAGCCTATTGCAAGCCCACTCAATATGCCAAACATAATACAGGCCTGATAGGTAAATTTGAACATTGTGTTGTAACGGGCATATTCAATTCCGTATATATCTTTTATATAGATAACTTCCGGCATTATTACCAATCCGACTGCGCAGGCCATAACGGCAAGGATTGCCCATTTTGCTGCGCTTATGTCAGTTTTCCTGCACTTTCTAAACAGCGTTACTGCAAGCAATATCATAAATGCAATCGGGATAAGCCATAGAATTATAAGCTTATACAATTGTGAATGATTTTCGGCAAAACATATCCCCGATATCATTGCATTAAATTTCATCGAGAAGGGCAACATTAAAATCGCGCCTACCCCAAGGATAACGCCGCCTTTACACAGCACGCGAAGTATGGTCTTAAACGAGAAGCCCTTGTTTTTCACGTCAACAAATAAAATAACTGCGCCCGCAACCACAAAGTAAATTGCAAAATCCCAATAATTCGTTCCCTTAAAAAGGCCTAAGAAAATTCCCAGCATAATCGTGTGGAACGAAAAAATATCCTTTGTAATTTTTTCTTTGGCATCTTCATAGGCGTAGTCCAGTATAAGGGCAAGCACCGGTATGACAAACATGGCATTTATCAGATGCGGGTGAAGGTCTCCCAACACCAGCGTATATGATAGAAATTCATGTTTTCCATAATCTCCCGTTGTGGGGAAATTGCCTATATAAACGGTAGAATCCGGAAACCAATATCTGTGGGTGTCAGGATTGTATTGAATGCATACACCCGTAAGCTTCTCCCAGACAGGAGCAATTATTCCGTATATCAGCCAATGACCGTTTCCTCCGCACACCGTCAAAAGGGCTGCCGAAATGCCACCTATGGTCGAAGCGGCAAAGGCTCTCTTATTGTTCGTTTTTGTCTTGATTATAAATGACCTTATCAGACTTTCAGTTAGTGCAAAGGTCATCAGAAACAGATTGGCAAAAAGAGTCACAAACATCAGATTGTAACCAAACTGCGGTGCTACAAAGCTTATTCTGCACAGGTATACAACATATGCAAAGCCGAGGTAATAATAGTTGAAGCTTTCTCCCGCAAGCCATATGTCCTCGGGCGGCAATACCTTCTGCCTGAAAATGGACTCAATATATCCGTAGTCCATATATGTTTCTGTCTGAAAATCAATTGCCGGAGCATGACCTTTTACAATTGCAGCCAGAATAAACAGTGCAACAAATGCCAACGCACCGCCGATAAAGCGAATATTGTCATCCTTCGTCGTCGGTTTGTTAACCCGTGATGCAACCGCCATGGCGGATATAAGTGAAAGATAGCATGTCAGTGTATTGTAAGGTCCGATCTCAAGCGCCGCTATCAGCCAGGCAATCAAGAACGAAAAGGCACTTCCGATTGCAAACGACAAAGAAAACCCTCCATCAATAAATTTTAAATTCTTGGGCAACAGGCGCCTGAACATTAAAGCCATTACCACTATCATCAACAGCCATTTTAAATACATATTTTCCCTCTATTCTTTATTGATATTACAAAATGAATTGTATCAAAAAAACAGTTCAAAAGCAAAAAACGGATTGCAAAAAGCAATCCGTTTTCCATGTATGATTAATTATTTCATCATGCCTTTTTCAAGTGCAAGAGTTCTTGTTGTAAGGTCACAAACCTCTGAAGGTCCAAAATACTGAATTGCACCGGGATATGTGAATGCTGTCTTAACAGCCCACTCATCTCTGTGTGCGGCAAAGTATTTGAAGGGTGCTCCGTCAAGCTCAACCAGTGCTTTTCTGATAACAGGCTTGTCTTCACCGTCACCTCTCTCTATGTTCATCATCTTGGTGATGGGCATACCGCCTGCAACCCACTCATCAGCAGGCTTTGAAAGATTGGAAACCTTTGAAAGGTATCCTGTGTAACCATACTGAATAAGCATGAATGCATTGTATCCAAGTGAATAGCAGTAATCTGCATCAAAGTTTGAAGGGAATGCACATCTTCCTTCATAACCGAAGAAGTGATGAAGTGCGGAGAATTTACCCTTGTAGGTTCCTGCTGCCTTTCTCTGTGCAAGCTTGTCTTTAACAAGTGCTGAGAAGAGCTTCTCTGATTCAATTAATGATACCTGTACGTTTCCGTGAGGGTCTCTCTCTAAGAAAAGCTGCTGCTGTACAAACTCGGGAAGAATTTCAAATACTGCAAAGGATTCCTTGGTAAGACCATTCTTGATGAAATCATATTTTGCAGCCCAATTGGGGAGTGCATTGAATTCCTCTGTCTTCCTGCCTGCAAGAAGCTCGTTAATCTCTTTGATAAGTGCTGAGAACTCGGGAACGAATTCTACAATACCTTCGGGAATAATGGCAACACCGAAGTTGTCTCCGTTTGCTGCTCTTTTCTCTACTGAATCTGCAATATAATCAGCTATGGATGAAAGTGACATTTTCTTTGCAGCTACTTCCTCACCGATAAGACAAATGTTAGGCTGTGTTTCAAGAGCACACTCAAGTGCAACATGAGATGCACTACGTCCCATAACCTTTACAAAATGCCAATATTTCTTTGCTGAGTTAGCATCACGCTCAATGTTTCCGATTACTTCGGAATATGTCTTTGTAGCAGTATCAAAACCGAAGGATGCCTCAATATCCTCGTTCTTTAAATCGCCATCGATAGTCTTGGGACATCCGATAACCTGAACACCTGTGTTGTGTGCTGCCATATACTCTGCAAGTACAGCTGCATTTGTATTTGAGTCATCGCCACCGATGATAACGATTGCAGTAAGGCCATGCTTTTTAGCTACTTCGGTAACAATTGCAAACTGCTCCTCCGTCTCAAGCTTTGTACGTCCGGAACCAATGATATCAAAACCACCGGTGTTTCTGTACATATCAATATATTCATCATCAAACTCGATGAAATCATCTTCTATAAGACCTGAAGGGCCGCCTTTAAATCCAAGCAAAACGTTGCTCTTGTCGGTTGCCTTGATAGCATCATAAAGACCGCATACAACGTTGTGTCCGCCGGGAGCCTGTCCGCCGGAAAGGATAACACCGACAACCTGCTTTTTAGCAGCTGAAGTGTTCTTGCCCTTCTCAAATGTGATTTCGTTTTTACCATATGTATTAGGGAAAAGTGCTTTGATTTTGTCCTGATCAGCAACACTTGCTGTAGGAGCGCCGTCTTTTACGCAGATTTCTGAAATACCGTTTCGAAGCATTCCCGGAAGCTTGGGAGAATACTCGTATCTTGCTTTCTGAAGAGGTGAAAGATTCATGTTTTTTACTCCTTTTATAATAATAGATAATTTTATTTTCCTTACCTACTCTAAATCATTTTGACGAAAAAGTAAAGTAAATTAAGATTTGTCAAAAAAAGACACCTTACAAAAATTGTAAGATGTCTTTAGCCTGCTCTTTCATTTATTCATAGGAAATGAATTCACTGTATTCCTTCCATATATTGCACATCCAGGTTTTGCCCTGATTAAATACTATTTCGTTGCCGTCTTCGTCGTAGTAACGGTTTGCGGCATAGTTGCCATTTCGCTCCCAGGTTCCTTTTATTACCTTGCCGTTGGTGAATACCATACATTCGCCGGAGCCTGTAATGCCAAATGCAAGATAATCATGCTCATCTCTTACTTCCCCGTGGCAAATCTTGAATACAACATTGGAAACCTTTAACTGCTCTCCGTTATATTCATCAATCTGTGCTCCGCCGTATTGATATCTGTAATAGAGACCGTCTTCTTCATTGTACTCGAAATACGGATTGGCATTTCCATATCCGCCACTGTTCGAACCGGTTCCGCCGGGATAGATTTTGGTTGCACTATCCTTGTCATCGTAACTTGCTCTGTAATGATCCTGTGCAAACAAAAAGCTCTGCTCGAATCTTGATGAGTATTCCTCTCTGTAATTATGTCTTGCAATTGCCTTGTTTAATCCGTCTATAAAAAGGTATCCTGTATATTCCGTAGCATATCCGGGTCTGCTTACTCTGTCAAAGGCCTCAGCAGAAGGAGAATCTATACCTGTAACAGCCTGGCTGATATTGTCAATCTGGTCAGTATTGATTATGGGAGAAACATACGGTACCGCAAGTCCCCAGTTAACATAGATGGAATCAAATGTCATGGCTTCATACAGATAATAATCTCTCGCACTTCTGACCGGACCGATTTTGTCAAGCTCATCATAATCCTCGTATACACCCATAAGTCTGGTGATTCGTCCTTCAACAGGTGCTTCATAAATAATACTTGCCAAAGATAATCCGTATTGAGGAAGCGCTGCTTCATTATTAGGTGTCATTACCGCAATACTCCTGCGGTTTACTACATCCTCATCCTTCCATTCTCCGGTAAGATAGCTTTGCATCTTGCCATCCTTAACTTCACGATAGGTAATAGTCTCAAGACCCTCTAAAATTTCCTCTTCTTCAACCTCGTTCTCGGAATCATCAATTTCTTCAGGGGTCTGTGTCACTATCGGTTCAGGCTCAATCACCTGAGGAACGGGCTCGCTTTTATCCTTGCCGCATCCTGCCAAAAAGGCTGCCAGTACAATTGTTGTGATTGCAACAGTTAATTTCTTTTTCATTGGTACTCCTTTACTAATCCAAATATGCCTGATATTTTTCGTTTAATTCATTCATAAATACTACGCCCAAAATACCGGGGCCGGTGTGTGCTCCGATTGCACATCCTACTCTGCCTTCCAATACGTTCTTTACATGGTATCTTTAATTCTTCTTTCCTCGCACTTACCTGTCCATTGTATCCTTTTTTATGGGATATTACAATGTAAATATAAGACGGCCGAAGGCTACTCCGACTTTTCCACCTTTTAGAATATATTCCTTCATGGCCCTCTGAAGTGTGGTGTTTTCAGGTGCATCTTCTATATTGATGTCACGATTTTTAAATACCCACTCTTTATAATCCTCGGCTTCATAGTCAGCCCGGTAAATTGAAAACATCTCTCTGAAAATATTAATCTTGGAATATGGCGGCAGCAATTCTCCAAGCGATTCCGATAGAAGCCATGATTCGCACAAATACGGAACTGACTTATACTCCGGATAATACTTTCCAAAAAACTCCTGAGCCTGTTTGAGGGATTCTTTTATTTTCTCAAAGCGCAGATCTGAATCCGACGGAATATGAAGGCTGATGATATGTCCTTTTTTGTAATCTTTTTTCTCTTTGTCGGGAATGTCGTTGGCTATCTGCGCAAAGGGCGTTGTCATTTCATATTCCAGCTCACCTATCCTAAATAACCGTCCACTCGCCTGACGCATGGTCCAAAAATCTCTGTCAAAGCCAATACTGCCGTAAGATTCCAGATGCTCATGCACAAACCTTGTATAGCATTTGAAGGTCTCGGTTAATATTTCTTCAGGCATGCCCTTTGCAAGCAATTCATTATATGTCTCCACAGACAGCTTTAACATAAAGGTCAGTATTTTGCTGCCGTCCGTGTCATTGCCGAGTTTTGCCTTAAGTGCTGCTCTTGCCCCATCCCATGTGTCAGGGGATTTAAGTCCGTTAAGCTCTTTTGTAAAATCCTCGTGCCGATATATATCCTCCCACTTGGCAATTGCCTCTTTCATCTCGCCCTGGAGATTTATTCTTTCTGCCAACTCAAGTACCGAATTTATATGTCCCATAAATCTATCCTATGCTTCTTCTATTTTTCCCCTCATAGAAATGTTTGATGATGGTTGCACTGTTCTTAGGTAAAAGTACATCAACCTTTCCTGCCTGAACCGCATGAATTTCAGTGGTTATATTGTAGCCTGTCTCCGTTGTCTGTATAAGAGATTTCATCTTGCCGCTTCTCGGAACACCAATGTCCACTACACTGATGGTCTTAAACATTTCAACGTCAGATGAATTAATCAGTATCAGGCTTTGCTCTTTCCTTGTAAATCTGGCGTAGGCCAAATAATTTTTCCCGCTTTCTACGTACTTGATGGAGCCGTTTTTGATTTCGGGATTTTCTTTTCTGATTCTTATCAAATCTTTATGGTACTCTATAAGCTCCTTGTTTTCACTTCCCCAAGGATACGTTCTTCTGTTGTCCGGGTCAGTAAATCCGCACAGACCGGCCTCGTCTCCGTAGTAAATTGTCGGTGCGCCCACCCATGTCATTTGCATCATTACAGCTATTCTGAAGGTGGCAAGGCTTATATTTTCTGAAGCCCTTTGTGCTCCAAGCGTTGCCGCACGTCCGACCATATGATTTGTTCTGGTCAGGAATCTGGAATGATCATGATTGGAAAGCTGATTCATGGCCACTTCCCAGGTCGGCATGGAGAAATCTGCACCGTGCTGACGCATTGCTCCCCAGAAATTATCTGCTTTACCGCACAAATCAGGGATATAATCATCACTGTGCTTTTCCATTCCTGTCAAAAACCAGGTGACGGGTTCCATAAATGCATCATAATTCATTACGGTATCCCATTCTTTTCCGTTCAGCCAATCCCTAGTGTTCCCGTAATGCTCAGCTATTATGATGGCCTCAGGATTTGCCTCTTTTACGGCTTTTCTGAAATCCTGCCAGAATTTATGATTAATCTCGGGACTGTGCCCTA
Source organism: Lachnospiraceae bacterium (assembly GCA_045627085.1). Lineage (GTDB taxonomy): Bacteria > Bacillota > Clostridia > Lachnospirales > Lachnospiraceae > RGIG10340. The sequence goes on along the minus strand of JAZQNB010000008.1, from coordinate 61,196 downwards.
AATCTGCTGCAACATCAAGTCTCCATCCATCGGCATTAAACGGAGGAGATACCCATTTTTTGGCTATTCTTAATATATATTCATAAAGCTGTGCAGATTCTTCGTAATTTAACTTGGGTAAGGTATCGTGTCCCCACCATCCGTCATAGCTTGAATTATTCGGCCATGCGTTTTTGTCGCGGAAGTCAAAAAATCCTCTGTACGGACTCTCCGCACTGACATAAGCACCCTTTTCATATCCTTCAGCATTTGAGTATATTCTTTCTCTGTCCATCCACTTGTTGAAGGAACCACAGTGATTGAATACTCCGTCCAGGATAATTCTCATCCCTTTTTGATGAGCCGTCTCAACTAATTTGATAAACAGTTCGTTGCTGGCTTCCAGGTTTTTTCTGTTGGTAACACGATTGATATATTTAGAGGCATGGGTATTATCCATGTCATTATCATTTAACAATTCTCCGCCGTCGTCAACGATTTTGCCTATATGCGGGTCGATATAGTCATAGTCCTGAATGTCATATTTATGATTGGAGGGCGATACAAAGAGGGGATTAAAATAGATTACCTCCACTCCCAAATCCTTCAGATAATCAAGCTTATCAATTACGCCCTGTAAATCTCCGCCGTAAAAGTCCCTGACATCCATATCGCCCGGATATCTGCTCCAATCATCCACGTGTCTTACATGCTGACCGATATATGCATATTCGTTAGTTTCAACATCGTTTGTCTCATCCCCGTTATAGAACCTGTCCACGTATATCTGATACATTACAGCTCCCTTAGCCCATTTCGGAGTTGAAAATCCGGGAATAATGGTGAAGTTGAAATAATCATTCGGTTCTCTGACAAGACCGCGCTTATCATAATATCCGGCAAGCGCACCTGAATGGAATTCGAAATAATAGCTGACTGTTTCGTCTTCAAGCTGAAGCTTATACTCATAGAAATCAAATTCTTCGGTACTCTCTACCTTGTTCATATAGTATCTTTTTTTGTTGTACACAAAAAAAACTCCGTCCAAATTGTTCTTTCTGGACCTGAAGCGAATAGAGACAATATCATAAGGTGCCGGTTCTGCAGGATTAATATACTCCGCCGAAGTGTCGGAAAAGATAGCCCCTCCTTTGAAGGGAGGCCTCATATTATATATATATTGAAGATTTTCTTCGATGTGTTTAAATTTCTCGTAATCCATATTCATACGCCTTTTCAAATACTCACTGGTTCTATTTTACTAAATTTATGCGTAATCTTCAACCACTAATGGAATCCGGAAAAGTAAAAAAGACAGCTTGGGGAGCTGTCTTTTTAGAGAAGGTATTTCTTATGGGGTATAGCAAAAAACTATATAATGTATTGGGGGGGTTACGCATATTATAGTACCATGACATACCTCTTTTGCCTATACACGTTTTAAACAAATATCACAAAAACGCCTCTCTGTTTTTGTGCATTTTTACCATGAGTGTGTTGTGCATTTTTATACAACTATCACAAAAGCAGGGGTGTTTTAAACTCCTTCTTGCATTTTTCACAATTATTTGCTATTTTCAAGGCTTTTTTTCATAACCATCATACTTCTGTCAAAAAACAATAAGGATAAAGACAATACCATATACATCGGGAAATATGCTTTTATAGCAGAAGACGCACCCCTTAAGGGTGCGTCTTTTATTATATCGTTATTATGCAAATAGAGCTTCAAATTCCTCGCGGCCGATTTTCTCTTTTTGTAAGAGAAGCTCGGCACAGGCGTGAAGTACATCTTCATTTTTAAGAATAATGTCTTTTGCTTTGCTGTAGCAGTCATCGATTATTGCCTTTACTTCGGCATCAATTTCGTTTGCTACCTGTTCGCTGTGACTCTTGGCATGAGCAAGGTCGCGGCCGATAAATACTTCATCATCGTCATCGTCGTAACAAATAACACCTATATTGTCACTCATTCCGAACCGGGTTACCATCTTGCGGGCAACCTTGGTTGCCTTTTTGATGTCACTGGAGGCTCCTGTCGTAATGTCCTTGAATATGATTTCTTCGGCTATTCTGCCTCCTAAGGATACCATGATATCCTGAAGCATCTTGCCCTTGGTCAAAAACATCTCATCTTTTTCGGGAAGCGGCATTGTATAGCCTGCTGCCCCTAATCCCGTAGGGATAATAGAAACGGAATATACAGGTCCCACATCCGGAAGCAAATGGAATAAAATAGCATGGCCGGCTTCGTGGTATGCCGTAATCTTCTTTTCCTTGTCGGAAATAATATGACTCTTTTTCTCCACACCAAGTCCAACCTTGATGAAGGATTTCTTAATATCCTCCTGTGTTATAAACTTCCTTCCGTCACGGGCTGCGGCAATAGCCGACTCGTTTAAAAGGTTCTCTAAATCCGCTCCGGTAAATCCGGCTGTTGTCTGAGCAATCTGTTCCAAATCAACCTCTTCCGAAAGAGCCTTGTTTTTGGAATGAACCTTTAAAATCTCCTCACGGCCGCCTACATCGGGAGCATTTACAGCTACTTTTCTGTCAAATCGTCCGGGACGAAGAATTGCAGGGTCTAAGATATCCACACGGTTTGTTGCCGCAAGAACAATGATTCCTGAATTAACTCCGAATCCATCCATCTCAACCAAGAGCTGATTGAGTGTCTGTTCTCTTTCGTCATGTCCTCCACCCATACCGGTGCCGCGTCGCCTTGCAACTGCATCAATCTCATCTATAAATACAATACAGGGTGCATTTTTCTTAGCTTCCTCAAAAAGGTCTCTTACTCTGGAAGCACCGACTCCGACAAACATTTCCACAAAATCAGAACCCGATATTGAAAAGAACGGAACTCCTGCTTCTCCGGCTACAGCCTTTGCAAGAAATGTCTTTCCTGTTCCGGGAGGGCCCTCAAGCAATACTCCTTTGGGGATTCTTGCTCCAATTTCAACATATTTCTTGGGATCCTTTAAGAAATCCACTATCTCGGCCAATTCTTCTTTCTCTTCCTTAAGCCCGGCAACATAAGTAAAATCTATCTTGTCTTTTCCATCCGCACGTCTGGCCGTACTCTTGCCAAAATTCGCCATTTTGGCACCGCCGTTAGCAGCTAACGCCTGCGCATTAAAGATTAGAAATAATACGCCAACTCCCAATACTATTATAATTAACGGAAGTATGGTCGAAAGAAAATACCCTACCTTTTGTACATCGTTTATCTTGGGGTCAATCCCATATTCGCGCACAAGGCTTTCGATTTCCTTTACATCCGTAACATAAAACTTCTTTTGGATATTGCCGTTAAGTCTTACTAAAACAAAACCTGTGGGCGGTTCTTCATTCTGATAAATACTGACTTTTTCTACTTCGTCCTTTAATATGTCTTCAATAAACCTGGCTTTTGAATAATCTTCTACTATTGCTTTCTGGTTATTGCTCCAAAGGAGCTCCACCATCAACAAAATCAGTGCCAGGAAGACAAAGGGTGCTATGCTTACTTTCTTTTTTTTGTTCAAATAATTGTTCCTCCAAATAATTAGTCGTCAAATTCTACCACGCCGATGTAGGGAAGATTGCGGTGAAGCTGATCATAATCAAGCCCATATCCTACCACAAACTTATCCGGAATTTCAAAACCGGTATAATCAACATGAACATCAATTACTCTTCTGTCGGGTTTGTCCAAAAGAGTACAAAGCTTTAATGATTTGGGACCTCTGTCCTTTAACATTGCCATCAGATAGCTCAAGGTTCTGCCGCTGTCAACAATGTCCTCTACTACAAGAACGTCCTTATCTTTAATGGATTCGTCCAGGTCTTTAACAATTTTAACTACACCGCTCGACTTTGTGTCGCTTCCGTAGCTTGAGACTGACATAAAGTCAAGTGAGACAGGTCTGGAAATTCTTTTGGCAAGCTCGCACATAAAAAAGCTTCCGCCCTTGAGTACACAAACTAAATGTACAGATTTCCCTTCGTAGTCTTTACTGATTTGCTCTCCGATTGCATTGATTCTTGCATCAACGTCTTTTTCGCTGATTAACTCCTCGATATGATATGACATATATATTTCCTCCAATTATATATATTTTATTTCCAGAATAGTCTTTGTCTGACTGTCTGTCTTAAAATACTCACTTATTCTGTATCCCACCGTCCATACGATATGCTCTCCGCAAGCTAAAAGCGGGATTGTATCTCGAATTCTGGCCGGGATTTTCTCCGTTATCATATAGTCCTTAAGGGATTTGCTGATTATGTGGCCTTCTCCATCCGATAAGGTCATGTAATCCCCCGTCTTTCGGGTTCTGATAATTAACGGTTTATCTATTTTATCATAATCAAACCATTTCGTATACTTATCCGTTGGAAATTCAGCATTTTCGGTCTCTTTTTTAAATACCTTTACCATAACCGTATGATTATTTCCAATTTCATATTGCTCATTTTCACTATGCATCAGTATCCCGGTCTCAAATAAGGAGATTGTTTCATTATTTCTGCTGTAGAATACTATCTCATCATACTCCCTGACTGCATCCGTTTCATATGGAAGACTGACTGTCGGATTCTCATCTATATACAACATACTTCTGACCTTCTCCACATGAACCGATGAAATGTCCTTCGCTTTCCCACAGGCTTCCACAATGGCTTTGTAGATAATTCTTTTCTGTATATATGCAGGTTCTTTACTTAATTTGGAAACAAGAAGGCGTCCGTTTTGAGTGCATTTCTTATAGCTTTCATTGGTCAGTGCATCCAGAAACTCCTCGGCCTCCGAAAGCTCCTTTGCAGCTCTCGAAATATTATTCGTGCTTCCCTTAAAGATTTCCTCTTCCACATAAGGCAGAACATTATGTCTGATTCTGTTGCGACTGTAATCATCCTCCATATTGGTGGAATCAATACAATACTCTATGTTTCTTTCATTTAAATACTCTTCTGCTTCTTTTCGCTCCAGACATAAAATCGGTCGGATTATGTTTCCGCGTACAGGTCTTATGCTGCCCAGACCGTTAAGACTGCTGCCGCGAAACAAATTGAACAGAAAGGTTTCAGCCCTGTCGTTTTTATTGTGGGCAACTGCAATTTTGCCTGCTCCTGTTTCCTTTGCAACTTCTTCAAAAGCACTGTATCTGGCATTTCTTCCGGCTTCCTCTTCAGACAAATGGCCGTTCTTGGCCATCCTCCTTACATCCACTTCCTTGAGATAAAAGGGTATTTCATATTCCTCACATATACTCTTAACATAATCCGCATCGCGAGCGGCATCTGTCCTGATTAAGTGATTGACATGCACTACATATAATGAAAACGGAACTCGCTCGGAATATTGTATCAACAAAAATAAGAGGCAAAGCGAGTCTGCCCCTCCGGAAACGCCAACAACGACCTTATCACCGGCCTTAATCATGTCATGCTCTTCAATATAGTCATATACCTTTTTTTCTGTCGGATTTAGTTTTCTCATGTTTATGTTGTCTGTTAATCCTGCTTCTTGAATACTATCTCATCTTCATAAACGAGGCCCAGCTTTTCCTTCGCCATGTCCTCTATATATCCTAAGGTGTCGGAACGCTTATCAAGCTCTTCTATTTCTTCCGCTCTCGCTTCTTCGCTCTCTATATCTTTGTTAAGCTCCTCTATCCGCTCTCGGCCTGAAGCAATCTTTTCCTTCAGGTCCCTGCTCTTTATCCCTACTACTGCTAAAAGCATAAGAACAACAAGCGTAATAAGCAGCATCCCTGCCCTGTTTTGATGATTCTTCTTATATGCAGCTTTTCGTCTGCCCATTTAAACCTCCGTAAGCCTAGATATATTTATACATCTCCTTGGCTTCTTCTTTTCTGATGGTTTCCTGTACACTTAACACTTCAACCTGTACGGGATTATTTCCAAAAGCTATAGTAATTATATCACCTTCTTTGACGTTTGTAGATGCTTTTGCAGGTTTTTGATTCACCATAACCCGGCCGGCATCACATGCGTCATTTGCAACCGTTCTTCTTTTAATTAATCTTGATACCTTAAGGTATTTATCAAGTCTCATATACGCCTCCGTGAAAAAGAAAAACCCACACCAAAAGATGTGGGTTAGTTCTCATAATATCAACTAATTAGTTGAGAGCATCCTTGAAAGCTTTACCAGCTTTGAACTTAGGAGCCTTTGATGCAGGAATCTTAATCTGCTCGTTTGTTCTGGGATTCTTGCCGGTTCTTGCACCACGCTTAGAAACTTCGAATGTACCAAAACCAACTAACTGTACTTTCTCATCTTTCTTTAATTCAGCAACAACAACGTCTGTAAAAGCTTTAAGAGCTTTCTCTGCGTCCTTTTTAGAAATTCCAGCCTGCTCAGCCATAGCTGCAACTAATTCTGTTTTGTTCATTTTGAACTCCTCCTCTAATGGGCTTTCATTATTTGTGATTTTCTGACGCCTATCTTTATAACGCCTAATAATATTTATATCTTTTTTTGGCCTCTTTGTCAAGGATTTTTCCTATATTTAAGCCATTTTGGGATGTTTTTCCTATTCATTATTTGTCGATAAAGAAAGTTCTGCAAAGGAATAAGAAAAATCATTATCATCGTCTTCTAACGATACAGTGTAGCTTCTTGTCTCAAATCCCGTCTTTTTTAGAGTGATTATATGTGTCCCGGCAACCTTTTTAAAATTGCACGGTGCAACCCCTATATATGTACCGTCTAAATATACCTCCGCACCTTCCGGCGAGTCTACATATACCTTGTAATAATCACTTACGGTTACGGTTTCTGCTGCCTCATCATCCTCTTCGTCATCATCGGAATCCGACTTTTCAAGGGTGATGTCTATGCCGGCCGATTCCTGCCCGACACTTAAATACTTTACTATAGTGTCATAGCCTTCCGCCTTGGCTATCATTTGATGAATGCCATAAGAGAGCGAAACAGGTACCGAAATATCAACTTGGCTTCCGTCAATATATACAGCCGTTTTATCCGGTGTGACACTGAACAAAACATTGCCGAATTTCTCCTCCACGATTTCCAAATCTCCGATGTCCAGCACCGTCTCCTGATTTTTGTTAATGATGACATTTTTGATGCCGCCGCTTCCTTTGTTGGAAATATTAACCTGGTATTCTCCTTCAGGGACGGTCAAAAGCATGTCCTTGGATATTTTGGTGATTATCTTCGGGCCAACCTCAATCCACCCGCCAACAAAATACTCGTCATTTTGAAGGCGTAAGTAACCATGGCCCCGTTCAACCGTTATACTGAATATTTCTCTGTCTATTCCGCGTATCGAAAGTGTGTCCGCTTCCACTAACTCCATCGGGTCTATGATAACCCCGTCGGAGCAAAACAGAATGTCTTTGTTCAGCTTGTAGTTTTCAGAACCTATATGTATCTCCTGTTTAATAAAGTCGAGTGTATACTCCGTAACATCATCGTTTCTAAAGGAATTTGGAGATATCTGCAAGGTGGTCAGATGCTTCTTGGATTTAAGAAAAGTAGTATCTGCTATTTCACCGATTTTGATATCTTCAAATAATAATTCTTTTCCGTATCTGTCCTTAAAGGATGTGGTTTTGTCAAAGGATAATGTGTACTTTTTTAATAGCTCAATATTTAAAAATGTAATGGTACTTTCACTTTCGTTTATGCCACATACAACACAGGTGTCTGCCGAATCATAACTTTTAGGTCCAATCGACACTATTCCTTTTGCAGATTTATTATTATCCGTGGCGGGAGGCTTTACTTCTTCGGTTTGCGAACAGCCCGCCATTAACAGGATGCAGAGAACGGACAGTATTAAATTGATGGCTTTAGCTATATGTTTTTTCACCTTAACCTCTCCCTGTACAGTTTTATCAAGGCATCCCTGTCATTCATTTTAGGGTCTTCCAATACCCTGTCTAACAAATACTGCAGTACTTCTCCCAACTGTTTGCCGGGGGTAACACCTTCATTGATTAAATCTGTTCCCGTAACAGCCATGTCCTTTAAGGAAACGCACTGATTGTCAGCTGTGATTTCATGATACAGGCTTTCCCACTTTTCAATTATCTCAAGCTTTTCTTTTCTCCTGTAATCACTTTGGGCCAGCACATCAGCTCTCCATACCTTGAATATATCCGGGAATGCATCTTCGCCCACCATGTTTATGGCACGTCTTACCTGAATGTCATCAGGGTTCTCTGCATGAGCTATGTCATGAAATCTTACATATTTCCTGACAAAGTATATAGTGTCATTGTCCAATCGCAGTCGCCGTAATATATCCTGCGCCATTTTAACGCTTTCACCCGCATGTCCGTAAAAGTGATCCTTTCCGGTCTCATCGGTTGTCTTGGTCCTCGGTTTTCCTATGTCATGAAGCATCATGGTAAGCCTTAAATATTTATCGGGTTCAATCATCATCATGGAATGAATTATATGCTCTCCCACATTATACATATGATTGGGATTGTTCTGCTCACATTCCATACAGCTGTCAAACTCCGGAAGAACTACCTTTGTAATTCCTAATCTGTACGCTTCCTTTAGCATCTCGGGATGTGGGGAATTAATGAGCTTTATAAGCTCTGTACATATTCTCTCGGCACTGATTTTCGCCAAAGAAGGTGCGAGTTCCTTCATTGCATCGGCAGTCGGCGTGTCTATATCATATCCCAACGAAGCTGCAAACCTAATACCCCGCATTATCCTAAGTGCATCCTCACTGAAACGTTCCTTGGGATTTCCCACACATCTTATAAGCTTTCTCTTAATATCTTCCATTCCGCCAAACAAATCCACCAATCCGTCTGTCGGTGAATATGCCATGGCATTAATGGTAAAGTCTCTTCGTTTTAAATCTTCTTCGAGGCTGGGCGTAAAGATGACTTCTTTCGGATGTCTGGAATCCTCATATTCCCCATCTATTCTGTAGGTGGTTACTTCGAAGCCTTCACGGTCAATAAGCACCGTGACCGTACCATGCATTATCCCGGTGTCTACGGTCCTCATGAATATGTCCTTTACTTCCTTCGGTGTAGCCGAAGTAGTAATGTCCCAGTCGCCCGGCTCCCTGTTTAAAATGGAATCTCTTACGCATCCACCGACTATGTATGCTTCGTACCCGGCTTCATTTAACGCCGTCAATATGCAGTTCACTTTTTCGGGAATATTGATAATCATGCAGTTTCCTTTTATTAAATAATATATCTGTCTATTGCTTTTGCAATTCCATCCTCATCACAGGAATCGGTAACATAATCCGCAATTTCTTTTAGTTCATCGCGGGCATTGCCCATAGCAACGGCTGTGCCGGCCTCTTTTAGCATGGTCATGTCATTGTAGCTGTCTCCAAAGCATATGACATCTTCCATGTTAAAGTCCGCAAGCTCGGAGAGTTTCATAAGCGCATCGCCTTTACTGACTCCGCCGGCCATTACCTCTACAAAGAAATCCTCGGATCGGGAGATATATAATTCATCTCCGAGTTTTTCCCGCAGCATCGATTCAAGCGCAACTCCTCTCTCCGGTGATGTACATAGAAGACATTTGTTAACATCAAATGTAATCTGCTTCGCAAAGTTCTCACAAACTCTTATCTCCATACAATTCCTGGAGGCATTAATCTTAACATATTCATCAGGTTCAAAGGCAGACCATAGTATTCCGCCTTTATAGGTTAAGAGCCCCGCACCGAATTCTTTTGCTATCTCATAAAGCTTTGCAGGAATATCACGGGGAACAAATACACTGTAAAGAATTTCGCCGGTTGCGCAATCCGTTATTTTGGCACCATTGTAGGATATCATATATCCCCCATAATTTTTAAGCTCTAATTCACTTGCACAGTTTTGCGTCCCGCGGTCGGTTCTGCCCGATGCAAGTACTGCCCTGTGCCCTTTTTCTTCTGCCTGAAGTATTTTCTTTTTCGTAAGGGGCGAAATCTCTTTCTTTGAATTAAGTAAGGTTCCGTCCAAATCCATAACTATTATTTTCATAAGAAAAAGTATATCATAGCAACATAAAAAATACCATCAAACATATACATGTCTGATGGTATTTGAAAATTATTGTTCGGATTAGAATTTTCCGCCGCCACCGCCGCTTCTGCTTCCGGATGACGAAGTATGTGTAGAGCTTCCACCCGAAGAAGATGATTGCTTGGGTGTCTTTGATACTGTCCTATAGAGGTAGATATCCTTTTTCTCGTTAATGTTTACGCTTCCCTTCACTACGAAGTCAGTTGCTGACTCATTGGGAGCAACACTCTTTAACTGGCCCTTTAATATCAAAATATAGATAAGTCCAATTACAAGTCCGACTGCAATTGCAATCAAAATGTTCTTGAATACCGGGAAAGGCGCCTTAGGAAGATCATCTACATCAAAAGGATCACCGTTCTCATAGCGAATCATGAAATCATCAAACACTTCTACGAACTTACAGCCTGCTTTATAATAATCAGCATCCTTTAAGTAAGGTGCAATCTGCTCTCCGACATACTGTATACCTGCGTCTGTAAATGAATCAATTCCGTAACCCTTGGTTGAAATCACCCAATCTCTGGTATAAAGATTAACATACAGCATTACGCAGTCACCTTGTGTGCCTCCGCCGTAATAACCATAATCTCTGATGTCCTCTGCACAGGAAAGTGAAGAATAATCAGTATCTGAATCGATAATTACCATAGAGGCTAAAACCATATGCTTATTGGAAATATCAAGCAACCGGTTTTGTAAATCATCTCTTTCGCTATCAGGCAGCACTCCGGCCATATCAACTATAAAAGGAACCTCATAGCTTTGGTTGTCATACCACTCCCAAAACTCATCAACCTGAGCCGAATATGCCTTTGCCTTATCTGCATTCACAAACATAAAGGAAAATGCAAGTGCTAAACAAAGAATTGTATTAAGTAATTTATTATTATGTTTTCTCATATCTGCACCTCCTATAATAACCACATCAAAAACGTAACAGCAAATGTAATAACTGCTGCGATTCCTGATGTTTTAAAGAAGATGCTTCTAGCTTTTGCCTTGTCGCAGGGAAGGTTTCCGACAAACTTTCCTGTCTGACCGTTCATTGCAAAGGTATAAAGCTCATTGTTCCATTTGGTAGTAAGTATCCATACCGGATACATGGCGTAGCTTGCTTTACCACCGTGTATTACAACTCTCTTGCTGTCGGTAGTAACTGAATTGTATCCAACAACCGAATCCTTAAAGGTCTGCTCTGTTGAATTCTCAATTCTTTCGTTTGCTCTGCCTACACTTTGCTTTTCATCTACGTCATATTTATCTGCAAAATAGCCGGTAAGATAACCGCTGTTGAAAGGCACTGCATCGTTAAAGTCAAAGGGCTCTATTGATTCCATCAAATCGTCATCCAATTTGGAAGAACCGTCAACAGGTACTCTTTCGAATTCAAGCGAACCGGCTCTAACTGCCAGATAGTAACTGGTCTCATTGTAATTATACCTGCTGTCACTGTAAAATCTGTTCTTTGTTGCCTTATAAGTAATACGGCCTTCTGCTTTACTTCCAAACAACCAGTAAGGAGCATAAATACCTTTAATCTCTTCCATATGATTGCTAGTCTTAAACACATTAGGTAACAGCTTCTTTCCTTCAAGATGTTTTTTAAACATCTCTTTGGCTGCTTTTTTATCCAATTTGAAAGGAATAACATATTCCGGTTTGTACATTCCGTTTAAATTGCCGGACAAAGAAACCGGATTGTCACAATACGGGCATGAGGTTGCTGCTGTATTTGCATCTGCAGCAATCTCGCCACCGCATGAATTACATACGTATACTTTAATTCCTTCCTGATCGGAATCGCTCCATTCATTTAATCCTTCGGTGCTCCACTCTATCTCTGAGGTTTTATCCTGAGCCTGTTCTTCTGCATAGCTTTGTAATGTGTCCATTTCAAATTCTGTATCGCAATATGGACATTTTAATTTTTGAACAGAAGAATTAAACTCAATAGCTCCACCACAACATGGGCACTTGTGCTCATTTAATCCTGCCATTATTTATATCCCCTTTAATTGGCTATTCGTTTTTAGCACCACAGTTTGAACAGAATTTTCCGCTGTTTACTGCTCCACATTTACAGGTCCATGTTACAGGCATTGAAGCACCACAGTTTGAGCAGAACTTTCCGCTATTTACTGTTCCGCATGTACAGGTCCAGCTTGAAGGCTTTGTAGAACCGCAATTTGAACAGAACTTTCCGGTGTTTACTGTTCCGCATGAGCATGTCCAGCTGTCCTGTGCGGGAGCCTGCTGCTGAGCTTGTCCCTGAACATTCTGCATCATTCCGCCGGCCATATTGTTAACCATTCCCATTCCCATAAAGCCTGTCATTGCACCGGCGCTGTTGCCTGCTGCAATCTTCATAGCATCTGCTGCTGCCGCAACAGTTGTTGCATTAGCCATTGCAGGATTCTGGAATACGGCTGTTCTCTGAAGTGCCTTAATCATCTCGGCATCTTCGTCCGGAAGTGTTACTGAACCGAGAGCAATTGTACATACCTTTATTCCTCTGTCTGCAAGCCACTTTCTGCTGAGGGCTTCATTCATGGAATCCTCAAGCTCTGTAGTATGAGCCATAATCTGATTAGGTCTTACTTCCATCTCGGAAATCTTAGCAAGTGCGGGCTGAAGAGCACTTAAGAACTCTGTCTTGAGCTGCTTGTCAATTTCTTCTCTGGAAAAACTGTTTTCAATATTGCCGCATACGTTTGAATAGAAGGTAAGCGGGTCTGCTATCTTATAAGAATATACACCTGAACAACGAAGTGAAACGTCTACATCAAGTCCCAGCTTGGAATCTACTACACGGAACATAACCGGATTGGGAGTTCCGAATTTGTTGTCCATAATCTCTTTGGTGTTAAAATAATAAACTCTCTGATCCTTTCCGGTATCTCCGCCATACTCAAATCTTTTTCCGATTGCATTAAATGTTGCCTTTATGGAAGAACCTAAATCTCCACTGAAAATACTGGGCTCAGTTGATGTATCAAAGGTATATTCGCCGGGCTCCGCACAAACCTCGACTACCTTTCCCTGTTCTACGATAATCATACACTGTCCGTCTGCAACTGCAATTCCGGAGCCGTTTGAAATGATATTGTCGTTTCCGTTTGTGTTAGATGATCGTCCACCGATACGCTTAACACCTTTTACCACCAGAATATCATTTTCAATTGCATCACAATAGAAGAATTCTTTCCACTGATCTGAAAGTACTCCTCCTGCTGCTCCAAGAGCCGCATTTATAGTTGATTTAATTAGACCCATTAATTATTTCCTCCCTATCATGAATTTTTAATACTTTTTTAATATAACATTTTATCGTTTGTTTGCATAGTACATTAACGCAACATAAAGCTCTATACATTACACTATATATTTCTTTAAAATCGGAAGCTGATTTATCAATCCCGAAATTGCATATGCGGTCACAAAGGTGATAATGCTTATCACCGGCACGGACAAAACGGGGTTAAAGGAAAGTGTTGTCAAATTGAATTTGGGCAACACCACTTCAATAAATACCAGGTGCGCCATGTATGCTCCAAGGCTCCACTTTGATAGCGCGCGGATAATTTTCCCGGCGCGGACATTTTTGATTTTGATATTCTTGAACAGTTCAAAAACAGCCATCGCCTCAAGCAATACATTAACCGTGAAGCTCTCATAGTAGGTATTGTCTGCCAGATTTTGGGAAATGGAAACATGCGATGTCAGAATTACGGTCGCCAAAAATCCAAGTATGCCTAATGTATAAATAACAATACGCGTTCTTTTGGAAAACACTGTTTTACTCATGTAATAGCCCAGGATAAAATATGCCGCATAGCCCATAACCATATATGGAGTCAGCTGATTAATACTTCCGTTAAGTGCGTTTACAATATTATTGATTGATTCCGGCATAAGGTCATGTGTCATTTCAACTGCCTGTGGCCATGCAAATGAGAATATGAAGGCCAGTGCCAGAAAATATCGTGTCAACTTTTCGTTTTCCGCTATTTTCTTTAGAATCGGGATGCACAAATATATTCCGGCTATCATAGGTATAAACCACATGTGATAATGCCCTCTTATCATCTGTGAGAAATTACCCGAGCCTATAATAAATATTCCTTTTATCTGTAAGATAATACTCTCCCCATAGGACAGGTAATATACAATCCCCCAAAACAGGTATACACACATCAGTCGCAGTATGTATTTTGTAACAATGGTCTTTACAGACAGCTCTTTGTCGGTCATGAAGGCTCCGCTTATCATTACGAAGACCGGTACGCCCCAGCGGGACAAACTGTCGTATACGTTAAAGGTCTGCCAGGTAAAACCTGTGACGTCAGTATAATACCAGAAGCTGGCAGATGCATGAATGAATACAACTGCCAGAGAAGCTATTACCCTTAACAGATCAAAATTGATCGCTCTATTTTGTATTTTGTTTTCCTGTGTTATTTCTTTTTCCATTTTTCTTCTCTATATGTAAAAAATAGAGGCTTTCACGTTTTACACGGGAAAGCCTCCTGTCATCATTTTACTCTTGCGTTTCTTCCGAAGTTTCTGCCAGTGCATTTTCAATACTTATATATCTTAAAGCATTTTTTAAATCCTTCACTTCCATACCTGCGGTAATTTCATCGAGATATGCACTCATATTGTCAGAAGTAAGTGTGTTCTTGATGGAAATGTACCATTCCTCATCTCCGTAAGCGGTAAAGTAAACTACATATGTATTTCCATCCTCGGATGCTATCACTCCGGTGTCTCCGGCCTTTCTGCCGTCAGCATACAACCAGTCGGAAAGGTCTACTGCCATTCCTGTTTTGGTAGCAGCTTCTATGTATCCGCCCTCGAGGGACATAACGGTGACTTCGTTGTATTTATCCGCAATCTCAGCAAAGCTTTCTTCGGTTGCTTCACCTGCTGCCCACTCTGCCAGGATATCATCGCCATTGGCTGTAAGCTTTCCTTCTTCATCCGGTGTAAGGATAATGAAGTGTGCTGCAACTGTAGGATCATCAATCAGGAAACGTGCTTTGAAACCTAGTACATAGTACTGATTTGAACTCTCGTCCTCGATGATGGTCTTGTCTCCTTCAGCTCTGGCTTCATCATAAAGCCAATCTCTGATAAGATAACTTGTTCCTGAATAGGAAGCTCCCTCTTTTAAAGTTCCTTCCATTGTAACAAAGCTTTCTTTTGATTGTGCATCTTCATATGCTGCCTTCATTGCACTTTCCACTTCAGCGTCTGAAGGTATATAGTTGCCGTCGTCATCATATGAAGGTTCTTCGTCTGCAAGCTCAGTGGGCTCCGTAGGAAGTGTAGCTTTTACAACTGTCTGATAATAATCTATAGAATCGTAGTCGTTTTTATGCTCTTCGTAATAAGCGTTAATCTCTTCAAATCCGGGAATCTTGGTTTCCTGAACTTCGTCGTAATACTCATTAACCATCACTGATTTTCTGATGAACGGCTCGAGACGCTTAAGTGTCGCATAATCACCAAAGGTCTTGGAAATATATTCCTTTAATGATATTCCCTGATCCTCAGCTGCGGATGCGGCGGAATCTGCAAACGCCTGATACTTTTCATCCGTTTCGCAGGTAAAACCGGCTGCCATCATTTCTCTTTCCATTGCTACTATGGATGACAGACTCTCAACAGTCATTTTGTCAAAGAAATCGCCCCATGTCAGATTCTCATCGTACATTTCATTTGAGAAATCGGAAGAGGTATCAATTCCAAAGTATGACAGATACGAACCGTAATTATTTAAATAATTGGTTACTGTTACATTGTAGTTGTAATCATATTCCACGCGACTGATGCTCTGCCCGTCAATTTTGATATACGCACCATTGACGGTCATATAATTCCTGATGGGGAAATAAGCAACCATTGCTGCTAAGATAATAACAATTGCAACACCTAATATTATGCCGTTTGCCTTGTCTTTCTTTGCCTTTCTTTTTGCAGCCTCACGTTTCTTTACTTTCATGTCATATTTGGTAAGAGGTTTATCTTCTGTCTTTATATTCTGTTCTTTTTTTGCCATGATTTTTCTCCCTTTAATTAAAAATCTAAATTAAGTAGTTCACTCACGCATTGCTTAATTTTACAGTATTTCTTCCAAAAAGGAAAGTGATTTCACAGCTATTTCACATTTATTTATTCTTTTTTCTAAATTTCATCGGAGTTTTTCCGTAAGCACGCTTAAAGAGTCTGATGAAATGTTCAACATTGTCATATCCGACGCTTGTACCAATTGCCTCAATGCTCATGTCTGTTTCCAGCAAAAAGTTTTTGGCTCTTTTCATTCTTTCATCCTTTAATGCCTGCTGGAAGGTAACTCCTGCCTTTTCCTTGATGTATTTGGAAAGGTATGGTTTGGATAAATGGAAGAGCTCCGCAAGACTTTCAAGTGTAACACTGTCATAGTGCTGCTGAATATAGCTCATAATTTCAACCACTCTCGCTTCGCGTCCATCAGTTATATGCTGTTCCTTGGCATATTTATTGGTTGCCGAGACAAGTGCCGCTATGGAACTCTTGATAATATCCTCGTCCACTCCCACGCCCCAATAGTATTTACCTTCGCCGGTAATTCCGACATAGGCGGCAGCTTTTGAAGCTGAACCTTTGGAAATAGCATGCTCTTCATATACAGAAAGCTCGTAGGTAATTCCAAAATATGTCTTGATGGCGTTGCTGACAGAATCCAGACGTCCGTTTCCTGTCGTATGAATAATTCTCTTCTCTCCATCCTGCTCGATTTCAATTTCGGCGCTTATTCCATTTCCCTGCGTAAATTTCGCATTCGTGATATCAAATATATCTCTGGAATGAATATAATTTTCTTCAAATATCGCAAATATTTCTTTAGGCAAAAGCTCCTGATGGCGCTTGTCGGAAATGCCCTTTATCAGGTATCCAACCTCTTCCTGCATAGGCTTTGGAACAGCGAAACCAAATTGCTGCTTCAGGACAAATGCTACGCCACCTTTTCCGGACGTTGAATTGATACGTATGACATCGGACTCATATTCGCGTCCAACATCTGCCGGGTCAATCGGCAAATATGGAATATCCCATCGGTCTCCGCTTTTTCCTTCGTTTTTCCAGGTCATTCCTTTGCTGATTGCATCCTGATGTGATCCGGAGAAAGCCGTAAATACAAGATCTCCCGCATAAGGAGTTCTCTCATGGACCTTCATGTTGGTAAAGCCTTCGTAGGCTTCTCTGATTTTCATTATGTCCGAGAAGTCCAGCCCGCTCTCCACACCATGTGTTACCATGTTAAGAGCTACTGTTACAAGGTCGACATTTCCTGTTCTTTCTCCGTTTCCAAAAAGAGTACCCTCAACTCTGTCTGCTCCCGCCAAAACTCCAAACTCGGCATCGGAAATTCCGCAGCCTCGGTCATTATGCGGATGAACGCTTAAAACAACGTTTTGTCTGTGCTTAAGATTTTTATGAACATACTCCACCTGGCTTGCAAACACATGCGGCATTGCAACCTGGACGGTAGTCGGAAGATTAATAATGGCCTTGTGACTGCTGTCCGGTTTCCATACATCCAGTACGGCATTGCAGACATCAAGTGCAAAGTCGACTTCGGTTTGTGAAAAGCTTTCCGGGCTGTACTCAAATCTGAAATCTCCGTCTGTAGCATCTGCAAGCTTCTTTAAAAGCATTGCACCGTCAATGGCCAGCTGCTTTATCTCTTCTTTTTCTTTTTTAAATACCTGTGTTCTTTGTTCTACCGAAGTAGAATTGTATAAATGAATAATCGCATGAGGCGCACCCTTTACCGCATCAAAGGTTTTCTTTATAATATGCTCTCTCGCCTGTGTAAGTACCTGAATGGTAACATCTTCAGGGATGAGATTCTGTTCAATTAATGCACGGATAAAATTATATTCCGTATCGGAGGAAGCAGGAAAACCTACTTCGATTTCTTTAAAACCAATCTTTACCAATAATTTAAAGAAATCCAGCTTTTGCTCTAACGACATCGGATCTATCAGCGCCTGATTGCCATCACGCAAATCAACGCTGCACCATATCGGTGCTTTATCTATGGTATCCTTCTTTACCCAATCATAAGACATAGTAGGCGGAAGGAAATAAGACTTCTTGTATTTCTTGCTCACATCAATTTTAGTATCACCCATTCCTAACATCTCCTTTATTTAATATATAGATAACATAATAACACTAATATTTATCACAAACAAGGTGTAAATTTAATCTTTCTATTGATGTTTGTTAACCTTTTTCGCATTTTTCCTATGTTTTAGTTGATTTTTGTTAATCTCGAAATTGATTTTTGTTAATATTACATATATATAAAGAGCATTATAAAACCTCCGCAAAACAATGCAACGGGTTGATAAGGCAGTAATTTCAAAACACATAAAACCGTAGCATTAGCAAGGGCAAAAGACTATGAAAGCAAAACGAAGATATTTTTACTTGGACGATTTTGAGCATCGGTTGCTGGTCGGGTGTTTAATGGCGGCTCGGAACGAGTACATTCACGAGGGTAAACCTATGGAAGATGTCAATGACCTTATTTTAAAAATCATTAATGCACCGACAAAGAAACTTCGTGTTATCGCAAAGGAGGAAACATAATGGAAAAGCACATTACAGATGAACGCACTACGGGAAACGGCAACAGAAATCGTTAATCACGATCTGATCTACACATAAAGAAAGCGGCAGTTTTTGGCCCTGCCGCTTTAACTTTTCCTTATTAAATCAATATGCCGTAAAAAATACTTCGTAGTCTGTATATGAATATACGTCGGTTTCAAACGAGACTCTGCCGGTTTGCTCCATAAGAGATGTAGTGCTTGTTACAACGATTTCTCCTTTATCGAACTTCCCGTTTTGGTTGTTATCGTTATACAGCAGGAATGTGATACTCGCCAGTGTCGGTTTGCTATCAAAGGTGAAATCAAAAAATGCCTCTCCGTCTGTCGTCCCGACATATTCATATTTGCCGTCGATAGGCTCGTAGCTTGTTTCTGTTACGACGACATTTTCCATCTTCACCTCATCAACATCGGTGCTTTGGGGAATATCATAATTTGCCCAGATGATATCCTCGCGACCCGGCAGGATAGCAAAATTAGCGAATGACTCATTTCTGGCTGTTTCTTTTCCGCCCTTATAATAAACAAGATCGTAGGACACATCAATCGCTACGCTGTTCGGATTAGTAATCACCGCAGTGAATGTGTCAAATCCATTGGGGTTATACAACTCCCACCATTCCATCACAGGAACTGCCAGCTCTCCGGTCTCGTCATCCGTTTCACTATTCACAACGTCAGCAACCGTTTCCCCAGTTTTCTGTGTATTGTCTTCGCAGGAAATCTTTGTATCCGTATTCGTGTTGCTTCCGCAGGCAGTCAGACACAGACACATCATCAGCGTAAATATAAATAAGTATACTCTTTTCATCATAGTTTCACCTTCTTTATTCTGCGCAGTAGATTCGAACACTTCCGCTGGTCAGAAGCTCGTTATCTTCGCCTATTCTAATCGTTTTCCAATCAGAGCCCGTGCCGGCATAGCGAATTTCAGTCAGGGAATCACAGAAAGTCAGTGCTTTTGCTTCGATACTCGTGAGGCTATTTGGTAAACCGAGCGTTTTCAAATTTTCACACAGATACAAACCAGTGTCACCGATTTCCTGCAATCCTTCGTTCGTATGGATTTCCGTCAAATATATTCTATTTGTTCATCAATGCATCGTCCAACAGCTTCTTTAGGTCGAACCTTTGACTTATAACATCCATTTTCTCGAGGTCATCCCGAAGCGCGTCAGATATTTCCGACAAACATTCAAGGAGGAAAGGATTAAACACTCCGCTTTCTCCGTTAAATATCATCTGCATCGCTTTTTCGTGAGCATATGCCGGTTTGTATACCCTTAAGCTTACAAGTGAATCGTATACATCTGCAATGGAAACAATCTGTGCACTGATGGGTATGTCGTCGCCTTTAAGCCCATCGGGATATCCCAGTCCGTCATATCGCTCATGATGCCAGCGGCAAATGTCATGTGCCACTCTCATAAGCGGTTCGTTTTTATAAAACGGAATGTTCTCTATCATTTGCGCACCTATCGGTGCGTGTGTCTTCATTATCTCAAATTCTCCATCCGAAAGCTTTCCGGGTTTGTTCAATATATCAATCGGTATTGCAATCTTTCCGATATCGTGCATGGAAGAGGCCGTACATATTAAGAAAATGTCTTCCTCCGTCAGTCGATATCTGTCTGTCTTTTCTACAACCTTTCGAAGAAGCAGCTCAGTGATGTTATTAATTCTGATGACATGCAGTCCGCTTTCACCGTTTCTGAATTCTACGATGTGACTCAGCATGTTAATCATAATGCTGTTGCTCTTTTGTCTTTCGTATACCTGATTTTCAACCAGCTGCATGAGCTTCTTTTGCTTGGCATACATCAGGATGGTATTTACAACTCTCTTATGAACAACCTTTGAATTGAAAGGTCTGCTGATATAATCGGTAACTCCCATCTCAAATGCACGATCTATAAACTGGTCATCATTATAAACCGTTATCATAATGACAGGAATCTCATCGATAAGATTGTACCTGTTCATCGCTTTGAGCACTTCAAATCCGTCAGCTCTTGGCATGACAATATCTAAAAGAATCAGGTCAAGGTCTTCTTTTTTCTCCATGATAATATCCAGAGCTTCAATTCCGTCTCTCGCCTGATAAATTTCAAATTCATCAGAGAGCATGTCACAAAGCACATTGCGGTTTAACTCCGTATCATCTACTATAAGAATTTTCTGTTTAATTATGCCTTCACTAAATAATTCTTTATCCATGTTTTGTCCACGCCTACCCTAAAAAAGTTTAAAGTTTCAATCGCTAACTACTTCATGTTCAAATTAATGTGCTATTTTTATCATACTTGTTTTTTAATGATTTTTCAATAAAAAAACTCTTCTTTTTGCTAAAAGAAGAGTTTTGTACGTTCGTGACTGGAGTCGAACCAGCGGCCTTTCGCTTAGGAGGCGAACGCTCTATCCTACTGAGCTACACGAACAGCTTTTATGTTAAAGGGAAATTGATATTTCCCTGCATCCATACAACGCCTTTGAATCGACGGCCAACCTCCGGCTCGCCAAACAAATCTATTATATTGATAGCAATGTCAAATGTCAAATCATTACATGCCACAGTGAGAATATATATTTTCTCATCGGTAATTTGATTGGTTTCAATCCTTACCTGAGTTATATCTCCCAATATAGAATACTGGTCACATTCTACACCGTATGGCATAAAGCTTGTGTCTACAACAGAATACAGGTCCTCATTTTCCATTCTTTTTGACAGGCTATAGTAAATATCCATGTCCTCCAGCGTAAGAGTTCCCAGAGCTTCTTCATCCCCCTTGAGTGCCTTCTCTATCAGATTCACTCTTTTGAAATTATCCTTCTCTATCTTCTCTTTTTTTTCTGCGTTCTTGAGAAGCGGCATCATTATCGTTCCTTCTGTCGACAGTCCCGAAAGTGTTACCGATGTGCCCTTTACCGGAAGAAGTCCTCCGTTTTTGGCATTCACGTAAGGAATCCTGTTTTGTAATGCAAATATGACCGTTATGCCTACCTTGATATCATCTACAACTCCGGCATACGACTCCCTTGCGGCATGCCTCTCAACCGACACGTCCTCACAGGTGCTTATCCCTTCTCCGTTCAGATAAGGAAAATAATATTCATATACAAATTTATCTTCTTCATCAAACTCTCCGCAAACCTGTATTCCTAAATTTGGTGCAAAATTTTTGCAAAAGTCGCCGAGCATTACTTCTTCA
Organism: Lachnospiraceae bacterium; assembly: GCA_045627085.1. Lineage (GTDB taxonomy): Bacteria > Bacillota > Clostridia > Lachnospirales > Lachnospiraceae > RGIG10340. The sequence goes on along the minus strand of JAZQNB010000008.1, from coordinate 39,295 downwards.
GAATTAAGTGCATAGGCTCTCCTGTCAGAATCGTTAATGACCTTTTTAAGTAATTCGCTAATCTTTTTACGTTCGGTATATTCACTAAAACCAATGGCTCTCATGTACTTATGCAAAATATTCACCTGCCTTTATGACATAATTGTCATTATTTTACGGGGTATACCTTTTCTGCCCCGCCCATGTATGGACGTAAAGCTTCGGGTATATTTACACTACCGTCTTCATTTACATTATTCTCGAGAAATGCAATAAGTCCTCTGGGTGTAGCAAGTACGGTATTATTAAGGGTATGAACGTAGTATGTGCCGTCATCTCCCTTTGTTCTGATCTTAAGTCTTCTAGCCTGAGCATCACCAAGGGTAGAGCATGAACCTACTTCAAAATATTTCTTCTGTCTGGGGCTCCATGCCTCAACATCACAGGATTTTACTTTCAAATCAGCCAAATCTCCGGAGCAGCATTCAAGGGTTCTGACCGGTATGTCAAGACTTCTGAAAAATTCTACCGTAAATGACCACATTTTGTTGTACCATTCCATAGAGTCTTCGGGCTCACATAAAACAACCATTTCCTGTTTCTCAAACTGGTGAACACGATATACTCCTCGCTCTTCAATACCATGTGAACCTACTTCTTTTCTAAAGCAGGGTGAGTAGGAGGTCATAGTGATGGGAAGGCTTGCTTTATCTACCAACTGATTCTTGAATTTTCCAATCATGGAATGTTCACTGGTTCCGATGAGATATAAATCTTCGCCTTCTATCTTATACATCATGGCTTCCATTTCTGCGAAGCTCATAACTCCGTTTACAACATCGCTTCTGATCATAAAAGGAGGAATGCAGTATGTAAAGCCTTTATTAATCATAAAATCTCTGGCATAAGAAATCATTGCCGAATGAATTCTTGCGGCATCTCCGATTAAATAATAGAAACCGTTTCCGCTGGTTCTGCCTGCAGCATCTTTGTCGAGGCCAGAAAGTCTGTCCATTATGTCTGCATGATAAGGAACTTCAAAATCAGGAACAACGGGTTCACCGTATTTCTGAATTTCAACATTCTCGGAATCATCCTTTCCTATGGGAACAGACGGGTCAATGATGTTAGGAATTACCATCATTATCTTGGTAATCTTTTCCTGTAATAAGGGCTCCAGCCCTTCCAGCTCTGCAAGACGCTTAGCATTTGCTGCAACCTCTGCCTTTTTGATTTCAGCTTCTTCCTTTTTGCCCTGTGCCATTAAAGCGCCGATCTCTTTGGATATTTTGTTTCTGTTTGCTCTAAGGTCGTCAGCTTCCTGCTTTACTTTTCTGCTCTCTGCATCAAGTTCAATTACTTCGTCAACCAGCGCAAGCTTTGAATCCTGGAATTTCTTTTTAATATTTTCCTTTACTACGTCAGGATTCTCCCTTAAAAATTTAATGTCAATCATTAGTGCCTCCGTTTTACTCTAAAACTTTTTCTATAAATATATTATGAATCTTTACAAGATCCTTTAATACTTTTCCTTCGACTTCTTTTCCTTCCTTGTCAAACAAAATCTGAATCACCGGTCTGTCCTGGAATCCTTTGTTCTGATACAGTACAACGCCGATTTCTCCTTCGTTTGTAAGAACCTTGGAGCCTGCAGGATAAACTGCAGTAAAGGTAAGGAAGATGTCTACAACCTCCGAATCAAACACAATTCCTCTGAATGCCTTAAGATATTCGACAGCTTCGTATACCTTTAATTTGGTATAGCCTATTCCGCATATCATTTCGTCAAATGCATCACATACATTCACTATCATACATTCTATCGGCATCTCTTTTATTTTAAGAGGAAATCCGCTTCCGTCAAGTCTTTCGTGATGATATAGTATAATGTTCTTGCTCAAGTTGGAAATCCAGTCCTCTTCTTTCAAAGAAGTGTATCCATATACGGGATGCTTCTTATATTCGGTAATCTCCTGATTACTTAAATCGGAAACATTCTTTAGCATAAAATCTGTGGTAAAATATCGCAATCCAATGTCATGTAACAGACATCCGACTCCGATATCATGGATGGATTCCCTGTTTAATTTCATCTTTAATGCCGTAAGAACCGAGATGGCGCATACTGATATCGAGTGTTCATATATATCCGTACTTCTCTCTTTGATATCAAATACCTTTTCAACAACGCGCTCCTCTTCCAAAATATTGGATATGATGCTGTCTGCTGTTTTGGTTAATTCCTCCAACTCCTGGTTATTGTTGTAAGTATGTCTCTCTAATATATCCTTAACCTTTTCCTTGACAGATTCCTCTATCTCAGACTTTAGGATAAAGATTTCCTGTGCCTTAATCTGGTCTTCCTTAACATAGACCTCACGAATTCCCAACTCATTCAAACGCTGTATATAATCCTTTTTGATAGTGGCTCCCTGCGGCATGATAACCTGATAATCCCATGTCATGATAGGTTTTGCAAGCACTTCGTTTCCAATTAGTTCATCAACATTTTTTCTTATCATACTCCACCTCATTAATATGCAAAAAATCTTGCTGAAACTTACTTGTTTGACATTGCTGTTTCTAAGGCCTGAGCCTCTTCCTTGCCCAAAAGGACATCACTTTCTCCGTTTTTTATCAACTTGGTATAGGAATAACATCCCTCTGAGCTGTGAACGGAATTGATAATAAATCCATTGTCGTTTTCATCAAGTAGTGCCAGGCTAAATGACAGCTGCCCGCCCATTTGATTGAAAGCATCGTATTTTATCAATCCGATTTTTTGGAATGCGTATTCCTGCTTTTTATACAGTTTCTTAATATCTCTTCTGTTTTGATCCGTAGCAAGCGACAAATCAGATACACTCTCGAGTAAGGCGGAAATCTCATCCTCCATGCTCATCGCATCTTTTCCTGATGTTAATCGGGTAATTCTTTTATTGAATTTCTTGATTTTACCGGACATCGTACCTAACATAATTATAAATACAATGGTAAGTATCAGTAATATCACAACTGTTATTGCCAAATACACAACAGCTTCTTCCGGCAGACAAAACGAATATATAAAATCAGTAATATATTTCAATGTTGCTACTCCTTTTGTTTATTTGCCCATCAGGCTGATTAATCTGTCAAAATCATCATGATTGTAAAATTCGATTTCTATTTTTCCGGCTCCATCACCCTTTGGCAATACGGTAACCTTTGTTCCTAATTTTACCTTCAACTCTTCCTGAATTCTTTCATATATTGCAGTTAAGGCTTCATCGTCATTCTTCTTGGGTTTGACGGTTTTGCCCATGTTCTTCATGAGTTTTTCAACGTCACGTACGCTGAGCTTGTCTTTATATATTTTCTCGGCAAGTGATTTCTGTTCTTCTTTATCCTCAATTGCCAATAAAGCTCTGGCGTGTCCTTCGGATAATTTTCCATCATCAACCATCTTCTGAACATCCTCGGACAGCTTCAACAAACGCACCGAATTGGCTACCGTGGCTCTGTTCTTTGATACCTTTTTGGCGACATCCTCCTGTGTCAGATTGAATTCTTCCATCAGTCTTTTGTAGGCCTGTGCAGTTTCAATCGGAGTTAAATCATCACGTTGAATATTCTCTATCAATGAAATTTCTACAATTTCCTGCTCTGTATAATTTTTGATAATTACGGGAATCTCTTTTAAGCCTGCAATTTTAGCTGCACGCCATCTTCTTTCTCCTGCAATTATCTCATAGTGGTCTTTTCTGTCCTGAACGGTTATAGGTTGAATGATTCCATGTTCTTTGACGGATTCAGCCAGTTCATTTAACTTTTCTTCATCAAATGTTCTTCTGGGCTGTTCCCTGTTAGGTTCAACCTTTGTTATTTTCACGATGGATATGCCTTCACCACTCGGAGTTACTTCTGTTTCTTTCTTAATAACGGTTTCCGCTTTGGTGCTTTTCTCACCTACGGAATTTGGAATCAAAGCATCTAATCCTTTTCCTAAGCCTCTGGCTGCCATATTTTTCCCTCTCTATACTATTTATTGTTTTCGATTACTTCTTTAGCAAGTTTCATGTAGCTTTCTGCTCCTGCAGATTTAGGGTCATACATGCTGATAGGCATTCCGAAGCTTGGTGCTTCCGCCAATCTTATATTCCTGGGAATCATGGTTTCATATACATGCTGGTCCAGATTCCTCTTTACATTATCTACTACCTGAATCGAAAGATTTGTCCTGGAATCAAACATTGTAAATACAACGCCATCCATTACCAGTGATGGATTCAATCTTTCCTTTACAAGATTTATGGTATGAATAAGCTGGCTCAATCCTTCGAGTGCATAATATTCACATTGAATAGGAACCAATACCGAGGTTGCTGTTGTCATTGAATTTATGGTCAGCATATTCAGGGAAGGAGGACAATCAATTATTATAAAATCATATTCCTCCGCCACGTAATCTACTTCATTTTTTAAAATATATTCTTTTTTGTCCACGCCTATTAATTCAATCTCTGCTGCAGCCAGATTAACATTTGACGGAACAAGAGAAACATTGGGAATTACTTCTCTGATTATACAATCTCTTATTGAACATTCTCCCAGCATCAGTTCGTATATTGTATTGTCTATGTTGTTTTTGTCTACGCCGAATCCGCTGGTTGCATTACCCTGGGGGTCTGTATCTATAACCAGAACTTTTTTGCCATAAGCGGCAAGAGAAGCAGACAGATTGATGGATGTGGTTGTTTTTCCAACTCCACCCTTTTGGTTTGCTATTGCTATAATTCTGCCCATATTTATATCCTTTCAAGAAATTTACTTTTAAATTATAATACTAAATATTATATATATCTACCCAAAAATAGTAAGCAAATATAGTATTTGAGTTGAATCTGGTGTTTCACGCCTCCTGCAATCAAATGTTTCACGGAATAAATACTATATATGGTGCAACAAATGTTTCACGTGAAACATTATGTTGTAAATTGATTGTATGAAAACAAAATGTTTCACGTGAAACAAAAAATAATAATTAAAGTTTAATCAGATCATTCTTAATTGCAAAAACAGCTGCCTGAGTTCTGTCAGAAACACCGATCTTTTTAAATATGTTTGACACATGATTCTTGACGGTTCTTTCACTAATCTTAAGAGAGCGTCCGATTTCTTTATTAATTCCTCCAAGTGCAAGCATTTTTAACACCTCAAGCTCCCTGTCGGATAAGAGCATAATCTTCTCCTTGTCTACATCACGGGAAACAAGACGGCTGTTGAGAAGTGGAACAAGCTTGGGTTGAATATAGGTTTCCCCGGAAAGGACAACCATAATTGCTTTCTTTACTTCACTTATCTCAGAATCCTTTAATAGGTATCCATGAACGCCTATGTCAACTGCACGTAGTAAATAATCAACTTCGTTGTGAACGGTTAACATAATAATCTTGGTTGGTAAAGACATTTTCCTTATATCAGATAACACTTCAATACCGTTTTTCTTCGGCATGTTAATATCCAACAATAATACTTCAGGGGCAAATTCCTTAATCTTTTCAATACATTCAACACCATCACCGGCTTCACAGACTACCTCAAAGGAATCGTCAAATTCCAATAACTGTTTCAGCCCTTCACGAACCAGAACATGGTCGTCAGCAATCATTACTTTAGTACTCATCATACATCCAAAACCTTTCAAAAATATTATTTAGAATCTAAGGGGATTTTAATGGTAACGCATGTCCCTTCATTTATTTTAGAGTCAATCAAAATCGTGCCACCGATAAGATTAATTCTTTCTTCCATTACTTTAATACCAAAATGCCTGTCGGTATCACCTGAAATATCAAATTGATTAAATCCAACACCATTGTCTCGAATAACTGTCGTACAGAATTCGTTGTCCGATTTACAGGAAACAAAAACAGAATCAGCCTTCGCATGTTTGACAATATTATTAAGACATTCTGAAATTGCACGATACAAAGAAACCAAAAATATATTATTGTCAATTTCTATCTCTTCCAAATCAAGTTCAAACTTAAATGTATTTGTTTCACGTACAACATCAATAAGTCTTTCAACAGATGCTTTAAAACCTAAGTCGTCAAAGGTCATAGGCCTTAAATCGAAAATAGTGTTGCGTATATCATCAATCACTTCACGAAGCTCCTTCTGAACCAAAGACAATTCTAGTTTAGCGCGGATAACGTCCTGGTCAATAAACATTGAAGCAAGTTCAATCCGGTGAACCAGATGAGATAAATCCTGTAAGGAAGTATCGTGCAGTTCACGGGCAATTCGCTGCCTGTCATTTTCCTGTAGCTCCAGGATGTCTAAATTAGGATTGGTCGCTTCTGACTTGACATGAAAGGAATTTCCTTCACGTGCAACCTGATTAAGCTTATCAATTTTTTCCTGAATTTGATTGCGTGAATGGTATAATTTCTTGAGCGAGCTCAAATAACCCTCTCTGTCAAAATCAGCCTTTTCAATTTTGTCATGATTCACATTGCGAATATCACGGGGAGAAAAAATCTTTAAATCTTCATCCTCAGTTTTTGATATGGATTCAATATATAAATCAATTTCTTTTACTTTGTCTTCCAAATCATCAATCTGAATCTGGACTTTATCGTATTCAGTTTTAAGTTCGTCCAAAAGTTCGGAAAGAGTATCATTTGACGAAAAACTCATAATTCCTCCTAAAAGAACAATATGAATCAAATTAAAGGTTCTCTCGCAGGAAGCCCTGCTTTTCTTGGATATTTCTCCGGGGTCTTTTGTTGCTTTTCAATCAATATCAAATTGCGGTAAATATCCGTACCGGGTAAATAAAAGCCTTCTTCCTTTGTAACAGCACCGCCCAGAATTTGAAGAGCATTGCCGGCATCTTTAATCTCATCAGTAGCTTTCTCTGATTTATAGGAAACAAAATATCCTCCGGTCTTTACAAAGGGCAAACAGTATTCGGAAAGAGTTGAAAGATTGGCAACTGCTCTCGAAACCGCCAGGTCATAGGTTTCTCTGTAAAGCTTATCCTTGGCAACGTCTTCTGCTCTTCCATGAAGCAAATTAACGTCTTTAAGCTTTAGAGAAGAAACGACTTCTGATAAAAAGGTAATTCTTTTATTTAATGAATCTAATAGTGTAATACGAATATTGGGAAAAGCTATCTTTAATACCAATCCGGGAAAACCGGCACCGGTCCCAATATCTATTACGTTGATGTCTTTGTTAAAGTCCAAAATCTGTGCAATGGAAAGAGAGTCGATAAAGTGCTTTTTAAAAACACCTTCGAAATCAGTTATAGCAGTAAGATTCATAACTTTGTTCCATTCGTTAAGCAGTTCATAGTATGTGATAAGCTGTTCAAGCGAATCGTCTGAAAGGGCAATATTAAATTGTTTACAATCAGAAAGAAATTCTGACAAATCTAAATCAGATTTCAAAATTAGTCCCTCTTCTTTCCTGCTTCCAGATAAACAAGGAGCACTGATATATCTGCGGGTGAAACACCGGATAATCTTGAAGCCTGACCTACAGATAAAGGTTTAAACTCTTTGAGCTTTTGTCTTGCTTCCAACCTTAAGGAAGGAACATCATCGTAATCTATATCGGAAGGTATCAGCTTCTTCTCCATTTTCCTGTAATTCTCAACCTGACGTTTCTGTCTTAAGATATATCCTTCATATTTGATTTCAATCTCTACCTGTGTAATAACGTCGTCCGGTAAGGAGCTTCTGTCAGGATCAATTTCAGAAAGACTGTAATAATCCAATTCAGGTCTACAAATTAACTCGGCAAGTGAAGTGCCGGTCTTTAGCAGATTGGAACCCTTGCTTTCCAAGAACTCCTGTACCCTTTTATTAGCTCCAACAACAGTCGTCTTTAACCTTTGAATCTCTGAATTAATCATTTCTTCTTTTCTGACAACTATGTCATATTCTTCCTTATTGATTAATCCTATTCCGTAGCCTTTTCTTCTGAGTCTTAAATCGGCATTGTCCTGTCTAAGCAGCAGTCTGTATTCCGCGCGGGAGGTCATCATTCTATATGGTTCACGATTATCCTTTGTTACGAGATCGTCAATCAATACACCTATATAGCTTTCCGATCTGTCAAGGATAAGCGGTTCTCTTCCTTTTATCTTCATAGCTGCATTAATTCCGGCAATAAGTCCCTGTGCGGCAGCTTCTTCATAGCCGGAGGAACCATTGAACTGTCCACCGGCAAAAAGTCCGGAAACCTTTTTAAATTCAAGAGAAGCATAAAGCTGTTTTGCATTAATGCAATCATATTCAATAGCATAGGCATTTCTTACAATCTTACAATGTTCCATTCCAGGTACTGTTCTGTACATGGCAAGTTGAACATCTTCAGGTAAAGAAGAACTCATTCCTCCAACATATACTTCATTTGTGTATAGGCCTTCCGGTTCAATAAACACCTGATGTCTGTCCTTATCGGCAAATTTAACTACCTTATCTTCTATAGAAGGACAATATCTGGGGCCTGTTCCTTCAATAATGCCGGCATAAATAGGAGAACGGTCAAGATTATTTCTGATAATTTCATGAGTCTTTTCGTTGGTATAGGTTAAATAGCAGGATGCCTGTTCCTTTTGAATGGAATCAGGATCTGTTGAAAAGGAAAAGGGAATAATCCTTTCATCTCCAAACTGCTCTTCCATTTTTGAGAAATCCAAACTTCTTTTATCCATTCTGGCAGGAGTACCTGTCTTAAAACGGCGAAGTTCAATGCCCATCTTTCTCAGGGAATCGGAAAGATGAGTGGCGGCCATTAATCCGTTGGGACCGGTATAAGTAATAGCCTCGCCGCACAAACATCTGGCTTTTAAATATGTGCCGGTACATAGAACTGCACATTTACATTCGTATATTGCACCGTTGAATGTCTTTACACCTATAATTACTTTTGTATCATCATTATCTTCATACAAAAGTTCACATACCTCGGCCTGTTTAATTGTAAGGTGATCCTGATTTTCAAGAACCCTTCTCATCTGTCTGGTATAATCCTGTTTATCAGCTTGCGCACGAAGTGAATGAACGGCAGGACCTTTAGATACATTTAACATTTTGGACTGAATAAAGGTTTTGTCTATGTTTTTGCCCATTTCACCGCCAAGTGCATCGATTTCTCTGACAAGATGGCCTTTGGAACTGCCACCTATATTGGGATTACAGGGCATCAATGCTATGGAATCTACACTGACGGTAAAAATCACAGTTTCCAAACCAAGTCTTGCACATGCAAGAGCTGCTTCACATCCGGCATGACCGGCTCCAATTACACAAACATCAACATGTTCTCTAATTTCCATTTCTGTCTCCAATTATTTTCCCATACAGAATTTAGAAAAAATTTCTTCTACCAAATCATCTTCCACTTCTTCTCCGATAATTAGGCCGAGAGAAGTATATGCACTCATCAAATCAATAGAATAAAAATCTTCCGGCATATCAGTGTCAATACTGTCACTGACAAGTAAAAGAGATTTTTTGGCATTTTCCAGTGCTTCCTTGTGACGTTGCCTTGTAATAACAACTTCATTATCACTCTCAATAATGCCATCAAAGAAAAATCTCGAAACACAACTGTTAAAATCATCCAAGCCTGTATTATCTTTTATGGATGTTTTAATAATTTCATATTCCTTTGTATGAGATAATTTTTCCTCTATATCTTTAATAGTAATCAATCCGGGTAAATCAGATTTGTTTAATAATACTATTACTTTCTTATTCTCAAGCAATTTAAAGATTTCCAAATCTTCATCATCAAGTTCAGCGGAAGAATCAATAACAAATATAATCAAGTCCGCATTTTGGGCATACTCTCTTGCTTTGTTAACACCTATCTGTTCAACATAATCGTCAGTATCCCTGATACCGGCGGTATCTACAATATTCAAGGTGATGCCGTTAATATTAACAGACTCCTTTAAAATATCTCTGGTTGTGCCGGCCACATCAGTTACTATGGCGCGTTCCTCTCCCAAAACAGAATTTAAAAAGGAGGATTTTCCGACATTTGGTTTGCCCACAATGACGGTAGAAATTCCTTCTTTTATTATCTTGCCATTATCAGATGATTCTATAAGCTTAGAAATTTCGCAAATAATATCCGTAATCTTTATTTTCAGCGTATCGGGATAATCAGATAAATCGAAATGCTCGGGGTCATCTATGGCAGATTCTATAAAAGCCAATTCATGAATAATAATTTTTCTGAATTTGTCAATTTTATTATATAGATTTCCGGAGAGTTGATTAACGGAAGCTTTAAGGGCATATTGATTTTTGGAATTGATTAAATCCATAACTGCTTCAGCTTTTGATAAATCAATCCTGCCGTTTAAAAAAGCCCTTTTGGTAAATTCTCCGGGAAGAGCAAGTCTGATACCGGTGCTAAGAACCCGGTCAAGAATCTTTTTTGTCACATAGACTCCGCCATGACAATTGATTTCCACAACATCTTCAGCCGTATAACTTTTAGGAGCTTTCATAATTGATACCATTACTTCATCGATTCTGTCACCGTTTGCATCAACAATAAAGCCATAATTTATAGTATGACTTCTAAAGTCGGTTAATTTCTTTTTCCCGCTTTTGGTTTGAAAAATGTCATTAACCTTCATTATTGATTCATCACCGCTTACTCTGATAATACCGATACCGGAATCAGATAAAGCAGTTGCTGTTGCAGCAATCGTATCAAACATGAAAACCTCCATTCCTTAAAAAACTGGATATATGAAGTATATCATATATCCAGTCTTAATAGTTAATAACAAAATTATTTCTATCTCTTAAGTGTTACAATTACACGTCTGAAAGGTTCTTCTCCTTCAGAATGTGTTGAAACATATCTGTCGTTCTGTAAGGCTGAGTGAATAATTCTTCTTTCATAAGGATTCATAGGTTCAAGTGAAACAGACCTTTTTGTTCTCTTTACTTTAAATGCAATATTCTTTGCAAGATTTTCAAGAGTATCCTTTCTTCTTTGTCTGTAATTCTCGGTATCAACCTTTACTCTTATATATTCTTCAGATTCCTTATTAACAACAAGTGAAACAAGATATTGTAATGAGTCGAGGGTTTGTCCTCTCTTTCCGATAAGAACTCCCATATCGTCACCGGAAAAATCGATATCCATTGATTTTTCATTTTCATTATATTTAACATCAATGGATACTATCAGATTCATAGCAGCAAAAACATCATTCAAAAATGCTTTAGCTGTTTCATCAACCGAGCCCTTAACAGCTGCTTTAATTACGGCAGGTTTAGAACCAAGTCCCAAAAATCCGTTTGAACCTTCATCAATTACTTCATATACCAATCTGTCGCTAGTAACGCTTAATTTTTGACAAGCATCTGTAACAGCATCGGATACAGTTTTAGCAGAAACTTCTATAAATTCCATAATAATATATCCTCCAAATCAGTTATTTGCCGTTCTTTTCATTATAGTTTTTAACCATATTTGCTTTTGCCATAATACTTCCCGGTTTTGCATTAGAAGCAGAATTATAAGAAGTACTGTTATCATAACCGGAATTATCTTCAGCAGAATTATTATAAAAATTAGCTTTTGACTGAATACTCTTAGTATTCATGGAAGCATAAGCATTAATTCTTTCCTGCTGTTTTTTCATTTTTTCAAGCTTCTTTGCGCTCTTAGCAGCATTCTTCTTAATGATATCATCAAAGTTTAACTTATCGATATGTTTGTTAATGGCAACCTGCTGAATTCCTCTGACTACAGCACCGGCAATCCAATAAATACCCAAACCTGTAGGAACAGATATACAAAAGCATACTGACATTAAAGGCATAACCGTATTCATTGTTTTCATTGACTGAGCCATAGAAGCGGCCTGATCATTACCTGAAACAGCTGATGTATCCTGCTGAGGCATAAGCTTTGCGCTAATCCACTGGGTTAAACCTGAAAGAATAGGAATAAGAGCAGCACCTATCAAAACCCATACAAAAGACCAATTTCCATTGACAGTCATCTGCGTCCAGGCTTCTTTAATGGTATACACGGGAGAATTACCGATATTCAATCCCAAAAAAGAATTATAGGTATCGATAAGACCTTTACTTACTATTTCACCTTTTTCACCGATAGTGGAAAGGATATTCTGTCCGTTAAACTGTAAAGAAGCCAGATCATACTTTTCAGAAATTGAACTCATATCGGAAGTTGACAATCTGTTAAGTACATCTATAACTCCGTTAATGATATTTTGCTTACTACCGCCTTCTATTCCGGATGTAAGACTTTTTCCATACATGGAAATACTCTTTGAAATAGATTCTATACCGGAATCAGCAAGGTATGCAGCTTTATCAACATCATAAATTTTATCAGCTAATACTCTGAAAGCATCACCAATCTTTGATACATAAGCGGGCATATTCTGAATTACTCTGTAAAGAGCAAATATAATAGGCATTTGAATCAAAAGATATGCACAGCTGCCTGTAGGAGAAACTCCATATTTTGCATAAACTGCCTGAACTTCATTATTTTGAGCCATCATTGACTCATTATCCTTTTTATTTTTATATTTATTCTGGATAGCCTGAATTTCAGGACTGATTTTTGCATTAAGCTTGGCAAACTTTTGTTGCTTTATTGTCAGAGGAAGCATAATAAGATTTACAACGATGGTAAATAAAATGATGGCAAGACCTATATTAGGTATTCCAAGTTTATCAAGGACATAGAATATTCCTTCCATCATCTTGCCAAGAATCCAAACTACATATTTAAAAATAGGAGTTGAATTCTGAGTAAGAATAATAAAATTCATATTACCTCCGTTTCTTGCATGCAAAAACTAAGGGACCGGATCAATTCCTCCCTTAGAAAAAGGATTACACCTTAATATTCTCCAAAAAGCAAGAATTCCACCCTTAAAAGCACCATATTTTTCAATAGCTTCAACAGCATATTGAGAACAGGTTGGAATATATGGACACTTGGTTCTTTTAAGAGGAGAAAGATATTTTTGATAAAATCTTATACATGCAATAAAAATCTTTTTCATCTTCTAATAATCTTATTTAATTTTCCAAGATGCAAAAGTGCACTTTCAATTTCAAAATAAGATGCATCTTTTGCTGTGTTTTTTGCAACAACTACAATGTCCAAACCACTATTGAACACTTTTTCCTGTAGTCTGTAACTTTCTTTAATAAGTCTTTTTACATGATGTCTGACTACGCTGTTTCCGACTTTTTTACTAACGCTGATTCCCAAACGATTCATATCCAAATTATTTTCATATACATACATAATCAATAATCTGTTAGCGTATGACTTCCCATTTTTATAAACCTTTTGAAAATCTTCATTTGATTTTAAACTCTGTGAAAAAATCATTTAACCTCTCTTCTCCCTTATAAAAATAAAGAGAAAAAAAGGTCACATTGCTGTGACCTATACTGATAATTTCTTTCTTCCTTTTGCACGTCTTGCAGCTAAAACTTTTCTACCACCTGCAGTTGCCATTCTGGCTCTGAAGCCATGAACTTTAGCATGTGAACGCTTTTTAGGCTGAAATGTCATTTTCATATTACAGGCACCTCCTTCGCTTATTTGGGCATACGCTAAAAGCCTACTTTCAAAAAATAAGCATATTGATTATATGAAAAAATAATATTAGTGTCAAGAAAAATGTGATATATTAAGGATTTCAAAAAAAATTTTAAAAAAAATAAATTTTACACAAAATTAGATATCCACATACTTATACACAAATTTTCTAAAATAAACAGATATCCACAAAATGTTTATTATTTGTGGATATTTATGATTTATTTTTGAATAACATGTGAAAATATAATAAAAGATGGGTTAAATCAAATAAAAATTAAAAATCAGGGTTATCCACTTTTTTTTATAAAAATCCACATTAAAAACAAATATGTTACTTTATAAACATAATTATAAACATTATGTGGATAACTTTATACTTTTTGATGTTTATAACTAAAGGTGGAAATATATATATATCTTATATATAATATAAAAGGTGTCTTTTTAGGCCAAAATCTAGTGATTGGAGTTATGTTATGGATAACATAAAAGAAAGATGGAATGAAATAAAGGAAGTCGTCAGAAGAGAATATGAACTGACTGATATTTCTTACCAAACCTGGATTGAACCATTGGAATTTTGTGATGTGGAGGAAGATATTATAAGTATAATTATACCTTCAGATAAATCACATGCACTCAATTATATTTCCAACAAATACAGAGAATTTTTCCAAGTAAGTATCTCTGAAATGTTTGATCATGAATATGTAATAAATTTCATTTTGGAAAAGGATGCAAAGGAGAAAAATTCTAAAAATAATAAAGAAAAGAAATCAGTTTCTTCCTATAATAATGTAAACTATGAAAATGCAAATCTTAATCCAAAATATAAATTTGATACCTTCGTAGTAGGAAGTAATAACAAATTTGCACATTCAGCATCTTTAGCTGTAGCGGAATCACCGGGTGAAGCATACAATCCTTTATTCTTATATGGTGGACCGGGACTTGGTAAAACTCACCTTATGCATTCAATAGGACACTTTATATTAGAACAGAATCCGAATAAAAAAGTTTTGTATGTTACAAGTGAAGAATTTACAAACGAAGTAATCGAATCAATCAGATCCGGTAACGCAACCTCTATGACAAAGCTTAGAGAAAAATATAGAACTGTCGATGTTTTAATGGTAGATGACGTTCAATTCATAATAGGAAAAGAATCAACGCAGGAAGAGTTTTTCCATACATTTAATGTATTACATGCTGCAAGAAAACAAATAATCATTTCTTCAGACAAACCTCCAAAGGAAATGGAAACTCTGGATGAAAGATTTCGTTCCAGATTTGAATGGGGATTAATTGCAGATATTCAACCGCCGGATTATGAAACAAGAATGGCCATACTTCGCAAGAATGCCGATAACTATGACAGAGATATTGACGAAGAAATAATTAAATACATAGCTACCAATATTAAATCAAATATCAGAGAATTAGAGGGAGCTTTTAATAAGATAATAGCATTTGCGAAGCTTAATAAAGTAGATTTAACATTAGAATCCGCCGAAGAAGCATTAAAAGATGTTATTTATCCTAATAAACCAAAAGAAATCACTCCTACCTTGGTATTAAATGTAGTAGCCGATCATTTTGGAGTTAAACCTGATGATATTACCTCCCAAAAAAGAAATTCTGAATTTGTAGAACCAAGACAGGTATTTATGTACCTTTGCAGAGATTTATGTAATCTTCCATATTCAACAATTTCCAAAATATTGGGTAAAAAGGATCACACTACAATAATGTACGGAGTTAATAAAATTACTTCAGAAATTAAATCAAGTGACGAATTAAGCAGTAAAATAGAAATCATTAAAAAGAAAATTTCACCTACTTAATTCACATTAATATGTAAATAATATGTGTATTAAATGTGATTACTGTTAAGAAGTATAAAATATAATAAATAATCAGGAATATTTAATGTTTATAACTTTTTACTTATTCTGAATTATTGTTTATTTATCCATTAATTATTATTTCCCTTTTTGCTATGAATTTAGTATAATAATAAGGGTTTTACACATATAAACATGTTATATTATTAATACTTCTATAAAATTTTTATATTAATTATTATATTGCCGAAATTTACGGACGAAGGGAGTTATAAACATATGAAATTTGTATGTTCAAAGGATAACCTGTTAAATTCATTACAGATTGTATCAAAAGCAGTTCCTAACAAAACAACAATGTCTATTTTACAATGTATCATGGTTGATACATCGGAAGGAGAAATAAAGCTCATTGCTAATGACATGGAGCTTGGAATAGAAACAGTTGTTGAAGGTGAAATTCTTGAAAAGGGACACATAGCCATAGACGCAAAAATGTTTCTTGATATTGTAAGAAAGCTTCCTGATGCAGATATTACAATAGAAACAGATTTAAATAATAAAACTACAATTACCTGTGAAAAGCTTAAATTCAATATTTTAGGAAAATCAGGAGAAGACTTTACTTATTTACCTGAAATAGAAAGAAAAGAAAGTATTGATATAAGCCAGTTTGCTTTAAAAGAAATTATAAGACAAACTATCTTTAGTGTTGGAGAATCAACTGAAAGCAATAAAGCTTTATCAAGTGAATATTTTGAAATAGACGGAGATAACCTTACAGTTACAGGTCTTGACGGACACAGAATAGCTATAAGAAAAATCAAACTTAAAGAAAGCTATGAAAAGAAAAGTGTCATTATTCCCGGAAAGAGTCTTAATGAAATAATAAAAATAATTAGCGGTGATGCAGACAAAATAATTACTATATATTTTAGTGATAAACATATTATTTTTGAGTTTGATAATACCGTTATTGTATCAAGAATAGTTGAAGGCAATTATTTTGATACTGAAAAAATGTTTAATAAAGACTATGAAACAAAAGTAGTTATTAATAAAAAAGATTTAGTAGAAAGTATAGACAGAGCAACTCTTTTGGTAAAAGAGGGTGATAAAAAACCTATTATTATCAATTTAGTTGAAAATACACTTGAATTAAAGATTAATTCCACAATGGGAAGCATGAATGAAGAGATTGATATTACCAAGAACGGTAAGGATCTTATGATAGGATTTAATCCCAAATTCTTAATAGATGCTTTAAAAGCAATTGACGAAGAAGAAATCACTTTATATTTAATGAATTCAAAATCTCCATGTTTGATTAAAGATGATGAAGAAAATTATATTTATTTAATTCTTCCTGTTAATTTTGCAACTGTAAATTAGGGTAAAAATATGGAAACATTTAAATTAAAAGATGAGTTTATTAAATTAGGTCAGCTTTTAAAAGCCGTTAATTTAGTTGAGTCAGGAGTGGATGCAAAATTTGTAATTCAGGATGGACTTGTTAAAGTAAATGGTGAAGTTGATGACAGACGGGGAAGAAAAATTTATCCCGGCGATGAAGTAGAATTTGATAATAAAAAAATAAAAGTAATATAAAGTAAGGTAAAATATGATTATTAAATCTATTGAACTTGCTGACTTTAGAAATTATGAATCTCTGAATTTAGATTTAAGCAGCGGCACAAATATTTTATATGGTGATAATGCTCAGGGCAAGACCAATATACTGGAAGCTATATATATTTGTGCTACTACCAAATCTCATAAAGGAAGTAAAGATAAAGAGATAATTAATTTTGAAAAAGAAGAAGCACATATCAGAACTTATATTGAAAAAGAAGATGTTGAAACCAGAATAGATATGCATCTTCGAAAAGAAAAATCCAAGGGAATTGCCATCGACGGTCAAAAAATAAAAAAGGCGGCAGATTTACTTGGCATTTGTAATGTAGTTTTTTTCTCTCCGGAAGATTTATCAATAATAAAAAACGGACCTGCCGAGAGAAGAAGATTTGTTGATATGGAGCTTTGTCAATTAGATAATTTTTATCTTTATAATCTCAATAACTACAATAAGATAGTTAATCAAAGAAACAAACTTCTTAAAGAAATGTATTTAAATGAATCACTTAGAGATACATTAAATATTTGGGATATGCAGCTTGTATCATACGGAAGCAAGATAATTGAGAGAAGAAATATATTTATAGAGCAGCTCAATGAAATAATACATGACATACATATGAAGTTATCCGGCGGAAAAGAAGAAATTAAAATTTTTTACGAACCGGATGTAAGCATAAACAATTTCGAAAAGGAAATTTCAAATGCAAGAGAAAGGGATATAAGAGCCAAAATTACGACCGTAGGACCACACAGAGATGATTTTATTTTCACAATAAATGGTTTGGATGTAAGAAAATACGGTTCACAGGGACAACAGCGAACTGCTGCATTATCCTTAAAGCTTGCTGAAATTGAATTAGTTAAGAAAACAATAAAAGATAATCCGGTATTACTGCTGGATGATGTATTATCCGAGCTTGATGAAAACAGACAGAATTATCTTTTAGACAGTATAGGTGATATTCAAACCATTATTACATGCACAGGTTTGGAAGAATTTGTAAATGAAAGATTTAAAATAAACAAAGTTTATAAAATAGAAGATGGTAAGGCAACATTAATGGAATAATTTTCATTAAGAAAGGCGAGTGTATTTTATGAATGAAGAAAGTATGAATAATACTCAGGTTGAACATGAATATGGAGCTGACGAGATTCAGATACTTGAAGGTCTTGAAGCAGTAAGAAAAAGACCCGGAATGTATATTGGAACAACAGCAAGCAGAGGACTTCATCATTTAGTTTATGAAATAGTAGACAATTCGGTTGATGAAGCTTTGGCAGGTTATTGTGACAGGATTGAAGTAGTAATTAATGAAGACGGAACTGTTACTATTGAGGATAACGGAAGAGGAATTCCTGTAGGTATCAACAAAAAAGCTGGAATTCCTGCAGTTGAAGTTGTATTTACTATTCTTCATGCCGGAGGCAAATTTGGTGGTGGAGGATACAAAGTATCAGGTGGACTTCACGGTGTAGGTGCGTCTGTAGTTAATGCTTTGTCCGAATGGCTGGAAGTAGAAATAAGCCAAAACGGAAAAGTATATAAACAGCGTTATGAAAGAGGAAAAGCCGTTTATTCATTAAAGGAAATCGGAACCTGTGATAAAGAAAAGACAGGAACAAAGGTTACCTTTAAACCCGATGCACTTATATTTACGGAAACACAGACCTTTGAATATGACATATTAAAATTAAGACTTCGTGAAATGGCATTTTTGACCAAAGGATTAAGAATAATTCTTAGGGATGACAGAAGTAAAGAAATTCAGGCAGATAATGCTATGGAAGAAAAACAGATAAATGAACTTCTCGGAAGAGCCTTTGAAGATGGTGATGACGAACCTGTTGATACAGAAAACAACGAAGAAAAACAGGAAGAAGAATTTAAAGAAGAAAAAGCTGTTTCAAAAAGATGTGAAGAGTTTTATTTTGATGGTGGAATTAAGGAATTTGTTAAATACCTCAACAGAAGTAAAACTCCGCTTTATGAAGATATTTTATATTTTGAGGGAGAAAAGAACGGAGTATATGTTGAAGTAGCATTTCAACACAATGATTCCTATAACGAATCAGTATTTAGTTATGTAAATAATATTAATACTCCCGAAGGTGGAACACATTTACAGGGATTTAGAAATGCAGTAACCAAAACTTTTAATGATTATGCCAGAAATGCAAAGCTGTTAAAGGACAATGAACCCAATCTTTCAGGTGAAGACATAAGGGAAGGATTAACTGCCATTGTATCAGTTAAGATAGAAGATCCTCAATTTGAAGGCCAAACCAAGCAAAAGCTTGGAAATTCCGAAGCGAGAGGGGCTGTAGATAATGTAGTAAATGAACAGCTTACATATTATCTGGAGCAGAATCCTACCATAGCTAAATCCATTTGTGAAAAATCCATTCTTGCACAGCGTGCGAGAGAAGCAGCGAGAAAAGCAAGAGATTTAACCAGAAGAAAAACAGCGCTTGAAGGTTCTGCATTACCGGGAAAATTAGCAGACTGTTCGGATAAGGATCCTGCAAACTGTGAAATATTCATAGTCGAGGGAGATTCTGCGGGCGGTTCGGCAAAATCAGCAAGAAGCAGGGCTACTCAGGCAATATTACCTCTTCGTGGCAAAATACTTAATGTTGAAAAGGCAAGACTTGATAAAATATATGCAAATGCAGAAATTAAAGCAATGATTACCGCATTTGGCACAGGAATACATGAAGATTTTGATATCACCAAGCTTAGATATAACAAAATCATTCTTATGACCGATGCCGATGTAGACGGTGCTCATATTTCTACATTACTGCTTACATTTATATACAGATTTATGCCTGAACTCATTAAGCAGGGCCATGTATTTTTAGCAAAACCCCCTCTTTATCAGTTAAAGAGAGGAAATAAAGTATGGTATGCATATTCTGATGAAGAGTTAAACAACATTTTAAACGAAGTAGGGCGTGATCAAACAAATAAGATTCAAAGATATAAAGGTTTGGGAGAAATGGATGAAGAACAGTTATGGGAAACAACCATGGACCCTAAGAGCAGAATTTTACTTCGTGTTAATTATGATGAAGAAATGGAATCAGAAATTGATTTGACCTTCACTACACTTATGGGTGATAAGGTTGAACCGAGAAAAGAATTTATCGAAGAAAATGCCAAATTTGTTAAGAATCTTGATATTTAGAAAGGGCAGGAACAAATATCATGAACGATGATATTTTTGATAATGTAACAGAAGAAGTGGATAAAATTCATGAGGTTGATTTAAAAGAAAGAATGGAAACCTTTTACATTGACTATGCGATGAGCGTTATTGCTTCCAGAGCATTGCCGGATGTAAGAGACGGACTCAAACCCGTTCAACGTCGTGTACTTTATTCCATGATTGAACTTAATAACGGACCGGACAAACCGCATCGTAAATGTGCACGTATCGTTGGTGATACAATGGGTAAATATCATCCCCATGGTGACAGCTCTATTTACGGGGCTTTGGTTAACATGGCACAATCCTGGAATACTAGATATATGTTGGTAGACGGACACGGAAACTTTGGATCAATGGATGGAGACGGCGCTGCCGCAATGCGATATACTGAGGCCCGACTTTCCAAAATTTCCATGGAGCTGTTGGCTGATATCAATAAAGATACGGTTGATTTTATTCCTAACTTTGATGATACCGAAAAAGAGCCCGTAGTACTTCCCAGCCGTTATCCCAATCTTTTGGTAAACGGAACAACAGGTATTGCGGTAGGTATGGCAACCAACATGCCGCCTCATAACCTGCGTGAGGTTGTTGCAGCTGTAAATAAAATAATAGATAACAGGGTTTTGGAAGACAGAGATACTACTATTGAAGAGGTAATGGACATAGTAAAAGCTCCTGATTTTCCTACAGGCGGACTTATCCTAGGGACAAGAGGAGTAGAGGAAGCCTACAGAACAGGACGTGGAAAAGTAAGAGTTCGTGCCGTTACAGAGATAGAAGAGCTTCCTAACGGAAAGAGTCAGATTGTTGCCACCGAGTTACCTTACATGGTTAATAAAGCAAATCTGATTCAAAAAATAGCTGAACTTTGTAAATTAAAAAGAATTGACGGAATTACCGACATCAGAGATGAATCAAACAGAGAAGGTGTTCGTGTAGTAATTGAATTGAGACGTGATGCCAATGCTAATGTAATTCTCAATCAGCTTTACAAGCATACCCAGCTTCAGGACACCTTTGGAGTAATAAATCTTGCTTTAGTTAATAATGAACCCAAGGTTATGACACTGCTTGATTTATTGATTCATTATTTAAAGCACCAGGAAGATGTAGTAACAAGAAGAACAAAATACGATTTAAACAAAGCAGAAGAAAGAGATCATATTTTACAGGGTCTGTTAAAGGCGCTTGATTTTATTGATGAGGTTATATCCATTATAAGAGGAAGTGCAAATGCACAGGAAGCAAAGGAAAAGCTTATTGCAAGGTTTGAACTTTCCGATGCGCAGGCTCAGGCAATTGTTGATATGAGACTCCGTGCTCTTACAGGTCTCGAAAGAGAAAAGCTTCAAAATGAACACGAAGAGTTAATCAAACGAATTGATGAATTAAAACTTATTCTTTCAGATAAAAAGGTATTACTCGGAGTAATAAAGACAGAAATTTCCGAGATTGCCGACAGATACGGAGATGACAGAAGAAGCAAGATTACTTATGACATTTCAGATGTATCTATGGAAGATATGATTCCCAGAGAAAATACCATTATAGCCTCTACACATCTTGGATATGTTAAGAGAATGACGGTAGATAATTTTAAGGCTCAAAACAGAGGTGGTCGCGGAATCCAGGGAATGAAGACAATCGACGAGGACTTCATTGAAGATCTTTTGATGACCACAACCTTCCATTACCTTAACTTCTTTACCAATTTTGGACGGGTATACAGACTGAAAGCCTATGAAATTCCCGAAGCAGGACGTACTGCAAGGGGAGTTGCACTCATCAATCTGTTACAATTACAGCCCGGCGAAAAAGTTACGGCCATGATTCCCATCAAGGAATATGCGGAAGAGAAGAACCTCTTTATGGTTACCAAAAAAGGAACAGTATTAAAGACATCCCTTATGGCTTTTGAAAAGATTAGAAGAAATGGCCTTCAGGCGATTAACCTGAGAGAGGATGATGAACTGATAGAAGTAAAGACCACAGATGCTTCTACGGAAATATTCCTTGTAACCAAGAAAGGCATGTGTATCAGATTCAAGGAATCAGATGCCAGAACAATAGGCAGAGGTTCCATGGGAGTAAAGGGTATCACTCTTGACCCGGATGATGAAGTAATCGGAATGCAGCACTTAGGCCAGGGCGAAAACCTTCTGATAGTATCTGAAAAAGGCCTTGGAAAGAGAACGACTATCAACGAGTTCAAAGTACAAAACCGTGGCGGAAAGGGAGTTAAGTGCTACAAGATTACCGCGAAGACAGGAAATGTAATGGGCTTCAAGGCAGTAAATGACGATCATGAAATCCTCATGATTACTACCGAGGGAATTATCATTCAGCTTCGTGCTTCGGATATATCAATCATAGGCAGAAATACCTCAGGAGTTAAGATGATTAATCTTGATAAAGGTGTAACGCTTGCTCAGATAGCAAAGGTAAGAGAAAAGGTATCTGACGGAACCAAAGAGGTTGATGAAGTAGAAGAAGCCATGGAAGAAATTCCGGAAGGTGAATATGAGTATGTAGAAGACGACTTTGAGGAAGATGAAGAAATCAATCTTCCAAAAGAAGATGAAGAAGAATAGACTAAAATTTTTAATCGGAAGCCTACGGCTTCCGATTAAATTAATGGAGACAAAATGGAAACTTACAGTATATTAAAAGATTTAGCAATAATAATTATAACGGCAAAATTTTTTGGATTGATTGCCAGAAAATTAAAAGCTCCTCAGGTAGTAGGACAAATCATAGCGGGATTATTAATAGGACCGGCAGTTCTTGGAATTGTAAAGCTATCAGACTTTCTCTCTCAAATGGCAGAAATCGGAGTAATATTATTAATGTTTTCAGCCGGTCTTGAAACCAATTTAAAAGATTTATTCAAAACCGGATTTAAAGCTTTTCTCATAGCATGTGCAGGAGTATTTGTTCCTCTTGTAGGAGGAACCCTGCTGTATATGGGATTTTATGGCAGTGCTCCCTGGGGCTCAGAAAAATTCCTGACAGCGGTATTCATAGGTGTAATCATGACAGCCACATCTGTCAGCATAACTGTTCAGGCGCTGAAAGATTTAGGCAAACTCAAAGGAGAGGTTGGAACGACCATTCTTTCTGCGGCAATAATAGACGACGTCATCGGAATTATAGTGCTTACCTTTGTCATTGGCTTAAAGAATCCTGCTCAACAGCCTGGAAAGGTTGTAATTTCAACTGTTCTCTTTTTCTTAATGGCATTTGGTGTAGGTATCATACTCTACAAGATATTCAAGAAAATAGATGAACGATATCCTCATACCAGACGAATTCCCATAATAGGTTTGGCAATCTGCTTTGTATTCTCATTTATAGCAGAAGAATACTTTGGTATAGCAGATATTACCGGAGCATACGTTGCAGGAATTATTTTATGCAACATAGACGATTCGGAATATATTGCCGAGAAAATGGACATCAACTCATATATGCTTTTCGGTCCCATATTCTTTGCAAGTATAGGACTCAAGACTAATCTTGAGAACATGACTCCCTCCTTCTTTGCATTTGCCATCTGTTTTGTATTAGTTGCCATGGTATGTAAGATAATAGGCTGTGGGCTGATTTCAAGACTATGTAAATTTAATCGTGAAGATTCCCTCAAAATAGGAGTCGGAATGATGACCAGAGGAGAAGTGGCACTCATTGTATCTCAAAAGGGATTAGCTGTCGGACTTTTAAGTTCGACATATTTTACGGCTGTAATTCTACTAATCATAGTTTCCAGTATCATGACACCCATTATACTTAAGCTTCTGTATGCAAAGGATGAAGAAAAAGCGAATATCACAGAAATAACGGCATAGACAATCACGTATGGATAATAAAAGGTTTGAAAAAGCAAAAGAGAAAATAATAGGAATAGACAGAGAACGTCACGGTATCGGAACACAAAGCGAAAAAACGATGCATGCAGTTTTGAAATACTACATGGAACCGGACGAAGACCACCACGAAATTCCTATAGACAGGTATATTGCTGATATCTATAAGGACGGTAAGATTATAGAAATACAGACCAGACAGTTCAACAGGCTGCGCGGCAAACTTAATTGCTTTTTAAAAGACTATCCGGTCAAAATCATATATCCAATTCCTTCCGTTAAGTGGATGGTATGGGTGAATGAAGAAACAGGTGAATTGTCCAAACCCCGTAAATCACCCAAAAAAGCAAGCTATTTTGATGCCTTCATAGAACTCTACAAAATTAAAATGTATCTAAGCAACCCGAATATCAGTTTTAAGCTGATATCCTTAGAGGTTACGGAATACAAACTGTTAAATGGTTGGAGTGAAGATAAAAAAAGAGGCTCTTATCGGGATGACAGAATACCGATGGAAATATTGGAAGAAAGAGACATTGACTGTGTAAAGGATTACATGCAGTTTGTACCATACGAGCTTCCGGAAGAATTTACGGTAAAAGATTTTGCAAAAGCAGCTCATATCAGTCTTCGTTTAGCACAGACGACCATAAGCATATTAAAAGAAGTAGGGACCATTTCTTTTCTAAGAAAAGGCCCCCACGGAATATACATATACCATGTAAACGAATAAATAACCTGATAACCCGAGTCTTTATTTTACTCTCGGGTTTTTAGTTATTTGAATATTTTTTTGGCAAGCCAGATAAGTAAGCAACCGGCTGCAACATCGATGCAAAGGCTTACGATAAAGCCGTGGCTTCCGCCAAGCCATCCACCCAATGCTCCTGCAAGAAGTCCAAGAATAACATTTCTCAAAAACGAACCCTTGCTCTTCATGATTTCCCCGGATAAAAATCCCACCAATGCACCAATCAAAATATTAATGATAAATTTAAACATAAAGCTTCCTCCTCATAAAAATAATATATTATATTAATCGGCTTCTTCACTGCTTTTAGCAAGCGGTACCGAAAATATAAATTCTGTTCCTTCGCCCTCGGTACTTACAACATTAATATGTTCGCCGTGGGCATTTATTATTTCTTTTACAATGGAAAGGCCAAGGCCTGTTCCCTTTTTATCCTTACCTCTTGATAAATCTGATTTATAGAAACGGTCAAAGATAAGCTTTTGGGCATCCTTTGGGATACCTATGCCATGGTCTTTAACAGAGATAAACAGTTTGTTTTTCTTAATGGACGTTTCTATTCTGATAATGGAATCTGAATTACTGAATTTGATGGCATTATCTGTAAGGTTATAAAGAACCTGTTGAATTTTTCCCATATCGGCATGGACATTTAATACATCTTCCGTCAAAACGAGTTCGATTGCGATATTTTTCTTTATACATGTGCCCTCAAAGGAGGCAGATACATTTCGGATGATTTTGTTAATATCAAAATCAGACTTTTCGAGCATCATACCTTTTGTGTTCAGGTTGTTAAGAGTAAGAAGAGAGTTGGTCAGTTTGGTGAGCCTTTCTGTTTCATTAAGCACAATATTCAGATACTTATCATGCATCTGAGGAGGAATTGTTCCATCTATCATTGCTTCAAGGTAACCCTTTACGGAAGTAAGGGGAGAGCGGAAATCGTGTGAGACGTTAGCCACGAATTTTTTCTGGTCATCCTCAGAACGTGCAATTTCGCTGGCCATAAAATTCAGGCATGCTGCCAGGTATCCTATCTCGTCATCAGAGTCAACCTGAAATTCATAATGCATATTTCCCGCTGCATATTGTTCGGTTGCATGAGTAATTTTTCTGAGAGGTATATAAACCATTTCCGTAAAAAATATAAGTATAATCATGGAAAGCAGAAACAGTATCAGCAGGGTAATATAAGAAATATTAAGAAGGCTGTTACATTGCTCATCTATATAAGTCAAATCGTTATGAATAACTACATACCCTCTGACCCTGTAGTTTGTGGTAATGGGTGCAATAACGGACAGCACATCTTTTGAATATGTTCCGAAAAAATCGTCTACCGTATAATATGAACCCTTTGACAGAGTCGGATCAAAATTCTCTATCATTACTACATTTTCTATATCCAGAGGAGACAGCGTATCAAGAACCAAACGACCGGACGGATTTATTATTTGAATTGAAGCATGAAGATATACCGACAAAGTATCAAGCTGAGTTTTAACACTGTCCAATGTAACATCGTTGGTATACAAGCCTCCGGCATAGGAGTTTGCAATAAGAGTTGCCTCAGAGTATAAATCTTCTGCTTCACGTCTGATTAACTGTTCCTTAGTCAGGGATGGTACAAATGTAGAAATCAGGATAAAACCGAATATACCGAAAATAATGTATGCAATTAGAAATTTAGTGTACAGAGTTTTCTTCATTTACTGGTTTTTTACCTCAAATTTATATCCGATACCCCAAATTGTTGCAATCTCCCATCCGGAATGATCATGGATTTTTTCGCGAAGCCTTTTGATGTGAACATCAACGGTTCTCGTATCAACGGCAGATTCATATCCCCAGATTTGATCAAGGAGCTGTTCTCTCGTATAAACATGATTGGGAGAAGAAGCGAGGAAATATAACAGCTCGAGTTCTTTTGGAGCCATGTCTATTCTTTCTCCGCGGTAGATAACGGAATAGTTGGTGAGGGAAATAGATAAATCAGGATACTCCACTTTTTTCTCATCAGAAGTAACAGGGGAAGCGGCCACTGATTTATACCGGCGCAAAACAGCCTTTGTGCGGGCAACCAGCTCCTTTGAATCAAAAGGCTTTTCGATATAATCATCAGCGCCGAGCTCTAAACCTAATACTTTATCGAAAATTTCGCCTTTAGCAGAAAGCATTATTATAGGAACGGAATATTTTGCCCTGACTTCGCGGCATACCTGATACCCGTCTATTCCCGGCAGCATTATGTCCAAAAGAATCAGATTGGGAGCAAAGGTTTCCATAGCCGGAAGGACTGATTCTCCGTCATTAACGATCAGTGTTTCGAAGCATTCTTTTGTCATATACAGCGAAATGAGTTCAGCTATATTGTTATCATCATCACATATCAGAATTCTTTGTTTATTAACCATATTTCCTCCCTGTTATTTAAATGTTACTATAGTTACTCCGGCATCGCCTTCACCATATTCACCAAGGCGATAATCCTTAACTACTTTTGTTCGCTTCAATTGATTGTGGACGGCATTTCTAAGAGCGCCGGTCCCTTTCCCGTGGACTATTCTGACACTGGGAATATGTGCCAAATAAGCATCGTCGATATATTTGTCCAAAAGAGCGAGTGCTTCATCAACGGTTTTGCCCAGAAGATTAAGCTCGGCGGAAACCGACAGGGCTTTGCCCAGCTTAATAGAACCGGCACCGGATTTCGGATTTTTCTGAGATACTATCATGTCTTCGTCTATCAGGATCATATCCCGGACATTGGCCTGAATCCGCATTATACCACACATGACATACAGATTACCCTTTGCATCCGGGAGGGAATTTACGATACCCTTGCTGTTCATGGAAAGAATCTTTACGGCATCACCTTTTTTAAGCTTTTTGGGATCAACGGTCTGTCCGATTTGTTTTTCTGAAGCCAATTCTTTAACCGCCAGACGATTATTTTTGTCGTCGATTTTCTCACGAAGCTTTTGACGTTTTTTCTCCATTTCCTTTATATCTGCGCCCGAGTTAAAATCCCTTATGGTCGAATCCGCAAATTCTTTTGCTTCCTTTAAAATTTCGCGTGCTTCTTCGTTTGCCTCTCTTATAATCCTGTCTTTCTGAGCGTCAATTTTCTCGTTTTTCTTAGCTAGTTCATTTTGGAGATTTCGGATTTTCTCTTTATATTCCGAGATTTCCTTTTTCTCGTTTTCTATGGTAATGCGACTCTCCTCGAGGGAAGCAATTACATCTTCAAAGCTTTCCTCTTCGCTGTCAATCCGGGCCTTTGCCGCATCGATAATCTCATTTGAAAGTCCGAGCTTTTGTGAAATAGCGAAAGCATTGCTTTTTCCCGGGATTCCGATAAGCAGTCTGTATGTAGGCTGAAGAGTTTCGACAGAGAATTCGCAGCATGCATTTTCCACAAAGCTCGTAGAAAGAGCATAGACCTTTAGCTCTGAATAATGAGTGGTTGCCATGGTTTTGATACCTTTATTGTGAAGGTAGTCGAGAATAGCTATTGCCAAGGCGGCGCCTTCTGTCGGATCTGTTCCTGCACCAAGCTCATCGAACAGGCATAAAGAATTTTCGTCGGCATTATCGAGTATATTTACTATTGATTTCATATGAGATGAAAACGTTGAAAGACTTTGTTCTATGCTTTGTTCATCTCCTATATCGGCATATACTTCATTAAAGATACACAGATTTGAACGGTCGAGTGCCGGGATATGGAGTCCGGCCTGCCCCATCAGCGAGAACAAGCCTACAGTTTTAAGTGTTACGGTTTTTCCACCGGTGTTTGGTCCGGTTATTACCAGCAAATCGAAGTCCTTTCCCAGATTAACATCGATGGGGACAACTTTTGATTTGTCCAAAAGAGGGTGACGGCCTTTTCGTATATTCAGATAATGTTCATTATTAAAGATAGGAGCTGTTGCGTTCATATTCATGGCAAGCTTTGCTTTGGCAAATATAAAATCGAGCATTGTCATGGCCTTTTGGTTGGAGGTTAGCTCTGCGGTATGTGCCGAGGCCATATCCGAAAGAGTTTGAAGAATTACCTCTATTTCTCTCTTCTCTTCTGTTTCAAGCTCGCGCAATTTGTTGTTTAAGTCGACAACGGCAGCAGGCTCGATGAAAAAGGTTGAGCCCGTGGAAGACTGGTCATGAACCATTCCATTGACCTGACTTTTATACTCTGCTTTAACAGGAACACAATAACGGTTGCCACGCATAGTGATAACACCATCCTGAAGGCAGCTTTTTAACGGCCCTGTTATCAGATTAGAAAGAGATGTATGAATTTTGTCATTAGTAAGCTTCATATTGCGACGGATACTTTTAAGTGTCGGTGAAGCATCATCTGCAATTTCGTCTTCTGCCAAAATACATCTGTTTATTTCATTAGCAACCGTAGTTAATGGATAAAGTGTGTCAAAATATCCGCTAAGAGAATCCTCAGCCTCGTCCTCGCGCTCTTTTGCTCCATAATTTTTGATGCGTGACACATTATCAAGCATGGCAGCAATGCCTAATAATTCCGTAATGGACAAACAACTCCCCACATCTAAGGATTTGATAGAAAACCCGAAATCCTTATTATTACCAAAGGAAGTAGAGCCTTTCTTGAAAAGCCGGGAAAGTCCGTCGGCTGTTTCTGTCTGAGCCTTGGTGATATCGGAAAGCTTATCCATCGGAACCAAATCCCTGCACAGTTTTTTGCCGGGTTCGGAATCGGCACATGCAATCAGCATATCTATAATTTTGTTATATTCAAGTTTAGTAAGTACTTTGCTATTCATATATTTGTCCTATCTGTGTAATAAAGTCCTTATATGCTTTCGATAAAACCATAGAGCAGAGTAATACAGATAGAAAAAGAAGGTGTTACTCATGAAAAGGTCAATCATTTTGCGTTCTTCCTCATCGGGAATAATATAATAAGGATTTTCTCTGAATGAAGGGAATGTCGAGAGAATTCCCCGCTTAAGTTCACGCACAAAAGAAATGCCTTTTTCTTTTTTTCCAAGCATATAAGAAAATAAAGTATTTTTTAAATAAAGATTTGTAAATAAATACTCTATTTCATTTTTGTATGAATCATAAAAACCGCATTCTTTTACTTCTGCAAGCATTAACTCCATAGCAGTTATTCTGTCATAACATTTACTGATATCTATGGTATGAACGGTAGAGGCATCATGCTGATAGTAATAATAAAGCGGCTCATCTACCAATTCGAAATGCCGGATGTACATTGACCATATGGGAGCGGCGCAATTATCCTCATAGAATATACCCTCCGGGAAGCATAATTTATTATCGTCTATGAGAGACTTTTTATAGACCTTGATAACCATACTGCCAAAATGAAGCAATAACCGTTTGCGAAGCTCTTCGTTCATTTCACCGCATTGATCAACGGTATTGGTCTTTACAATCTGACCGCATTCAAAGGTATGGGTATTTACAATATTATAATGGCACCCTACCACATCAGCGCCGGTCTGTTCAGCTTTATTAATGAGCTTTTCGTAATAATCGGGAGTAATCCAATCGTCGGAATCTATAAAACCTATCCATTCCCCCTTGGCTGCTTTAAGACCTTCGTTTCTGGCTCCGCCCTGATGCCTGTTTTGCGGGTATGAAATAATCTGAAATTTATCAGGGAAGCGGTTTTGGTATGTGCGCAGTATATTAAGCGAATCATCGGTGGATGCATCATCTACAGCGATAATCTCGTAATCAGAAATGGTTTGATTAACGAGAGAATCCAGACAGAAATTCAGTTTTTGAGAAGCCGCCATATTATATACGGGCACAATTATACTAAGTTTCATAAAAAATTCCTGTTTCCTTAAAGATTTCCATACATAATTAATATACCTTTTTTCGATAAATCTTTCAAGAATAACAAGGGCTTAAGCGGTGTATTTTTCATGAGTATGCTGTTTGATTAGAAGCTGTTATTGTGATAAAATATTGAAGAGTATGTGGTAAGGAGCAAAGAATGAAAGAACGAATTTATGTGTGTCATACATTTTATCATGTATACATTTCAATTTTAAAAGAATTGAAGATAAAAGCTGACCAAGGGGAGGCTTTTGACTACGGCGCAACAATAGTGCTCTCCACTATGTCCAACAATTTTGGAGAAATCGGAAAACGAATCGAAAGTGTAAACCTGTTTGAGGAAGTAATATATTTTGATGAAAAAAGGGATGATTATTTCCCTGAGCTTGCTGTGTACAAAAAAGACACCGGTTTTATAGTAACCAACATGATTAACCGCCACAGATTTTACAAAAAATTCACCAAATTAGAGAGGCCGTATATCCCGGTTGACTTTAGAGAATACGGGGAAATATATGTATTCTGTGATTCCGACCCGATAGGATATTACTTAAATGCCAATCACATTCCCTATCATGCGGTAGAGGACGGACTTAACTGTTTAAAGAATTATGACACTGCGAGATATGATAACAGAGGTCATTTCAAATTAAAGGCATTTATGTCCAAAAAGCTCAACTATATCTTTATCCAGAATGGCTATGGCAAATATTGTAAGGATATGGAAGTAAACGATATTGATGCAATACAATACTCCTGTCCGTATTACGTGGAAGAAAAAAGGCGGGCCTTATATGACAGATTAACCATAATGGACAAGGACATTCTTCTCACCGTATTTGTAAAAGACAAAGAGATATTGATCCGACAGATAAACGATGCGGGCAAAAAGAAAGATAAGATACTGATTTTGACAGACCCCTTATGCACGCTTGAGATTAGAGAGCAGATATTTAAGGACATAGTGAAGATGTATGAGCCCGAGGGAGAGATATTCTTTAAACCGCATCCGAGGGATGAACTGGATTACAAAACAATTTTCAAAGACTATCCGCAATTTGATGCAACTGTCCCTATGGAAATATTGAACTTCTTCCCGGGGCTTAAGTTCACAAAAGTAGTTGGAGTTCTCACCGAAATGAAGGATTTGGATTTTGCACAGGAAATGGTGCGTTTAGGTCCGGACTTTATGGACAAGTATGAAGAAGCGTCTGTTCACAGACAAAATGAAAATATATACTAGAGGGTTTTTAAATGAAAGCACTGGCAATAATTACCGCAAGAGGCGGCAGCAAGAGAATACCGAAGAAAAACATTAAGGAATTTTGTGGAAAACCTATTTTAGCATATTCCATAGAAGCGGCATTAAAAAGTGAAATGTTTGAAGAAGTTATGGTTTCGACCGATTCTGAGGAAATTGCGAAAGTGGCCGTACAATATGGTGCCAAGGTTCCGTTTATGAGAAGTGACAAAGCGGCAGATGATTATGCGCCCACGGCAGTTGTTGTAGAAGAAGTAATAAATATGTACAAACAGGAGGGAAGGGAATTTGACAAAATCTGCGTCATATATCCCACTGCGCCCTTTGTAACTGCCCCAAAACTAAAGGAAGCCATGGACAGGCTGATTAAGACCGATGCATTTTCGGTAGTGCCCATTGTACAATACTCATTCCCTCCCCAAAGGGGATTGGAGATAAAAGACGGTATATTACAATACATCAACCCTGAGCATGCATTTACCAGATCACAGGATTTAACACCGGTATATCATGACTGTGGCCAGTTTTACTGCCTGGACACACAGAAATTCTTGAAAGAGAAGACTCTGTTTGGCTCTACGACAGTAGAGATTATCATGGACGAGCTGGAGGTTCAGGATATTGACAACCTTACAGACTGGAAGCTTGCAGAGATAAAGTATCAGATGATGCTTGAAAGGAACAATTGATAATGAAGTTTGATTTTAACCATTTGGAGAAAACATATATCATTGCCGAGATGAGCGGAAATCATGCCGGCAGTCTTGAAAGGGCCAAAGAGATTATACACAAGGCCAAAGAAGCCGGTGCAGACTGCATCAAAATTCAGACCTACACACCTGACACATTAACCATAAACTGCAATAACGAGTATTTTAACATCAAAGACGGAACCTGGGATGGAGAAAATCTCTATTCACTATATGGAAAAGCATATACACCATGGGAATGGCAGCCCGAATTAAAAAAAGAAGCGGACATGGTAGGAATTGATTTCCTTTCCACGCCTTTTGATACAACAGCGGTTGATTTCCTGGAGGAAATGGGACTTTCATTTTACAAGATAGCCTCTTTTGAAATAGTGGACCTACCCCTAATCAGATACGTTGCTTCAAAGAAAAAGCCCATGATAATATCTACAGGAATGGCATCTGCGGAAGAAATACGCGAAGCACTTGAAGCGGCTTACAGTGTAGGCAACCATGACATAGTATTATTAAAATGTTCCAGTGCATACCCGGCAAATCCCTCCGAAATGAATTTGCTTACGATTCCGGATATGAAAGAGAAATTTAAAGTTCCGGTAGGACTGTCCGATCATTCCATGGGAGGTTTTAGTGCTACATTAGCTGTTGCGCTTGGAGCGAAAGTAATTGAAAAGCACTTTTGCCTTGGAAGAGAAATAGAAAATCCGGATGCTTCGTTTTCCATGACACCCGAAGAATTCTCCGAGATGGTAAAGGCTGTCAGAAAAGCGGAAGAAGCTCTGGGCACACCCACCTACAAAGTAACGAAGCAGGAAGAAAACAGCATAGTATTTCGTCGTTCAATATTTGCCGCAAAGGACATAAAAGCCGGAGAAAAGTTATCTGACGACAATGTGCGGATAATAAGACCGGGATACGGAATAAAACCCAAATACATTGATGACATATTAGGAATGACGGTCAAAGAAGACATACCTTACGGACATCCCATAGCTTTTGAGCAGATTGAAAAAGGAGCAGTTTTGTTTTTAACCAATAATGAAAACACATACGATCTGTATGAATGGTTAAAAGAAAAAGACGGGAAAGTATATAAGTTTGAAAACAAAATAGACTTAGACATTATTAAGGCGCTATCACCTTCCTTTATAATCAGCTTTAATTACAAACACATAATAAAAAAAGATGTAATTGATTACATGGGAAATAAAATTGTAAATCTTCACACCTCATATCTGCCTTTTAACCGAGGGGCGGCGCCGAACTTTTTCAGCTTTTATGATAATACGAAGAAAGGTGTCACAATACATTTGATGGATGAAGGTCTGGATACCGGAGACATTTTGTGCCAAAAAGAGCTGATATTTGATGAAAGCAAAGAAACCTTTTCAAGCACCTACGACACTTTGCAGAAATCAATAAAGGAATTGTTTAAGGATAATTGGGAAGCAATAAAGGATGGCAAAATCGCTGCTTACAAACAGGAAGGTGATGTCACAAGCCACAAAGCATCAGAGCTGGCAGCCATCAAAAGCAAAGCTGACTTCTCGTGGGACATGAACATAAAAGCTGTTCTCAATAAAATAAACGGAGCAAAATAATGATAATTATCAGAGCTGACGGAAATGAAAAAATCGGAACCGGCCATGTCATGAGATGTCTGTCTATAGCAGACGGCATAAAAGCTTCAGACGAAGAGGTTTTATTTGTAACAGCCGATGAAGCCTCAGAAGAACTAATAACAGGCAAAGGCTACGAATGCCTTGTACTTAAGACGGATTATTCCGATATGGAAGGAGAGCTTGAAGCGTTCACTGACATTATTGGTGACAGAAAGCCAACTGCCATATTGATTGACAGTTATTATGTTACAAAGCAATACTTTAGAATTGTTAGGGAACATGCAAAGGTTGCATACATAGAGGACACATGCGGTTTTGTCGAAGACGTTGACCTGGTTATCAACTATAATATTTATGGTGAAAGCCCCATGTATTGCAATGCCCGGGATGCGTTGTTGGGCACCGGGTATGCTCCCATAAGAGAAGAATTTAGGTATAAAGAGTATAAAAGAGTCAAAGAGATTAAGAAGATAATGGTAACGGTGGGCGGCTCTGACAGCTTAAACATAGGGGGCCAATTATTAAATGCCTTCTGCACAGACCGGGAAATGGCAAACTATGAATTCCACTTTGTATGTGGTGCACTTAATTCGCACTATGATGAACTGATTGCAAAATATGGCAATCTCTCCCGATTTCATATATACCGAAATGTTGAAAAAATGTCCTGTCTTATGGAAAACTGTGATATTGCCATTTCAGCTGCCGGTTCAACCATGTATGAACTTTCGGCGATGGGAAAGCCCATTATAACTTTTTACTATGTGGAAAATCAAAGACTCATTTCCGAGGAATATGTTAAAAGAAATGCAGCATTTTATGGAAAAGAGTACTGTGAAAAGACATTTGTCGGGGACATTAAGAATCAGATAATTAATATGTCTGCGAATTTGGACAAAGTAAATGAGGTTGCCCAAAATGCATACAGACTTTCAGATGGAAAAGGTGCGCAAAGAATAGCAAAGAAATTATGTGCCTTAGGGGAGCAATAAATGGAAGAACAAAAGCAGAATGAATTTGTGGTAGAAAAGATAAAAGAGCGACCGCTTAATAAGAAGAAGCTTTTAAGAAGAAGCATCATCACGGCATCACTGGCCGTAATATTCGGTCTGGTAGCCGTTATCACCTTTTTGGTATTAGAGCCCATGATAAGCAATTGGGTTTATAAAGAAGAAGAACCCGAGCTCGTTACTTTGCCCGAGGCAATTGTAGAGAAATCGCCCGAGGAAATGCTTACGGAAAACATGCTGCAGGAATCTCAGGCCAATCAGATTGCTGAGAGAATTGAGAGCATCACCATTCAAACAGACGAAGAAATTCAGGAAGTAATCAATAAGCTTCAGCCTGACAAAGACAGCTATGTCAAGATATACGAATCTATAGAGGATTACACAAAGGAACTGAGTAAATGTATGGTTACTATCACATCCACATCATCCAATGTGGATTGGCTGGACAATATTGAAGTAAGTAAAAATACTACATACGGCATAATAGTAGCAAGCAAAAACGGTAAGATATATATATTGGCAGACTATGCGCCCATCAAAAAGGCAGAGGAAGTAACCGTTACCTTTTCCATGTACAAGCAGGCTTCCGGAGTTGTAAAGAATGTAGACAAAAGGACCAATCTGGCAATAATAACGGTAATGGCATCCGACTTAGGTAATTCCTATATAGAACGATATGTATCGATAGCATCACTTGGAACCGTCAATATCGATACCATAGTCGGGACACCCGTAGTTGCAATGGGAAGCCCCATGGGAACAACCAATTCCATGGACATTGGAATGATAACCAGTACATTTGCCCAAGCCAACAAAATAGATACTAATTACAAAATATTACAGACGAACATTCCCGGAAGCAAAAACGCTACAGGATTCATGTTTAATTTTGAGGGGCAGGTAATAGGAGTGCTTACTAATACACAAAGCACGTCGGACATGAACGGACTTATAACTGCTGTAGGCACAACCGAGCTTAAGCCCCTGGTTGAAAAAATGATGAATGATATGAAGATTCCTTATCTGGGAATAACCGGTGTTGACGTGACTTCCGAAGCGTACGATGAATATGGTGTTCCATACGGTGCTTACATAACAGAGCTTCAGATGGATTCTCCGGCAATGAGAGCCGGAATCCGACAGGGAGATATCATTGTAAAGATTGGCAATCAGAACATCAATTCATATAATGATTATGCCAACACATTAATAAAACACTCAGTTGGGCAGGAAATATCAGTCGTAGTAATGCGCGAATCACAAAAAACCTACAAGGAAGTTGAGTTTTCGGTTACGATTCAGGAAGTAAAATAATATCATTGGAAGGAATGACTAACATGAAATATATTAAAGATTTAAAAGAAGGCGACAGGGTAAGCGACATCTATTTTTGCAAGCACAAGGCTTCACTTGTAACCAAAAACGGAAAACCATATGACAGTCTAATATTACAGGACAAAACAGGAACCCTGGATGCAAAGCTTTGGGACCCAAATTCGCCCGGAATTGATGATTTTGATGCAATGGATTACGTTGAAGTTGTAGGAGACATAGTCAATTTTCAAGGTGCCTTGCAGGGAAACATAAAGCGTGTCAGAAAATGCCGTGAAGGCGAGTATGTGGTAAACGATTACATGCCTGTCAGCAGCAAAGACATAGAGGAGATGTACAGGGAATTATTAAACTATGTTGAGTCTATAGAAAATATATATTACAAGCAACTGCTTAGAAGCTTTTTCGTGGAAGACGAAGCCTTTATTAAGAAATTCAAAAATTCTTCCGCTGCCAAAATGGTTCACCATGGATTCATAGGCGGACTTTTGGAGCACACTTTAAGCGTAACAAAATTGTGTGATTACTATTGCAAAAACTATCCGATATTAAAACGAGACCTGCTCTTAACTGCAGCCATGTTTCATGATATAGGAAAGACAAAGGAGCTGTCTCCTTTTCCCGAAAATGATTATACGGATGAAGGCCAGCTGCTCGGGCACATAGTCATGGGTGCACAGATGATATTAATTAAGGCAGAAGACATTGACGGTTTTCCCAATGTTGCACGATCGGAACTCATTCACTGCATATTAGCCCACCACGGAAAGTATGAGTTTGGTTCTCCCAAGGTTCCCGCACTTATTGAAGCCATGGCATTAAACTATGCGGACGATACCGATGCCAAGCTGGAAACCTTTAAGGAAATACTGGAGAACAATTCGGAAAACAAAGACTGGCTTGGCTACAACAGACTATTGGATTCTAATCTTCGAGCAACAAAAGGCGAGTAAAGCGAATGGAATATTCTAAAAACGATATTGTACAATTATATATATCTGACTGTGGAACAGAAGGTGAAGGCATTGGCAAAGTCGATGGCTTTACCTTTTTTGTAAAAGATGCAGTTATCGGAGACAGGATTGAAGCGAAAATAACTAAGAGCAAAAAAAGCTATGCATATGCCAGACTTGAGAAAATATTGGAGCCATCAAAGGATCGTGTAACGCCGGCATGCCCCTTCCACAGGCAATGTGGAGGATGTCAGATACAGGCCCTTTCCTATGACAAACAACTGTCATTTAAGCAGGACAAAATCAGAAACAACTTAATCCGAATAGGCGGTTTTGACGAAAGCCTTATAGACAAAGTCATGGAGCCCATAGTGGGGATGGAGAACCCTTACCATTATAGAAACAAAGCCCAATATCCTATCGGAACTGATAAAGAAGGAAAGCCGATAACCGGATTTTATGCAGGCAGAACTCATTGTATTATACCCAATACAGATTGTGCATTAGGAGCCTTTGTCAACAAGGAAATCCTTGAAGCCATTATTTCCTATATGAATCAGCACCACATAAGTGCATACGACGAGGAAACCGGCAAAGGATTAATAAGGCATGTGCTTATCAGATACGGATTTACTTCGAAGGAGATAATGGTATGTCTTGTTGTAAATGCGACAAAATACTCAAATTCTCTGCTCCCCAATCAACATTCATTAATAGACAGCCTGGTTAAAATAGAAGGAATGAAGAGCATAGCTATAAGTCTTAACCCCGAAAAAACCAATGTTATAATGGGGCAGACAATAGTAAACATATGGGGAAGCGATACCATTTGTGACACAATCCACAAAAGAGATATGAAAACGAAAGGATATCCATATACCGGCGAAGAGCTCAGGTTTTATATATCTCCGTTATCCTTTTACCAGGTAAATCCCGTTCAGACGGAAAAACTATACAGCTTAGCTCTTGAGTATGCAAACCTTACCGGAAAAGAATCCGTTTGGGATTTGTATTGCGGAATAGGAACAATATCTCTCTTTATGGCTCAAAGAGCAGGCAAAGTGTATGGCGTAGAAATAATAGAAGACGCCATAAATGATGCAAAAAGAAATGCAAAGGCAAATAACATAAATAACGCCGAATTCTTCGTTGGAAAAGCAGAGGAAGTTCTACCCGCGTTTTATACCCAAGGTAAGAACTTCAAGACAGAAGACACCATGCTTCACCCGGATGTTATATGTGTGGATCCCCCACGCAAGGGCTGTGATGAAAAATGTCTTCAGACCATGCTGACCATGCATCCGGACAGAATAGTATACGTAAGCTGCGATTCTGCAACCCTTGCCCGCGACCTAAAGTACCTTTGCGAAGGAGGATATGAAATAAAGAGAATTTGCGGTGTCGATCAATTTGGTCATACGGTTCATGTGGAGACGGTTGTTCTTCTTTCCCAACTCCGTCAAAAGCCGGATGATTATATTGATGTAGATGTGGATATAGCTGAATTGGAGGGTACTTCTGCTGAGACCAAGGCAACCTATGAAAAGATAAAAAAGTATGTTGCAGAGCATAATGATGGGATGAAGGTATCGGATCTCTATATTGCGCAGGTAAAGAAGAAATGTGGTATTGAATTGG
>JAZQNB010000007.1:0-2360 GCA_045627085.1 Lachnospiraceae bacterium | reverse complement strand
CTCATGTGATAACAGCATTCCGTTCTCCCTCCTTCAGTTAATCTTTGTACTTTGCAATAGGTTCTGTATAAATCTATTATAACAAAAGACAAGATTAACCGCAAGGAAAAATCGAATGTTTGTTCTGTTTGTTTTATGTCCCTGTCGATTTTTCTTGCGTTCGTACGCTTTCATCTCGGCACTTGAAGAACCGAGGATTCCCGCTTTTTATCCTAAAATCACCGACACTTACATTTTACCATATTTTAGAGTAAAAAATACCGGAAATGCACTTTTCTTTGCACTTCCGGTATTTTTGTATGTAATCATAAAGCCATGAACACATAAACTCCAGACCTCCGTTTGTTTGATGTATGCATAAGACTCCGGATAAACTCAGCTATTTCTTTGATGTTGATTCAATAATCGACAAATCAAGGCCACCGATGTAATAAACAGACAAAAAACTTCTTTAACCGCTTGGCAAAACATATAAGTCACGCAGTTAAAGAAGTTTTATTTTTACATCAATACTCTGTTTATACTGTCAAAAAGGAATGGATGCTTAAGATTACTTAGGCAGATTGCTCACATCTTTAAGCTTGTTGAGTGCGGCGAAATCAATTTCATCTTTGAATATCTTCCATTCACTTCCGTTATACCCAAACACTGCAAGTTTTCCGGCAGCAAAGCTTCTATTTGAATTGACATAAATCCTGTTATTGTAAATATGGTCAGGGTAATATTCACCCTCAAGCAGCTCCTCGACCTCACCGCTCATGATGTTGACTCGGATAAGGCCTTTGCTCTTTACCGCACCGTAGGCATCCTTATCGCAGGCAGCCGCATACAGATAATTGCCGTTCACTGCCAATGAACCGTATACTTCTGTGAGATTTTCCGGTTTTCCTGCTCCTGCTATATCAATTCTGCATAAACGGTTATCGATATCCACATAAAAGATGTACGAGCCTGCTCCGACAAACTGCTGACGATAATCGGACGAATTTGTCGGCATATGGCCATATACTACTTTTCCTGTGCCATCGCGGTTTATGCCGAACAGATAATACCCTATATCGGAAAATGACTTGTAATCACTGGGAACATAGTTCATTGCATAATACAGTCGACCGTTGAAAACCGTCAGATTGTATGCTGCGGCATCAGACACAAACGTCATTTTCCCATCTGTCAGATTCATGGCATAAATTCCCGTAGGGAAATCGGGCCATTTGCCGTCAATCATATAATCAGCGCTTTTAACCGAACAATACAGGGTATTGTCATAAACTGTATAATCCGTGACACTGTATTCCTTGCCTGTCAACGTTTCAGCTCCTGTTCCGTCGGTTTTGATACGGCAGCACCAATAGAACTTATTATCATAATATTTGGTTGTCCAGCAGTAGAGATAATAAATATAATCTCCAACCAGCATCGGCTTATAGCAGACATCATTCATCAGTACGACGGGCTTCTCAGAGCCGTCTTTTTTCACCTTACAAAGATGTCCGCCCGACATGTATCCGAAAACCGTACCCTGGGAGGCATATGCCTCAGTATCAAGGTAATAAGCATATTCTTCATCCTCGGCAAATGTTGAATCGGAATATATGCCTTTTGCTTTCGCAGAAGGCTTCTTGACGGTCACGGTACACTTATAATTCTTACCATTGTATTTTGCGGTTATTTTTGCCTTTCCTGCCTTAACCGCCGTAATCATTCCGGTGGAATCAACCTTTGCCACACTCTTCTTGCTGCTTTTGAATGTAATCTTTTTTTCCGGAGCGGCATTCTCAAGCTCAAGTTTGTAATTGTCTCCCGTGTAAATAGTGAGCTTAGTTGAATTCAGCGAAATCATTTTGCTGTCACCTGCAAATACCGGCTTTGAATATAATACCACCCCAACGACAGCGAGTACACAAATTAAAAGTGCATACTTTACAACTCTATTAACAAAATTTCGAAGCATAATACTCCTTTCCGACGAATGCATCTTGTAAAACACACTAATCATGTCACAATACAGCAATCTCGAATCAACAATATTAATTTGTGATATTATACTTCAGAAATTGCAAAAAAGCAAGTGATATGTATTCAATCACTTGCTTTTATAAACTCACCACTCTTCTGAGGCTTGTCTATAGTCATAAATGGATACATCATTCGTCTACCCTCCTCTTTGTGAAATCTATTATCATATCATCGTTCTATTTTCTATACGATGGTTTTTATGTCTCTTACGGCAAAAAAACAGAATACAGTTCTTCCCATTTTACTATTACAATATTTACTTTATTCTTACCCTTCATATACAAGGCTGTTCGTCAAACTGTCAATCAACCGGTCTATCTGACTCTGTGTAAGAACATAGC
>JAZQNB010000006.1:0-17076 GCA_045627085.1 Lachnospiraceae bacterium | reverse complement strand
GGGCGGTGTCTTTTGCAATATTTTTTCTTCATTAATAGATATCTTCATCTCGTAAAAAAGTTTTCATTGGTTTCCTTTCACTATTTTTAAAAAAAGGGAGCATACTCTGCTCCCTTTGTAAATCCGGTATTTAGTTTTCAGGTTCAATTAGTCCGTAGGTGTCACCCTTACGTTTGTAAACTACATTGACATGTCCTGTCTCTGCATTATTGAATACGTAGAAGTTATGTCCAAGCAGCTCCATCTGGATGCATGCATCTTCAGGATACATGGGTTTAATATCAAACCTCTTGGAACGAACAATCTTGATCTCCTCGTCATCCATGTAATCGTTATCTACATACAACTGACTGAATGCTCCGTTCGCCTGTTTCTTGTCAACGATTTTGGTTTTATATTTTTTCAGCTGTCTCTCGATGATTTCCTCGACCAAATCAATTGAAACATACATATCATTCGAAACCTGCTCCGAACGTATTATATTCCCCTTCACCGGAATGGTAACTTCTATTTTCTGACGCTCCTTCTCGACACTTAAAGTTACATGCACCTCTGTCCCCGGATTAAAATACTTCTCCAGCTTTCCGATTTTCTCCTCAACTGCGGAACGAAGCCCCGGTGTAACATCAATGTTCCTGCCTACGATAACAAACTTCATGCTTATCATCCCCTTTAGCTTTTTATTGTATAATCATTATAGCATATACAAAAACAATTTTGCAACAATTTAGAAATGTTTTGGTATCTTTTTTGACATATTTTTTGTCAATGAAAATCCTTGTATTTTCTTGATTTTTCGCTTTTTTATAAAACTTACACAAAACAATTGTTTGTTATTTTAAACTTTTAACCTATTTTTTATTGTTGTGGATAATGTGGAAAACTCAGTGTATAAAGAAGGTTTTTCGATTTTTCAAGGTTTTTGGGATGTGGATAACTTTTTTGAAATTTTACGATAAAATATTCATTTCATCGTTGACTTTTTACAAATTGTGAACATTGCACATAATTAAATCCTGATTAGTACTTTATTACCACTATCAATATTTTGAAAACTTTTTTTATTTAAACAAAATCCAATTCGGTCAATTTTATCAATTGACTGATTCAGTCTTTGATTTTTGATTCCTTTAGACATAAAAACCGGGAAGCTTGCACTTCCCGGCTTAAATATATCCTATTCTTAATCTTTTTAGAAAATACGACGAATTGCGAGGATTTTCTTGTAATCGGCCTTTGAAACGATAATACCTGTCTTCTTACTTGAAGCATGGACTATCTTGCCGTCTCCAATGTACAAAGCAACATGACCGGAATAGCAAATCAAATCTCCTGCCTGTGCATTCTCAAGCCCGTCAACTGCATATCCCTGTTTACGGTCTGAGGATGAAGAATGAGGAAGTGAAACGCCATAAGCCTCATACAGCTTCATAACAAATCCCGAACAGTCACATCCGTTTGTAAGGCTTGTTCCGCCCCATACGTAAGGATTTCCGACAAACTGTAATCCGTACTCAGCAACTGCCTTTCCAAGCTCGCTTCCTTCACCCACGGAATATGTGGTAACAGGAGCAGCTTCTGTTGTATCTGAAGAGGTAGCTGCCTGCTCTCGCATAGCTTTGTTTGCTGCCTCTCTCGCTTTACGTCTTTCTGCAGCCTCTTTTTCAAGTCTGGCTTTTTCTTCTTCCTTCGATTCGGCTTTAACAAATTCAGTATGGATTGAAATATAATCCTTGGAAATCCAACCCTTACCTTCTTCTGTATCTACCTGAACAAAATCGTCTGTTTCATCGTAAATCAGAAATTCATCGCCAAAGGGAACCATTCCTATGATGGAGCTTTCGGTTGTTGCCTCACTCCTTACAAAAAGTGTGGTGGTTTCGATGGTTGCAAGCCTTGTTCCAACTTCGGGAGCAAGCTCATTTGCTTCATCGCCGGTAACACAGAACTCTGCCTTTACATAGCCTGTAACATTTCCGGACTGAATCAGATACCAACCGTTTTCTTCACCTAAGAACTCACCAACCGACTTGTTGTAAAGCTTACCTAAAATCTTGCCTTTTTCAGAAGCCTCGTCGCGCACATTTACGTAGCTCGATACCTTGGCAATGACAAGATTTTCAAAGTGTT
This sequence comes from Lachnospiraceae bacterium, assembly GCA_045627085.1. Classification (GTDB taxonomy): domain Bacteria; phylum Bacillota; class Clostridia; order Lachnospirales; family Lachnospiraceae; genus RGIG10340. The sequence goes on along the minus strand of JAZQNB010000006.1, from coordinate 14,946 downwards.
CGGTTTCCTCTATGGTCTCTTCTGTTTCAATATCATCTTTTTCTATAATGGAAGCAATCTTTGAAGCCTGTTTCTGACCGGCTGCTATAGAATCAAGGCTGGTACTCGTCCGGCTAAGCGTAAGCTCCACTCCTCCGGCGGGAAGAATAGAATCAGCCGGCGCTGCTTTGACCCCTAAAGAAAAACTTCCGAAAGCTGTTATGACTGCAAGTGTACAGGCAAAAGCTCTCACTGTTTTAAATTTCATTGTGACCTCCCTGATGAAACAAATTGTTACAAATTTATTACATCGCTTAACAAATATAACATTATTACGGGATATTGTCAACAAAACAATTAATTTTTCTTAATGATAGTCCACCTTTATCATGCATAAGCCCTGTGCGGGAGCGGTTATTCCTGCCTGTTTTCTGTCCTTTGCATTTAACAGTTCAATCATGCTTTCAGGTGTCCTTTTCCCAAAACCAACCTCCAAAAGCGTCCCTGTGAGAATTCTTACCATATGCTGAAGGAATCCGGAACCATGATATGTAAAGGTAATATAGTCGCCTCTTTGCGCAATATCAATTACATCGACCGTTCTGACGGTAGACTTCTTCATTTTAGGATTGGCACAAAAGGATGCAAAATCATGCTCACCCATCAGATATTTGGCGGCAGTCTGCATTTTGTCAATGTCGGGTTTAGTGTTTAATGCATACACATATTTTCTGTCAAATAAAGGCTTCGTATCTCCCGCATAGCAGGTGTAGCAATAGGTTTTGCCTATCGCATTGTATCTGGCGTGAAATCTTTCGCCTGCAATATCAACCCTGTTGATGCATATATCATCCGGAAGATAATTATTGCAGTAATCTCTTATTTCCTTTTCACTGTAATCCGTGTTCAGGCGGGCATTGACTATCATAGCTTTTGCATGGACCCCCGCATCGGTACGTCCCGCGCATATTACCTCGACAGGTTCATCCTCATCGGGGATTCCAACCATCCTGGATAGCACACGTTCAATTTTCCCCTGAATTGTCATGTCGGTTCCCGGCTGGTGTTCCCACCCCTGATACCTTGTTCCATCATACGATATTTCAAATCTGTAATTTTCAGTCATTACTTTCTCCCAAAACTGCTATTATTCTTTCAATTCTGTCGTCCGCCATATGGTATACGGGATAAAGGGGCCATGGCAGGCCAAGCACATATTCCCTGTCTTCCCCGGATAAAGCAGCTGCCTTTTCTTGCAGGGCAGCTTTATCCTTATAAAGGGCAGCCCCAAAATTGATACAGTAGTACTTTCCCTTTGTAGCATCTGTTTTCAAGGTCACACGCCTGAAGCTTTGATTGCCATATTGATCGGTATCCTTCACATAGGATACTTTTTCAAAGCCTTCTTCCTCAGGTTTCTTTAATCTGACCTTACCGGAATCGAGCAGGTATTTATAGTATATATTTCTGACGCTTTCCAAAGGCATAGGAAAATCCAGTCTGTCCTTTATCTGAGAAGGAACAAACCCCAAATCCGCCAAATGCCTGATGCCACCTCCGACCGCTGTTTCGTTTATAAAATTTGATAAAGCTTTTTTGAAATATTCTTCACCCATAAAGCAAGTTTATCATATTTAATTGTAAAAATGCAGTACCTTCTCATCTTAAGCTGTGATAAAATTACCATGAACAGATTATCGGGAGGTAAGTTATCATGGAATCAAGCAGAAAAACCGCTCTTATTACAGGTGCAAGCCGCGGGATAGGTGCAGCAATTGCCACAAAATTTGCGAGTGAAGGCTACAATCTGATACTTACGTGCAACAAGAGCATGGATGAGTTAAACAAAACCGTATCCGATATCAAAGCTTCATATGATGTAACGGTCAAAGGAATCCGTGCCGACGTATCCAAGCCTTCGGAGATTGAAAATCTGTTTAAAGGTCTGGCAGCCCTGGATGTGCTTGTAAATAATGCCGGTATTGCCTACTTCGGATTGCTTCAGGATATGGACATTTCAGATTGGGACAGGGTTATAGGTACAAACCTTTCCTCCGCCTTCTATACTTCCAGAATGGCTATTCCTCTTATGCTTAAAAATCACAGTGGCTCTATAATAAATATTTCTTCAGTTTGGGGAAATGTAGGTGCATCAACCGAAGTGGCCTATTCTGCGAGCAAAGGCGGAATTAATGCCTTCACAAAAGCCCTTGCAAAAGAGCTTGCTCCCAGCAGTATCAGTGTAAATGCAATTGCCTGTGGTGTAATAGATACTCAGATGAATTCATGTCTGAATGAATCGGATAAAGAAGCCCTGACAGATGAAATTCCTGCCGGAAGAATGGGAAAAGCGGAAGAGGTAGCCGAAATCGTCTATAAAACCGCTACATCTCCCGCATATTTAACAGGTCAGATTATTACTGTTGACGGAGGCTGGTATTAGAAGCCTTCATCACTATTTCGTCGGAATGAACATCCAGATAAGGATTTTGGTCGGAAATAATACCCTCATCATACAGCTCCTTTGCCAAAAATTCCGCAACACATGCGATTTTTTCGTCTCCGGGCTGAACCATCATGTCCATCAAAAGGCCCAAAAGTACATCACCGCCGTTTAATTTGGACAATCCGCGTCTTAGCCATTTATCATGATAGGGATATCTGTTTTCCAGGTAATACTGAAGCTTCATGGCTTCCTTTATGGTATCGGAAAGCATTAAATCCGCTGTCAGGACATCACCACGTTTCAACATTCTTGTATAATTATACTGCCCGGTTTGTGAAAACATCGATATACAGCTGTCTATCTTAAGTAATCTGATGTTCTCGGGGTATCCTTTTTTTAACCTCTCACGCATTTTGGTAAAGCTGCCTTCAGGGTCACAAAATACTTCTCCGTTAGTAGCCGCTGCCAAAGAAGCATCCGGGACATATCGCCAGTCAATATCTTCATATTTCTGACAACCCAACAGTTTTTCATAGAAGGAATTAATAGTCATTACTCCTCTGTGCCATATTCCCTCATCGGAAACCAGCCTTCTGTATCCCATATATTCATTCGGAAGATTCTCATATGCTTCCGTAAGCTTATCGCCTATTTCCTCATATGTCTCATCGCTTACCCATATGCAAAATGAAGGACCCCAATCGTGGTCACGCGACCACTCATCGTCTATCATAAAGCAATCACTGCCCTCGCCCACAAGACCGCAGGCGAATCTGTCCAGATATTCGGGAAACAGTTTTTCAAGCATGGGACGTCCTACTTCTTCATAGTAGCTTCGGCACAGTTCGATTCCACTAATCATATTAGTCGTCGAAAAAGCATCCGAAAAATAGTCTGTTTCTTTTACAGGCGTTGTGTTCGCCCTGCTAATCATTTTTTCGCACTCAGCCAGGGTTTCGGCAAGTGCGAAATAGTAATCATTTTCGCCGGCATAAATACGAAGCATTTTAAGAGCTTTAATGAAATTACTCTCCGCAGGTCCGAATTCCTTACGCCTGAAATGGTACTCACCTATGGATGCTATGGCTTTCGCGCGATTCTCATCATAAACTCCCATGGAATCATACAGGGAAATTGCCGACAAGGCTTTGTCATATGCCTCATCCAATTCGCCAAGCTCTATACAGCACATTGCTGTCAAAGAACAGATTTTGGCGATATCGACGGTTAGATTTGCGTCCTTTGCCAAATCCAGTGCCTCCAGCAAATACTCCTTTGCCGTCCTAAAATCCCCCGTGTCGCTAAAAGCTTCACTTTCATTTAATATCCATTTAATTTGCTCCCTAACTTCATTATTCTGCATATTTACCCCTGCTCTCTTTAAAAAAGAAACTCCGGTTAAAACGCTTCTCCGCTGTTGCGATACTCTTCCATTTTCTTCATCAGCTCATCCATACTCATTACTTTTTCCAGGATGCAGTTTCGTATTTTCATTCCCCCCTGTCCAAAGTAGAATTTCAAAAATGAGTTGGCAGAATGAGCTACTATCGGCTCGACAGTGTAGGATGCAAAGGAACTGTCTCTGCCGGTCAATGTAATTGTTTTAAGTAAATTGTGTTCCTTGAAAATTGAAAGAGGAACCTGTGCAAGCTCGTTTCCGCCTGTAACACAGGCTTCAAATGTCAGCCTGAACGCACCTCCGCCCATTTTCAGATTATATATATTGCTCATTCCCTTTGATGTATCTATATCATCAATATAATATACATCCGGAGTTTCGCTCATACTTACCTCAATTACTCTTTCACTGCCTTCATCATAAGGGTCTTCAAAGGCATCCAGCTCTAAATCCAACGGTGTTTTCTCTGAATAGAGAAATGCATATGCAGGCAGTCTCATAAGTGTTTTCAATATATTCTTTGCACTTCTGACATACTCTGCCCTGGTTACCGTGCCCTGCTCTAAGCCCTCACGGGAAGTATCCTGAGCACTCGGAAGTCCTGCATCCGGCATAACCATAAAGAGGTCATTTTGCGCACGTACCAATAAAGCAGTGTTAGCCATGACTCCCTTTTGTCCTTCTTCGTTGGCAAGCGCCCACCAGTCGGTCATTACGATACCGTCAAAGCCCCATTCATTTCTAAGTATTGAGGTTACAAGATCATAATTGCCGGCCGCATATATTCCGTTTATTTTGTTGTAGCTGGTCATCAGGCAAAATGCTCCTGCGCCCTTTACTGCAATTTCAAAGCCCTTTAAGTATATTTCTCTGGCAGCTCTTTCGGAAATTACGGCATCAACGGTTGACCTCATATGCTCCTGGCTGTTTAATGCAAAGTGCTTGATAGTTCCGGTCACACCGTATTTCTGCATCGCTTTCACTTCGGCAAGAGCCATTTTACCGGTGACAAGCGGATCCTCCGAGAAATATTCAAAGTTTCTTCCGTTTAACGGATTCCTGTGTATATTCATTCCGGGGCCAAGCAAAGTATCTACATGATTCTTTCTAAGCTCCATTCCTTCATATTCGTACAGCTCACCTATAAGCTTTTCATTAAATGAGCATGCAATACATGTACCGTTTGGCATTGCGAACGCCTTGGTTCCGCAATCCATACGTATTCCGCTGGGTCCGTCCGCGCAGGCAGCCTTGGGGATTCCCTTTCCCAAAAGCCTTTCCGTTATTCCGCCGAACGCTCCGGCAACTCCGGGTGTAACCCCCATGGGGCTCATTCCCTCGCCTCGAACCATATAGCACAAATCCTCATCGGTGAGTCCGCCTATAAATTCATCTAAGGTTATTTTTCCTTCTTTTACGTCCTTTAATTTATAATTGTTTTCGCCAATATACGGAACATCATCGGGCATGGATGCTGCCCTTTTATCCATGGGATTAATGCTTCGAAGCGGAACCGGCTCGTAAATCATCTCATAGCTTCCATCGCTTCTTTGCATCGGCTTAATCCTTGAGAACTCTTCAACAGGAGCCAAAGCTTCGCTCAGCTTTTCCACAATCTTTAATCTTGAAAGTCTGTACTCAGTACATCTTTTAGCCGTACGGACATCGCCGCCCAAATAGAAGCCGTAAACCCCTTCTTCCAAAACATAGGCTGACTTATGTCCCGTCACTCCGCCGTCATCATATGAAGATATATCATACTCCGAAACATTAACCTGTACAGTTCGGCTCTCACCCGGATTAATTACTCCGGTTTTTTTGAAGCCCGCTAATGCAAGTGCAGGTTTTCCAAGCCTTCCCTGAGGTGCATTCACATATATAAGCGCCGTATACTTTCCTGCATATTTTCCGATATTGGTCACATCTACGGAAAACTCAAAGCCGTCCTCCGTTTTAATAAAATCTATCAGCTTTACGTCAAATTGAGTATATGAAAGACCGTAGCCGAAAGGATATAATACCTTTTCTTTTGCAAAGGTTTCAAAATATCTGTAGCCTACATAGATATCTTCCGTGTATTTGTTAGAATAATCTCCTCCAAAATAGGCATTTGAAAAATAATCATCTATGTCCAAGGCTATAGTATTGTTAAGTCGACCGGAAGGATTGATATTTCCCTTTAATACGTCCAGCACGCCCAAGCCGCCTTCCTGGCCACCCTGCCATACATACAAAACAGCCTGAGGTTTATATTCATCGACCCATTTCATATCAATAATGTTGCCCACATTCAATAACACTATTGTTTTGTCAAACGCATTACAAACCTTGGAAAGCATGTCCTTTTCCGTATCCGTAAGCAGGTAGCTTCCCGCTTCAGCCTTAGCATCCTTATCTTCACCGGCAGTTCTGCCTATAATCACAATTGCCACATCGGATTCTTCGGCTGCCTTTAATACGCTCTCCTCTAAAAGAGGCATTTCCTCCTGAAACCAAGGCTCTGCGGCCCATCCGATTCCTTTGTCAAAGGGATGCTCCAACACCCAGTCCTCATACTCTTTTCTGATTCGAGTATTTAGCAATATGTCTTCATCCGATACAAGTGCCTCATAGATACCCACAACATATCTGGTGTTGACAAGTCCGCCGCTTCCGGTACCGGACTTGTAATAATTGAATTGTGTACGACCAAAAAGTGCTACCTTTGTTTTTCCGATTAGGGGTAGCACTTCGTTTTCATTTCGAATGAGTACTGCGCCTTCCGCAGCTGCCTGCCTTGCCTTTTGCGCATACTTGTCCAAATCATATAAACTCATTTGAAAATTTCCATCCTTATATTACTTTTTTTCAGCGTTTTCAGGATTAGTCACATTATGGGAAGCATTATAAAATTCCAGCATTTCTGCTTTGCTTAATCTAAAGCATTCCATGAGCTTGGGTGAAAAGCTTCCGCACTCTCCATTCAAAATCATGTTATAGCCTTCATCAAATGTATAAGCAGCCTTGTAAACACGGTCAGACAGAAGAGCGTCAAAGCAGTCTACTATAGAAACAATCTGAGCCGATACCGGAATCTCCTCTTCTTTAAGTCCTTCCGGATAGCCCTTTCCGTCATATCTTTCGTGATGAGAACGTGCTATTTCTTTACAATACTTCGCATAGGATTCATCCCACGCGCCTCTAATCTTATCTATAATATCATATCCCCGCAAGGTATGTGAACACATTAATTCATATTCTTCCTTGGTCAGCTTTGCAGGTTTTAGAAGCACCTGATCGGGAATTGCAATCTTGCCGATATCATGAAGCGCCGAGGCTGATACGATGATTCTGACTTTCTCAGGGTCAAGTTCATATTCCTTGTACATTTTCATCACCTTATCCGCCAAAATTTCAGTATATTTTTTAACATTTTGGATATGATTGCTGCTCTCCATGTTTCTGTATTCGGCTATGGAACCAACAGCCTCCAAAATAGTATCATTGCTTTTTCTTATAGCCTCCGCCTGTGTTTTCATTACCGAAAACTGGGCATTCATGGTAACAGCCGATTTTGAAAGCTTCTCGGAGAACTCGTTTTTCCTGGAATAAACCTCAATCATTTTGTTGATGGTTTTCCTTACAAGGTTCGGCTTAAAGGGACGTTTTACATAAGCAACCATACCCAAATCAAAACAGCCTTCGATTCTCTCCATCACCTGTTCATTAATTACGGCAACGATTGGAAACATTCCGTCATACTGTTTGCTTTGGAAATTTCTTAACACGTCTTCTCCGGTTATGTCAGGCATGGCTATATCCATCAAAACCGCTGCGATTTCATCCTTAAATTCATCGGCTTTACTTATGGTTTCCTCCCCTGACACCGCTTCTATGATGGTATATTCATCCTTTAATGCATTTTTCAAAAGAATTCTGTTAAATTCGCCTGCATCTGCAATTAAAATCTTATCCCTCATTTTGTCACCTTACCTTAAACATTATTTACACATGAAATCTGGCTGCCGTTTTTTTTTAGTGTAATATTGTACTGTCCTCTTCCCAGCCATCTGAGACGATTTATATCAACATATGTTCCTTCAAATACGTCTCCTTTGATTATGACCTTTGCGGATTCCTGCTCCAATACCTTGGCCTGCAGTTCGCCGTCCGTCTTGATTATCTCTGTCAATTGTTTTTCTTTCGTGTATATTGCATTTTCAACCTTCAGATAAATATCCATGGTATTTCTTACTTCCGGAGGATATTTCTCCTGCATTTCAATCATCGCATTTTTCAAGGTCGTTACCTCGGACTGAATTTTGGTCTTCAGCTCCCTGCTGCGAATCTGCTGAGCCTTTAGGTGTTCATCCAAATCCAGTCTGATATAGGTCTTTACTCCGGCCTTATTGCCCACACTGTGCAGTATAAAGCCCTTCGACGCCATGGTGGAGCCGCCTACCAGCGTCACCGTGCTTTCTACCTTTCCTTTTGCACGCACATCCGCATGTAAAAAGACGTTGGCCTTTATGTCACCTCCGGCAACCACATCCACGGATTCAAAGAATTTGCTGTTAACGTTCTTTGCTGCTTTAACATATCCTTTTCCGCCCGCGTTCATACCCTTCTTAAGCATTACGCTGCCCTCGGTGCTTTCAATAACTGCTACCCCAACACTTCCGTTGATGACAATATCGCCGGTTGCTTTTATCTTCACGCCATTATCCACATTGCCGTTTATTTCGACACTTCCGTCAAATTCCAGATTTTTAGTGGTGACATCATCTACGGCAAGATGCTTTGTGACATCCATATGAGTTCCGTCCAGACTTACCATACCTTTTTCGGTTGCCCGATAGGTGTGCCGGTCTTCATCCAGTGAAAATCCTTTTCCGGTGAGCATCTTTTGCTCTATTCCTCTGGCAGCTACAAGTATTTCACCATATACGTTAAAGCCGTCTTCTCCATCCTCCGCATCGTGATAGTAAGCAAGCAGCTGGCTTTCATCTACGGTTTCAAACCATTGTACGTTTTTATAATCTACCGAACCGTCATCATTTACGGTAGGAGTATTTTTCTTCTCTCCGCCGATAAAAAATTCATAATATCCGTCAGCTCCGCGCTTAGCAAGTTTTCCGGAGGCAACAAGAACCTGCTGGCCGGGAGAATATCTGCCGGATAAAATCTCTTCTATTTTGTCTTCCTTAATGCCTGCCTTTATATTACTTTCCTCGAAAAGCTTATCTATCTCCTCACGTTTAACATCTCTTTTTACAGGAATTGAAATATAAACCGACATGGCATTTGCATCTATGGAAAGTGTAATAGCTCTGCTCTGCCTTAATCTCTCACTTTCCAATATAAGCTCATCAGTTTCATTAAGCTTCTCTTTCAGTTCTTCATCACTTAAGGATTTTGCAATTACCCTTTCAGCTGCTTCTTCAGCCGTCTCGGGTGCTTCATCTTCAGGGTCCAAATGCATGGCCTTACGAAGCAGGGCGTGCCGACGTTTCATCTCGTTAGCCGGGAAACGAAGTCTTCCGTAATCGCTTACATCCAAGCCTTCCTCCAGGCCCAAACGAATTTCTCTCATTTGTTCCCATGTAAAATAAGGGCTTGTGTAAATGGCAGTATCTATACGGTTTTCCATGCCCAAACGTATTTCACGCATCTGAAGCCAGCTGTATTCGAGATGAGCATATTCCTTAACTCTTACTCCGATTTCAATTCCGTCTCTTATCTGAGCAATTGCCGGCGCGGCATATTCAGGCAACAGATAGCCATCAAGATTAATCTTCTTTTTTAATGCAATCCTGATCTCTGTAAGCTGTTCGGCATTATATCCTGCATCAACATATTTCGAGATGTTAACTCCGTCATTTTTAGCATTTCTTATCTCGCGAATGATATCCGCAGAGCGATTAAGGAATTGTGACAGGTTCATTCCCTGTTCAAGTCCCAGACGGATTTCACGCATTTTGGTACTCTCGATGGAGGGATTTGCATAGATTGAAATGTCAACTGAGTTTTCCAAGCCAACCCTGATTTGTTCCATCTGAAGCCAGTCATACGCTGTATCGGCATATTTCCGTGCATCAATTCTGTGTTCCAGACCAATCCTGATTTCACGCATTTGAATAAACTGGAACTTCTTATCCGCATACACGGAAATATCCACGCTTTTCTCTCTGCCGGCCTCAATCTCAACTATTTGGTTTTCAGTAAATCCCTCTTTTAATAATTCCTCGTGATTCACTTTTATTCCCCTTTATGCTTTTATAAGCTTTCGAATTATAGTAAATAATTTATCCCTGTTTATGGGTTTTGAAATATGTCCGTTCATACCGCATTTAAGTGATTTGGCAATGTCTTCATCAAAAGCATTGGCCGACATCGCTATAATCGGTATATCTGCTTTCTGCCTGTTTTTGAGTCTTCTGATAATTCCGGTTGCTTCATAGCCGTCCATTTTAGGCATCTGTATATCCATAATAATCATTGAATAATAGCCGGCCTTTTCTTTTTTGAGCTTCTCTACACATTCGGCTCCGTCCACGGCACTGTCTACCAGGAAGCCTTCATCCTGCAAGAATTCAGTGGCAATCTCACGATTTAATTCATTGTCTTCAGCAAGCAAAATTCTCTTGCCCTTCAGATCATAATCATTAGTCATAACCGAAGGCTCTTCCTTGGGTCTGTTAATATTCATGTCCAACTCGAGGCACAAATTGATTACGAACTCACTGCCTTTGCCTTCTTTGGTCTTAATGGAAATATCACCGCCCATCATATCGATAAGGCTTTTTGAAATCGCCATTCCAAGTCCCGTTCCTTTGATTCCGCTGTCAGTTGATGTTCTCTCTCTGGTAAAGGGTTCCCACAGATGCTCAACAAAGCCTTCACTCATTCCGATTCCGTTGTCCTTTACCCTGAATTCATACCGGCTGACATACGGAACATCCGTCTCCAGCTCCCTTGCCGTCATCGTTACATGTCCGCCGGGATTCGTGTACTTTACAGCGTTGGATAAAATATTTAACAAAACCTGCGTAGTATGCAACTTATCAAAAATCACTCTGTCATGATATATTTCAGATAAATTCATTCTGAAACGAATAGAATTATTCTCAGCCTGAGGTCTGATGATATCATTTATGTCAGAAAACATTTCATTCAGATTGCAGCTCTTTTTGTCTATGGATATCTTGCCACTCTCTATTCGGCTCATATCGAGTATGTCATCAATAAGGCTCAGTAAATGTTTGCCCGAAGACAGAATCTTTTCATGATAATTTTTGACCTTTGGATAATCCTCCGAGTGTTCTTCGGCCAAGGTTGCATATCCGATAATGGCATTCAACGGCGTTCGGATATCGTGGCTCATATTCGAAAGGAAGGCTGTCTTGACACGATTTGCACGATTGGCCGTCTCGACCGCATCCTCCAATTCCGTGGTCTGTCGCTCCAATTTCTCATTTTCGATGGCTAAAGCTCGGTCAAGCTCCATCCTTTCGGCCATTTCTTTATCCATTCTCATAAAGGATAAAATAAGAGTTGCAGGTATTCCGCCCTCACGTTCGACTACCTGAATGCTGCAGCGTTCCCACAGGCTTCCGCCCTCTAAACGTTTGAATGTAAATTCCCTTTTATCATTTATTCCCAAATAACGACTCATTTTTGAAGGCGCTGACAGATTCTCAAAAAGCTTTTTACTGTCTGTATCCAGTTTTTCAGCGAAGCGCATGATTGCTTCACTATACACTCCTGCCATCTGTCCGTTTGAGATATCATAATTAGCCTTACTGAAAGCTCTGTAAGTATCGTGAGGCAAATCGACCATATATATTCCTTCATAATCGCTTACAAGCTTCTCATTAACGAACTGTCCGACTATTTCCTCATCTTTGTCAGTCAGACCGATTGCAACGAACTGCGTATCCTCATATGTATCGTTGCTCTTTATAAACTTCATTTCACAATATCTTAAGGATGCTTCACTTTCGCTTCTAAAATTAATCGAAAACGACTTCTTTTGTTTAAGCTCCTTTTTAAGATTTTCCATATCGCAGGTATCCTTAATAAATGACCGGTCATCAACATATACCGAGCTGTTGATAAAGGTTTTGACCACATCGCTGTATTTCTCAATCCTGCAATATTTTTCATTAATTATATCTACATATTTAGGGTTAACTACATATTGAATTACCTTATCATTCAATATGTCGACGTAATATACCACCAGGTATTCCGAAGCAAGTACATCCAGAATTCTTTCGCTTGTCTCCGTTATGCCGTGGCGAAGTTTAAGACGCGTCGCCTCGAGCATAATATCTGTAATATCAAAGACAAAAACATCGCCTAAAATATCACCGTTCTTTTCTTCAGAAAGATAGTAGAAAACTTTATACTGTTTATACCCGAACAGCTTCTCTTTTCCGTTGAAATAGTATACAGGGGTCATATCTCCCATTCTATATACCATTATCAGCTTTTCATTACTTATCAAATCATACGAATAAGAGCTTGAATCATCAGAATACATTGACAAAAACTCTACCAATTTATCTGAATACTTGAGGCCGGAATACTCTATTCCATTTAAACAAAGTAATTCGTCTCTTGTCAGATTAATCTTAGCCTTTAAAATTGCAGAATCAAAAAAAACGGATTCAAAAAAAGCATTATTTTTTCGCATCAGCATTTTCCTCGTAATCAAACTACAGGCATTTCACAAAAATAAATTTCGAATAAAAAAAACGCACAATACCCCTTAGGTTATCGTGCGTACAAATTCAAACCATATTTTTCTGTGCAAAAATTGTCTTTCCCAGAGCCCCTCACTATACTCAACCTCACATCAGAATACTAACGATTTGTAGTTCATATCTAGTTTATTATAACTCAAATTAACTGACAATTTCAAGTAAATTCAAGCAGATTTTAATTATTTTTCCTCCAAACATAATTTACTGAAATATGTTTCATGGAGCTTTTCATATTCTTTGACAAACTGTTCATCGCGATGAAGCATGGTTACATAGCTGTGCGCCATATCCGCCATCTTGGGATTTACTCTGGATATAGTGGAAATTCCCACATTTGAACAGGTATCAGATATTCTTCCGATATTATTTAATATCTCTAGGAATTTCATTCCGGAAGGTATTGTACAGAGGCCTTCTCTCAATCGTATCAGATGATTGTCATGAAGAGTATTAATCAGATCATCCATAACCTGTTCAAGAGGCTCAATACATCTTGCAGCATCAACATCTCTCTTTAAAAATGACTGTTTGGTGTAGCCCATGACCTTTTCCAGTAATTCATTTACCACATTCAGCTCCGACAAAGCCTTTTCAGAGAACTCGATTCCGGAATGATTCATGGACTCTGCAATTTCCGCAATATTCACGGCACGGTCACCCAAATGTTCAAATTCACCGACCAGTTTATTATATTGGTCAAAAATCCTAATGTGTAAATCCTCACTGATATGAGGAGAAAGCTTGAGCATATAATTCTGAACTATATCTGCCATCCTGTCGATATTTTCTTCCTCGGCATATATGGCATCAATTTCCTCCCGGTCATACTCGTACAAGGCATGCAGGGCTTTTTTGATATTTTCCTGTGAAGCATCAAACATTGCAAGAAGCATGTCATAGCATCCGCGAAAGGCAAGCGCCGGAGTTGCAAAGAATACCGGGTTTAACGCATTTGCAAGAGCAGAATACTTCGCATTGATATTTTCTTCGTCCTTTACAATCCTTCTGCTGATCTTCTCATATATGCCAACCAATGGAAGCAGTAAAATAGCGCATCCCAAATTGAAAATAGTATTCGTATTAGCTATACCGCCACTGGTAAGTGAGGCGTTCCATAAGTTGTCCAGCATTCCGAAGTTATGTACAAGGCTGACCGCTATTAACACAACCACAGTCTCACTTAAATTGAACAGGATATTTACAATTCCTACACGTCTTGCATCAGCCTTCGAGCCTATTGAGCATACGATAGCTGTCGTGACACAATCGCCTAAATATATACCGACAAGGGCAATATATACTACCTTAAACGGAATATCCGCAGATAATGAAAATGCCTGTAAAATACCAATGGTTGCCGATGAGCTTTGCAGAACAAAAGCAATGCCTGCACCTGCAACGTAAGACAGAAAGGGATTATCGCCTAAGCTTAGAAAAATTCTTTCGATTATTCCGGTCTCGGTGAGTGAACTGACGGCGTTTGTCATGGACATTAAGCCGAAGAATAATATACCAAAGCCAATGGCTATGCTGCCAACAACATCTGATTTTTTAAATTTACAAAACATTAGAAAAGCAATACCCAAAATCAGGGCAAGTGGAGCAAGCGTAGAAGGCTTAAACACCTCAAGCCAGGCTGTCTTTGATGAATCAACATCTAAAAGTCTGATAATCTGTCCGGTAACAGTCGTTCCGACATTTGCGCCTATAATAATTCCAAGCGACTGTTTCAATGAGATAATACCTGCCGCAACCAAACCTGATGTAATTACTATTGTAGCAGTGGATGATTGAATAATCGCAGTTATCAAAACTCCAAGTAAAAAAGCCTTGAGCGGATTGTTGGTCACCTTTTCCATAGCAACCTTTAAGGTTCCCGATGAACTCTCCTTTAAGTTAGTGCTCATCAGACGCATTCCGTATAAAAACATTGCAAGCCCGCCAAGTAAAGTAATCAGATTAAAAATATACATAATTCGCCTCTTTTAGTGTATTGCTCCCCATACGCAAAACAAACGGTTGAGATTTTTACCCAACCGTTTGTAATCATATCATATTTATTCTATTATTTCCACAAAAATAAATTTTCATCAGAACTTAGCAGTAAAGTGATACTTTTTCCCTCTCCACTATTCTAATATTCCACTCATACATACAAGTTAAAAGCCCCGAGAAGATTATCTCTTTGAAAACTGTCGAAGCGTTAAGAAAAAGGTCCTGGCGGACCTTTTTTAGCTTCGAGTTTTGCAGGCTATGCCGAAAAACAACCTCAGCGAGCGAGGGTGTAAAATTAAGTGTGTAAGTTCCTTCAAAACCTTTTACTTATGACAAAATAATGATTATGATTTATGAAAGGACACATTTATGGAAGGAAC
>JAZQNB010000005.1:0-36609 GCA_045627085.1 Lachnospiraceae bacterium | reverse complement strand
CAGCTACTTTTTCGTCAATTCCCTTAGCGACACAACCGGGTACGTTTTCCTCAGCGTTGCCATGGATAAAGTTTTCGCGCTCTTTCTCCATTACAGCCTGTTTTTTCTTGCTCATTGCACGTCGAACCAAATCGCTTCGTCCCATTGTATATCCGCCAAGGTCACGCACTATCTGCATAACCTGCTCCTGGTAAACAATACAGCCATATGTCGGAGCCAGAATGGGCTTTAATTCAGGGCAGGAATATGACACGTCGCCATTACTGTTCTTGCCTTTAATGTATTTGGGTATGAAGTCCATGGGGCCGGGACGATACAGCGAAATACCGGCTATTACATCCTCCAGGCATTTCGGCTTAAGTTCTTTCATAAAGCTCTTCATTCCGGCACTTTCAAGCTGGAATATTCCTTCGGTTTTTCCTGAACCGATAAAGTTCATGATGGCAGGGTCGTCATAATTGATGGCACCGATATCGATTTTTTCACCACGGTTTTTCTCTATATATTTGAGTGCATCGTGTATAACCGTCATGGTACGGAGACCCAAAAAGTCCATCTTAAGCAGGCCCAGCTCCTCTATGGTGGTCATCGTAAACTGAGTGGTAATGGAGCCATCCGAGCCACGGGACAGCGGAACGAATTCATCTGCCGCTTTCTGACAGATAACGACTCCGGCTGCATGCATGGAGGTATGTCTGGGAAGACCTTCGAGTCTTTTGCACATATCTATAAGCGTATGTATCTGCGCATCCTCATCATATATCTTTTTAAGCTCGGGATTTTTCTCGAGTGCAAGCTCCAAGGTAATGTTCAACTCGTTGGGAACCATCTTGGCTATCATATCTGCCTGAGAATAAGGTAAATCCATTACTCTCGCCACATCGCGAATTACTCCCTTAGCCGCAAGTGTTCCGAAGGTTACTATCTGAACGACCTTGTCCTTGCCGTATTTACGGCAGACATAGTCGATAACCTCCTGCCTTCTTTCGTAACAGAAATCCACGTCAATATCAGGCATGGAAACACGCTCCGGATTGAGGAAACGTTCGAAAAGCAAGTCGTATTTAATAGGATCAATATTTGTAATATGCAGACAATACGACACTATGCTTCCTGCCGCAGAGCCACGCCCCGGACCGACAGGAATGTCATTTTCCCGGGCATAGTTGATAAAATCCCAAACGATAAGGAAATAATCAACATATCCCATCTTTTGTATAACGGACAGCTCATAATCAAGTCGTTGCCTCAAGGTCATGTCGGAATTGCCGGCTTTTAAATTTTCATCCGGATATCTTTCAGCCAGGCCGTCATTGCACAGCTTGTTTAGATATGTCCACGAATCAAAGCCTGCGGGAACCTCAAATTTGGGCAGCTTAGTCACTCCGAACTCGATTTCCACGTTGCAGCGGTCGGCTATCTTCTGAGTGTTTTCAATAGCTTCGAGTGCATAGGGGAAAAGCGCTCTCATCTCTTCTTCACTTTTCACATAGTACTGTCCGCCTTCATAGCGCATTCTGTCTTCATCCGAAAGCTTTTTGCCGGTCTGAAGACAAAGCAATATATCATGTGCCTCTGCATCCTCAGCATAGGTGTAATGAACATCATTGGTGGCAACGAGCGGGATGCCCATCTCCCTGCTCATGTTCATCAGTTCCATATTTACGGTAGTCTGCTCGGGAATTCCATGGTCCTGAAGCTCCAGAAAATAGTTGCCTTCACCAAAGCAATCCAGATATTTCTGTGCAGCTTTTCGGGCTTCGCCGATTAAACCCTTCGTAATGTAACGCTGAACCTCTCCCGCCAGGCAGGCGGAAAGGGCTATTATGCCCTCATGAAATTCGTTTAAAACCTCCATATCTACACGGGGTTTGTAGTAATAGCCTTCCGTGAATCCACGGCTGACTATCTTAACCAGATTGGCATATCCCACATTGTTTTCAGCTAACAGCACGAGATGATAGTATCTGTCGTCTCCTGCATTCAATTCCTTGTCGAATCGTGAATCGGGAGCGACATATACCTCACATCCCAAGATGGGTTTGATTCCTTCAGCTTTTGCGGCACGATAAAAGTCGATTACGCCGTACATAACGCCGTGATCGGTGATAGCCGCGCTGTTCATTCCCAATTCTTTGACTCTGTGCGCATATTCCTTTATTTTGTTTGAACCGTCAAGGAGCGAATACTCCGTATGCACATGCAAATGCGAAAATGCCATAATTATCCCCTATTCAGCATTATAAATAAATATTGAGTCAGCATTTCCTTCCCACGTTTCGTTTAAGGATGTCCATGAAGCTTCATCAAATGAGCAATTGGAAAAGCTTACTTCGTTAGTATCACCGTAAATTTCTATAAGTTGGCCGCCTAAATCATGGAAATCACAATTGGTGAATCCTATATAGGAATCACTTACTTCAAACATTGTGTACTCACGGCAATCTCTAAATACGGTATCCGTAAAATATGTAAATTGTGATGAAACAATAACCGCACATCCGTATGCACAATCATGAATCACACAGTTTTCTGCTTCGAAATCATATGCACCGTATATTTCAAAGGCATATGCTCCGCACCCATACAGGTCACAGTTGTTCAGATGTACAGAGTAAACGTTATCCGCGCGGAATACGTCTCCGGTACAAAAGCCCTCCATGGTGTGCCCCATTATCAGGTCATTGAATTCAATGTATGAGCAGCTTTCCGTAACTATAACGTCAGCATATCGCGGCTCTGCAACAATTGTTGCCGGGTTTTCGGGTTCAAGCGAGGAAATTGTCATATTTTCTACATTGTAAATGACAAATTCAAGGCCATCCGTAGTGTCATTATAGCAAGCGCCCGAGTAATCCCCTTCGACAGCATCATAGTAATAAAAATCTATCATGTCATCTCTGTGTTTTCTAAGATATTCGGTCACATTATAAGTACCGGGACGAAGCTTTATGTTGGCTCCGTTACCGATGTATTCCATCATATCATCAACAGTCGATACTATCACGGTGTCTCCATCCGTTTCAACAGGTATGTAACCGCTTTGAATAATATCATAGTCTCCCGTCGCTGTATCAATCGAAATAATGGCTCCATTGGAGTCATAAGTAATTCTTACTCTGCCGTCTTCATAAACCAAGCCCGTAGGCCAGTAAAAATCATCCGAGAAAGGTCCGTACTCTGCAATTGTCTGTCCGTCCTTATCTACTATGAACAAATCAGGTCCGTAATAACCTGCGATATTCAGATTATAATTATTATCAAAGCTGTAGCTGATGCTCGCCCCGCCGAATTCTTCATTTTCCCATTTGAGTTTGCCGTCAAAGTCAATACAGGTAATGGTTCCGCCGACATTGCACAAATATCCGTATGGAGTTGCACCGATTTCTTCCACCGTATCAAGTTCGGTCACAAAGGCTTCCCTTGTGGTATATTCCCACAAGACTTTCTTACCGCTTCCGTAAGCACTGATAACCGCATACTCCGTCGCATCAGCTTCATTGTCTACAATTTCAAATCCATAATACAAAGGTGCGCCGTCAGGCTTTTCCTCTTCCTGCGAAGCCTCTTTGTAGTAGTCGGTATTTTCTTCTTCACCGGTCACATCCGTAGGTGTGGGTACAACAGGCTCATCCTTTTTGCCACAGGCTGAAAGAACACTGACAAACATAAGTAACGATAATAATAACGCTGTAATTTTCTTCATCTTTTTTTCCCCTGTTAAAAATAATCAAACCGTAAATATTTTATCATTTATATGAAGAAAATACTATAGCGCCCTCTATTTATTCTCCATTTTCTATAAAAGACGAGAGTTTCGTTCTCCCGAAGAAAAAAGCCGGAGAGCATTATCGCTCTCCGGCAGACTTGATTTACAATTATTATTCACATAAATGAGTCAGGGGCTTACATGTATTTCTTTAATACATCAGCCTTGTCTGTCTTTTCCCAAGGAAGGTTAAGGTCGACACGTCCGAAATGTCCATAGCTTGAGGTCTGCTTGTAGATAGGTCTTCTTAAATCCAGCATCTTAATGATTCCGGCCGGACGAAGGTCAAAATTCTCGCGGATGATATCAACAATCTTCTCGTCAGAAAGCTTGCCTGTTCCGAAGGTATCAACCATGATGGATGTAGGGTGTGCAACACCGATTGCGTAGGAGAGCTGAATTTCACACTTGTCAGCGATTCCCGCTGCTACGATATTCTTCGCAACATATCTGGCTGCATATGCAGCTGAACGGTCAACCTTGGTGCAATCCTTGCCGGAGAATGCTCCGCCGCCATGACGTGCATATCCGCCGTAGGTATCAACTATAATCTTACGTCCGGTAAGACCTGCATCGCCGTGAGGTCCTCCGATAACGAAACGTCCTGTGGGATTGATAAAGAACTTGGTGTTTTCATCAATCATCTCAGCAGGAAGAACCGGGTCGAAAACGTATTTTTTGATATCAGCATGAATCTGTTCCTGAGTAACATCGGGATCATGCTGAGTTGATAATACAACTGCCTCAAGTCTTACGGGCTTGCCGTTCTCATCATATTCAACCGAAACCTGGCTCTTGCCATCAGGTCTTAAGTATTTGAGGGTTCCGTCTTTTCTTACATCTGTAAGCTTCTTGGCAAGCTTGTGTGCAAGTGAAATAGGATACGGCATAAGCTCGGGGGTCTCGTTTGTGGCATATCCGAACATCATTCCCTGGTCGCCTGCTCCTGTATCGAGGTCATCCGTAAGTGAACCCTCCTTGGCCTCAAGCGCCTTGTCTACACCCATGGCAATGTCGCTTGACTGTTCGTCAATTGCAACAAGCACTGCGCAGGTGTTGGCATCAAAGCCGTACTCTGAACGGTCATAACCGATTTCTCTTACGGTATCACGTACTATTTTCTGAATATCAACGTAAGCATTAGTGGTAATCTCACCGGTTACCAGCACAAAGCCTGTACATGCCGCACTCTCGCATGCGACACGGCTCATGGGGTCTTTTTCCATGAGTGCATCCAGAATCGCATCAGAAATGGCATCACAAACCTTGTCGGGATGTCCTTCTGTTACTGATTCGGAGGTGAAAAGTCTTTTTTCCATATTTACTCCATTCTGAAGCATCTGCTTCCATAAAAAAATCCGCTTACATAAATAAGCGGACATAAAAATCAAACATTTTAAATCCCCTTATTGTTCGATATCTCGCTCAGGTAAGCACCTTCCTTGCATGTGTCAAGGGGTTGCCGGGTTTCACAGATCCTATGTATCTCCACCACTCTGAATAAGGAAATATGTAAGCTATAAATTTGTTGCATAAAGATTTATACCACATTTAAGAATTAATTGCAAGTAAATTTACCGTACTCTGTAAGTCAAAAACAAGGCGGCCGGGTTTTCCGGTCGCCTTGAAATAACGCTACTATTAATTATTTAGCTGCAGCTTCAACTTCTTCTTTGCTGCCAAGAAGTACCTTTGTGCCCATGTAGCACCAAACCTTTTCCTGGTCAACTGCCTCTAAATCAGCTGTCTGTTTGCCGTTATTGTTGTTGTTAAAGATAATGAAAAATCCTTCAGCTGCAGTGCAGGGAACCTCAGCACTCCACCATCCGTCACCGTCATCGGTTGCAGGAGTTCCGGGCCATCCGCCAAAGGCTTCGCCCTTGCTGCCCCAGATGTATGCGCTTACCTCATCCCATCCCTCATTATTGTAGAAATGAACGGTTGTGGAAGTAGTCGGATTAGCGATTTCATCCTCTACTGCTTTCTTGGAAGTATACTTGAGTCCTCTGAAATCAATGTATACTTTTTTCATATCGTTAATATTAATATCGCTGGTCTGTGCACCCTTGCCATTATCATTAAAGATAATATATAATGCTGCACCCGGAGTATCGTCAAGTCTTACCTTGAACCATCCGTTTCCGTCATCGATTACTGCATCCTTGCTGCCGGGCCACTTGCCGAAATCACTGTTGTCACCGCCCCATGTGTAGGCTGCAACCTCTTCCCAATCCTCACTGTTATAGAAGTAAACATATGTGAAATCGGTAGAGAATTCTATAGCCTCCTCTGCCTCTGTCTCGGAAGCATAGGTTGCGTATTCCTTGGTCTCATCGCTGTAGGTAACATAGTTTTTGCTCATGTCATCAACAGTCATATCGCAGGTCTGTTTGTCATCACCGTTGTTAAAGATGATGTTAAAGGTTTCGCCCTTTGCATGTGTAAAGTCAGCGCGATACCAGTAATCTCCGCAATATGTGGTTGCAGCTCCGGGCCATCCGCCAAGTATCTGATTGTCTCCGTTCCAGACATATGCATTTACGCCATCCCAGAAACCGCTGTTAAGGAAGTATACTGCAACGCTCTCGATGCCAAGTGCATCCTCAACTGCTGCCTTGGTATCATATACGGTTGCTCCTTCGCTTTGAAGGTAAACAACAGCCTTATCGCCAAAGTCTTTAACCTTGTAGCTTTCGGAATTATTGGTTCCGTCAGTAAATAAAACGCTTGCTTCTTTCTTTGATACATTTACGGTCCACCAGCCATCGCCGTATGAATAAGCGGGAACGCTTTCCTGTGAGCCGCTGATAATTACATTTACTTCGTCCCATTTTGCGTTGTTATAGAAATTAACGCAAACAGATTCTTTCTTTTCTTTCTCAGTTAATACAACTACCTGGCAGGCAGGAATTACACCATGAATTTTTCCGCCGCTTACTACGTAAACATTATCATCGTCGGTCATATTCATGTAGGTTCCGTCTGCAAGTCCTGTAGCTTCGTCTATTACATATGCCGCATCAGTGCTGTTGATAATAACGGCACCGTCAATCTTGTCTGCAGCATCTCCACGCTCAATCATAAGGATTTCCGCATTCTGTCCGGGATTTGACAAAAACTCATCTTTTCCGGACATAGCCAAACGGAATCTGTTGACTGCAACTACTTCATCATCCTTCCAGTAATCATTACCGGCAGGTCCTATTTGGTTGATACCTTCACGGTTTTCTCTGTCACTTCCTGCAGGACGGTTAAAGAATAAAGGTGTTCCGTCTTTTCTTGCCGCAATGATAGCCCAACCGAGTTTTACATGTTCATCATCCAATGCTACCCATGATTCACCGTTGTTCATATATGTATCATGAGATTCTACCCATGTTACAAGCTTGTCGGGATCGGCTTCATATGTAACGCCGTCTTTGATGTCATCTGCTATCTGATAGTCAGACACTCTGGTGACAGACAGGTCCTTGTTCTCAATCATGGAGCGGATATTTGCGCCATATTTGCTGGCTGTGGTTCCGCCAATCATGTCCTGATATGCTGCAAGACGCTCGTTCTCACCCTGCAAAACCTCGCCATATACAAACAGATCAGCATAATCTACGTTCTCTGCATCATCAAGTGCCTTTTTCATGTTAGGATAGAATGTATTCTCAACTCCATCCGGTCTGTCATCATCAGGAAGACCAATGTGTTTTGCGGTATCAATACGGAATCCGTCTGCACCACATGCCACACAATCCAAAAGGAACTCAAAGAAATACTGCTGAAATGCTTCGTTCTCAGTATCTACATCGGGAAGTCCTCCCACATCGTAACGTGTACACTGTAAACGGTTTGCATAATCGCTACAGCCTGAATTTCTGTGATGATATAAATCAGTCACGCTTCCTACAGCATTAATTAAATCCTTTGATACTTTTGATTTGGAAGGAGTTGTATGGTTTGGTAAAATGTCGACAATGACTCCGATGCCATACTTGTCTGCTTCCTCACACATAGTGATAAACTCATCCCTTGTTCCTAACTGGTAATTACCAATCTTCCAATCTGTCGGCTGATAATGGTAGTACCAGGCTCCGTTTGAACCCATCCACGCGAGTTCGGGATGAGTGTCAAGACATTCGTTTATGGGTGAAGTCTGCACTGCGGTAAAGCCTGCATCCGCAATGTCCTTCATGTTTTCTTTGATAGTGTTGAAATTCCAGCAAAAAGCATGAAGAATTGCCCCTTCTTCGATGCCTTCATGATTAATCACGGTATTGTCGCGATTAATTGTGATGCTCTTACGCTCACCACTACCGTTTGAGCCTTTTGTTGCGAAGAAAATTCCTGCTGCCAAACCTAAAACGACAACAACAGCAATCACTATCACCAAGACTCTCTTGTTCTTTTTTTGTTGCACTTTTTCGTACCTCCTATTTATTTTTCCAAATCATTCGCTCTAAATGATGAATGTGGATCACATATGTTCCTCAAAGTAGGAAGGTACCCAATTAATATTTAAACAAATTAACACTTATATCTGATTTTATTCCAAATACTGAAGCGGATTGACCTGACTTCCGTTAATAAGTATCTCGAAGTGCAGGTGGGGTCCCGTTGATACACCGGAATTACCCGAAAGTCCTATCTGCTGGCCCTGCTTAACTGTCTGGCCTGCGCTGACTAATACCTTGCTAAGATGCCCGTATCTGGTCTGTCGGCCGTCCTCATGATTGATATAGATTACGTAGCCGTAACCGTTTCCCCAGCCTGCCTTAGCAACTGTTCCGCCACAGGATGCCACTACACTGGTTCCCTTTGGAACTGACCAGTCTACACCTCTATGGTATGTGCTTGCACCTTTGGTTGGAGCTTTTCGTTTGCCGAAGGAACTGGTAAGCACACCGCCTGAAATAGGCTTGATATATGTAGGCGGGATCTTGGTGCCTCGCTCTACTATCTTTGCCACTGCCTCGACAACAACCTCTTCTTTTAATATTTCGCGAGAGGCCTCTTTGTCATTTATGAAATTGACATTTGCCACTATTTTCCTAAAACCGGCCGAGGGCTGCTGTAACACCTTGGTCTGCGTCGTATACCAGTTATTGTTGTCAACATAAATTATGTCGGCATCATATACTTCCTCAAAATAACACTGCTCGGTTCTCTTTACGTTTAGCTCGGGCTCCGGAACGGTGATGACAAGCTTGTCTCCGACATGTATGGGCGTGTTGACACTCTTAAGTCTGTCGGAATTCATTGCAATGATTTCATCTATCGGGATGTTAACTTTAATTGCTATAGCTGAGAGCGTATCACCGGAAATAACCTCGTACTCACTCGCCGTTTCCTGTTCCTTGGTGACTTCATCGATTGCTTTGCTTAAGTCAGTTATCTGTCTGTTGGGAATATACGCCTCTGCTATCTCTATCTTTTCAGCGAAGCTCATATCCTTTAATCCAAGGACAAAATCGGAGAATCTGGAATCCTCCCCGATAACCTTATCCTTGCCCATCGCATCGATTACAGGTGCAACCCCGCCCATGGAATAATCTACATTCCCCAGGGTCTGAGCTTCCATTACTTCAGCGCTGGTTTCACATACTGCGGTAAGCACATTAAATTCACGGTTGCTGTCAGCGCACAAAACAGCCTCGTATATATCTTCACTGTCGAATTTATCTATAGCTGTCCGGAAAAGAGCCTTTACCTCTTCAATATCTCCCAGATTAACCATGTATTCATTGATTTTGACGGTATACGCATGGTTCATGGTCGTCATCTCACTGTCACCTACGACCTGCTCCATTCGTGTCAAAACATCATTTCGTTCATCAACATCTCCCCAAATAACAGATTCGCTTTCGCAGGTAAGCTCTAAATCTGCAAAGAAGAGATTATCACTGCGGGATGCCACGTTCCTTCGCGCGGACATAAGAATATCCTCGGCTTCTTCAAAGCTTCCGAGGGTTCCAACGTAAGTATTATTGAGGAAAATATGGAAATAATTATCCTCACCCTTTTCAAAGCTTTCAAAATTATTGAAAAACAGCATGCTGATGACAAGGGTAATCAAAGAATACTTTATATATGTTAATTTTATCTTTTTATCATATACTGTCATAAAAAAGTCCACTTGTAATAAATTTGTAATACTAATTAATAATATCAATATTTTGTGGTCTTGTAAACTTTTCTATCGCTTATTTGTCCTTTTATTTGAATATTTTTTTGCGGTAGCATTATCTTTTTTGACACTATAACCAAATTTTCCGATTTCTTTTCCTACAGTATAGTATTTGCCATGCGAATATACTATCGGTTCAGCCTTCTCCAAATGGAAAATTCCCTTTTCGTCCATGTACTTTTTGTCAGCATGAACACATACCACCTCTGCAATGAACATGTCATGTGTGCCAAGCTCAATTATCTGTTTTACACGGCATTCAATATTTACCGGGCTCTCCTTGATTAATGGTGCATTAACCTTGCTTGCGGGAATCGGTGTAAGCTGCATCTCTTTGAACTTGTCAACCTCACGCCCGCTTTTCACTCCGCAATAATCCGTAGCATAAGTCAAATCCTGCGTCGTCAGATTCACCACAAATTCACCGGTCTCTTTGATAATGTCATAAGAATAACGGCTCTTTCGGACAGAAATCGAAAGCATGGCCGGGTCCGAGCAGACAGTTCCGGTCCAACCTATAGTGATAATATTGGGTTTGGCGTTTTGATCCGCCACAGACACCATTACAACCGGCAAAGGGTAAAGCATATTTCCCGGTCTCCAGATTTCTTTTTCCATAACAATTTCCATTCCCTTTCCATAGTCTGCAGGCCTGGGGCTGCAGGTGCAAAGCTTACATATTCTCTGACAAAAATATATCCGCAGGTTTCCCCGCGGATACAAGTAAATTCATTAACCTAATCTTAAATAATCTCTAAATAGATAAGAAGCTGTAAGGTAAATGCCGCCAGAGCAAATACACATGCCGCAATGGAGAACCATTTGGCGGTATTAATGCCCTTCTTGTTTTCTTTTATCATATCCTTAAGCTCTACGGACTGTTTATTTGTTTCCTCAACAATGACCGCCTGAACATTACGGTATACCTTGACACATTCCTTGTGAACTTCTTCTTCAATTTCGACTGTTTTCTCCTCAATGGTTCCGTCAATCGATCCTGCCAGGTCTTCCATTTGAGAATATTTCTCGAGGCTTCCGTCAACGAGTTCATTTACCTTTTCGATATCGATTTTGGTGCTGTCAAGGCGGGACACACTCTCTTCAGCCAGGTTTGCAACCTTAGCAAGTGCTTCCTTATAGCCGGCAACAGTCGCTTTTAATTTGTCTGTTTCTTCAGCCTCGGCCTGTGCGTTAGCCTTAATCATTTCCTGCGCATTAATCCTCTGCGCGAGCTTATCAATAAATAAATCCATAAGTTTTCCTCCGCCCATATCCACCTGCTTCTTCCTAAAGAAATATGGTAACACGTAATATTATAACACCTATGTCATATTCTGACAACCTATGCTTGTTTTTACATTAAGCCATCCGCAACTTTCTGCTTTTTCTCCATTTCCTGAGCCTGGCTGATTGAAATGATTTCCTCGTTAAGCGAAAGCATTCTCGCATCAAGGTCAGATACCATCTTGGAACATTCTATAAGCTCGTTCTTGATGTGCTCCGGGGCATCTCCCTCAAATTTGTAGTGAATCTTGTGCTCAAGGCTTGCCCAGAAATCCATCGCAACGGTACGAATCTGAATCTCTACCTTCGTATCGACTATTCTGTTGGACAGGCATACGGGAACCGTTACTATCATATGATAGCTCTTGTAGCCGCTGGCCTTGGGATACGTAATATAGTCCTTCACTCCCAGCACCTTGATGTCCTGCTGCTTGCTTAACATTGCCGCAATTCGATAGATATCATTTGTAAAAGAACAGATAATTCTGATTCCCGCGATATCATTTATATATTTCACCATATTTTCAATGGTGGACTCATACCCGTGTCTTTTGAGCTTTTTAACTATGCTCTCGGGCGATTTAATTCTTGCCTTAACATGCTCGATGGGATTGTATTGGTGAACGTGCTGGAATTCATCATTGAGAATTTCCATTTTGGTTTCCATTTGCTTTAGTGCCGCGTTATAAATCAGCGTGACCTCGTTCCAGCTGTCAATCCCCTCGCCATGACGCTCGTTGGTATACTCCATCGTTTTCTCCAAAAATCATAAAGTGTGTGTTAAGTGTCGGGATACTACGGACAAATGAGCTCCCATCAATGACAGTATACCATAAAATGAATAACATATATATTAAAAGTTTATGAAAACAGATAGGGTTCAAAAATTGTGGTATACTGTTGTGAGAAAGGAAGTTTATCATGCGAATTTGGATAAAGATTTGGAAAGAAAATCATTTGATAAATGATTATGTTGTAGAAAACTATGAAAATGACACCCGCACACACAAGATTTTTAATGCTCTTGATGAGGGGTGTCGTCATTTTGATTTAGGTAAGCCCATCTGGCTTGATAAAACGGTAAAGGATTTCAAAAAGCACCGAAGTGCCCGGTTCTGCCAGGACAACTTTATCGAGGAAATCAATTTCGATTACCTGGAGTTGCTTGTTATCGAAGAGGATTTACCCTAATCAGTAGCCATTAGGGTTTTTGCTCTGAAAGTTCCATGCATCGGCACACATTTCCGCGATTCCGTATTTTGCTTCCCAGTTAAGCTCTTTTTTAGCTTTTTCGGGGTTACAATAAACTGTCGCAATATCTCCCGCACGTCTTTCCTTAATCACATAGGGAACGTCTGCGCCTGTCGCTTTTGTAAATGCATGCACTAATTCTAACACGCTGACACCTTTTCCCGTTCCCAGGTTGTATATTTCAAGTCCGGGATTTTGTTTAAGCTTTTCAAGGGCCTTAAGATGCCCGTTTGCCAAATCCACTACATGTATGTAGTCTCTTACACCGGTTCCGTCAGGTGTATCGTAATCATTTCCAAAAACAGAGAGTTGTTTAAGCTTGCCGACTGCAACCTTTGTGATATATGGCATAAGGTTATTGGGAATTCCATTGGGGTTTTCTCCGATAAGTCCGCTTGAATGTGCTCCGATGGGATTAAAATATCGAAGTAATATCACATTCCACTGTCTGTCGGCCGCCTGAATGTCCATAAGCATCTGCTCCAGCATCGATTTGGTCCAACCATAGGGGTTGGTACAGGGACGCTTCGGTGCAGTTTCAAAGACAGGAACGTTTTCCGGGTCGCCGTAAACTGTAGCACTTGATGAAAAAATAATATTTTTGACGTCATGTTTTCTCATGACATCCAGCAAATTCAAGGTGCCCGTTATGTTGTTGTTGTAATATTCCCAAGGCTTTGCAACCGATTCTGCCACTGCTTTAAGTCCGGCGAAATGAATAACCGATTCTATTTTCTGTGCATCAAAAATATGGTTAAGTGCCTCTTTGTCCAGAATATCTGCCTGATAGAATTTGCACTGTTTTCCTGTGATAGTCTCTATTCGGTTTAAGACCTCTATGTTGGAATTCGACAGATTATCCACACAAACAACATCATATCCGGCATTTATTAACTCAACAATTGTATGGCTGCCTATGTATCCGCAGCCACCGGTTACTAATATACTCATATCTCTCTCCAAATTACAGCTTTACTCCATTTTGTCTTAGCAGTTCCCTTGCAGTTTCAACAGAATCTACTCCGTCTTTATTCTTAATCGGAGCAAATTCTTTCTGCCTTATTACTTCAAAAGCAAGACAGGAATCCATCTCATGAACCATATCCAGCACGAGATTTTCATACTTAAGTCCGTTAGGTTCTTCCGGTTTAACCTGTGCCCCGTCTTCGTTTATATAGGGTATCTTTTTCTTCACGATGTGAAGAGCCATCTCCTTTTTGCTGATGCGCTCAAGTGCCTCTACCTTGAACAGGTAATTTAAAATAACCCCAAAATTGTAGGCAGGGTCGCCTTTTTCATTTTTGGTATCACGCATTTCGTCTGTCAGTTCATAGTATTCCACTATCGAAGGTTTTCCGTCTTCCAGACACATTACTCCTACTTTTTCGTCGGGGAAGGCCTTTCTGACTACCTTGGAGCTCACTTCACATTTTGACAAAATTGTCGCTCCTGCAAAAACAGGGTCGCAGATTTTCTGTAGAACATTGTCCACGGAAAATACATTCAGCCATTCTATTCCCTTTTCATGAATAAAATCCAACCAGCCGGCACGTTTCAGGGATATAAACCATCCGCCGTTACCGTTAGGTGAAGTAGCAATTTTGCCTTTCTCTTCCATGTACATTTTGCCTTCTAAATCCGTGGCGGCAGAAAGCTCCTGCTCAAAGAAATGAACGTATTCCTTTTTGTATCCGAAATAGGCTTTTTCGTCTAAGAATTTAATCGTCTGCTCGTGATTTTTATCACTAGTCATGATAAATACGTGGAAATATGAGCCGGTCTTTCTAACCACATCCATCATATTGTTAAACAGGCATTCAAATATATACAAATCTCTTGTGATTCCGATATTGTACATACCCTTTGGGTCATCTGAGCCAAGTCTTGTGCCCATTCCACCGGCAAGCAGCATGGCTGCAATCTTGCCCTGCTTTAATGCAGTGATTCCCGCCTGCTCATATTCATCCCGATTTTGTTCGATTTCATCAATTTCCATGGCAGCAAGAGGCGCGATTTCACCTTTTATGTTCAAAAGTTCCCTCTCCTTGCAGGCTCTGAATATGTCCATGTCAAGTGCCATGATCTGTTTCTCGAGTGCGTCCTTCTCCGTTTCGGACAATTCGTCGAAATATTTAAATACATGAAGCTGTCCGTATTTAGTCAGTTTTTCAACACAATCCTTATATAATCTGCCCATATATTCCCATCACTTTCAGATGTTCTATAATACGATTGTTATTCTATCCTACAGATATCCAAATAGCAATCAACTTAAACGTAAATTAATATAAACTTAATTAACTATTCTTCTGACAGACAATATGCTGCGGTAACCTGCCTTGCTGACTTTAATTCCGGTCTTGGCACTGGATGCATGAACGATATATCCGCTGCCGATATACATGCCCACATGTCCGTCGTAACATATAATGTCACCCGGGCATGCAGCCGAATAATCTACTCCTGTTCCTGCGCTTCGCTGTTCATAGCTGGTACGTGGCAGGGTATATCCAAAATCAGAATATATTCTGTATATAAATCCGGAGCAGTCAGCGCCGTTTGTAAGCGAAGTTCCTCCCATTACGTAAGGATTTCCTATATACTGACAGGCATACTTGGCTATCTGTTTTCCGAGCTCCGAGCCTGTGGCATTGTCAATTACTTTTGTGTAATCCGTCGCTGTGAAGGTCATATTTTTGGCATTTGCGGCGCTTTGCAACTGTTTGAGCTTTTGCTGTTCTTTTTTCAGTTTATTTTTCGCATTTTCGGCATCTTTTTTATATTTTGCAATTTCAGCATCATAATTGGCGGATTCTCTTTTCTTTTTTGCAAGCATTACGTCAAGGTTTGCTTTCTGATCCTCCAAATCCTGTCTGTCCTTTTCCAATATAGCTTTTTCTTCTTCAAGAGCAGCCTTCTCCTGCTTAAGCCTCTCCCACATATCCGCCACTGCCTGACGTATTAATATGAGTTCTTCATATTTCTGCTTATCGTAGGCATAAATATCTTCCACGTAGTCCATTCTGTTCAGCATATCCTGCAGACCTTTGCCCTGAAGGATATAGGACAATATACTTTTCCCGTTGTATTCATACATGTTCTTAAGCCTGATAACCATGTCCTCATAGCGGGACTCTTCCTCGGCCTTCGCTGCATAGAAGGTTTTCTCTGTCTCGGCGATATCCGCCTCTTTTGTTGCAAGCTCGGAATCCTTTTCGGATATTTCTTCTTCCTTGACCGAAATGCTGGTCATGGTATTGATTATCTCGGCATTAAGGTCGTCTATCTTTTCCTGAATCAAATCCTGTTCATCGGAAAGGGACTCCAGTCTTTCATTTATACGTTCAATCTCAGCCTGAGTATTATTTATCTCGTTTTGAACCTCATTTACCGAAGTAGCATATGCATTCATCTTCGGTACCAGCACAAGGATGCCTATCACTGCGGCAGTATATATTTTGTTGTATATTCGGGTGTTGTTTACCTTCTTCACTATATGCGCTCCTTTCAGCTAATCAAATTATAGTAAAAAAAAAGGTGAATTAAAAGGCTTGACACGAAAAAATACCGGAACAGCGCAAAGCCGCTCCGGTACAAATTTAAATTCTAAATAATTCTTATTCACAGTTGTTAACTGTACGGGGATAAGGAAGTACGTCACGGATATTGCCCATACCTGTAATATACATTACGCATCTTTCAAATCCCAGGCCAAAGCCCGCATGGCGGACTGAACCGTATTTACGAAGGTCGAGATAGAACTTGTAATCTTCTTTGTTCAAGCCTTTCTCTGCCATCATTTTCTCCAGTTTTTCAAGGTCATCCTCACGCTGGCTGCCGCCGATAATTTCACCGATTCCCGGAACAAGACAATCGGCTGCGGCCACTGTCTTTCCATCGGGATTAAGCTTCATGTAGAAGGCCTTAATCTCCTTGGGATAGTCTGTAACAAATACAGGACGTTTGAAAATCTTTTCGGTAAGATATCTCTCGTGTTCGGTCTGAAGATCGCATCCCCAGAATACCTTGTAATCAAATTCATCGTTGTGCTCCTCGAGAAGTTTAACAGCATCGGTATATGTGATACGACCAAACTCAGAGTTAGCAACGAGGTTAAGTCTGTCAATTAATTCCTTATCAATGAACTGGTTAAAGAATGCCATCTCCTCGGGTGCATTCTCAAGTACATATTTGATAACATATTTGAGCATTGCTTCAGCACAGTCCATGTCATCCGAAAGGTCTGCAAATGCCATCTCGGGCTCAATCATCCAAAACTCAGCCGCATGACGTGTGGTATTTGAATTTTCTGCTCTAAAGGTAGGTCCAAAGGTATATACGTTCTTAAATGCAAATGCATAGGATTCAACATCAAGCTGTCCTGAAACGGTCATGTTGGTAGGCTTTCCAAAAAAGTCCTTGGTATAATCCACCTTGCCATCCTCGGTAAGAGGAAGATTGTTAAGGTCAAGGGTTGTAACCTGGAACATTTCGCCGGCACCTTCACAGTCACTTCCGGTAATGATGGGTGAATGAACATATACAAAGCCCTGCTCCTGGAAGAATTTATGAATGGCATATGCTATCATGCTTCTGACTCTGAATACTGCCTGGAAGGTATTTGTTCTGGGACGAAGATGAGGCATGGTTCTCAAATACTCAAAGGTATGACGCTTTTTCTGAAGGGGATAATCGGGATCGCTCGCCCCTTCTACCATAAGCTCGACAGCCTGCATTTCAAAGGGCTGTTTTGCATCGGGAGTAAGTACGATTTTGCCCTTTACCACCACTGCCGCGCCGACATTGATTTTGCAGATGTCTGCAAAGTTTGAAAGCTCATCGCTGTAAACCACCTGTAAGGTTTCAAAGAAGGTACCGTCATTAATTACCAGGAAACCGAATGTTTTGGAATCACGGTTGCTTCTGACCCATCCGCCTACGGTCACCTCTTTATCTGCATATTCTTCTTTTTTCTTGTATAAATCTCTAATATCTGTCAGTTCCATAATCTAAGTCCTCCAAACGTAAGGAATTTTAATTTGCTGATATTCTCGAAATGCTGCGCAAATAATCCACAACATTGCCAAACATCAAATCATTCTTTGCATCTTCGCGTGTAAAGCCACAGTCCTTCATAAAGGCTTCTGCATCCTCATAGCCATATGTTTCCGCATCATTGTTAATGTATTCATCAAGCTCTTCATCCGTAGGGTTAAGCCCCTGCTCGTTTGCAACAACCTGGGCCGCAACATATTCCCTTGCAGTATCCTCTGCATATTTTTCGACGATTTCCGCTGCGGTGCTTCCGTAATTATCGGTGCAATAGGTATCTACATCGGTTCCGTTTGACGTTGCTGCAGCTTCAAGGCTCTTGGAGATACTGGTTTCAAATATTGCAACCACCTTTTTGGGAAGTGCCTTAAAGGTTGACTGAGCTGAAAGTGCATTCATTATCTCGTACTGAACATTCTGCTCATACTGATTAACCGAATTCTGATACACAATATCCGAAATAAATGTTCCGAGAGATTCGATATCGGTTACGTCGGTTGTTCCTAGACTCTCTGCAAGTGATGCCGCCCTTTTGTCGTTATAGTCATCGGCATAAATATAATTAACTGTAATATTGAAAACAGTTTCAGCGCCTGCTAGTTCTTTTGCGGCATACTCTTTAGGGAAGGTAACTGTAATGTCAAAATTGTCTCCGGGATTTGCCCCTACAAGCTGTTCCTCAAAGCCGGGGATAAAGGAACCGGAACCGATTTCAAGGTCATAGCCTGCTGCCTCTCCTCCTTCAAATGCCACTCCATCCTTAAAGCCCTTGTAATCCAAATTAATTAAGTCCCCGTTTTTAACAGGTCTGTCTTTAATCATATCGGCTTCAGTTGCAACATAGGTTGCATAATTGAGGTAATAATTAATATACATTTCAAGCTCTTCATCCGACATTCTAACTGCATCCTCAACCTGAATGTCGAATCCGTTTGTATAATCGCAAAGTTCTACATACTTTTCTACCTTCTGTTTTGAAATATCATTTGTATTATTGCCACAGGCACAAAGCATGACGGAAGCAATAAGTGCAATTGATATCAATTTTATGATATTTTTTCTCATTACTAAATATAACTCCTATCTAAAGAATACACTAAACATTAATTTATCATAAAGAGTAGCATTTTTAAACCCCTTTTTTGTTGCCTATCCTTATTAATGTATGTTACAATGTAGTGCAATGTAATTAAAGGAGGTTTTTAAATTGAGTACAGGAAGTATTATCCTAATCGTAGTTTCAGCAATAACAATTGCTTTAATAGTATTAGTTGTAATTTTTGGTAAAAAAGCCCAGAAAAAGCAAAACGAGCAGCAGGAAATGCTCCAGGCAAACAAGCAGGCAGTATCCATGCTGATAATTGACAAAAAGAAAATGAAAATGAAGGACGCCGGGCTTCCTCAGATGGTTCTTGATCAGGCTCCTAAGCTTATGCGCGGAACAAAGCTTCCCATCATCAAGGCAAAGGTTGGCCCTCAGATAGTATCACTTATCTGTGATGATAAAATATTTGATTCCGTTCCCGTTAAGAAGGAGGTTAAAGCCTTCGTCAGTGGAATATATGTACTGGAAGTAAAGGGACTTCACGGCAAAAATGATGTGAAAGAGAATTCAAAGAAAAAGAGCGCCTGGAAACGCGCCCTCGAAAAAGCACAGGAAAAAGCAGGTGCCAAGCCTGTCAAATAAGCTTATTCCTGATTAATATTTCTATTGAGTTGGTTGAAATAGCCTGAGATTGATCGAACAGATTATATTTCAGGCTTATTTTTATGCCCTTTGGGGTTAATTCTTTCCTATACTCAAGCGTATCTATTTTAAGTTCCAAAGCCCCAAACGGAGTCTGGTAATCCATAATGTACTCCTCGCCAACCTTGAAATACATGATTGATTTCAGATTACCTACACGGGAAAGCTCCATAAAGGTGCCGTCAAATCTTAACTCATTTTCTATTTTGCTTAAGTTTTGCTCAACGCCTTCTTTGGCATCATCGTCATACTCCGTATACCTGACTATGCCGATTCCGTCCTTTTCCTCATAGGTGCCCGTATTAATACTTCTGTGGGAATCCTTTTCACCCGATGCTGTGCATTGCTTTCCCACTATGGCTATCTTGACTTCAGTCATTTACTTATTTCTCTCCAATCTGATCTGACCGATAATCGCTTTTTTCTGATTATCAATGTGAACTCCGGCCGCCTTCGCAGCTGCTTCTTTATCTTTCTTCACTATTGCTTCATATATCGTACGGTGTTCCTCTACCAGTTTTTCGTGTTGGGTAAAGTCCTTGATATATTCAAAGCGGTATCTGTACATCTGCTCTGAAAGATTGTTGATAAGGGAGATTAGTCTCTCGTTTCCTGTTGCTTTCACGATGATATCGTGTAATGCCACATCCGCCTGAGCGATTTTCTTGGTGTCCTTGGTCTTGACCGCTACCTCAAAGCCAACACAGGCGCGCTTGAGATTTTCCAATTCTTCTTTGGTAATTCGGTCGCATGCCAGCTCCACGCACAGCTTGTCAAGGGCACGGCGAACCTCAAGCACATCATTCATTCCCTTTTTGGTTATCTCGGCAACCTCCGCCCCGCGTCTGGGAATCATGACCACAAGCCCCTCCAGCTCAAGCTTTCTGATAGCCTCTCTGATCGGTGTCCGACTGACACCCAGCTTGTCTGCCAGGTGAATCTCCATGAGTCTCTCGCCCGGTTTTAAATCTCCGGTAAGAATTGCCTGTCGCAAAGTATTAAAAACAACATCCCGAAGGGGTAAAAAATCATCCATTTTTATCTGTAAATTATCCTGCATATCCTTCTCCAAAACTAATTGATAAACCCTGTAAGGAAAATAGATTTGGCCACATTTTCCTCGCACAAAACGTCAAAAGCTTCCTTTGCCTTGTCTTCATCGTCATATATTCCGAATACGGTAGGTCCGCTTCCACTCATTAATGCACACAAAGCGCCACTGCTCTTCATGAAGCTCTTTATGCCATCAATAATGGGGTACTTGCCGATTGTAACCGTCTCCAAAATATTGCCTACATTTTGAGCTACGCCCTCGAAATTGCCCGATTTTATCGCATCGCACACGGCATCAACCTCCGGATGAATCTCAATGGTTAGCATGTCAAAGCATCTGTAAACCATTGCGGTGGACACATCGATATCCGGCTTGGCGATGAGCACGTACTTTTTAGGAAGTGAAGGAAGCTGTGTCAGCACCTCTCCGATTCCTTCGCACAGGCAGGTTCCGCCTTTTATACAATAAGGTACATCGGCTCCCAGTAAGACTCCCAGCTTCTCCAGTTCTTCATCAGCTGCATCAATTTCACACAAATCTCTGATTCCGCGCAGTGTTGCGGCTGCATCCGCACTGCCTCCCGCCATGCCTGCTGCCATGGGGATGTTTTTCTCCAGCTCCACCTTGATTCCACCCTTGATATTGTAGGTTTCAATCATCAGCCTGGCTGCCTTGTATATCAGATTGTCTTCGCCACAGGAAAGCTCGGGCTGATCGCATGTAATCTCTATGCCCGCCACCGTTCTTTCGAAATAGAGCATATCTGCGATGCCTATCGTCTGCATTACAGTTCTTATGTTGTGATAACCATCCTCTCGGGTTCCTGTTATATCAAGCACAAGATTTATTTTGGCTAAAGCTTTTTGTGTTATTCTGTCCAACTTATTCGCCTCCGTTACTCTTTATGGTAAGGGCTTGTACACAAGTGTATTTTGTATACAATATGTAATATTATATTCTTTTTTGCATTGTAAGTCAAACCGATACCGTTCTGTACCGTCAAAAAATACCGTCAGCAGATTAACTTTCCGACTGACGGTAGATTTATCAATATCCTGTAATTGTACAGGGTTGTGGATTTATTGCAGACGCTCCCAAACCGGAACGTTTTTGGCATAGGTTTTCTCAATAATCTCATGGGTGTAGGCGCCGATGTGCTTGAGCGTTTCCCTGTCTAGTGAATCCGGATAAATCGGCTCACCGTATTCAATGAGAACCTTTGTCTTTTTAACCTTCGGAAGGTGGTCTTCGAGAATATCTGCCGAATTAATAATCGTCATGGGCACAATGGGAATATTGGCCTTGGTAGCCACCTTGAAGGAGCCTTCCTTAAAGGGAAGCATTTCTCCGTTTACCTTGGAGCGTGTTCCCTCCGGAAATATGCAGACGGATATTCCTTTTTTGGCCAATTCAACAGCTTCCAATATCATCTTAAGCCCGGATTTAATGTCATCTCTGTCAAGGAAGAGACAATATAGCATTCTCATCCAGAGATTAAATATCGGGACACGGTCCATCTCTTTTTTGGATACATAGCAGGTAAGTCTGGGCACTCTTGAAAGCGTAATGATAGTATCAAATATGCTTCTGTGATTTCCTACATATAACACGGCCGTATCCTTTGGAACTCTATCCTCGCCGATAATATATACCTTTGTCCCGGTCAGCATTAATATTCCTTTAAATGCTCCCTGAATCAGATGAAGCGCCATGTAATCCCTGGCATTTCTGTTAAAGATTCCGACTATCAGGTCAAAGAGCATTACGGGAAGCGACAATATTAAAAAAATAACCACATATATTACTGTTATAATTGTTCTAAACATTTTCTCACCACGTTCTTTTTCTATAAAGCACGTAAAGTATAGCATAATAATCATTTAGTGTATATAAATATTCAATTAAGAAATCGTAAAAAGTGTGATACAATGTTTCTGATTATAAATAATAGGAGCTAAAGTGATGAAACTTTTAATAAAAAACGGATTTGTTATCGATCCGGGCACAAACACTGAGGGAAAAAGAGACCTGCTGATAAGTAATGGAAAGCTTGAAAAGCTTGCCCCTGTCGGAAGCTTCCTCCATGAGCTTGACATAAATGACCTTACTATTATTGATGCTGACGGCAAAATTGTTGCCCCGGGTCTGGTAGATGTGCATGTGCATTTCAGAGACCCCGGATTTGAATATAAAGAAGACATTTACAGCGGTGCAAAAGCAGCCGCAAGAGGAGGATATACCTCTGTCGTAATGATGGCTAACACCAGGCCCTGTATCGACAACGAAGAGACACTCCTGTATTGTCTTAACAAGGGAAAGGAAACCGGAATTCATGTTTATGCCTGTGGAAATGTCACAAAGGGCATGAAAGGTGAAACGCTCACCGACATGAAAACGCTCAAAAAATATGGTGCCGTCGGATTTACGGATGATGGTATACCGCTCAAGGATGCTGCCTTGGTTGAGCAGGCAATGGTTATGGCACGAAAGCTGAATGTACCTGTTTCTTTTCACGAAGAAGACCCCGCACTTATAGAAAACAATGGCATAAACAAGGGCGCAGCGGCAGACTTTTACAATATAGGCGGTTCGCCGAGAGAAGCGGAAATAAGCCTGGTAAAAAGGGACCTTGAACTGGCCAAAAAAACAGGAGCCTGCATAGAAATTCAACATATCTCTGCCAAAGAAACCGTTTCGCTCATACGGGATGCCCTAGACGAGGGGGTAAATGTACATGCAGAGGTTACTCCCCATCATTTTTCCTTAACCGAAAAGGATTGTATTGCAAAAGGAACCCTTGCCAAAATGAACCCTCCACTTCGAACAGAAGATGACCGTCTCGCACTGATTGAGGCTTTACGGGCCGGAATCATAGATATCATCGCAACTGACCATGCTCCTCACAGCACGGAGGAAAAGAGCAAGCCCATTACCGACGCCCCCAGCGGAATCATTGGTCTGGAAACAGCCCTCTGCCTCGGAATAACCAATCTGGTAAACGAAGGCTACCTGTCCATGCGCGAATTAATCAAAAAGATGAGTACAAACCCCGCTGACATGTATGAACTGGATGCCGGCTATTTAGCAGTGAACGGGCCCGCTGATTTGGTCATTTTTGACCCTGTCGCACAGACGAGTTTTAACTCATTTTGTTCTAAATCCCAAAACTCTCCTTTTTTAGGACAGACTCTTTGTGGAAAAGTAGTTGCCACCATAGCAAATGGTATGATAGTATACTCTGAAAACGAATAACCCTAAAGGAAGGACTAACCATGAAAGAAAAGACTCCGGGCATTGTAATCAGTCAAAAACAGATAAGTGCTTCTATCTTTGACCTTGTAGTAAAAACCTCGTTGTATAAAGATGCACACGCAGGATGTTTTGTAGGAATATATACTTCGGATAAATCAAAGCTGCTCCCGCGTCCCATCAGCATTTGTGAAGTAGATAAAGAGCACGAAGCTCTTCGCTTTGTATATCGTGTTACTCCCGGAGATTCCGGCACAAAGCTCATTTCCACTCTGCTGCCGGGCGATACCGTAATGCTTTTAGGTGTACTGGGAAACGGATTCCCGCTCGAATCCGCAAAAGGCAAAAGAACCTTCTTAATCGGTGGTGGAATAGGTGTACCTCCGATTCTCGAGCTTGCAAAGGAAATAGGGAATCCCAATGCGCAGATAATTGTCGGCTATAGAAATTCCGACACCTTTTTGTATGATGATTTCACCAAATACGGAAAAGTCTATGTGGCAACCGAGGACGGTTCTGTCGGAAGCCGCGGCAATGTCATGAATGCAATAGCCGAAAATAACCTGGAGGCAGACGTGATTATGGCCTGCGGTCCAATGCCAATGCTTCGTGCCATTAAAAAGTATGCAGAAGACAATAATATAATCGCCTATATATCCCTCGAAGAGCATATGGCTTGCGGTGTTGGAGCCTGTCTTGGATGTGTAGTAAAAACAAAAGAGCTTGATGCTCACTCCCATGTCCACAATGCCCGAATCTGTACTGACGGGCCGGTATTTGATGCAAGGGAGGTAGAAATCTGATGAAAACAAGTGTATATATTGCAGGCGTCGAATTCAAGAATCCGGTCATGACAGCGTCAGGAACCTTCGGAAGCGGAATGGAATACTCAGAGTTTGTAGACCTGAACAAATTAGGCGGAATAGTCACAAAGGGTGTGGCGAATGTACCCTGGCCGGGCAATCCTACTCCACGTGTCTGTGAAGTATACGGCGGAATGTTAAATGCCATCGGTCTTCAAAATCCCGGCATCGATGTTTTCATCGAAAGAGATTTGGAGTTCTTAAAGAAATACGACACAAATGTCATAGTAAACGTATGTGGCAAAAGTGTTGAAGACTATATCGAAGTAGTTGAGCGACTTTCCGACTGTCAGAATGTAGCCATGCTCGAAATAAACGTTTCCTGCCCTAATGTCAAGGAAGGCGCAATTGCTTTTGGTCAGAAGGCCGATGCGCTTTTTAATATTACCGAGCAAATTAAGAAGCATGCCGGGCAGCCAATCATTATGAAGCTAAGTCCCAATGTAACCAACATTACTGAGATGGCCCGGGCGGCAGAAGCAGCAGGAAGCGATGCTCTCTCGCTAATCAACACCATCACCGGCATGAAAATAGATATAAACAGACGCTGCTTTCAATTAGCAAACAAAACCGGCGGTATGAGCGGTCCCGCAATAAAGCCCATTGCAGTCAGAATGGTATATCAGGCAGCAAATGCCGTAAAGATTCCCATCATCGGTATGGGAGGCATAAGTACCCCGGAGGATGCCATTGAATTCATGATGGCCGGCGCAACAGCAATCAGCGTAGGAGCCATGAATTTCGTAAATCCCTATGCAACTGTTGAAATAGTCGACGGCATCAGGGAATTTATGAAAGAGAAGAATATTGAAGATATTAACGAAATTATCGGTTGCGTAAAGTAAGCGAATCGGTGAAAATGTGATCGTGCAACTTGAAAAGCACCTCCGCCCGTATTATAAACAGGTGTAGGTGCTTTGTTCTTTGTTTTATATCTGTATATCGGTTGAAGTCTTTCAGTCTCTTAAATCTATGCCGTTGTCCTCAGCGATTTTTTTGAATTTTTCCATTACTGCGCTGTAGGTACGGTTTGAAATATCAGGAAGGTTTCCACCCCAGGTCTTTTTAGCCAGTTCAAAACCTTTTTTGAAGGCATCTGCCATTTCCTGAAGCTTGTCCGGGTTCCCTCCGGTAAGGGCTGTGGCAAACTGAATAATTCTGTCAGAGGTCTGTTCTACTCCCCAGTAGCCGTCTTCTGCGATGCTTGCCTTGGCTTCTTCACGTGTTTTGGCATCAACAGTATATTTGCCACTTGCTAAGAATTTCCAATAGTCTTCGTCCGATGCAAAAACTCCTGCCTGACCACAGATGACCTTTTCAACAAGGTTTCTTAACTGGGTGCTTCTTTCCTCTGCATCAGATTTAAGCTTGTTAATCAACGCGGTATTAGGTTCGTACGTAACCTTTTTAACCGGCTGTCTGTCTTTACCCGACTCGTAAACTGCTGCTTCGTCCTGCGTAGCTTTAGTATCCTTTGATGCGATATCGCTTGTTTTTTTGTAGGGTGACTGTCCCTGCTTCGATGTAACTCCGTTTACATCTGATGAGAAATTAACGTTCATCGGTTTTCTCCCTCATTTCCTCCACATCCATGTGGGCTATTTTGTTTTGTGTACTATATATATCGACCATATTTAATAAAACTTTAGCACAAAAATTCTACCAGTTCCTTGAAATTCATGCCATGAGAAGCCTTGATAAGACACGTGCTTCCCTTGGGCAGGTACTCTTCCTCAGCACTATACCAATTGTCGGTTAATTCTTTTAGCGTGCCACAATATATAAGCTCACACTCAGTAAAGGATTCCAAATTTTCATATGTCAAAACTGCTTCTTCGTACATATCCTTCGCATTTTTTCCCACGAAAATAATCCTGTTTAAGCCGGCTTTAGCCGCATATCTTCCAACCTCTTTGTGAAGAGCGACAGAATTTTCCCCAAGCTCAAACATATCTCCCAGGACTGCCACCTTGAATCCTTCCGCCATTTTGAGTAAATCAATGGAGCTTTTCATGGATGCAGGGCTTGCATTGTAGGCATCATCGATAATTGTATAATTCTCACACTTAATAATATTGTTTCTGCCACTTATGGTGGCTGCTTTGCTCATACCCTCTGCAATCTCTTCGTTGTTAAGTCCCATGAGGCCTGCAACAGTAGCAGCGCACAACGCATTTTTCACCATGTGCTCACCCGGAAGCGGGACATTGACCTTGACCGAATGTCCGAACAGTTTCATGGTTATCTCAGAGCCCAACAGTCCCTTAGAAGCTATATCGGTTGCATATACATCTGCTTGGGTTTGCGAATTGCTAAAGAAAATCGGTTTTCGGTTGCCGGGAGTTTTAGTTTCATCCACAGTGATGAGCTTGTCATCGTCACCGTTTAAAACCACCTTTGAATCCGAGTTCATAAAATCAAAGATTTCCGTTTTGGCCTGTAATATTCCGTCCCTCGTTTTAAGATTTTCCAAATGGCACTGGCCTATATTAGTTATGACAGCAATGTCAGGTTTTACCATCTCACTTAATCGATGCATTTCGCCAAAATCCGATATTCCCATTTCCACCACTGCGGCTTCATGTTCGTTACTGATTCGCAACAACGTCAGCGGAACACCTATTTCATTGTTGAAATTGCCTTCCGTTTTAAGACAGTTATACTTTGCCGACAAAACATTGAAAATAAATTCTTTGGTGCTGGTCTTCCCAACACTTCCGGTTATGCCGATAATGGGAAGGGACAGCTTTTCCCTGTAGGCCTTTGCTATTTTTCTCAATGCAGCAAAGGTATTTTTTACAAGAATGTAGTCTCCCCACTCCTGCTGCTTTATTCCATAAGCTTCATAAACCTCGTCGGGTGTTTTCTCTGTAATGACCAGGCTTACGCCTTTTGAAAACACTTCTCCGATGTATTTGTGACTGTCTGTTTTCTCGCCGACAGATGCTATGAAAACTCCTTTGTCAGTAACAAGTCGGGAATCAATAACAGCCGATGTGACACATTCGTCATATTTGTCTTTTTTAACATATGCACTGCCCTCGCAGGCATTTACAATATCTCCTACGGTTAAATTCATGGTCTTTCCTCTAAGGTTAATTAAATGCACAATTTAAGAGCTCCTCACAAAGTGCATTGTAATCCATACCGATTACTGCTGCCTCCTGTGGCATGAGTGAAGTGGGTGTCATTCCGGGAAGCGTATTTGCCTCCAGGCAATACAGATTTTCATCGCCGTCCATCATAAAGTCCATTCTCGCATAATTTTTGATACGAAGTGCTTTGAATGCTCTCTCCGCGAGCATTTGCATTTCTTTTGTTTTTGCTTCTGAAATAAGTGCAGGGCAGGTCTCTATCGTGCTGCCCGCCTGATATTTGTTCTTGTAGTCGTAGAAGCCTTCCTTAGGTGCTATCTCAATAACGGGCAATGCCTTTCCTTTCAATACTCCTACCGAAAATTCGCGGCCTTTTATAAACTGCTCTACAACAGCTTCGGGGTCGTATTTGAAGGCTTCTGCCTTAGCTGTCTCATATTCTTTGTCATTGTTCGCAATGGATACTCCCACGCTGGAGCCTCCGCAGGTTGCCTTTACTATGCAGGGATAGGGAACTTTGTCGTTCTCGTTTTCTCCTTTTTTGATCAGGATTCCTTTGGGGGTGGGTACATTGTTGGCATAGAAAATATCCTTTGTAATACCTTTGTCCATACACATTGCAGAGCTGACTGCATCTGTTCCCGTGTAGGGAATTCCCAAAAGCTCCAGGGTTGCCTGAATCTTGCCGTCCTCACCATTTTGTCCGTGAAGAGCCATAAACACGGCATCTGCCATTCTGCAGATATTTAACACATTGGGGCCGAAAAATTCCTTTCCGCCATCTTTTCTGAGTGCTTTTATCTTATCAATGTCAGGGTCGATTGCCGTAATCCCATTACCCATTTTCTCAAAATCAAAGTCCTTTTCAAAAATGTCTGACACATCACCTTCTATTCCAAGGTATACATCGACCATAACAACCTTGTGTCCGTTTTCTTTTAATGCTTTTGATACCATCTTTCCGGATATCAAAGAAACATCTCTTTCCGTGCTGGTTCCACCGGCTAATACTGCTACTTTCATTTGTAAAAATCTCCTATTTATTAAATGCTGCTATGCTCGCAAAAACAAGCAGATAATCAACTATGTTTTCTTCGTCCATAAAC
Organism: Lachnospiraceae bacterium; assembly: GCA_045627085.1. Lineage (GTDB taxonomy): Bacteria > Bacillota > Clostridia > Lachnospirales > Lachnospiraceae > RGIG10340. The sequence goes on along the minus strand of JAZQNB010000005.1, from coordinate 7,964 downwards.
ACTGTGCAGGAATTGTTCGCCCCACCCAGATAATGCAGACTTTGCTTTAATATATTGTTGTATTGGAAGCTGGGAATAACAAAATTTGCAAAGGAAATATCAAACAGTCTCTTTCTGATGTCCCCTTCACCGTCGTTTTTGGCGGAAATGGGATTAATCATCGAACTGCTCTTATCAGATATTTCCTCGGCCCGGCTTCTGATATCCTTCATCATCAGGCTGCAGAGCGATACCGAAGTCCTCTGTCTGGTAACCATATACGTCATGGCTCCCATGAGATAATAATTGTTTTCCAAATAAAAACTGTTATTTTTAAAATACTGCTCGTATTCTTCCAGTTGCTTTTTGTAGGTATTTAGACCGGAAGCGCGATATAACTCCGTGAGGGCCAAAAATTCCTTGGAATCATCGCTTTCGGTATCAAGACTTTGATTGTAATAAGCACTGGCCAGTTTCAGGCAATCCGTCGCATAGGATTTGTCATATTTCTGATAGGAATAGCTGAACTTGGCCAAAAGCGCCGCTATCAAAGCCGATTCATTTTCTTCCGAATTTTGAAAGGAAGCGGCTGCCACATAATCATATACTTTCTTGAGCACTTCAGGTTTATCATCTTCTTTTTCGTCCGCAAAAATTCCGGGATACCATTCGTAGGCGGTCAAAATCGAAAGGACATCGAATATTTCAACCGAATTGTCATCCATACCCGCAATCACATTGTCCACGGCGCTTTTAAGCAAGTCCTCATAATGTGTGGCGGATATTTCGAATTCATAAGAACGTCCGATTTCCTCGCATTGTATGTAATATATACCCGGAGTATTGTAGCTTGATATATCACAAACGCCACAGTTTTTCTTTTCATTATATTCGACATTCCCACCGTAAACCTTGGTGCCGGTTTCGTAGTCGCACATGATAAAGCTCTCCGGCAGATTATCTGCCAGTATATATATTTCCTTGTCCTCACCCACATTGTAGCCGTTTCTGTCGGCAGCAAGATTCGGGGAATATTCGGGAAGTGTATACCCGATAACAGCCGCGCTTTCCATGGCCGATATCGCGGGATGAATAATCTGAGTCTGTCCTGCTTCCTCTATATTTTCGCATCCCGACAGGGTAAATACAAAACTAAGGAGCGCACACAAAAAATATGAAGTTTTTCTTTTAAAAGAAGAAAACCTGCTCATAATAATCTATTCTTTTCCTGTATTTTCCTTATCTGCTTTTGCCTTCATGGATATGACATTCCACACGGATTCCTTAGGGACTGTAACACTGTGTGAAAAAGGATTAATTACAAAGCCTTCCGCATTCGGAAGTTCATTATTCAAATTCTTTCTGAATAAAATCATACCATAATCTTCAATGGTAGCAGCAAAATATGTGGTCTTGTCAGAGGCATTCCACTGTTTGTACTCAGTTATGTCCGTGAAAGCAAGAAAATAATTTTTGCCGTTTGACGCTTTAATCATGGGAAAAATTACTTTGCTGCCCTGCGCAGGTTCCTTTGCACCTTCTTCAGGCATAGGATCTACCACTGCAGGGAGGATGAATTTTGCCTTTAATATTTCCTCCGATACAAGCTTTTGATGTTCAGGTGTCATGTCTTCTCTCGCCAAAGTCATGGCTCCTACCAATATCGGGTTTTCGACTGATTTTCTATACTCCATATTTTCCTCTCTTTTATGCAAAATACAGGCCGAGAATCCCGGCCTGCCTGTTTTATACTCTGTTGTAATTAATGAGACAGCCCTTTAGGATAATCTGTCTTTCTTCATCGGTAAGTTCACCGAGACGAAGGTCAAATTCAGTTGTTTTACCTGTGTTTACATCAACCTTATAAGCCTTGATAACTTCCGACTTATCCTCAACTGCCTTCCTGATTCCCGGAATAAATAAATAATCCAGATTCTTGAAGGGAAGCTCGCCATCCTTGATAATGAAAGGAAGCATGCCCCAGTTGATAAGGTTGGAACGATATCTCTTGGTAGCATATTCATTGGCTATGTTAGCCCAGCCTCCGAGTACCTTCTGACAGCTGGCAGCCTGCTCACGGGCTGAACCGTCTCCGGGTTTTACTGCGAAAATTGTTGAGCCGAAACCGGTGTTCTCACAATCTGCCTCAGCAAGTATTGTCCTTGCGATTTCCATTACAGGTTTAACCTCGGGACATCCTTCACAAGCCTTCTTACCTTCCATTCTGGCCTTTTCTGCTTTTTGAATCTCTTTTGCACGGCCTACATACTGAGGGTCCTTACGGGAAAGAGTAAATTCAGCAAGTCCTAAAGGATTAGAACGATAGCTTGAAGTTTCTCCGGAAGGAATAAGCTCATCCGTAGTTGTTACAGGGTCATGAATCTCGGATACCACCTTGAGAACAAGGTTCTCGGGAAGGGCGCCCATTGCCGGCCAGTCCTTGATGTTGGGACCAAACTGAATCTCTGTGTCGGAATCTGCAACGCCGTGTGAATCAAATACACGATTTTTATAAATATTTGCATCAAAATGATATTTGTACTTGCTGATTTCTCCGTCAAAATCAGTTGCAGGTGTTAGCACGCCCTTGTTAGCTGCAGTAGCTGCAATAGAACGGGCATCCATAAGTGCAACTGAAGAAATCTGACCGTTCTGGAGCTTGGTGCCCTCACGGTTAGGGAAGTTTCTGGTTGAGTGACGAATGGAGAATGCATTGTTGGCAGGTGTATCGCCTGCGCCGAAGCAAGGTCCGCAAAATGCGGTCTTCATAACAGCACCGGTCTCAAGGATTGTAGCAGCGCAACCGTTTTTAATCAATTCCATATATACCGGCATGGATGCAGGATATACGGAAAGTGTAAAGCCGTCTGCTCCGATGTAATTACCCTTGAGGATATCAGCAGCAGCACAGATATTTTCAAATCCACCACCTGCACAGCCAGCGATAATTCCCTGGTCAACCATGAATTTGCCGTTTACAACTTTGTCTTTTAATTTGTAATCAACTGCACCGTCTAATGATACAAGCGCACGTTTTTCGGTTTCATCGAGGATATCCATAAGATTGGCATTTAACTCCTCGATAGTGTATGTATTAGATGGATGGAAGGGCATTGCTATCATGGGACGAACCTTTGACAAATCAACCTTAATTACTCCATCATAGTAAGCAACATCTGCGGGATTAAGCTCTGCATAATCCTCAACTCTGCCATGAGTCTCATAGAATTCCTTGATGTTTTCATCAGTTTTCCAGATAGATGACAGGCATGTCGTTTCTGTGGTCATTACATCAACGCCAATTCTGAAATCTGCTGAAAGATTTTCAACTCCAGGTCCAACGAATTCCATTACTTTATTTTTAACATAGCCGTTTTTAAATACTGCACCGATAATTGCAAGTGCAACGTCCTGAGGGCCAACGCCCTTAACAGGAGCTCCTTCCATGTAAACTGCTACCACTCCGGGCATATTGATATCGTAGGTCTGATTGAGGAGCTGTTTGACGAGCTCGGGACCACCTTCGCCCATAGCCATTGTACCAAGTGCACCATAACGGGTATGAGAGTCAGAGCCCAAAATCATTCTGCCGCCGCCTGCGAGCATCTCACGAGCGAACTGATGAATAACTGCCTGGTGAGGGGGAACATATACTCCACCATATTTCTTGGCGCAGGTAAGTCCGAACATGTGGTCATCTTCATTGATAGTTCCGCCTACTGCGCATAATGAGTTGTGGCAGTTTGTGAGAACATAGGGCATGGGGAACTTGGTAAGTCCTGATGCACGCGCTGTCTGAATGATACCAACGAAAGTGATATCATGACTGGTCAGCTTATCAAATCTGATTTTTAATTTATCCATATTGTCAGAGGTGTTATGGTTTTTCAATATGCCATAAGCGATTGTACCACGTTTTGCCTCTTCCTTAGTTGTTTCTCTTCCTGTTTTTGCCTTGATGGCCGCACCTGCTTCGGCGTTGTCAAAAACTAGCTCTGTTCCGCCTACAAGGTATGCTCCTGAGTCTGATAATGTAATCATTATATTAATCTCCTATTCAAAATCACAATTATCTTTCATTATATAAAAAAACCATTTTTAGTGCAAGGGATATGCAATAGAAATATGATAGTATTAATTGCAAAAAATAAGCCCATTGACTATCTTCTTTAGCCAAAGAGCTTATTAACACCGTACTATATTTATCCTATAGTATCGCACCATTTGTAAAAAACAGATCAGCTTTGCACAGTTTACAGACATACTGTACACCCCCCATTTTATTGTCAACGTTTTTTTGGTAATTTAATGGTTCTGAGGAGCAAAAAACACTTCTCTCGAAATGGAGAGAAGTGTTCTGTGGTTTTTATTTCAATTTTAGTTCGGATTATCTTATTACCTTGTCAAGGTGCCAGATATCGTTTACGTATTCCTCGATGGTTCTGTCGGATGTAAACTTGCCGGAGCAGGCAACATTTAATATTGCGCTCTTAGCCCAACGCTTCTGGTCGCGGTATGCAGCCTCTACCCTCTCCTGTGCTTCAGCATAGGATCTGAAATCCTTGAGAATGAAGTAAGTATCTGCCTTGGATGTAGACAGGGTATTTAACAGGGAGTTATAAAGCGGTCTGAACAGCTCCGGATCGTTGGGTGCATAAGTACCGTTGATCAGCTGCATCAGAACCTTGCGAATATCCTGGTCGTTGTTAAATATTTCCATGGGGTTGTATCCTCCATGGTTTTCATAGTTTATTACTTCGTCTGAAGATATACCGAAAATAAAGGCATTTTCCTCACCGACTTCCTCAACGATTTCGACATTTGCTCCATCCATTGTTCCGATTGTAATCGCGCCGTTTAACATGAACTTCATATTACCGGTTCCGGAAGCCTCTTTGGAAGCTGTCGATATCTGTTCCGAAACATCCGCTGCCGCAAAAATGAGCTCTGCATTGGAAACATTGTAGTTTTCAATGAAAACAACCTTGAGTTTGCCGGCTATCATTTCATCATTATTGATTACGTCAGCAACAGTATTTATCAGCTTGATGGTAAGCTTGGCATTTCTGTATCCGGCAGCCGCTTTGGCACCGAATATGAATGTTCTTGGATAGAAATCCATATCGGGGTTCTCTTTTATCTTGTTGTACAGATACATTACATGGAGAATGTTTAAGAGCTGTCTCTTGTACTCGTGTAATCTCTTAACCTGTACATCAAATATCGACCTGGGGTCTACCTGAATTCCGTTGTGATCGAGTATGTAATGAGCAAGTCTAACCTTGTTCTGATACTTGATATTCATAAATTCATGCTGTGCTTTTTCATCATCTGCATAAACCTTGAGGCCTGCAATATGTGGCAGATTTGTAATCCAGTCGCTTCCAACATGCGCAGTAACCCAGTCAGCCAATAATGGATTACCATGTAATAGGAATCTACGCTGGGTAATGCCGTTTGTTTTGTTGTTGAATTTCTCAGGGAACATCTCGTAGAAATCCTTGAGTTCCTGATTCTTGAGTATCTCGGTATGGAGTCTGGCAACACCGTTTACGGAATATCCGGCAACAATGGCAAGATGCGCCATCTTAACCTGACCGTCATATACAATGGCCATTTTTCTGATTTTCTCATTGACATCCACACCGGTCACGCCTTTATATTTTGCACGTATATCCTCAATAAATCTGCGGTTAATCTCTTCTACAATCTGATATATTCTGGGAAGCAGTCTGGAGAAAAGCTCTATAGGCCATTTTTCCAAAGCTTCCGACATAATCGTATGATTGGTATATGCGCAGGTCTTTGTAGTAATTTCCCATGCTTCATCCCACTCAAGATAATAATCATCCATCAATACTCTCATAAGCTCGGCTACCGCAACTGTAGGGTGAGTATCATTTAACTGGAAAGCAACCTTTGTCGGTAAATCATGAATGTCTCCATGGCGTCTCATGAACTTGGCAACAGCCTCCTGGACTGATGCGGAGATAAAGAAGTACTGCTGTTTTAATCGAAGCTCCTTGCCCGCATAGTGATTGTCGTTAGGATAGAGAACCTCGCATATATTCTTGGCCAGATTTTCCTGTTCAACGGCCTTTTGATAATCGCCCTTGTCAAAGGAATCCAGCTGAAAGCACTCTATAGGCTGTGCATCCCATATTCTTAAAGTATTAACTATTCCGTTTCCATAGCCTACAATCGGCAGATCATAAGGAATGGCTTTAACCGACTGATATCCTTCCTGTGTAAATACATTTCTGCCGTTTTGGTCTACAGCGACGTTGACATATCCGCCAAATTTTACTATCTTGGCATATTCGGGACGACGAAGCTCGAAGGGATTGCCGTCAACCAGCCAGTTATCCGGTACCTCTACCTGATAGCCGTCGCGGATTTGTTGCTTGAACATACCATATTTATATCTGATGCCGCAGCCATATGCCTGATATCCGAGGGTTGCAAGTGAGTCCAAAAAGCATGCAGCAAGTCGGCCAAGGCCACCGTTTCCAAGAGCTGCATCCGGTTCCTGATCCTCGATTACGTTAAGATCCAACCCGAGCTCTTCCATGGCTTCCTTGACGGGTTTATAGCCCTGAAGGTTAATGATGTTATTTCCGAGTGCACGCCCCATCAAAAACTCCATGGACATATAGTAAACCATCTTGGGATCCTGCTTTTCAAAGGCTTTCTGGCTTTCCATCCAGTGTTCCACTATCTGGTCCTTTATGGCATAAGAAACTGCCTGGAAAATCTGCTGAGGGGTTGCCTCCTCCAAATCTTTTCGATATAAAGTTCTGACATTATACAAAACGCTTCTTTTAAAAAGCTCTTTATCAAATTTGTTGTTTATAAATTTACTCTCGTTTTTTTCCTTAGCGACTCTCATATGCCTCTCCTCGAAAAATTTATTGCTAACATTGTATCACAAATTTTATCGAATTTAAATACAGATTATCACTTTTCTGTTCGTGTTTATGTAAATTATCTGAAAACTAACTTTTTAAATCCTTGTTTTTTAGTCAATTTTAAATTATAATAAAGTTATAAATATTTGAGGAGGGCTTTTACATGGCTGAGACTGAAATTAAAGTACCATCAAAAGAATTTCCACAGATTAACTTACGGGTTCTGCCCGGGCACTTTATGACCTCTCATTCTCACATCAACTATTATGTCGATATGACAATGATGAGAATGCGTAAATCGGAAGCGCAGGAGGTTGCTCGTGCAATTGCAGGCAAGTATTCCAACAATACCATCGTCGACACCATCGTATGTATGGACGGGACTGAGGTTATCGGTGCATATCTTGCAGAAGAGCTCACTAACGCGGGTATTATGAGTGTAAATGAACACAACACAATCTATATTACCTCTCCGGAATTTGATCCGACCGGTCAGATAATATTCAGGAATAATACCATTCCCATGATCAAGAATAAAAACATATTTTTACTGCTTGCTTCAACCACAACCGGTAAAACACTAATGCGTTCGCTGGAATGCATTGATTACTACGACGGTCATGTAACGGGCATCACCTCAATATTCAGCGGAGTCACAAAGGCTGCGGGAATTCCGGTAAACTCACTCTTCTCACCATCAGATTTACCTGATTACAAGGTTTATGACCACAGAGATTGTGCTTTATGCAAGGCAGGGCAGAAAATAGATGCGTTAGTAAACGGGTACGGCTACTCAACCTTCTAATCCTTTCCAAAATTTGAGGTTCTCGGATTTTGATTTACTTTATGTAACCATGATAGTCAGTTAACAAAAAGCCATGTTTATCTGCCTTAATTAAAAGGAAGTGGTAAACATGGCTTTGTTTTTATAATTTATAATGCTGCAAAAGGAACAAGGCAAGTATTTATTTTCTGAATTTCTTTTTCCTGTCTTCTCCGCCATCGGCATAATTCTTAACAGCATTAAGTGAATCGCCTGTGAGTTCATCAAAATGTCTCAGTGCTTCGCAGGCTTCC
>JAZQNB010000004.1:0-17200 GCA_045627085.1 Lachnospiraceae bacterium | reverse complement strand
TCCGACTTGTATGCGATGAAATCAGATAGTAAAAGGATTTGGGTATCAGGCAGATGTTATTTAATTCTATCAGCTTTTTAATTTTTTTCCCGATAGTAGTTTTATTCTACTATCTCATACCGAAGAAATTCAGATATATTTGGCTTTTGATTGCCAGCTATTACTTTTACATGAGTTGGAATCCAAGGTATGTTGTACTTTTATTGCTTTCAACGATTGTTACGTACCTGAGCGGTTTATTTATTCCGAAGGCCAAAACGATTTCGCTTAAGAGGCTTGTGGTTGCTTTATCCTTTACCATCAATCTGTGTATGCTGGGGCTGTTTAAATATTTTGATTTTTTTATGGCTTCTTTAAACAGAATTTTAAATGCTTTTCATATAACTGCCGTATCAAATCCATTTTCGTTTGTCCTTCCTGTGGGAATATCATTTTATGTATTTCAGGCATTAAGTTATACAATGGATGTTTACAGGGGTGAGATGGAGCCTGAGAAAAATCCGGTACGTTATGCCTTGTTTGTAAGCTTTTTCCCTCTGCTGGGTGCCGGTCCCATAGAGAGAAGTAAGAATCTGCTGGGTCAGATAAAGGAAATGGATGAGAAATCCAAGTTTGACATAGATAATTTCAGAAGCGGTCTGATTCTGATGGCATATGGCCTGTTTCAAAAAATGGTTATTGCCGATCGGGTAGCCATATTTACGGATGAGATTTTTGGCAATTACTTTGCCTGCGGAACAGTTGAAACGCTGTTTGGAGCTTTTGCGTTCGCACTTCAGATATACTGTGATTTCGGAGGATATTCGTTAATTGCCATCGGTGCGGCGAGAGTGATGGGATTTACTCTGATGGAAAACTTCAATGCGCCTTACCTTGCCGGCAGTATAGCGGAATTTTGGCGCAGATGGCATATTTCACTTTCCACCTGGTTTAGAGATTACCTTTATATTCCTTTGGGAGGAAACAGAAAAGGAAGGCTTAGAAAGTATCTGAATCTGATGATAACCTTTTTGGTCAGCGGATTGTGGCATGGAGCAAATTGGAGCTTTGTCATCTGGGGAGGACTTCACGGAGTCTACCAGGTGGTGGGAGATTTGTTAAAGCCTGTAAAGCTTAAGCTTACCGATGCCTTAAGACTTGACAGGGAAGCATTCAGCTTCAAATTCGGTCAGGTTATTTTTACATTTTTGCTTACATCCTTTGCATGGATTTTCTTTAAAGCAGAATCCGTAACACAGGCCTTTGGGTATATAGGCAGATTGTTTACGAAATGGAATCCATGGGTGTTATTTGACGAGAGCCTTTACAACTTTGGACTCGACAGATATGAGAGCGGCATCCTTATTGCTGCTGTCTTTGTACTTGTTATATTTGATTTGCTTAAGGCATTTAAGAAGATAAATTTAGACGAATTTATTCTTCGCCAGAACTGTATTTTCAGGTGGATTGCCATAACAGCATTGGTTTTATCTGTTATCGTTTACGGCAAGTATGGAATTGATTTTGATTCCTCACAATTTATATATTTTGCATTTTAGGAGGCACGGCTTATGAAAAAACCCGATTTGAAAATCATAAGCACGCTTCTGTGCATGGTGCTTTTGGTTTTGTCTGTTATCGGTACCTATAATGTCCTTAGATGGAAGGATACCGAAGGAGAATATATTGACAGCGTAGAGCAACTTTACAATACTGCTGACAATTTGACGGATGTTGTATTCTTAGGATCGTCCCATGTGTATTGCGGTATATATCCTGCAGTAATGTGGGAGCTAAAGGGTATTGCCGCCTTTGATATGGCTGTGTCCGGACAGGACAAGGGAGGAACCTATCACACTCTGGTGGAATTGTTAAAGACGCAGAGCCCGAAGGCTGTTTTTGTGGATTTGTATCAGACTGTCTACGACAACGGAATAATAGACGGCAATATATACAGGAATTATCTGTCATTAAGACCGTCAGCTAATTCAGTTAAGCAGGTGAAAAATTATCTTCTTAAGGAAGACAAGACTTCATTTTATGTCAGATGGCCTATTATTCATACCAGGTATAGAGAGCTGGGACCCTACGATTTTTATGATAACGAAATAAATGATTATGCCCGTGGTGCATATTATGACAATTTTCAAAGCCATACCTGCTCCGAGATAAATATAAATGAGGTTGCGTCCACTCCCATAGAGGACAAAAATCTTTGTTGGATAAATGATATTATCGAGCTGTCGGAAAGATATGATTTTGAATTGAATTTTATGGTTGTACCCTTTTTTATGGATGACGGAACAAAGGCTGTCATCGGAGGCGTAAAGGATTACGTAAAAGCCTGTGGGTACCCGGTATATGACTTTAATGAAAGCTACAGGCAGATAGGGATTAACTGCAATGAGGATTTTTGCGATGAAACTCATTTAAACGGAGTCGGAGCCGCGAAGCTAACCACATATATCAGTGAAGTTATATTGAAGGATTACCCGCTGCCGGACAGACGTGGGGATAGCGCATATTACCAATGGGAAGAGGATTATAAGCTCTATCTTCACAATAGGGATTTAATTTGTTCAAGAGACAGCTTTGAATCGATTGAAGAATATGCTGAATATGTTAAAGGCCTAGTAGACTGCTCAATTATCGTTTCCATTGAAGGCGAGGTCTCCGACGAGGCATATTCGTTTGCACAAATATTGGGAATAGGTTCAGCCGAGACTGCTCAGGGCGGGAAATGGCTATACAGAAACGGAGAGCTGACGAAGCTTATCGGCGGTAACAAAGGAGAACAAAAGCTTCTTAAGGTCGGAGATTTTGATACCTTTTATTTTAGAAATATTGAACAGGGTTCCCAATATAACATTATGTTCAATAAGACGCCGCTGAATTTAACAGAGCCTGAAATTTTGTTGTTGTTTTATGATGATGTATTGAAGAAAATTACTTTCGAATCAATAGTGTATTAGCAAGTAAGAAGGGCGAAAAAATGTATATTTTACCAGAACCGAAAATCTACAGAGAAAATCAGGGCGAATTTGTTATTCGCTATACCTCATCCGTTGTGGTTGATGCCTATATGTCGAGTCCGCTAAAGGATTTTACGTGGGATTTCACCACACTTTTATGCGATGAATTAAAGGAACAGATAGGCTTTACGATTGATGTGCGTGAAAAGAGTCTGCTGGAAACTTCATATGATATTTGCCTGGTTGAAGATACTGCACTTAACAAGCCCGAGCAATACACAGTGAATGTTACACCCGAAAAGATATTTCTGTGTGCGGGAACATCATCCGGTATGCTTTATGCCGTGCAGACCCTTCGACAGATTATTCGGAATGCGGGAGCCATTATTCCCTGCCTTGAAATTGAAGATGAACCGGATATAGCTGTGCGCGGTATATCATATGACACGTCGAGAGGCCGCGTGCCTACCCTGGCTGAACTTAAGAAAACAGCTGACAATATGAGTCTGTATAAGCTTAATCAATTACAGCTTTATGTTGAGCACAGCTTTGCTTTTAGCGAAGAGGAAGATGTGTGGTGTGCATCCACACCTCTTATGGCTGAAGAAATAAGAGAACTCGATGATTATTGCAGCAGCCTTAATATTGAGCTTGTTCCTTCGCTGGCGAGCTTCGGACATTTGTATGAATTGCTAAGAAATGAAAAATTTGCTCAATTTTGTGAAATCGAAGGCAGTAGTGACAGACCTTTTTCACTGGTTGACAGAATGGGACATTATACAATAGATGTTTCCAATGACGAGGCTTTTCTTTATATTACAAAAAGAATTCGTGAATTTATGGATTGCTTTGATTCCAAGTATTTCAATATCTGTGCGGATGAAACGTTTGATTTGTGCAAGGGAAAAAGTGCGAAGCTGGGTGAAGAAAAAGGTATTCACAGGGTATATGTTGATTATCTTAAAAGACTTTGCGATTTTGTCGTTGGAAACGGCTGCATCCCGATGTTTTGGGGCGATGTATTGATTAATGAACCCGAACTGATTCATGAGCTGCCAAAGAACAGCGTAATACTGAATTGGGAATATTTGCCCGATGTTAAGGAAGATAATATCAAAAAGCTTAGCGAAGCAGGAATCCCGAATATATATCTGTGCCCCGGTGTGCAGAACTGGAACCATATGATTAACCGTCATGCGGATGCTTACAAAAACATTAAGGGCATGTGTAAAAATGCTCATAAATACAATGCTGCCGGTGTCTTATGCACGCAGTGGGGAGATTTGGGACATATTGCGCACCCCGAGTTTTGTGTAATAGGACAGATTTATGCGGCAACGTATTCCTGGTCCGATTCAGAACTGGATGAAAAGAGCATTAACAAGGCTGTTTCACTTCTCCAATATGGGGATAAATCCGGCAAGATTGTAGGTATTTTCAGAGACCTTTCGGAGACCGAGTGCGTGAATTGGTGGAATGCCGTTCAGTTTAAAGAGGAGCACAATTCTCAATTAGGCTATGACAAACCGGACTATCGCCCTCTTTCGGGAATTCTTTATACGGAAAAAGACGGAAGGGTTGACATTGCGAAAACAAGGAGCACCATTCGCAAAAATGAAGAAGCGCTTGAAAAGCTTTATAGAGCGATGAACGATATATCCTCGGATCACAAAAAGGATTTATATGCTTATATTGTAATGGGCGAGGGGCAAAGATTAATGTCTCTTGTCGGCTTGTGTGTTCACTATGGGTATCCGCTGGGAGCAGATAAAGGCTTGGAGGAGGAAATAAACAGTCTCCTGCCCAATTGCCTGGCAGATGAGCTTGATGCGTGGTTGGATGAATATATAGAGCTTTGGAATACCACATCGAAAAGCAGTGAGTTATATAGGATTGAGGATGTTATCGACTGGTATGTTGAAAAGCTTCGCAGCAGCATATTTACTATTGAGGAATAGATGAATGCATTTGATTGATGAGAAAACAGGAATATATCTTAGAAAGATGCAGCCGGAGGATACGGACAATATTATCAAATGGCGTAATTCCGAATCGGTTCGCAAAAATTTTATCTATCAGGAATTATTTACAAGACAAAGCCACGAGAATTGGATAAAAACCAAAGTGGAAACGGGAGAAGTGGTTCAATTTATTATATGCATCACTTCGGGAGACATGCCGGTTGGCTCTGTATATCTTCGGGATATTGATATGCATCACAGAAAAGCAGAGTATGGCATATTTATAGGTGAGGATTCGGCACGCGGCCACGGGATAGGGACTGCTAGCTGTAAATTGGCGCTTAAATATGCATTTGAAGAATTAGGACTAAACCGCGTGTATTTAAGAGCATTAGCCGGCAATGAAGCAGCTATAAGAAGCTATGAAAAGGCCGGGTTTGTAAAAGAAGGACTGCTTCGTGAAGATGTTTGCATAAACGGAAAATTTACGGATATAGTATGGATGGCAGTCTTAAATAAAAAAGAGGTTTAAGCAAAATGAAGAAAATCAGTTTTATTATTCCTTGTTACAGATCGGAGCATACACTGCCCCACGTTGTTGCGGAAATAAATGAGAAAATGAGCACAATGACTCAGTATGAATATGATATTTTTCTGGTAAATGACTGCTCGCCGGATGCAACCTATTCGGTTATTAAAAAATTGGCTGAAAAACAGGATAATATAATAGGCATCAGCTTTGCAAGAAATTTTGGTCAGCATGCGGCATTGATGGCGGGACTTCGAAATTCTGACGGAGATTATGTAGTCTGTCTGGATGATGACGGACAGACACCTGCAGATGAAGTTGACAAATTGATTGATAAGCTTGAGGAAGGTTATGATGCGGCATATGCAAAATACGACCACAAAAAGCATTCAGGATTCAGAAATTTTGGCAGTAAAGTCAATGAACTGATGACCAGAATAATGCTTAATAAACCCAAGTCACTTTATGTTTCAAGCTATTTCGCTGTGAAGCGATTTGTTGTGAACGACATGATACGTTACGCAAATTCTTATCCGTATGTAATAGGACTTGTGCTTCGTGCGACCAAAAACATAGCAAATGTCAATGTAACTCACAGAGAAAGAGAAGAAGGAAACTCCGGATATACATTAAGCAAGCTTTTAGGCTTGTGGTTTAACGGCTTTACTGCGTTTTCGGTTAAGCCTCTTAGAATTGCCACAACCGTGGGCGTTGTCAGTGCGGTAATCGGATTCCTGTATGGTATATATATTATTATTAAGCGACTGTTAAATCCGGATATGGTGATGGGTTATTCGTCAGTGATGGCAGCTGTTGTATTCTTTGGCGGAATGATGATGATAATGCTCGGACTTGTAGGCGAATATGTCGGCCGAATATATATATGCATGAATAACTCACCTCAGTACGTTATTCGTGAGACTACCGAAGAAACAAAAGAGTAAACCGGAGGCTTTTAGATTTTGAAAAGGGTATTAAAGAAACTGAAGATATTGCTGGACAGAAAACAGAAGACCATTATGCTCGGAATAATCTTTCTCATGATTATTTCAGCTTTTTTGCAGACCGCCGGAGTCGGTTTGCTGGTTGAGGTGGTTAATGTTGTTATCGATCCGGATATTTTGGAGAAAAATGAATTAATTGCGAAAATATATGATGTTCTCGGTTGTACAAGCTTCAGACAGTTCTCACTGATATCAATGATTACTCTTATTGTAATTTATGTGATTAAGAATTTGTTTTTGTTTGTTCAGCAAAAGGCAACGCTGGCATTTGTATATACTAATCAGTTCAATACTTCCGAAAGACTCATGAAGAATTATCTTCGAAGAGATTACGAGTTCTATTTAAATGCAGATACAGCCGTAGTACAAAGAAGTATTACCTCGGATGTGAACAATATGTATGCACTGATTTTAAGTCTGTTGCAGCTTTTGTCGGATACGGTGGTTTCACTCTTTATTATCGCTTATTGTTTCATGACCAACGGAACGCTGACAATGCTGTTGGGCGTAGTATTACTCATTTTACTTATTTTGATTAAATGGGTGTTAAAGCCTATTATGTTTAGAGCCGGAAAAGAGAATCAGGATTTCTACAGCAATCTGTTTAAATGGATATCTCAAACGGTTCAGGGAATAAAAGAAGTAAAGACCAATTGCCGTGAACAATATTTTGTTGACCAATATGTAAAAAACGGTCGAGGATATGTAGGCGCGGTTCAGAAATATGCTTTGTACAATTCAATACCCAAGCTTCTTATGGAAGTGGCATGTGTGGCTACTATGGTTGGATACATGATTTATATGGTTGCCACAAACAAGCCTACTACAGACATGCTTGCTGTTTTATCAACCTTGGCAGCTGCGGCTTTTGTACTTTTGCCTTGTGTGAACAGAATCAGCAATCAGCTCAGTTCGGTTGCATTCTTCGAGCCTTTCGTGATGAATGTAAGCGATAATCTGCAGTATGAAATCAGTGATAAAAATGTAGATATGTCCTTTGCAACAAAAGAGGAAAACAAGCTTCCCATTACAAAGAAAATATCCGTCAATAATATAACCTACGCATATCCTAATACCACAAAGCTGATTTTTGACAATGCCGGCTTTGAAATTAATGTCGGTGAAAGCGTTGGAATTGTAGGAACAACCGGAGCCGGCAAGAGTACTGTGGTGGATATCTTATTAGGACTTCTTATCCCACAAGGCGGCGAGATTTTAGCGGATGGCGTTAATGTTATGGATAATTATAAGGGATGGCTTAAGAATATCGGATATATTCCTCAGATGATTTTTATGCTCGATGATACCATCCGAAACAATATCGCATATGGAATTCCTGCCGATAAAATTGACGAAGACAGAATATGGGAAGTCTTAAAGGAGGCTCAGCTGGATGAGTTCGTAAGAGAATTGCCGGACGGACTCGACACAGGTATCGGAGAACGCGGCATCAGACTTTCGGGAGGACAAAGGCAGAGAATCGGTATTGCAAGAGCATTATATCACGATCCGGAGGTGCTTATTTTGGATGAGGCAACAAGTGCGCTGGACAATGATACAGAGGCTGCAATTATGGAATCAATTAACAGATTCCAGGGAAGAAAGACACTTATTATTATTGCACACAGACTTCAGACCATCGAAAAATGTGACAGAGTATACAGAGTTGAAAACGGACAGGTAACGGTTGAAAGATGAGTAAAATCAAGGACTTTTTGGGACAAAGAAGCAAGGTTACGTTAGCCTGTATAGCAGGAACAT
The DNA here is from genome assembly GCA_045627085.1 of Lachnospiraceae bacterium. GTDB lineage: Bacteria > Bacillota > Clostridia > Lachnospirales > Lachnospiraceae > RGIG10340. Next base: position 8,994 of record JAZQNB010000004.1, on the reverse strand, counting down.
TGATTTTTGCCGCTTTTGTTTCCTTTTCAATTGCATATTTTTCAACACAAGACCCGGAATCGGTATATGATGTGGTTTTGTTTGGAGACAGTATTATGGCTGTAGGAAATGTCGGTGAGAATTTACAAAATGCTCTTTTAGATGAGAGAGTATTTGATTTGTCAATAGGCGGTTCCTCCGTCTGCCTTGCACCGTCTGCAAGAGATGATTATACAGCTGATCTTTTATCATTTTCGGCTATGACAAACACAATAAATACAGGGGATTATTCTCTTTACAAAAGCCTGTATATTCGCATACCGGCAAATGATTATGTCAATGATTTGATTTCGGAGTTTGACGATATTGATTTCTCCGCCACAAAGGTTTTTGTATGCCTTTATGGAATAAATGATTTTCATTTGGGAGTTGACGTGGAGCATTTCAAAGAAGAATATATTGATTCCGTTAACAGATTAAAAGAAATTAATCCCGATGCGGTTATTATTCTGGCCACTCCCACATATGCATGGTATATAGATGAGGAGTCCAAACAGATTACAGGCTCTGAGGATTATTATATTAATGAAAGAACGCCTTCCGATTATGTGGACGCTGTATTTGAAGTCGGCAGGGAGTGCGATGCGCCGGTAATTGATTTGTACCACAGTCTGTATGGAAATGGCAGTATGGCGGATATGGAAAAATATACTGTGGACGGAATGCATCCGACATCGCTCGGGGCGTTAAAAATAAGTAATGTGATATTTAAGAAAATAAAGGAAATATATTGATGAAAACACCGTTTCAGGTTTTAGAGGAAATCAGCAAAAAATTAAATATCAGTTCAAAAATTGCCTTTGTTACGGCTTTTGTTGTCGGACTTTTTACTCATATGCCGGCCTTTTTGTCGGATGTCCCAAATCATGACGGACTTGCGAGCATGTATTTCAACCAGGACATGATTACCTCGGGAAGATGGTTTTTGACTGTTGCCTGCGGAGCATCCGGTTATTTTACGGTACCGTGGGTGATAGGTGTATTGAGCCTTCTGTTTTTGGCTATTGCGGCCGCGTTACTTGTAAGTGTTCTGAAGATAAGTAATCCTATAGCCGTTGCACTGGTATCCGGTTTGCTTGTTACATTTCCGGCATTAGCTTCAACCGCAGCCTATGTATTTACCATGGACGGATATATGCTGGGGCTCCTTCTTTCAATTCTTGCGGTGTATTTGACCGAAAAATCAAAAAAAGGCTTTATTTTAGGAGGTATATCACTTGCTTTTTGCATGGGAATATACCAGGCTTATCTGCCCGTTACGGTAATTCTTTGTCTGTACATGAGTGTTTTGATTTTGCTTGGAGATGAAGGCACAAAAGAAAAGATTAAGAAAATTCTTAATTATCTGTACATGGGTGTGATAGGAACTCTACTGTACTATGGTATATTGACAGTATTATTGAAATTAAGAAATTTATCACTGGATACTTATCAGGGAATAAATGGACTGGCTGATAAAAATCAAATAGGCATAAAAGAAACCGTTACTGCTATTTATAGGGATTTTATTGCTTTTACAATAAGAGGGAATGTGCTGGCAGACAACATATTTTCCATAACGGCGCTTATTCTTTTGGGACTGGTATTTATAGTTACGTTAATCTTAATAATTTCTAAAAAGAATTTTTGGAAAAAACCTTTATTATATATTGTGGCATTGATTGTTTGTGCAATATTGCCGATTTGCTTTGGCATGATAATGATTATTTCACCCAAAGTTAATTTCCATTTACTTATGCGTTATCAATGGGTGCTCATTCCGATTTTATTTATTGCTTTTTTTGAAAAATTCGGAAAGGAAGCAAAATTTGGAGTCTGGCTTGAATGGACAGTAACAGCAGCTGCTTTTGTGATGATTTTTAATTATTTTGTCGCAGATAATATTGCATATACAAATCTTTCCAAAAAATATGAGAAAACATATGCATATTGTGAAAGACTTCTCGATAGAATTGAACAGACAGACGGGTACTACCCGGGCATTCCTGTGGCTATGATAGGAGTTGTATCAGATAAACAATATCCTGTTTCGGATATTACCCAAAAGGTTACCGGCTCCATGATAGGAATTACCGGAGATTATTTGCTTTATACCCCTGCAAATTATGAAGCCTTTATGAAAAATTACCTCGGGGCGACTTTAAATTATATGGAGGTAGACGAGGTTACCGATATATATTATTCTGACGAATATGTAGAAATGGATTCATTTCCCGGACCGAATTCTACAAAGGTTGTCGATGGAATATTATATGTAAAAACCGAAAATTGCGTTGAGGATTAGACTAAGGAGTATATATATGTCACTTTTATCAATTGTACTGCCTTCTTACAACGAAGAGGAGAATATTTCCGTTACGGCAAATACCCTAAAATCACTTCTGGAAGAACAAGGGATTGATTATGAACTGGTATTTATCGACGACGGGTCAAGGGATAATACTTTCAATGAGATTAAAAAATGTGCGGCGAATAATCCGCATATAAAAGGAGGAAGCTTTTCCAGAAACTTTGGAAAAGAGGCAGCTATTTTTGCCGGTCTCGAGTTATCTAATGGTGATGCGGTGATAGTAATGGACTGTGATTTACAGCACCCGCCACAGACTATAACAGATATGTGGGACAAGTGGAAAAATGGCGCGGAAGTAGTGGAAGGAATCAAGGAAAGCAGAGGAAAAGAAAGCATTTTCCACAAAATGAGTGCAGGACTCTTTTACAGGATAATGAGTACGCTTATCAAGGTGGATATGAATGCTTCATCTGATTTCAAGCTTTTGGACCGTAAGGTTGTAAACGTATTATTGGAACTTCCCGAGAAGAAGACCTTCTTTAGGGCACTTACATTTTGGGCCGGCTTTAAAACTGAAACCGTGACCTACGAGGTTCAGGAACGAAAATACGGCTCCAGCAAGTGGTCATTGATAAGCCTGATGAAATACGCAATAAACAATGCTACTTCATTTTCCACATTGCCGCTGCAGCTCATTTCGGGAGTTGGAACAATTTCTATTTGCGTGAGCATTATACTTGCCATACAGACTCTTGTCAGGTATTGTATGGGCAAATCAGTGGAGGGATTTACAACAGTAATTCTGCTGATACTGATTGTGGGCGGTATTATTATGATGAGCCTGGGAATTATAGGAAATTATATTGCGAGAATTTATGAAGAAGTAAAAGGCAGACCTAAGTACATTATCAGTAATGTGACGGATAACTGCCGGGGAAATATATGCGGTTCCTGGAAAAAGACTAATTAGAAAACGAGGATATGAGATGATTAAGTTTAATGTGCCTCCCTGCGGAGAGAAAGCAACGGAATATATTACGGAATGCGTAAAAAACCAGAAAATCTGCGGTGACGGAGCGTATACCAAAAAATGTAATGAATGGATAGAAAATAAAACCAAAACGGCAAAATGCCTGCTGACTACATCCTGTACCCATGCGACAGAGCTTGCGGCACTTCTGGCAGATATAAAGCCCGGGGATGAGGTCATAATGCCTGCGTTTACATTTGTTTCAACGGCAGATGCTTTCGTTTTAAGAGGTGCAACACCTGTATTCGTCGATATCAGACCGGATACCATGAATATTGATGAAAACCTGATAGAAGCAGCAATTACGGACAAGACCAAGGCAATTGTTCCCGTTCATTATGCAGGTGTTTCGTGCGAGATGGATACAATCATGGACATTGCTAAAAGGCATAATTTGATAGTAATAGAGGATGCTGCTCAGGGAATTATGAGTACATATAAAGGCAGAGCCCTCGGAACCATAGGTGATTTTGGAGCATTCAGCTTCCACGAGACCAAAAATTACAGTATGGGTGAAGGCGGTGCACTACTTATTCGAGATGAAAAGGATGTAGAAAACGCAGAGATTTTCCGCGAAAAAGGTACCGACCGAAGCAAATATTATCGCGGACAGGTAGATAAATATACATGGGTAAATTACGGCTCCTCGTATTTGCCAAGCGATATGAATGCGGCTTACCTTTATGCTCAGTTAGAGCATGCCGATGAAATCAATGAAGCACGACTTTCCTGTTGGAACCGTTATTATGAAAGACTGCTTCCACTTAAGGAAAAAGGGCTGTTAGAGCTTCCCGTAATTCCTGAAGGCTGTGTGCACAATGCTCACATGTTTTACATTAAGCTTAAGGATATTGCAGAGAGAACAAAGTTTATTGAATACATGAAAAATAATGAAATAATGAGCGTATTCCATTATATACCTCTTCACACTGCGCCTGCAGGATTAAAGTATGCCAGATTTAACGGTGAGGACAGATATACCACAAGGGAGAGTGAAAGACTTACACGTCTTCCGATGTATTATGGATTAAAAATATCCGAAGTAGATCACATCTGTGATGTAATAGAGGGATTTTTCAGATAAAGGACCTGATTTATGAGCAGATTTGGGAAATGGCTGCGCTATTCAGTCGGCGCTGCGCTTGCGTTAGGTTTTATTTTATTGTCGGCAATGGGAATACTTTGGATGATATTAAATTTTACGGAGTATTTTCCTTGCGGACAGACGGACAGGCTGATTGCCATGACAACAGATTTAAGAGCAAATGAGTATGAGGGTGTATTGTACCCTCTTCTTATTATGCTTGCAAATATTCTTTCAAAGCTTTGTAAAATTCCATTCTACATTTTTATTTATATTTTGCAAATATTCATATCGCTTTATGCATGCATTTTGTTTTCCTGTTCTGTAGTACCTCAAAATAAAAAATTAGGAATAGCGGGCGGAATTGCGCTTGGCTGTTTTCCCTTTTTTATGCAGAACAATATGATGATAGCTTTGAACAGTTTAGTATTTTCACTAATGCTCATAGTGTTTTCATTTATAGTCACGTTAATGAAATCCGAAAAACCATTGGGTGAGAAAGCTATGTGGACGATGGGATTGTTATACCTGTTACTGTCCCTTCTTAAGCCTGATATGCTTGTAATTGCATTAATTCCATTTCTGCTGTTTACAGTCCTAAACAGTATAAAGAGCATGCGCTTAGACAGAAAAGGATTGTTTTACATAGTCTGTATGGTTCTTTGTCTTGGTATTTCTGTCCTGGCAGTGATAAAAACCACTTCTTCCGACAATGATAATCGCCCGTCCAGGTCAATTGCTTATTATGAAATGTACAGGCTGTGTTATCCGGGTTATCAGGCCAATATTGATAAGCTTCCGGACGAAGCATACTATTTGGCATATTGCAGTCCGTCAGGTGATTGCTATGCGGAAAACGGCATTGAAATAGCTGCTGTATTCGAAGAAAATTTTGGTAAGGACAGTGCGAAAAGGTACTGCAGGGAGCTTGCAAAATTATGCTTTGATCAAAATCGTGCTTACATAATTAAAAGCATGCTTTGGGATTTTGTCGGGTACAATCTTTCACCGGCTGTAGTTCTCAGACAATTACATGGCAAGGGTTTGGATTCATATACCTCGGTTAATATCCTGCATATGATGGGTAAAACACCGGCTTTAACCATGATATATATCAAGTACGGGTGCCTTTGGTTTGTGTTTTCAATGATTTTAGGCGGTGCATCGCTGGTCGCCAGACATAGACAAAAACTGAAATACGGAACAAAAGGAATGATTATTTCGGCTGTAATTATGGAACTGTTTGTTTCTTTGTTATTAACGTTGCGAGGCGCCGGGATGTATGATTATCGATTGTCGATAACAGGTCTTTCATTTATTTTTGCCATGATTTTAGACCGGGCAAACGAAGGGTTTTCATAAGTGAACAATATGATGATTATCAGAATATTATTTTTACTCTTTATCTTAATAATTATGCCTGCCATTGTGGGTCTGACCCTTATAAAAAAGGAAGAAGGAGAAGGTCTGTCATCACTGTTGTTTTCCTGGATATACGGCAGTGTTATATATCAGGCACTCTTTTTGGTAATTGCCGTGCCTGTCATTCTCAAAAAAGCAAATTATATTATGCTGGTGCGCTCATATATGATAGCGGGAGCGTGTCTGTTTGTAATTGCACTTTTTCTGTTTGTTTTTTACCGAAAATATAAACTCCCGGATATGACTTTTTTCAAAGGAATGGAAAAACCTGAGAAAATAATGTATATGGTCGTTATTATCCTTATAAGCCTGCAGGTGATATTAAGTATTGTATTGGCTTCTCCGGATGGAGACGATGCATATTATACCGCTGAGGCAGTATATGAAACCGTTGCGGGCAAAATGTATATTGCAATTCCATATACGGGTAAAGCGCTTGAAAATGTAAATGACATGTCACATTTGCTGGCACCGTTTCCTTCCTGGCTGGCATGCCTTTCATCAATAACGGGGATTAATGCTACAGTTTTGATTCAAACGATTATATCCCCTTTTTTTATATTGATGACTTACAGCATTTACTATTTATTGTCCCGGCTGTTGTTTGGGAATTCCCACAGGAAACGGGCTCTATTTATGCTATTTGTTCAGCTGCTGGTTATTTTTGGTGATTATTCGAATTATACGGCTGAGAATTTCCTGCTTTTGCGCTCAAGACAGGGGAAAGCTTATTTGGCAAATATAATAATTCCCTTTGCATTCTTAATGGTGTTTATGATTTGCAAAAAGCTTGAGGAAGAGCAAAAGGTTCCGGGGTATTTGTACGTGGGAATCTTTGCAACGTCACTTGGCGCACTTAATGCATCAACTAACAGTTTCTTTTTATATCCGTTACTGATGGGAGCTATGGGGGTATTGATTGCGGCAGTATACAGAAAAATCAAACCATTATTAGCCTGTATGTTTAGTACAGTTCCGATTATATGTATGGCAGTAATATATCTCTGGCTGAGATAATACCCTGACCATAACATTTCTATTGTAATTTGGAGTTAAAAGAGATGGAAAATATTCTTGAAAGCTATAAAGGCTTTGCGGGAAAGGGTCTGATGACAGCGCTATTTGTAGTGTGCCTTGTCATACTTTTTTTCCGTGAAAAAGACAGAGTAAAGAGAATAATGTTTATTTACTTTCCGGGTATGGTAATGCTGTTTTATTTTTGCCCCTTATCCGATGTGCTTTTAAGCAGTTTTTCCGGCGACGGCAGGAATTGGAGGGTATTGTGGCTTCTTCCCTTTAGTGCAGTAGTTGGGTATACGGCCGTAGAGACTGTGATGAGCTTCTCGGGCAAAAAGAGGTGGATAAGCGGATGCCTGGCGGCACTTTTGATAGTTTTATGCGGAGGATTTATTTATGCGGATGAGGATATAGCTCCTGCCGAAAACGTATATCATGTTCCGAATGCGGTGGTCGCAATCGCTGATGCGATTTACTGTCCCGGACGTGAAGTCAGCGCAGCCTTTCCCGGGGATTTAATCATTTATGTAAGACAATACACCCCATATATTTGTATGCCATACGGGCGTGAAGTGTTTATGGAGAATTTCTATGGGGATGATTTGTTTACGGCAATAGAAGCTGACATACTGGACGCAGAAAAAATCACATCCATGGCAAAGGAGAGAAAGGTTATCTATATCATTACTAAAAACGATAAACCAATATCCGGAAGCTTTGAAGAATGTGATTTTGAAATTTGCTTTACATATGAAAATTATAATGTATATAAAAACAGTCTGGCAGATTTAGCCACATATCATTAATTGGTTAATCGTAGTACTCGAGTGCGTACATAAAGCGTTCGAGTACTTTTTTTCTGCCTTCTTCATTAAGGTGCAGATTATCGGTTAAGTATTTATCCGCACTGTCTTCGTTGATGTCACTGAACAGATTATCCACATAGCTTATGGAGGAAGCAGCACAAATATCCCCCGTCAGAATCACATATGTAGATAAAGTGCCGTATTCGGAATATCTGTATTTCTCGCTACTTACATAATTGCCTTCTTCATCGACAGCAAAGGCATATGTGGGAGACATACATATTGTTCTGATTTCAGGATGAGTTGAATGAATCAGAGAAAAGGTTGCATTCAGGTTCCCAACATAGGTTGTAACATCCTGAGGGTTGTCATAATCAACAACAGGATTACCCATGATATAATCCGAAGCATCATACATATAGCAAATTACATCTATGTCATCGAGATTAATATCCATCAGCTCATGGATGATATCAATGGTTTCGGGACTGAAGGTGCCGTTATAGTCCGGGTTCTCCAGCATGTAATAATCATAAGTTGATTTATAGCAGGCCAAAAGATACAGATAATACGGCGTGAGACCGTCATAAGGATCGGTATCTACAGTAAATGCAGGATAGAGACAGGTAACGCGGCTGTTTGGTATGGAACAGTTTATGACCGTAGCACCCGTCCTTTTAGCTATCATATTTGCAAGACTGTCCTTGCTTTCCTTGTCGTCTGCAAAGGGCGCATTACCAAAAAGCAGGATTTTATCAAGCTTTTGTTCAACAATATGTCCGGAAGCATCCGTGACCGGGAAAAACTGATCCAATAAATCCTGATATCCGGCAGTCTCATAATCTGTTTTCTCAATGTCGGCCATATTAATTTTCGTTCCCCAGTTTTTGATAAAGAAAATAACCGAAATCACAAAAACAACAAAAACGAAAACCAATATGTACCACATCTTTATATGGGAAAGTATTTGAATCAATTTGTTTTCCGATTTCAAAGCTGTATCCTCACTGATTTCTTCATCGGCCTGTGAAACTGTATTTATTTCATCATAATCTGTATATTCAATATTGTTATATCTGTCAATGTCTGTCATTTTATACCTCTTTCTCTACAGTATTGTAAACATAAAGGAAAAGAAAGTCCATAGACTTAAGAAAAACTTAAAGTGTTTATTGCATAATAAAAATACCAAAAGTTGCAAAGCAAAAATGGACAATGTTGCATGTCCAAATTGGACAAAGTTGCAAGCATATCCGAAAGACTCTCTGGAACGGTGTTGCGCCTGAGTGGTAGCCTCCAAGTATGA
>JAZQNB010000003.1:0-26320 GCA_045627085.1 Lachnospiraceae bacterium | reverse complement strand
CCGTCTGTCACGAAAATGACATCACCGGACTTAATAACCATGTCACCGGAATGAAGACAGGTAATAACATCACTGGATTTAAGATAATCAGAGTGAACCCTGACACCTTCACATTTGCTGTAAACGTATACCTGGCTGCATTCTTCAATATGCGTTTCTAATGCGGTGCTATCGGTAGTATCAGATGAATGGTCAGACGAATCAACGAAATCAGCTTCAACAGAAGAAGGAGAAGCCACTTCATTAAGTTCAGGAGAATCAGAAATAACACCCCCCTTATTGCCACACCCTGAAAAAGAGAGGGAAAAAGCAATCAGAAAACAAAAATATAAAAAATTTTTCATAATCAAAATCACCTCATAAAATTAAACTTTAAATTCAAGATACGCGTCTGACAAACATAACATGATGGCGAATCATAAAAATATTCTTTTTAAATAAATATGACAGGAATAGTATAGAATGTTTTTTACATAAATGCAAACAGGAGTATAATTTGACAGCTATAGCTGCAGAAACCATGCGGGTTGGCGTATTTGCTGAATGGTATAGTGAGACGGGTATTTTTATGTGAAATCTTGTAAACAAGACCAGCAATATGTTACCGATAGCATACCAAAAATTTGAGTCAAGGATGCGAAGCACTTGCGAAGTCCTTGACGAGTTGTTTTGGTATGCTACCATAAAATGGAAGAATTTATATCAATCTGTAAAGAAAAATCAAAAATTGGTGTTGACATTATTAGCTTATTAATATACAATAGCTTTCGTCGGTTTACATAACCGTTACAAATGTGTCCGTAGCTCAGCTGGATAGAGCAACGGCCTTCTAAGCCGTGGGTCGGGGGTTCGAATCCCTTCGGGCACGTTTTTTACGTTTTAATACGTAAACTTGCAATATGGTGGATATAGCTCAGTTGGTAGAGCGCCAGATTGTGGTTCTGGATGTCATGGGTTCGAGTCCCACTATCCACCCTAATATCCGAAAGATGTGTCTATTGACACGCTTGGTGTCAAACATAGGGCTATCGCCAAGCGGTAAGGCACAGCACTTTGACTGCTGCATACGCTGGTTCGAATCCAGCTAGCCCTGCTAAAACTAAACATGGGATACTAGCTCAGTCGGTAGAGCACTTGACTTTTAATCAAGTTGTCGGGGGTTCGAATCCCCCGTGTCTCATTAAAAAATGGAAGCACTTAAAGTGCTTCCATTTTTTAATGAGACACGTAAGAGGGATGAGAAACAGGAAGAATTGTGCGCCAGCAAAATTCTTCTTGCAGGAGCATGCAAAGCATGCGAGTGCATGGAATCCCCCAAAAAAAATGGAAGCACTTAAAGTGCTTCCATTTTTTAATGAGACACAACCCCACTTGCTTTTGTACCCTCGCCGCGAGCAGACGCATCATCTGCAAGCCCCAAAGCAACAGTATCCACCGAAATTACGGATAGGAGTAAGAGAAGTCAGATTCTATTCGTAACAAAAAGTAGAGGATTACCGATACCGACAATAGATGGGAGAAACTATTCGTAGCTTTGAACCCCAAATTACGGATAGGGACAAGAGAAGTTTAATGCTATTCGTAATACGACTCCGAAAATTACGGATAGGGACAAGAGAAGTTTAATGCTATTCGTAATACGACTCCGAAAATTACGAATAGGGACAAAAGAAGTAGAGAGCTATTCGTAATACGGCTCCAAAAACTACGGATAGGGACAAGAGAAGTTTAATGCTATTCGTAATATGGCTTCGAAAACTACGGATAGAAGCAAGAGAAGTTTAATTATATTCGTAACACTGGGGAATGAAGAGGTAAAAGGAGTAGAAATCTCAAATTCTGTCCCCTTGCGATTAGAAAAGAGTAAGTCTGCGACGTTCCCCTTTTACTGCAGGATTACCAACTCTACTGCAATCTTTTCGTCCATCATGCCGGTCTTGACAACTTCTTCAGCCTCGATGCAGGCATTTATTTTGGCCTTTAAGGCTTCCGTGGAGTATTTGGAAGCCTTTGAAGCGTTCTTATCAACTACATAGGGGTGAATCCCTGCTATTGTAGCAATTTCTTTGTTTGAGTATCCTTTTGACTTTAAGGCTCTGATTTGAAGCAACTGATTGTACTGCTTGGAAATCATATACAGAATTCTCATAGGCGGCTCTTTCAGTGCCAACAGATCATAGTACAGGTCCATGGCGTGCCTGATATCACCTGTGCTGATGGCATCCGTCATCTCAAATATATGATTTGTTATTTGAGTAATACATATTTCATCAATATCTTCTTTTTCTATTACATCGCGTTCATAGGCATAACATATGAGCTTTTCCAGTTCGCTGCTTAAATTCGTCATGTCAAAGCCAACCTTCTGCAACAGATATTTTGCATTGGCAGGTGTTATCTTCTTGCCGTTTCTCTGTAGAAGCGTTCCAATCCACATTAATAAATCGTTTTCGGTTTGGGCTGCAAATTCTGCAACATGCCCCTTTTTTACAACAGCTTTATAAAGACGGCTTCGCTTATCGATTTCTTCCTCAACGAATACGAAATGAGTAGTTTCGTTGACGGACTCCATATAGTCGGCCAGCGTGTCACCACCACTTTTGAACAGACCGCTTCCGGATATGACAATCAGTCTTCTTTCAACTAAAAAAGGCATGGTTTCAGCCAAATCTATTATCTGTGCCTGATTCAGATCCTTGCCTTCATAAAAAGCGGTATTCATGGTATCGTCGGGTGAGCCTATAGCATTGATAAGCTTTTCCTTGTATTTGGACACCAGGAATCTTTCTTCACCTGTAAGCAGATATACATTTTCAAAATTATATGATTTTATGTCTTCAATTAATTTTTTCAAAATAATACCTATGCTCTTTCCATTGCGTACCCTTGCAATTTAGTCTGTTCGAGAATTATTATACATAAAAAATTGGTAATTGCCAACAAAACAAAGCGCATATTTAAGCGAAAATTGCATGGTTTGGTGACTTGAGAAGTACAAAATATTGTGGTAGTATATAATAAGGTGTATCCATATATAGTTTTTATCTCGTCGGAGAGGATACCTGTTTCTATAAGCGACGGGTAAAGGAACAATACAATTTGTGAGGATTGTCGGGGAAAATAATATGAAAAAAACAGTAAAAGAAATTAATTCCCAAATTGCAAAGAAGAACAAATCTTTTTTTGGTGAATTTAAGAAATTTATAACACGTGGAAATGTAATGGACATGGCAGTCGGTGTGATTGTCGGCGGAGCCTTTACAACGATTGTGTCTTCGCTAAACAATGATATTCTGACACCACTTTTAGGAATATTCGGAGGAACGGATTTTTCAAATCTTTCGGTGCCTTTGGGGAAGAACGAAGAAGCACCTGTGCTTACATATGGTAATTTTATCACTGCAGTAATTAATTTCCTTATCACGGCCTTTGTCATCTTTTGCCTGGTAAAGCTTCTAAACAAATTAAACGATGGTTTGTCCAAACTGAAGAAAGAAGAGAAAGTGGAGAAAAAGAAAACAAAGGAATGCCCGTTTTGTAAATCCGAAATACATATTGAGGCAACACGCTGTCCACACTGTACATCTTTAATTGAAGAAGCACCTGAAGAATAGTATTGATTATTGGATGAAAGTATGAAAATCTCTTTGAAGAAAGCATTGCCTTTCGTAATCTGCATGATGGTATTGTCACTGTGCGGGTGCGGGGAGCAGACGACAAAACTGAACACAGGAATGGAATATATCGCCTCTCTTGATTATGATAAGGCTCTTGCATGCTTTGAAGAAGCTGCTGATGCCGGGGAAGACTTAAAACTTGTAAACAGAGGGCAGGGCATTGCGTATTTGGCAAAAGCCGAGTACGAAAGCGCACAGGAGGCGTTTGTTCAGGCCTTAAATCAAAGCGACGGAATTATTCAGGATGTTGACTTTGACATTAATTATTATCTTGCTACGGCATATATTAAAAACGGCGAATATGAAGAGGCTCTTAATGTATGCAATTCGATTTTGGATTTAAGACCGGCAGAAAAAGATGCCTATTTCATTCGCGGCGAAGTATATCTTATGACGGATGACTATACATCTGCCACAGCTGACTTTGACATGGCTATTTCACTTGCACCTAAGGATTACGACAGACTTATTGATATATGTAAGGTGTTAATTAATAGCGGATATGAGGATGTTTCCAAGGTATATCTTAACAATGCACTTGTAAAATACAGGGACAGCATGAAGAATTTTGACTTGGGAAGGATATACTTCTTCCTGGGAGACTATGAGCAGGCGGCCGGTTATCTGGAAAAAACGCGTTCCGGAGATTTGGCGGAAGGATACCTGTTCTTGGGAAAATGTTATGAAGAAATGGGTGATTATAATTATGCAGCCAGCGTGTATAATTCATATATTACCAAGGATTCTGCCAACGCAGCTATTTATAATCAGTTGGGAATGTGCGAACTTAAAAGAGGAAATTATGAATTGGCAATAGATTCGTTTGAAAAAGGGATAGCGATAGGAAATACCGAGTGTATGCAGTCATTGCTGTTTAACCGCATAGTTGGATACGAATATGTTTCTGATTTCTCAAAAGCAGCTGTTTTAATGAAAGAATATTTGAGTTATTATCCTGATGATGCGATGGCACAAAGGGAAAATATATTTTTATCAACCAGGTAGCTTTTTGCTCTTTTCGTTTTCCTTAAGCACCTTAAGCATATTGATTAAAAGTGCCTGGTGCTGTTTGTTGAGCTCAAGCGTGCTGTTAACCATCTCATAAACAGTGAAATCACTGATTGCAAGGTTGTTGAGATCCGATATGGACGATTTGTAGTCACTGTGCCCTAAAAGGTAATCGGTTGTGACATTAAAATAGTCAGCAATGTCACATAAACATTCAGGGTTGGGATAATGCCTTCCGCTTTCGTAGTTCGAAACGGTGCCTACGGAAATGTGAAGATAGGCTGCAAGCTCTTTTTGGTAGATGCCTTTATCTTCGCGAAGATATTTAATTCTTTCACCTAAAGTTTGATTGTTCATATTATTAACCTCTTTTTCTTTTAATAGGTATTTTAATATTTTTAAAATAAGAAGAATTCATATTATAGCATTTGCAGAATGCTGAATAAAAAACATGAAAGGAATTTAGGAATACTAAAATGATCGATTTACTGATTGACAAAATTAAGAAAACTAATGCACCAATTGTAGTGGGACTTGACCCGATGATGAAATTTGTGCCTGACTACATTAAAGAGAAATGCTTTGCAGAGTATGGCGAAACTCCGGAAGGAGCAGCAGAGGCTGTGTTTGAATATAATAAAGGAATTGTGGATGCCGTATATGATTTGATTCCTGCGGTAAAACCTCAGATAGCCATGTACGAGCAGTTTGGAATTCCCGGTCTTGTAGCATATAAGAGAACAGTGGACTATTGTAAAGAAAAGGGCCTGATTGTAATCGGTGATATTAAGCGTGGTGATATTGGATCGACATCAGAGGCCTATGCGGTTGGACATTTGGGAAAGGTCAGTATAGGCAGCAAGAGCTATGCAGGCTTTGATGAAGATTTCGCAACGGTTAACCCCTATTTGGGCTCAGATGGAATCAATCCTTTTGTTAAGGTTTGCAATGAATGTGACAAGGGTATATTTGTACTGGTTAAAACATCAAATCCTTCAAGCGGGGAGCTTCAGGATTTGAAGGTTGACAACAGACCGATATATGAAATAATGGGTGAGAAGGTTGACGAATGGGGTAAAATGTCAATGGGCTCAAAATACAGTAATGTGGGTGCCGTAGTGGGCGCAACATACCCTGAACAGGGTAAAGCATTAAGAAAAATAATGCCTAATACATTTATACTCGTTCCCGGATACGGGGCACAGGGGGGGAAAGGAAAAGACCTGATTCATTTCTTTAATGAAGACGGCTTGGGAGCAATAATTAATTCTTCCAGAGGAATTATAGCCGCATATCAGCAGGAGAAATATGCATCCTTCGGTGAGAAGGCTTATGCGGATGCATCCAGACAGGCAGTTGTTGATATGATTCAGGATATTTCAGAGGCGTTAAACAGCAAGTAGACATCGGAGGACATTAAAGTGGAGCAGTACAAACAGGAATTTATTAAATTTATGGTTGACAACAGCGTTCTTAAATTTGGAGAATTTACTCTAAAGAGTGGACGAAAATCCCCATTCTTTATGAATGCAGGTGCATATGTGACCGGTTCACAGCTCAAAAAGCTTGGTGAGTATTATGCGAAAGCCATTCATGACAATTTTGGTGATGATTTTGATGTGCTTTTCGGACCGGCATATAAAGGCATTCCGTTAAGTGTAACAACAGCTATAGCATACAGTGAACTCTACGGAAAAGAAATCCGTTATTGCTCAAACAGAAAAGAAGAGAAAGATCACGGCGATGTGGGAATATTGCTGGGAAGTAAGATAAAGGACGGAGACCGAGTTGTAATAATCGAGGATGTGACGACCTCCGGCAAATCCATTGAAGAAACATTCCCAATTATAAAAGCGCAGGGAGATGTTGAGATTAAAGGCCTCATGGTTTCTCTCAACAGAATGGAAAAAGGCCTTTTGGGAAAAGTAAGTGCCTTGCAGGAGATTAAGGATAAATACAATATTGATGCTAAAGCAATAGTAACTATGAGTGATGTAATTGAATGCTTATACAATAAGCCTGTAAATGGACAGGTAATTATAGATGACACAATCAAAGAGGCTATAGATAATTATTATAAAGAGTATGGAGCATAGAAGCAGGAGGTATTTATATGGATGAGAAAGTTTACAGACTAATGAGCAAAGGCGGCGGCTTAAATATTGCGCTTGGTATTGTATTGATTTGTATCGGAACAGCTACCGGAGTTTTACTTATTATTAACGGCGCAAAACTAATATCGGGCAAGCATAAATTAATGTTTTAGTTGGTGTTTTTATGAAAAGCAAACGAAAAGGTTATATATTTACTACAAAAAAACATTCTGAGAGAGCCATAATGGGTACGGTTTTAGGCCTTATCAGCCTTATTTCCGTAATTATTTGCATTTCTATTTCATATTATAATGCGGGAACGATATCTGCAAGCTTGGGAATGGTGGCAATAGTTGCCATGGTGTTTTCACTTGTCGGTCTTATTTTAGGATGCCTTACAGTATTTAATAAGGAATACTATATGCTTTTCCCAAGGCTTGCTTTTTATATTAATCTGTTTACACTGCTTATATTGGGCGGGATATTACGGCTCAACTGGGTGTAGAAAGGAATTTGGGGTATGAGTTACGAAGACAGTGATAATTTAATTGAAAGGTATGAACTTACCTATGGGCGGATTGCCCGTATTGGAGACGAAGAACTTTCGGACGCGAACTTTTCGGATTATTTTCATAAAACCGCCGAGCTTTTTTTGATGGCGGAGGATACATATAAATTTGTAAAAAGCGGAGTAGCTGATACTGCTTCTATGGAAGAATTACAAAACAGAAATCACAGACTTTATTCGGATATTTTGCCTGAAAATTATGACAAAAGCTTTTGTAATCCTGCATATGCGACAAAAAAACTGGGCAGGGAGCTCGGAGGTTTATTGTGTGAGATGGCGGCGAACAGCCGATATGTAATCTATGCTGCACATGAGCAGGATTTATTGATGCTGGTCATTTATGCTGAACTGTTCTGCGAGATTTATACACTTTTCGCATATTCGGACATCGAAGAGAACAGATTGCCTGAATATTCGGAGCTTCGGGAGATTATATACAGCTTTAATACTGATTATGCGGAGGAGATTTTCGCAAAAGCACAGGGCAATATGGTTAATCCTGAGTTTACATTCTTTACCGATATAGTAAAAAATGCAGACCTGTGTGACCTTAGATATTTGTACAGATATGGATTCTATGTAAGCGATAATGAATTAAAGATTGCTGATTATATCAACAAACTGCCGGAGGAAACCATTGCTCTGATGGCAGATACTTATACGGAAGGATACCGTATCGGCTTCGAAAAAGAAGGTGTGGATTTGCGCAACAAGGGAGTTGCAGGTGTAGAATATCCCATAGGCTTTGAGAGGATGATAAGACGGGCCATAAATAATCTGGAGAATTTAAATCAAAAAATCTCCATTTACAGAGCAAATCAATATGCTATTGAACCGAGAGGAGCGTACTCAACCAATCCGAACAGACAGTATTCCTATGACCACAGAGAAGGAAACGGTTACCTTTTAGACAAAAACTACGTGAACCGTGCTGTCGAAGGGTTAAAGAGTGCTTTTGAAACGGTAAAGGATGCGGCCGGAAAATATGCAGGACCGGCAGTTGTTCAAACCTTCGGACATGAAAATTTTGATCCCGTAAACAAACCTGAGTGCTGTAAATACACGGACGAGCAGAACAAACTTCATGTTGAACTTGAAATGAAAATCTTTGAGGTTATGAAAACCTATATCGATTATGAGGAAAGAAGCTTTACAATTATTTCCTTCCCCGTCCCCGAAATAGGCGGCGATTTTGATGCAATTTTTGAAGGAGTTGTTAAGTTAAATACACTGGATTACAAAAAATATGAGAAAATCCAGCAAACTATCATAGATGCGCTCGACAAGGCTGACAGATGTCATATAGTCGGAGCCGGCAATAACAAAACGGATTTGTGGGTGGAGCTTTATAAACTGACAGACCCGACCGGGCAGACAATCTTTGAAAACTGCGTGGCTGATGTCAACATTCCTGTCGGAGAGGTCTTTACCTCTCCTGTGCTGGAGGGCACGAACGGAACACTTTATGTCAGCCGTGTGTTCTTAAACGGTCTGGAGTACAGAAACCTGGAGATTACCTTCAAGGAGGGTAAAATCGATACCTATACATGTACAAATTTCAAAGATGAGAAGGCAAATAAGGATTTCCTGGATGAGACCGTATTGTTTAAACATAAAACCCTTCCCATCGGAGAATTTGCAATAGGAACAAATACAACCGCTTATGTTTTTGGCAGAAAATATGGTATTGAAGACAGACTCCCGATTTTGATAGCTGAGAAAACAGGACCGCATTTTGCGGTTGGTGATACCTGCTATTCAAATTCGGAGGAGGTTGCAGAATATAACCCCGACGGTAAGCAGATAGTAGCCAGAGAAAACTCTGTATCGGCACTTAGAAAAGAAGACCCGCTAAAGGCGTATTTTAATTGCCATACGGATATCACAATTCCTTATGATGAACTCGGAAGAATTGATGCAGTCTGTGGCGATGGCGAGATTATAACCATAATAGAAGACGGACGCTTTGTACTTCCCGGAACAGAGGAATTAAATGCAGCGTTTGATGAAAAATAAGCCTGCTGCTTATTGCAACTAAAATACTTTTTATGTACACTAGTAAAGTATGGATTTGGGAAAAGGGTTAAATATATAATTTTCCGGAGGAGAATATGAGTAATACTACAAAAACGCCACTGGTTGGCATAGTAATGGGCAGTGATTCGGATATGCCGATAATGGCAAAGGCTGCCGAAATCTTGGACAAATTTGAAATTCCTTATGAAATGACAATCATTTCCGCACACCGCGAGCCGGATGTGTTCTTTAACTATGCAAAGACCGCTGAGGAAAAAGGCTTCAAGGTTATTATTGCAGGAGCCGGTATGGCAGCTCATCTGCCCGGAATGTGCGCAGCTATTTTCCCTATGCCTGTTATTGGCATACCAATGCATACAACTTCCCTTGGAGGAAGAGATTCGCTTTATTCAATAGTTCAGATGCCCAGTGGTATTCCGGTGGCTACCGTTGCGATTAACGGTGGTGCAAACGCAGGAATTCTGGCTGCTAAGATATTGGCAACCTCAGATGCCAAACTTTTAGATAAGGTGAAAGCTTATGCAGATGAGTTAAAAACCCAGGTTGAGAAAAAAGATGCTCACCTTCAGGATATAGGCTATAAAGAATATGTAGCTGAGCAGAAGAACAAATAAAGGAGAGATACATTTATGGATTACAAGAAAGCAGGAGTAGATATAGAAGCAGGCTATAAGTCGGTAGAGCTTATGAAAGCTTTTGTAAAAGAGACAAATCGTCCCGAGGTTCTTGGAGGTATCGGAGGATTTTCCGGAGCTTTTGATATGAGCGCCATCAAGAATATGGAAGAACCTGTTTTATTATCAGGAACAGACGGATGCGGAACCAAGATTAAGCTGGCATTTTTGATGGATAAGCATGACACCATCGGTATTGATGCAGTTGCCATGTGCGTTAACGATGTAGCCTGTGCAGGTGGCGAACCGTTATTTTTCCTTGACTACATTGCTTGTGGCAAAAACTATCCTGAGAAAATTGCTACAATCGTAAAGGGCGTTGCTGAAGGCTGCAAGCTTTCCGGCTGTGCTTTGGTTGGCGGTGAGACAGCTGAACACCCCGGCCTTATGCCTGAAGACGAATACGATTTGGCAGGCTTTTCAGTAGGTGTGTGCGACAAAAAAGATTTGATTACAGGTAAAGATATCAAACCCGGAGATGTTTTGGTCGGCATTGCTTCAAGCGGTGTTCATTCAAACGGATTCTCCCTGGTAAGAAAGATTTTTGACATGACGGTACAAAGTCTTAATACATATTATGATGAACTCGGTAAAACTTTAGGTGAAGCGTTAATTGAGCCTACTATTATCTACGTGAAGGCTCTTAAATCCGTTAAGGATGCCGGAGTAAAAATCAAAGGCTGCAGCCATATCACAGGCGGCGGTTTCTATGAAAATATTCCCAGAATGCTTCCGGAAGGCATTAATGCCGTAATTGAGAAAAACAGTTATGAGATGCCTGCAATATTCAAGCTTATGCAGAAAAAAGGCGATATCTCCTGGGAAATGATGTATAACACCTTTAACTGTGGATTGGGAATGGTACTGGCCCTTGACCCCGCAGATGTTGACAAGACCATTGCCGCTATCGAAAAAGCAGGCGAGAAGGCCTTCGTTGTCGGCAAATGTGAAGCCGGTCAAAAAGGAGTTACATTATGCTAAATATAGTTGTGTTGGTTTCCGGAGGCGGAACCAATCTTCAGGCTATTATCGATAAGGTGAAAGGCGGAGAAGTGACAAATACCCGCATAGTGGGTGTTATTTCCAATAATCCCGGGGTAAAGAGTTTAGAGCGTGCAGAAAATGCGGGGATAGATGCTTTTTGTATTTCTCCCAAGGATTATGAAAGCCGCGAATTATTTAACAAAGCTTTGCTTTCCAAAATTGATGAGCTCAAAGCCGATTTGATAGTACTGGCCGGTTTCCTTGTCAGAATTCCCGAGGAAATGGTTCATAAATATTCAAATCGTATTATCAATATTCATCCTTCCATGATACCTTCTTTTTGTGGGGTTGGCTTTTATGGATTAAAGGTTCATGAAGCTGCATTAAAGCGTGGAGTGAAATATACCGGTGCAACGGTGCATTTTGTCACGGAAGGAATGGATGAAGGCCCCATAATTGCACAAAAGCCTGTGGCTGTTATGGATGACGATACTCCGGAGATTTTACAGAGGAGAGTAATGGAAGAAGCTGAGTGGGTATTACTTCCGAAAGCCATTGATGATATAGCAAATAACCGTATTGCCGTTGAAAACGGAAGGGTAGTAAAGAAATATTAATATAAAAGGCAGGAAAATTCATGAAAGTATTAATCGTAGGCAGTGGTGGAAGAGAGCATGCCATTGCAGTCAGCATGAAAAAGAGCAAAAGAGTTGAAAAGCTTTTTTGTGTTCCGGGAAATGCCGGCATTGCAGAGATTGCAGAGTGTGAGCCTTCCATTAAAGTAATGGAATTTGACAAAATTATAGCATATGCAAAGGAAAAAGCTGTGGATTTGGTCTTCGTGGCACCCGATGACCCATTGGTCGGCGGACTGGTTGATGAATTGGAGAAGGCAGGAATCAGAGCCTTCGGACCTAGGAAAAATGCAGCTATTTTGGAGGGCAGTAAAGCATTCTCCAAGGATTTAATGAAAAAGTACAATATTCCAACCGCGGCTTACGAAACCTTTGATAATGCAGAAGACGCACTCAAATATCTTGAGACAGCCGATATGCCAATAGTGTTAAAGGCGGACGGATTAGCTCTCGGAAAGGGTGTTTTGATATGCAATACCCTTGAAGAAGCAAAAGCCGGAGTGAAAGAGATAATGTTAGACAAACACTTTGGCAGTGCAGGAAACAAGATGGTAATTGAGCAATTCATGACCGGCCGTGAAGTCAGCGTATTGTCCTTTGTGGATGGCAAAACCATTAAAATCATGACTTCTGCGCAGGACCATAAGCGAGCAGGCGACGGTGATACCGGATTAAATACCGGAGGAATGGGAAATTTCTCACCTACTCCTTTTTATACGCCTGAGGTTGATGAATTCTGCAAAAAATATATTTATCAGGCAACAGTGGATGCCATGAGAACTGAAAACAGAGAATTCAAGGGTGTAATTTTCTTCGGATTAATGCTGACACCAAAAGGACCCAGAGTATTGGAATTCAATGCCAGATTCGGAGATCCTGAAACACAGGTAGTTTTGTGCCGAATGAAGAACGACATAATGGATGTTATTGATGCCTGTATAGACGGTACTCTCGATCAGATTGATTTGGAATTTGAAGACAATGCCGCAGTATGTGTTATCCTTGCAAGTGAAGGATACCCTGTTTCATACGAAAAGGGCTTTGAAATAACAGGACTTGAGAATTTCGATCAAAAGGAAGATTATTATTGCTTCCATGCCGGAACTAAATTTGATGATAATGGCCATATTGTTACAAACGGCGGAAGAGTTTTAGGAATTACAGCAAAAGGTAAAACCTTAAAAGAAGCTCGTGATAAAGCTTATGAAGCAACAAAATGGGTTGATTTTAAAAACAAATATATGCGTCATGATATAGGAAAGGCTATAGATGAGGCTTAAGGTGTTGGAGAAGGGAGAAAATATGAAGATTTTAGCAAAAAACGTTAAATCAAAGATAATTATGTGTGTTATGACATTGGCTTTGGCATTTAGCATTATAATGGTTAATGATAATTTCGCCATTGTTTCTCATGCAACAAGCCAATGCAAGGTTATTGCCGATTCCGCGAAGATTCGTTCGGAGGCAGGCACAGGCAGTACCGTTATAGGTTCAGCCAAAAAAGGAGATGAATTATCAATTAAATCTCAGGTTGCTGCCGATGACGGTCATGTTTGGTATTATGTTTTCGTTAATGCCGAGAAGCTTGGGTATATCAGATCCGACCTTGTTGAAATAACTGACGGTTCCACACCTTCCACATCAGAGCCCTCCGGCAATTCCGAGACATCTGCACAGCAGCCGGCTGTCAATGAAAATCCTGATAGTGTTGAAGTTGAAAAGGTAAATCCGGTAAACGGAACAATTGTGGAAAGCAGTTCCATTCGTGTCAGAAAGCTTCCGTCTACTTCCTCTTCAATAGTAGCTTCGGCTAAAAAAGGCTTGGTGGTTACCATAAATGGTCAGACCACCGGTACCGACGGCTATGTATGGTTCAAGGTTTCATATACGGCTAATTCTGAATCGGTAGAAGGATTTATCCGTTCTGATTTTGTTACTCCGGATGAAGAAGTAACTCCATATGTTGAGGAGGTACCCGATGAAATAACAGAGGAAGCACCTGTTGAAGTAATTGAAGAGCCTGTTGTTAAAGATTGGGATACAAAATATGATGATGATAAACAGGCATGGTATCTGGTAGATAATCTTTCCGATGTAAGATATGGAATTGATGATGTTTTTAAAGCAGCGGAAGAAAATGCCAAAATGTTTAATGAGGCAAACAAAAAAGCCAAAAATGAACTAATAATTATAGTTGTTTTGGTAATAGTAGCAGTTGTATTGGCAGGAGCAGTTATTCTGCTGATTATGAAATTAAGAGATGCTGACGATGATGAAATGTATCCTGAAACAATGAATAGAAGACCTGTGTCTCCCCGTCCGCAGGGAGCCCGTCCCGAAGGAGCCCGTCCACAGACAGTTCGTCCCGAAGGATCCCGTCCACAGACAGCTCGTCCCGAAGGAGCCCGTCCACAGGGATCCCGTCCACAGACAGTTCGTCCCGAAGGAGCCCGTCCGCAGGGAGCCCGCCCGATGGCAGCCCGTCCAATGGCAGCCCGTCCCGAGGCAGCACGTCCAGAGACAGCACGCCCCAAGCAGCCGGTACAGGATGCACCGCGTCCTCAGAACAACCGTGTTTATGATGATGACGAATTTGAATTTGATTTTCTAAGCGGATTAGATGACTAATATATAAACGTGAGGGTAAAAGCATGCAGTTAAGGTATACACCGGACGCTGAAGAAGCATTAAAAATTGCGAAAAGAACAGCCCGAAAAAGTAAAGCAGGATATATAGGATGCGAGCATATTCTGATTGGACTTTTGCAATTGTATAAGTCCACTGCACAGATGATATTAGCCGCACATCGTGTAACAGCGGATAATATTTTAGCAATGACGGAAGGAATAATGAATTCTTGCGGGACTTCAACCGTTAAAGACAAAGAAGAATATTCACCCAAGGCTTCAAATGTACTTTCCATGGCAGCAGAAATTGCAGAACAGTACAATTCGGAGCTAATAGGGACTGAGCATATTCTTATGGGAATAATACGTGAAGGCACCAATATGGCATTCAGGTTCTTGGATACACTTAATGTGAATTTGACGCAGGTATACGGTGAATGTCTTGCTGCAAACGGAGTAAATCCCGAAAAAAGCAAAGAGGATTTGGGGCTGGACAAAAAAGGTAAAGAAAAACAGGATATTCTGGCACGCTACAGCAGAGATTTGACTTATCTGGCTGCAAAAGGAAAGCTTGACCCTGTAGTCGGAAGAGAAAAAGAGATTTCCAGAGTGATTCAAATACTGAGCCGCAGAACCAAAAACAATCCATGTCTTGTAGGCGAACCCGGTGTTGGAAAAACCGCCATTGTCGAAGGACTTGCTGCAAAGATTGTCGCGGGAGAAGTACCTTATTCGGTAGCGGATATGAGAGTATTGACACTTGATTTGTCAGGTATGGTTGCCGGAAGTAAATACCGCGGTGAATTTGAGGAAAGAATTAAGAATGTAATAAATGAGGTTAAGGCTAAAGGCAACATTATTCTGTTTATGGATGAAGTTCATACTTTAATCGGAGCCGGTGGAGCTGAGGGTGCGATTGACGCATCTAATATTCTGAAGCCTTCTTTGGCAAGGGGAGAAATTCAGCTTATCGGTGCTACTACGATTGAAGAATATAGAAAGCATATAGAAAAAGATGCTGCTTTGGAGAGAAGATTCCAACCGATAAATGTGGAAGAACCGACTGAAGAAGAGACTGTCAGAATTTTGGAGGGCATTAAATCCAAATATGAAGCTCATCACCGAGTGGTTATTTCTGCTGAAGCCATTAATGCAGCTGTTAAACTGTCGGAAAGATATATAAATGACAGAAATCTTCCTGATAAAGCAATTGATTTGATTGACGAAGCATCTGCAGCGGCCGCGCTTCACGGTTATGGGCACAGATTAACCGAAAACAGCATAAAGAAACAGATTCAGTTAAAAGATAAGGATATAGAAGAAGCTATAAAGCAAAACGATTTTGAACTTGCACTTGCCTGCAGGGAAGAAGAAAAGCAGTTAGAGAAAAAGCTGCATAAATCTCTGAATAAAGCGAAAAGCAATGTTGAAATCACAATCGGAGAAGACGAAATAGCTGAAGTGGTTGCGTCCTGGACAGGAATTCCCGTCAGGAAGCTTCAGGAAAAAGAAAGCGAGAAGCTTCTAAAATTGGAGAAAATACTGCACAAACGTGTCATAGGTCAAAACGAGGCAGTTGAGAAAGTGGCTAAAGCCATGAGACGAGGCAGAGTCGGATTGAAGGATCCCAATCGTCCCATCGGCTCATTCCTTTTCCTCGGTCCTACGGGTGTGGGCAAAACAGAGCTTTCAAAGGCCTTGGCTGAAGCTATGTTTGGCTCGGAGGATGCCATTGTGCGTGTAGATATGTCGGAATATATGGAAAGCCATTCTGTTTCAAAGATGATAGGCTCGCCTCCCGGCTATGTCGGATTTGATGAAGGTGGGCAGCTCTCTGAGAAAATCAGGCAGAAACCGTATTCTGTAGTACTCTTCGATGAGATAGAAAAGGCCCATCCGGATGTTTTCAATGTATTATTACAGGTGCTTGATGACGGACATATTACTGATTCGAAGGGTAGAAAGGTATCCTTTAAGAATACTATCATTATTATGACATCGAATGCCGGAGCTACCAGGATAACGGATCCCAAGAATCTCGGTTTCGCTTCCGAGAAAAATGAGGAAAAAGATTACGAGAAAATGAAGGATGCCGTTATGGATGAGGTTAAAAAGTCCTTCAAACCTGAATTTATCAACAGAATAGATGAGATTATAGTATTTCATCCTTTGAATAAAGAGAATATGAAAGAGATAGTAACCCTGCTTACAGCCAATTTGTGTTCAAGATGCAAATCGCAGATGGATATTAATTTAAAGATATCTCCACGGTTGAAGGAATATTTGGTTGAGCAATATACCAATCTCAAGATGGGAGCCAGACCGTTAAAGCGTGCCGTTCAAAGCGTTATCGAGGATGCTCTTTCGGAAGAAATCCTTAGAAAAAGGGTAAAATCGGGAGACACCGTCACAGCCGATTATAAAGACAAAGAGGTTGTCTTTGTTACAAAATAGAAAGGTTTACGGTCAAATATTTATAGAAAAAAGCTGTCAGATATATTATACTTATAGTGTAGTATTTAGAAGAAATCTTACTTCTACGGAGGAACTTTAAAATGGCAATTGCAAAAGAATTGCTCCGCAATGAGTCTGATGGCTCCATAAGCTTTGGTGACCATACTCTTGCAGAAAAAAAGAAAATTGAAGATTTTAAACATGGTGGAGATTTACTTAAGGTAAAGAGCTTTAATGAGATTACCAGGCTTGAGAAAAACGGACTGTTTTTGTATGAATCCGTTCCAGGAACAAGTGTAATCGGATTCATTGAAAGAGAGAACGGTGTTGCATTTTCCGTAAGCGGAAGTGAGGATGCTCAAATTACTTTAGGATTAAAAGAGAATACTGATTATGAAGTATTTGTAGATTCGAAATTAAGCGGTGAGATAAAAGCCGGCGTGAGCGGAAAACTTACCATCGCCGTAGAACTTACAAATTCGGCTGCAACGAAAATTGAGGTCAAAGAAAAATAATTTATTCCCGAGGCTTTAGCCTCGGGTGTTTTTTCGGAGGAGTTATGGCAAAAATGGGAGTAAAAACGGTTTTTTTCTGTCAGGAATGCGGTTATGAATCATCAAAGTGGATGGGACAGTGCCCGTCCTGTAAAGCATGGAATTCCTTTGTGGAGGAAACCGTAAGCAAATCAGATTACAAGAATTCCCCAAAGAAGACATCAGTAAGCAGTGTTCCCTGCTCCCTGTCTGAGGTGGTAATTTCGGAAAACGAAAAGCTTTCTACCGGAATCGGAGAATTGGACAGGGTGCTTGGAGGCGGAGTTGTAAAAGGCTCGTTAGTTTTGGTGGGCGGAGATCCGGGAATCGGAAAGTCAACTCTATTACTTCAGGTTTGTAAAAATATCTCTTCGTGCGGACATAAGATACTGTATATATCCGGTGAAGAATCAAAAACACAGATTAAAATGCGGGCTGACCGAATCGGCAGTTTTTCTGATGATATGCAGCTTTTTTGCGAGACTGATTTAGATTCAATATCCGAGGTTATCAGGACTTCAAAGCCTGAGCTTGTTGTCATAGACTCTATTCAGACTATGTACAATGCTGATGTGTCATCGGCTCCCGGAAGTGTGTCTCAGGTCAGAGAATCCACGGCTGTATTAATGCAGCTGGCCAAGGGACTCGGTGTATCAATCTTTATTGTCGGCCATGTTACAAAGGAAGGAACGGTGGCCGGTCCAAGGGTGCTTGAACATATGGTTGATACTGTTTTATATTTTGAAGGCGACAGATATGCTTCCTACAGAATATTGCGAGGCGTCAAGAACAGATTTGGTTCAACTAACGAAATCGGAGTTTTTGAAATGCGCTCGGAGGGACTTGCGGAAGTCCTTAATCCTTCCGAATATATGTTGGAGGGTCGCCCGGTGGATGCAAGCGGATGTGTGGTTTCCTGTTCCATGGAGGGCACACGACCGATATTAATAGAAATTCAGGCATTGGTTTGCAATTCAAACTTTGGTATTCCAAGGCGTCAGTCAATCGGAACAGATTATAACAGGGTAAATCTTCTGATGGCGGTTTTGGAAAAAAGACTGGGGATACAATGCGGTAATTGCGATGCATATATTAATGTAACCGGTGGAATGAAGATAACGGAACCTTCCATCGATTTAGGAATCGTAATTGCAATATTGTCGTCTTTTAGAAACAGAATGATTCCGCCGGAAACCGTTGTCTTTGGGGAAGTCGGTTTGTCCGGTGAAATCCGAAATGTTTCCATGCCACAGGTCAGAGCTTCTGAAGCCAAAAAGCTTGGATTCAAAACTTGCGTTGTGCCCCACAGTGCAGTTAAAGAATGCATAAAAGCAGTTGGCAACTGCGATGACTTTAAAATCATAGGGGTACATAATATTGAGGATGTCATTCGTATATTGTTTGACAGATAGGAGAAGGATTATGAAGAAATATGTACTTGCAATAGGAAACAGCTTTTCGAGAGATGCTACAGCATATTTATATGATGTCTGCACCAATTTGGGATTGGACGTGCATGTGGTAAATATGTATATTGGCGGATGTTCCTTGGAAAGGCATTGGCAAAATGTTGAAAAAGATGATCATGGTTATCAATATCAGGAAAATGGAATTGAATCTGACCGTTATGTGTCCATTAAGGAGATGCTTCATCTTAAACCCTGGGATTATATCATAACGCAGCAATCCAGTCATGACAGCGGCTGGTATGATACCTATGAGCCGTTTGCCGGACTTTTGATTGACTATATCAAAAAAGAAGTACCCGGTGCACAAATTATGTTCCAGCAGACCTGGGCCTATGAGATTGATTCAAATCATGGCAATTTTATGAGATATAATCGTGACCAGGCATATATGTATGAGAAATCTTCAAAGGCATATAAGGACATTACCGACAAGTATTCATTGCCTTTAATACCTTGCGGTGAGGTGATTCAGAATCTCAGAAAAGAGCCTGAGTTTGATTATGCGAACGGAGGCCTGAGCCTTTGTCGGGACGGTTTTCATATGCACTTTGTGTATGGCAGATATGCACTTTCGCTTACATGGGCCAAGAAATTATTTGATATTGACCCCATGAAGTGTACCTATATTCCACATCCTACGGATTTGGATGCACCTGCCGATGAAAAGCTCTTGGAAATTGTAAAGAAAAATGTAGCGTTAGTGTAACAATAAAAGCCTGAAGCATTTGCTTCAGGCTTTTATAGCAGGGGAAGAGGGGATCGAACCCCCGTTAACGGTTTTGGAGACCGCCGCACTACCGCTGTACTATTCCCCTATTTACTTCGTCGGATTTAAGTCACCAACGAAGGTTATTATAGCATGGTGAAAATATATACGCAAGTCATTTTTAACAAAAAATACAGTTATTTTCTAGAGCCTTTTTTTGACATAAATTGCTTTCATAGGGCACATTTCCTGACAACAGAAGCATGAGATGCAACCATTCTTTTTAAAGTGAGCCTTTCTGTTCTTAATCGTAATCAGTTTCTGAGGACAGCTTTCCGCACATTTCCCACATCCGACACATTTGTCGGTATTTAAGGCAGGATAGGATTTGAATATTTTATTCATTATGAACAGAAATGGTTTCTGCAGAAATTTTGGTACCTTTGAGGAAAAGTTTATGTCAATGGTGTCCGGAAGCTTGAAGGGTGTAAGGTCTTTCAAAAGAGGATCGCCCGTAATTGCTGCTTCATTTATTTCCTCCGGCTTAAAGTATCCCTTTTGAGCCGCATTTTTTATCATTTCTATAGACATCGGGTCAATTCCCATGAGTGTGGCTGCAAAGTAGTCCTGTTCATACATGTTGGTTGAACCGAGCAGCATGTGCAAGGAGTGACAGGTTCCGCCTGTAGGTCCGTTTCCTTCCATGCAGTCAATGGCATCGATTATTGTTAATGCGGGATTTACCACAGTTGATAATTCAACCAGCATATTGGAAAAGTCCTTAAGGTCCGGGAACATGTAATGCATCTGCGGTTTTTCCAATCCCGGAATGGTTCCGAACAGGTTTTTAATCCCACCGGAAAAACCCGTCATGGAATGAGTCTTTAATTTACAAATGTTGATAATAATATCCGCGTGAACAATGGGTGTGATTAAGTGAAAGGTATGATTCCTGTAACCGTCAGGGCATACAACCGTTTCGGCACTGAAATCATCGTTTAGTCTTAGTACATCCGTTAATCCCTTCATGCCGGATACTCTGTAAGCATTTCCCATGTACTCTGCATTGTACAGACCGCCTGAGCTTTCGGCTAATGTTATGTCATCGGCTCCTTTTTCCCTCAAATATTCACATACACCGCGGACAACAGTGGGATGAGTGGTAGCAACTCTTTCCGGAGCAACGGCCATGATAAGGTTTGGCTTGATGACAATTTTCTTTCCTTTGAAATCAATTTTGTCAAAGCCCTGGTCGACCATTATTTTGCGGACAGCCTCATTTACTTTTGGCTGATCATAATTTTCAACATAATATGCTGACTGACTCATTTTATATACCCCCAAAGGTTAATAATAACAACAGATATATGATACCATAATGTACTTAAATTGTGGCAATTTTCTTGCAAGTTTATATTATTTGGTATATAATAACTTTCGTTCGTTTACATACGAAATGCATATTAATTAATAATATATTCAGTTATTATATTTGGAGGTTATATATGGATACAAAGACAAATAAAGCCGATAAGTGGCTTCGCGGTGCTATCCCCGCACTTTTACTTCACTGCAGCATCGGTACAGTATACTGCTGGTCAACTTTTTCGGGTGAGATTTCAGAGTATATCGGAGCTTCAAAGAGTGCCTGCGGATGGGCATTTTCACTTGCAATCTTTTTCCTCGGAATGTCTGCTGCATTTTTGGGCGACATAGTTGAAAAGGATATTCACAAATCATCTCTTATTGCAACGATATGTTTTACAGTCGGAATGGTAGGAACCGGTTTTGCAATTTTACTTAAATCCCTGCCGTTAATATTCCTTTTCTATGGTGTAATAATGGGTATCGGACTTGGAACCGGTTATCTTTCACCTGTTAAGACACTTATGCTTTGGTTTAAGGACAAAAAGGGCCTTGCAACCGGCCTTGCAGTAGCAGGCTTTGGTGCGGCAAAGGCAATTGCCACTCCTATTATGCAGGCAATCCTTTCTAAATTTGATAATAATCCTGCTCCTATGTTCTTTATCATGGGCGCTGTGTATTTTGTAATGATGTTTATCGGACATTTGCTTTTAAAGAAACCTTCTGATTGGGTTGAACAGCATTCCGAAGGCGGCGTTAAGGAATTCTTTAACACTCTTGGAAATAACTTTAAGACTTCCTTTACCAACAAAACCTTTATTGGTATTTGGTTAATGTTCTATATCAATATTACCTGTGGACTTGCACTTATTTCACAGGAAAAACAGATTTTCAACACCATCGGCCTTTCTGTTTCGGTGGCAGCTGCACTCGGTACCGTTACCGCTATTGCAAATGCGGCAGGACGTCTTGGTTTCTCTGCATGGGCAGATAAATTAAAAGACCGCAACACTATTTACAAATTGATTTTTATTCTTTCAATTGGTTTTACGGCTGTTGTAGTATTTACAAAGGGTATTTCAAACGGAGCAGAGGCTCCTGTTCTGGCAGTTATCTGTGTAGCCCTTCTTATCATGGTTAATGCAGGATATGGCGGAGGATTTTCAAATGTTCCTACACTTTTATCTGACCACTTCGGCATGAAGAAGATTTCATCCGTTCACGGTATGTGCCTTTCAGCATGGGCTATTGCAGGTCTTACCGGAAATCAGATGGCTACATTTATTGTTAACAGAGTCGGTGAATTTGAGGAGATTACTCTTTCAAACGGAAAGGTTGCAAGCGTAAATCCTGTCGGATATCAGACAGTTCTCTACGTGACCGGAGCTTTGTATATCATTGCACTAATCATTTGCTGTGTAATGGTTCCCAAGCTCAATAACAAAGAAAAGAAGGAAGACAAAAACTAATTATTAAAACCCCCTATTAAATAGGGGGTTTTTGTTAAATATTGGGGATTCCCTGAATGTAATTTACTTCCTCCCTTAATACGGTAGGAATTCCGCGTCCGGAAGCTTCGATCTTTTGAATCAGGACTGATACGCGGTGAAGCTTCTGAGCTGATTGGATATTACGTCTGTTAATGAGGTCTGAGTAGAGTGGGTTTGTCTTTAGCTTGTCACAAATCTCTTTTGAGAACGGACAGTAATTAAACATTATTTCTCGGGCAACCTTGTTAAGTCTTGGAGAACCGCCACCCTCAAACATAATCCATTCGATATAGTCTCGTACAAACATTTCTTTGTAGCTGTTTTTGGAACGCTGAAGGGATGCACGTATTTTTTCTTTTGCTTCATTTGAGAGATCCCTGTTTTTTCTGTAGAACTGTACATAGTCAAAGTATTCACTGGTAAGGGATTTGTCGCTTATCATGTTCCAACGGCTTCCCTGAATTCGCTTACACATTTCCCATCTGAATTCACCACTTAATCTAACCATGGTTAATTTTAAATCCTCCAGATGGAATATCGAAAGGAATATTCTGCCGGGGGTTGTTCTGCGCTTTCCTTCAATTTCCTGCCACATGCTTCCGCGAATTCCTACATTGGGCATAAGTATTACATCGGGAAGAAATTCAAAGTGAACCAATTCTTTTCCAAGAGGGGTGTTTGGCGTATTGTCCATGCTCTCTCTGAAATAAGCGGAAAAGTCAGTTCTCCGGACATTGTTAATGGCATCGTGTATTTTGTCGGGAGATGTGAAGGAATTCCACAAATCCTTAAATATATTTTCCTCGATGAATATAGGGCAGTATACAGAGATACGTCCGTATGTTATTTTATTGGCCGATAGGAACATATTGCTAAGCTCGTAGTTTAGCTTGGCTTTATTATCATTTTCCAGAAGCTTGAAATCCTTGTCTGTTATTTCACCGGTAGCGCGCTGCTTGTGGAGAAAATCAGTATAATCCTGGTCGAATTCATTTCGTGAGGGCTCTTTTTCACCCGCGTAAATTGCTTTCATCCAATGGAAGAGAGTGTAGACACCGTTTTTGGGGCCTTCATCCAATTCATCGAGCAATTCCAAAAGCTTATTTGTATTCAGGGAACCTGCAAGCTCTTCGTCGACAAATCCGAAATATAGGAACATTTTTACTGCCGTGGGTATTTCTTTTGCGGTTATGGCCTTCCGTATTACTGTGGAATATATGGCATTAAAGGTTTTGGTAAGCCCCGCACGCAATTTGATACTGTCTTCATCGGTAGCAAACTTGTCCTTCAAATGCTTGTATTCTAAGGTCAGACCTCTGAATGCGGCAGCAATATCGTCGTTTACCTCAGAATACTCTAGTATTGTATTAAGAGAATCCTTCAATTCGTCCGGAAGCTGTACCTCTTCATCGATTTCCTTCGTCACTCCGGGAATCTGCATGGTTGCGATATTTTCCTGGAATGTAGAAATTCTCTTTTGAAGAAGCTCGGCATCCATGTCCGTTTCATTTTCACTGCCATATAGCAGTATAAACTGGTTGATATCAGCGAAAAGTTCGTCGCTGTCCGGACTGTTACTTCCTAATTTATAGTAAAGGTTGGAATAAAACTCAAATAAATCACTGTTTAATTCATTAAAATAGAAGCTGTTAATTAATTTAAGATATCTGTATTGCTCCTCGAGTGCCAGGTAAACCTTGTGAAAATCCAGGCAGCATTTTTTGATAAGGCCGATTGGAACGGCAGGGTCGGAAATAATCTCCGTATATAATTCTCCCGACAGAAGATGGCTCATGCCTAAATAGTAGCTGGCCAGCCAGTAATCAGGCGATTCCTCACCCAAATATGCGGTTAAGTCTTCGTAACCGTCAGGAATCTGCGGAGCGATTTTATAATGAGAACAAATCTCTACATATCTGTTGTAATCATCGGAAAGGTTTTGGTACAGGCTGCTGCAATTTAACCCTGAGATGGAACAGTGCTCCAAAAGAGTATTGATTTGTGAAAATGCTGACAACAAAAACAGCCTGGCAACGTCAGGGTATTTGGTAATTATTTCGTCTAATACACTTGGAGTAGGACATGGATAAGTAGCAAGATTTGTGTCTTCAGCTGCTTCATAAGAAATGAAGTGGACATCATAAGCTACCTCACAGATACCTATAATATCCCCTTTGGAAAGGTAATATTCTCCACCGGGATATCGCGCTATGACACGCCCCTCAGATATCATGTGAAGTGCATTCAGAGGCTCATCGACCTCGTAAATAGTTTTCCCTTTTTCAATTAAATTCCCCGTCATTATACATTCCCTTTATGTATTTTTTTGCTGAATATTTCGCCTATTTTTTAAAATTTAAAATACTTCAACAAATTACTATTATTATATACCAAATTGTATATAAATTTCTACTGTACATTTGATAAATTTGTGTTAAAATAAAAATACATTCGTGTCAGTTTTTGTATGGTTTTGTATAAAACATTACTTTACCGGTAGGTTTGGAGGATGATTATGGAGAATACTTCTGAATACAGACAGAACCAGATAAATGAAATTAAAAAGAGCGTTATGCCACTGCTTAAATATTTGCCCTGGATTAAAAAGCATTCAGGTGTTTCGGCAAGCCATAACTACAAAACAGATGAGATGGAGGGCAGCACGATTTCGTTCCCTGTTTACGACCCTACACTCATGGAGTTTGTTAAGCTTGCGGAAAAGTCTGATCTGATGGATAAAAACTACAGATATGTATATACCAGAAATCGAATCAAGACTTACGAGGATGAGAGAAATGCCATAAAGAAGGCTGATATTAACAGCTTTGGTGTTTTGAGAGGAATTCTGTCCAAATATATTATTGACGGTCATGCCAAAGGAATTTTGTGGAGCGAAGCAGTCAAAGAGGATATTTTCTATTTGATTTTAAAACAGATGAAGAGCATTATTGAGTTCTGGGATGAACCGATAGTTCTTGACGAAGAGGATGTTACCTTTGATGCCAAGGAGGATGCATGGAAAAAAGCAGCTGAAATAGTCCTTGCCAAGAAAGCAGCTGAAGAGGAAAAGAAAAAAGCTGAGGTTGAAGCTGCTGCTATTGCAAAGCGTGCAAAAGAGTTGGGTATTGATATAGAGGAAGTAAGAGAATTGGGTATAGATGTCAGCGGAATTACAAAGGAAGCATTCTATACTTCACAGGAGAAGTAAGTAATGGGTGATAAGTCGATTCAAAAAAAGAAATACATTGTTGAAACAGCCAGAAAAGTCTTTATTGAAAAAGGCTTCAAGACTGTTACCATGAAAGATATAGTTGAGAAATGTGATATCAGCCGTGGCGGTTTATATCTGTATTTTGAGAATACTTCTCAGATATTTTTAGAGGTTCTTAAGTTAGAGAGTGATGAGAGCGATGATGTTTTCTCCGGAAATATCAGTGAAGATGCTACTGCAACAGATATTCTCATGGTATTTTTAAAGGAACAGAAGAAGGAATTGCTTAATAAGAAGAATACGTTGACTCAAGCGATTTATGAATTCTATTTTTCAAACGAATTGACCAAAAAGGATAATGTATTAAAGAAACAATTTGATTCTGCAGTGAAGATAATTGAGAAGCTTATTGAGATAGGTGTCGAAAACGGCGAGTTTGACTGTGATGACTGTAAGGGTGCGGCGAGAAACATTATGTATGTTATCGAAGGCTTAAAGATTTCAGCACAGACAATCGGCATCAGCGCTGATTCGGTTGATAAAGAGATTACATTTATTCTTAAAAATTTAGGCGTGGAGATGTAAGCAGAACTTAATGATATGTAGTAAAAAGATAACACAAAGCTGTTATCTTTTTTTTGTAAAAATGGGTTTGTCAAGTAAAGTGTGTAAGTTCTTTTTTACCTCTTATTTCGTAGCTTAGCACGATACAGTGTGCTGACTGATATTCCGGTCATGTTTGAGACCTGGTTGTAGGAGTATGATTCCAGCAATGAGAGCGCATGGCTC
>JAZQNB010000002.1:0-82677 GCA_045627085.1 Lachnospiraceae bacterium | reverse complement strand
CATTAGGTGGTTCACTTATATTTGGCGTTTCAAATGAAGGTGAAGTAATTGGTCTTCAAGATGCGGACCATGATGCTGAAAAGATAAGTGAGATTATAAAGACTCGTATTGATCCACTGCCAGAGTTTAGTTTAAGATTTCACAAGACAGATGATGGTAAGGTACTTATTATTCTTGATATCTTAAGAGGCGATGAGACTCCATATTATTATTCTGCCGATGGGGTACTGGAGGCATATGTGCGAGTTGGAAACGAAAGTGTTAAGGCTACTGCGGTAGAGCTTAAGAGACTGGTCTTAAGAGGGAAGAATACATCTTGGGATACACAGTTATCGTCTTATAAAATGTCTGACTATGCTTATTCAAAATTGAGGGCCAGATACAAGAAATGGACCGGAAATAGCTTTGATGATAAGGATATGGTTTCATTTGGTCTTGTAAATGAGGCAGGTGTATTAACAAATGCAGGAGCACTTATAGCAGATGATAGTCCTGTGAGATGGTCAAGATTATTTTGTACTAGATGGAATGGACTTAATAAAGCAGGTGGCGCCATGGATGCGGTTGATGATGCTGAATATGAAGGCAGCGTGCTTTATCTCTTGGATGAGGGTGAAGCATTTATAAAACGTCACGCAAAAATGATGTGGAGAAAGTTACCTAACTCAAGGGAAGAACTGCCAGAGTATGTAGAGCGTAGTTATCATGAAGCATTAATTAATGCCCTGGTGCATAGAGATTATCTTGTGAATGGTAGTGAGGTTCATATAGATATCTATGATGACAGAATGGAGATTTATTCGCCAGGAGGGATGGCTGATGGGGTTCAGATACAGGACAGAGACCCGCTTACTGTACCATCGACCAGAAGAAATCCGTTGTTGGCAGATATCTTTAATCGTCTGGGTTATATGGAACGAAAGGGATCTGGCTTTGAAAAAATTATTAATGGTTATGAATTTCAGGTGACTTTTGATGAATCGAAGAAGCCTAGATTTTATTCAGACAGAAGTCAGTTTAGGATAATTATGCCAAATCTTAATTATGGATTTGATGAAAAGCAGCTTGACGCCAATATTAATCTGAACGGTTCAGAAAACGGTTCAGAAAAACGTTCAGAAAGCGGCTCAGGAAAACATGCTGAAATCAACGCAAGCAATAAGCGCAAAATTATCGTTATGATAAATCAGAACAATAAGTTATCTCAAGAAATGCTTGCGGAACAACTAGGAGTTACAAGACGTGTCGTGCAAAGGTTATTAAAAGAACTGATAGATGAGGAAAAAGTTAAGAGAGTTGGCCCAGATAAGGGTGGCCATTGGGAAATAATAGAATAATTATTAATCAAGCAGCTATGGAGCAAAAAATCTGTGGCTGCTATTTTTATTGCAAATTTTAGGAGGAATTGAATGAGAAATAGACTTAAAGAAAAAGAAATACCAGCTGCACTACTCAATATTTATGAGTTCTGCGATTATTTATCAATAGGTGAAACAAAGGCAAGAGAGCTATTACATGATCCTGGTAATGGCTTTACTGTGCGCATAGGTAATAGTCTTTATGCACATAAGGGGAGCGTTGATAAATGGTTACTAAAACAGTTGGTAGCGTGAAAATAGATAATAAAATGAAATAATCATAGCAACTAAATAATACACGTGATAAACTTATGGAGATGAACAATACTGTTCTTTTCCATAAGTTTTTTTCGTTATAAGATGATTGCTGAGTTTATATGAGAAAGGATGCTGACCTTTCAGAAAACACCTAAATGAATTGATTAAGTTAGGTGTATTCATCTCGATGACCTGCCAAGAGTTATTGGATGAAGAATAATTTTAGAAAAGGAGAACGTAGTAGACAGTATTTTATGTAAAAGAAGTAATAAATACTTATTTTACAATGTTTTCATACATACGATACAGTCTGCTACTAAAAATAAACTATGTTAGAATTCATTAAAAGCCGACGCAGTACGAGAAGCTTTACAGGAAAGACCGTTCCGAGAGAATTGCTCGAGCAGGTGATTGAAGCCGGACGGTATGCACCCAGCGGAGGAAATTCACAGAGCACACATTTTATCGTCATACAGAATAAGGATGTTTTGGACAGACTTGCAAATCTGGCCGGGCAGGAATTTGCCAAAATGGATGTAAATGCGGATACGTATAAGTCACTTGCTCATTCTATAGAGGCTTCCAAAACAGGAAACTATATTTTCCACTATGGCTGTCCTGTTCTGATAGTTACGGCCAATAAGAAGAACTATGGCAATAATATTGCAGATTGTGCTTGCGCATTGGAAAATATGATGCTGATGGCAAATGCACTGGACCTTGGCAGCGTTTGGATTAACCAGCTAAAATGGCTCAATGAAAATCCTGTGCTTTTGGAGGAAATGAGAAAAATAGGAATGGAAGACGATGAAAGAGTATACGGGGCTCTTGCTCTTGGATATGCCAATACACCGAACGGACTTCCAAACAGGACATTATTAAAGAGGACGGGAAACCCGGTTACTTATATATAAAACCTTGACGCATTTTCGCGCAGATTTTACGCAAAGGCTGTCAGCTTCTTGAAAACATGTTAAAATAGAATCGGTGGTCACCGACATGCTTTTGAAAGGAGTTATTTATGGGTAATGAGTTTTCTGTAGCACTTGGTCTTTTTGACTATATCAATCCGATCTGCTATACCATATTTTCAATTATTGGTTTCAAGCATTTCCGCAAGATTATGAAGAGTGGTTTCTTCTACACATATCTGATCGGATGTATTATTTCATTAATCGGTGGATTTTTCATTCCGACGATTAAGACACTTGTTGGCCTTGGCGTAATCGAGTGGGGTCTCCCGGTTAGCAAGGTTATCATTGCCAATACAGGTTTCCTTATCAGCGGACCAATTCTTTTCATTGGTACACTTAAGTGCAATCGTAAGGAAAACAGCGACATCATGCTGATGAGCTCGGGGTTCCTGCTCGCAGCTGCAAGTCTTGCTTTTTTAAACAAATTTATTGTCGGATTCGGTGCTCTTGGAATGATTATGATTTACATCACCTGCGCGAAGCTTGCATTTGAGAGAAAGCGTCCTTATGCGGCGATTACACTTATCATATCGCTTGCAGGTACGCTGTTCGAATCCTTCTATTCGAACTCCGGC
The DNA here is from genome assembly GCA_045627085.1 of Lachnospiraceae bacterium. Lineage (GTDB taxonomy): Bacteria > Bacillota > Clostridia > Lachnospirales > Lachnospiraceae > RGIG10340. Next base: position 79,512 of record JAZQNB010000002.1, on the reverse strand, counting down.
GCAGACCTCAATTCCCCTGCAGTTCACTGGGTAATTGAGGTTGGTGCGGTTATCACTCATCTCATGCTTGTAGTCAGCGCATATCTTTTGTTTGTCTACAAGAGTAAGAAGGCTGAAAAATAAGCCACGAGAAACAGAATTTGTCGGGACCCGATAAACATAATATATTAAGGTTGCGTAGTTTATACGCAACCTTTTTGTTTTTGTTGCTGATATATACTTTTTCGATGGCTTTTGATATAATAAAAAAGATTTAAGGACTGTGACTTTGTTACAGAAATTCGTCATCCTCTTCGTTATATTCTTGTTTGGAAGATAAAAATAAAACGAAAAGGAGATAATAATTATGGCAAAATGGGTATGCCCCGTATGCGGTTACATTCATGAAGGAGACACTGCTCCGGCAGAATGTCCGGTATGTCACGTCAGTGGCGGGAAATTCACAAAGGTTGAGGGCGAAATCACCCTGGCAGCAGAGCACGAGTATGGTGTGTATGCTAAAACAGTAAAGAACAATCCTGAGATTTCAGACGAGGATAAAAAATATATATTTGAACAGCTCAAGGCTAATTTTAACGGCGAGTGTTCAGAAGTAGGTATGTATTTGTGCATGGCAAGAATAGCTCACAGAGAGGGCTATCCGGAAATCGGTCTCTACTGGGAGAAAGTAGCATATGAAGAGGCAGAGCATGCAGCTAAATTTGCCGAGCTTTTGGGAGATAAAGGTTATGAACAAGCAAGAATATAAAATGACTAAACCGTCCGGTTATGAGACGGACATATTTTTGGCATTGTCAGGTTTGATAAACTTTGTAGTTTATTATATATATGCAAAGGGGCTTGTACTTGCCGAGGAATCGGACATGGCGGCTCATGCGCATTTCGCGGAAGAGTTTTATCTGACTAAGAAAAATTTCATGCAGGCGTGGCTGCGTGTCCCTTACATGCTGTGGCATGTGTGTGTGAAATTTTTTAATTCCAAAATGCATTTCCCTTTGTGTGATGCGACAGCTGTTGTTTTCGCAGGGTTTGGAGTTTTGTGTCTTGCAATAGCTGTTTTCTTTATATACAAATTGACGTCATATTATACTGAACGGGATACGATGGGACTATCCATTTTAGGCGGAACGCTTATGAATTTTGTCGGCCCGTATGCAATGTGGTGGTTCGCAGACCCGTATGTAGGACAGTTTTCTGTTAATCCTTTTCACAATCCGACTCATATGGCAGTAAAGAGCTTTGGCCTTTTGGCGGTTATGATAGGCATTGATTTATTCAGAGAAATGAAGGGCGAGGACAGGATTTTTGTTCAATCCGGATTTATGGGAAAGCATATGTATCTTGCGTTCGGAACGGTTCTGTTTTTATCAACGCTTACAAAACCTACTTTTATGTATATGCTCTTGCCCGCCGGACTTATTATCCTATTGATAGAATTAATCATTTCAATTGTTAAACGTAAGGGAAATGTTAAGAATATATTGGAAACACTGCTGCATATAACGGTGTCGGCATTGCCTTCCTTTGCATATCTGATATTGGAGTATATGGCCTTCTACCGTTGGGGAAATGCGACGAATGCATCTACGGTTGCAGTCGGAAGGTTATTTGAGGTATGGCATTTCTATACGCTTAATGTTCCCAAATCTATTGTCCTTGGGATGTTTTTCCCTTTGTGGATGGTAGCCACCAACCTTCGTTTCTATGTAAAGACTACGGAGGGACGGCTGTCACTTGCGGCATATGCCGTGGGACTTTTGGAATTTTCCCTGTTTTTTGAAACAGGTGACAGAAAAGATGCGGGCAATTTCGCATGGTGCATGATGGCAGGAATGACAGTGCTGTTTATCATGAGTGTGGTTTGCCTTATAAGGGAAACCTTGAGGGTTAAGGAGACAAAGGGCCGAAGAGCATATATTATTGCGTCCTGGTTTTTCCTTTTCTTACATGTTTATTCAGGGCTGTTTTGGATGGCTCCCTTTGCAGTCAGTCTGTAGAATTAATTACTTAAGTAAATGTAAAAGGAAAAGGCAATGTTTGAATTAAAATCGGAAGAAATTAATGCAACAGGCTCGCAGGGTATGAAGGAACACTATCAATATGACAAATTCCTGAAAATTGAGGACACACCTACATTTATATAAATATTCTAAATGAGGTAAATAGTTCTGATTTTTTTACTGGCAATGGCTCCCGCTGTGGCATTATTGATGCCTGCCTGATTCCGGGCTCTGTAGCTTATGCATTCGCAGATGGAATTATTGTTACTGCGCTTGCGTAGGAGGGTTCAAAATATTATTTCCTTAAGAAGAAAACCTGGAATACGCCGGAGTTTAACTGTTCCTTTGACGGAATAGTATATGCGGTATTTGTTTCCTTGGTGTTTGTCGACAAGGATGTAGCAGGCGAAGGAGCTGCCGTGACAGCTGTACTTCTATGGTTTGTTGTCGTCATTGTGACCTTTGTTGCGTCCTTCATTTTGGTTAATAAATCCTCCAAAAAGGATGAGTATTTCGTTCCTGAGAAGGAAGACGAAGTACAGATTGAGATGCTGTAAATAAATACAGATTTAATAGCTTTTTTTAAAACTGTTCGAAGCATTTGATGTTGTCGTTTGAGTGCTTCGGGCAGTTTTTTCACATTTTTTTCACTTTTTTCACATTTTTTCATCACTTGAAATTGCAATAATATTTCATGCAACATGTCAAAGAAAGGAGACTGGTAATGAATTATAGACATGAGTGGAAGCACGAAATATCTTACGCCGAGCATCTTAAACTGCGAGCCGGATTAAGTGCCGTTATGCAGCCCGATGAGCATGCCGTCAATGGTAAATATGAGATTAGAAGCTTGTATTTTGATACTTTTTCGGACACTGCACTAAGAGAAAAAAACGATGGCGTTAATATGCGTGAAAAATTTAGAATCCGTTTCTATAATGGAGACACTAGCGCGGTTTTTTTAGAAAAAAAGAGCAAAATAAACGGGCTTACCTCAAAGGAAAGCTGCCCTATTACGGGCGCAGAAGCACAGAAAATTGTAGATGGTGATATTTGCTTTTTGCTTAGAAGCGACAGACCCTTATGCAGGGAGCTGTATGGCAAAATGACGGGAAAGCTGTTAAGACCTAAAACAATTGTGGATTATACCAGAGAACCGTTTGTGTTTGAACCGGGCAATGTGCGGGTTACAATCGACTATAACATACGCACAGGGGATTTTAGGACTGATTTCCTTAATCCTAAAACACTTACGTTTCCGGCAGGTGAACCCGTTACTATATTGGAAGTAAAATGGGATGATTTTCTTCCTGATATTATAAAGGATGCCGTGAGAATCCCCGGGCGGGGACAATCCGCCTTTTCAAAATATGCACAATGCCGCATTTACGGCTAGAAGAAGGAGAATTATATTATGACTTTTAAGGATATATTTAAATCAGATTTTTTGGAAAATGTTTCTGCTGTTGCGCCGCTTGATATTGTATTGACTATAGCGCTTGCTTTTGGAATCGGCCTTTTTATTTTCTATGTTTACAAGAAAACATATCAGGGAGTAATGTATTCCTCTTCATTTGGTGTGACTCTTATTGCACTTACCATGATTACATCTCAGGTGATTCTGGCAGTTACATCAAATGTTGTATTGTCACTTGGAATGGTTGGCGCCCTTTCAATTGTTCGTTTCAGGACTGCGATAAAAGAACCCTTAGACATTGCATTTTTGTTTTGGTCAATTGCTTCAGGTATTATTTTGGCAGCAGGCATGATTCCTCTTGCTGTATTTGGAAGCATAATAATCGGAGTTATCCTGATGATATTTGTAAACAGGAAATCACATGTCAATCCATACATTATAGTCATTTCCTGTAATGGTTCCGCAGCTGAAAATGCGGCCATGAAAATTGTTAATGAGCATACTAAGAAATGCGTTGTAAAATCAAAATCTGCCAGAGAGGGTTTGGTTGAGATAAATGCAGAAATTCGTTTAAATGATGCAAACACTGATTTTATTAATGCCGTATCCACTGTAAATGGCGTGAACAGTGCTGTGATTGTCAGCTACAATGGTGAATATATGGGTTAAGGAGAAGGTCATGTCAACAGATAAGAAAATAAACGGAATCTGTATAACAGCCACTGCCATAACATTAATAGTAACCCTTCTCTTTATGTGCTGCGAGGCATGGGGAGTTACGTCCGTAAAGCAGACGTATAAGTACGAGAAATCAATTTTTGACACGTCTTTTGTTCATACGGTAGACATTGTCATGGATGATTTCGATACCTTTATATCAGAGTGTGAAAACGAGGAATATTATCCCTGTACGGTAGTAATTGACGGCGTTAAATACGGCAACATTGCAATACGTGCGAAGGGAAACACATCTCTTTCGAACGTAAAATCCATGGGAAGCAGCAGATACAGCTTTAAGCTCGAATTTGATCATTACGATAAGGGGAAAACTCTCGACGGTTTGGACAAGCTGTGCCTCAATAATCTTATTCAGGATAATACCATGATGAAAGATTATCTGGTTTATCAAATGATGAATGAGTTTGGAGTGGAAGCGCCATTATGTTCATATGCATATATCACAATCAACAATAAAGACTGGGGATTATATTTGGCCGTAGAAGGAGTAGAGGAAAGCTTTATTACCCGTAACAATTTATCATCGGAAGGTGATTTATACAAACCGGACAGTGTTGGGTTCGGCGGAGGAAGAGGAAACGGCCGTAATTTTAATATGGATGATATCGATTTTGATGATTTTTCATCAGGCAAGCCCGACATGTCTGATAAATCGGAAAGCTTCCAGATGCCCGATATGCCCGAAGGCGGCTTTGGAGGAGATTTTTCCGATATGCCCGAAGGCGGCTTTGGAGGAGATTTTTCCGACATGCCTAAAGGCAACTTTGGTGGCGAATTTCCGAATATGCCTGAAGGTGATTTTGAGGAAAGCTTTGGAGGCAAATTTGCTATTGGGTTCGGTGGCGGTATGGGCTCGGACGATGTCAAACTTAAATATACAGATGATGACCCGGACAGTTATTTAAATATTTTTGATAATGCCAAAACGGCAGTATCAGCTGCAGATAAAAAGAGGCTGATGCAGTCACTTAGAAAGTTAAGTACATATTCGGATTTGGAGGATATATTAGATATTGATGAGGTTTTGAGGTATTTTGTCGTACATAATTTTGTTTGCAATGGTGACAGTTATACCGGCAGTATGGTGCATAATTATTATTTGTACGAAAATGACGGGCAGCTTTCAATGATACCTTGGGATTACAATCTTGCATTTGGTACTTTCGGGGGGCAGGATGCCTCATCCGTTATTAATGAGGATATAGACAATCCCGTATCAGGAGGCAATAACGATGACAGACCAATGCTGGGATGGATTTTTTCGGATGAAAAATACACATCGGAATACCATAAGCTGTTTGAAAAGTTTACTGATTATTGGTTTGCCGATGGGACACTTTCAGATTTGATTTTGGATACAGCAGAATTAATTCGTCCGTATGTGGCAAAAGATCCTACTAAATTCTGTACTGAGCAGGAATTTGAGAAAGGAGTGGAGACTCTTTCTGAGTTCGTGTCGCTACGTTTGGAAGCAGTAAAGAATCAGCTCGAGGGGGACACTTCGGTAGTAGATGCTTCCGGGCTTAAGCTTTCTGACATGGGTTCGATGAATAACGGGCAGGGTTTTAAACAAAATACAAAATAGAATGCTGTTGAAAATTGCACCGGGGTGTATTTGAATATGTGAGTTTATTTTTGGTTATTTGATGATATAATTATGCTGAATATAACCGGAGGTTATGAGCATGAAAAGATAAAGATATATTCCGGTGCGATGGCATTTATATTCCTGATGGGAATTGTGAGCCTGTTTTCGGACATGACACATGAAGGCGCGCGAAGCGTGCTGGGAGAATATTTGAATCTGACAGGGGCTTCGGCGGCAACTATCGGTTTCGTATCGGGTGTTGGAGAGCTTGCAGGATATTCGCTTAGAATTATTTCGGGATTAAGGCTTTGATGATATCGACCTTGTTCAGCTCATTATTTGCTCTCTTTGTTTTTCTGTTCGATTCACCCATAATGATTGGCGTTGGAAACATTTTGTGGGGAATAGGAATGGGAGCACAGGAAAGTATTATGAAGGCTGCAGTTACCAAGATAATCCCCGGCACTATGCGAAGCACCGGCTTTGGAATATTTGAGACCGGCTTCGGCATATTTTGGTTTTTGGGCAGCTGGCTGCTCGGAGCCTTGTATGATACGAATATAGTAGCTATGGTAGCGGTATCTGTAGGTGCTCAGCTTATGGCAATAGTATTTTTGGGATATCTCTTAAGGTATCGCGACATAAAAACGGAACAAATGGAAAAGTATTAAAATACGATATCAGCGATACTAAATTGTCGGTTAATGTTTGGTAAATGTATAATAACTTTACAATATATTCAATAAAAGCATAGACAACTTCGATAAAAACGATTCTATTGACAAAATAAAAAAAGACTTGTGCGACAATTCGTTTTCTAGTATAATGGCTTTATCAACTTACTTCAGGAGGTGCCTATATGTATAGTGATATCGGAAAGAAAATCAAAACAGTTGGTATTGTTGTTTGCTTAATAGGAATTATCGCCAGTATTGAGTTTGGTAAGGCTGTTTGGACCGATTTTGGCGTGACTCTCGGAATTGTGGTTATAGTTGGCGGGTCACTCCTTTCATGGCTGTTTTCATTCTTTTTCTATGGCTTTGGCGAGATGATTGACAGAATTACATCCATTGACAACAAGCTGATAAATATCAACAGTGACAAGATGGTTCAGCATTTGTTCAAGACCATGAATGAGACACAGATACCGGATCCCAATGAGTGGAAATGCAGCTGCGGTAAAACCAATCCCTTATATGTTGGTACATGCTCCTGCGGAAAGGATAAGGACGGCGTAATCGCCATGGTTCCCAAGAGCACCGTACGAACTGTCAAATGTCCGAACTGCGGCGCAGAAGAGAACAAGTCACATACAATGTGTTACAAGTGTGGAACCAAACTTGCATAAAGGATTTTCGCGAGTATTTCTGCTCTGCACGAAGCATCGGTGCTTAAACCTTTGATGCGCAGGCTTTGCGCAACGCAATTGTTTATAACATAAATCAGAAAGGCCATGTTTATCTGTCTGACGAAAACGACAGGTAAGCATGGCTATATTTATGTCCGCGCGCTCCCTCCCGCCCCTCCATCCCGCCGCCTGCCCATCCGGCACAATTACCATTAATTCTTCTAATATGCAATCCTGAAGGTATGGTTTAGCTATCAGGTCATGCTAGTGGTAATTTCGTTTGCTATATCTTCACTATTGAGCATATGTTTGCAATAATGTATAGTGTTTATTGGAAAATAAAGAAGGGGGTGGAAGATTAGTATGTTTCCAAATAATTATGAATTATTAAGGCTTGGTGAATTGCTGGCCGACGTTCCGGGAAATGATAATGGGGATGATTACAGCAGCGCTTATTATGAAAAAGGAGTAATCATTACAAATGCTTCAGGGAGAACGCTTATATCGGGGGAAAGCTACAGAGAATACCTAAAGGCTCTGTACAGCGGTGTAGAGTTCGGAAGACTCCTGGGTACGAAAAAAACATTCAAAATAGATAATGAGACCGGATATTATTACCAATTTGAAGAAAAGGTTTTGTACGAGCATGATAATGATATTTCCATTATGGATGTCGGGTGTCATGAGTATTATCAGAAGAACAAGGATATGCTCGGATTCCCCAAGACTCATTATGAAGAGGAGGAAAGCTATTATTCGGTTATAGACCGGGCTGTTATCGACATAAGCACCGGTTTTAAGGCGGACGGGGAGAGCCTTGTCAGAGCAATCGGCTCGGTAAGGTGTGGTAACAAGAAAAGAAGCGGTGTAATTTATGGTGTTGAAAGTGTTTACGAAACGGGCAGGGTGGAGACTGCTTATCGTTGCCTGTACGGAGAATTTTTGGCCAAATATGAAGCGGAAGGCGGTCTTGTATCCAAGCTTTCCTATCCTTGCACCGATATTGTTTTTGATGGTTATACCTCTTACATGGACTTCAGAGGTGGCGTGATATACAGAAATAAGGGAGAAAATATCAAATCAACAGTATCACCCGTAATTAATCTGGAGAAGATAATTGCGGACAAATATGTGGATACCGACGGCTCTGACGGAAGTGCGGAGCTTTATATCCGTGCAACAGTAAAATTCAATGACCATGTCCTATTAAATAACAAGAGGTTTCCCGACGGTGGCGGTACGTCGAAAAATGTTCTGGAAATCCGTTATAAGAATAAAGATGAAAATCTTAGAATCCCTTTAGAAAATCTGCACCATGATGATACCCTGACTATAGATATAAGTGTATATGATTCTGACAAAATCAGTGCACCGCATGCAGTGGATTTGGTAGTTCCCGGCGCGTCTTTAGTCATCATATCACATGATGATGAAATAGGTAAATTTGTCCTCGAGGGCAATATCAAAAATAGCTGGCTTTTGGGAGTGCACAATGAAACTCCTTTGACAAAGACCGGGAAAAGTGCCAAGGGCAACAAAAAGGCAGCAGAGCTTTTCTATTCCGTGTATGAAGAGAAGGACTATGATTTGGAAGCCAATTTCCTTAAATACGGATTTTGGAATTTTGATAATTACGGCGGACCGGACCATATAAGTCCCGAAATATATTATGAAACCTTTTCCAACATGTCTAAACCCTGGATATCAATCGGAGCGGTGCTGGATGCACTGAACCATCCGGTTGAAGTAATTGGGAATGGAATTAGCAATTCAGTATTCTATGGGATTACCAATGGCATGGCAAAGGATGGAAACTGCTTCGGACTCACGCTTGAGGCACTGTATGCCTTACACGGACGATCAAACTACAGTCTTCCTCTAAATCAGTATTTCCCAATCCTTAAACGATACGAACCGGGTGTTACCAAACTATACGAAAGCACTGAACTGTTACCACAATTCGTAAGAAAAATAAACGGAAAGCATTTATACCAGGTCAGCGGGAAATACATTAAATATACAGCAGCAAAGTATTTGCTACACGAACCGTTTATGCTGAAATTATCAGCTGAGGAGATAATAGATATTATAAAAAAAGAGAAATATGCCATTGTTAATATCAGTAAGCTGCCCAATCTCATAGAGAATTCTCATACGGTTTTGGCATATGATTATTTGATTGAAAGTAATGACAGAATAATTATCTATGTGGCGGACACTAACAATCCTTACCAGTTTTCGAGCAAGGATGGGAAGGTGACTGACGAAATGCTTCACGAGCTTAATCCTAAATTCCTGCATCCCAGCTACATACTTGTTGAAAAGCAGGAAAATAACGGAAAGAGTGAATGGAAGCTGTCACTTAATTCGCTAACCATAGACAGAGAGCTAAAAGGCATCCGCACGATAGAAACGGAGCCATATGATGCGATTTTTGGAACGCCGTATTCGTGCGTGGCAAATGTTCCTGCCGCTCCCTCCTATTCTGATTTGGCTGATTTATTGGATATAACATTCCGGTTTTCGGAAACCGGTATCGTGCCCTCTGCAAAGACAGCCAATCAAAATCAAAGAAGTGCTGCAGCCGTTAATAACGGAATGCTCGTATTTTGCTATGGCGATGCGGATATAGCAGGTGCGGCAGACTGCGAAGAACTGCTAAAGGCTTCAAAGAACAGGGAAATAGGTAACAACAAGCTCTACGAACTGCCGATAGGCATTCCCGGCTCTTTAAAGGTATATGCGGGTCTTGACATGCAAAAGGAACAAAGCCTTGATTTGATGAAAAATAAAGAGAGTGGAGAATGCGGTTTGTTTGTCATGTCGGGTCGAAATACAATTCGTATTTGTGAAAAGCTTGAGGAAAACGAAACAGAGAAAATTCGGATTAAGGACATCATATCCGATAATCCTGTGATAGAGATAAATAATGCCCGTGAAAAGCAAATCACCGGCGAAATCAGGAAAATTGGAGAAGACTTTCACTTTACATTTGATGAATTGGTGCATAATCCGCGTCTTGAGATTGCTTTTGATAAAAAGAGCATGGCCTTTTACAGCGGGGAAAAAGCATTAAAGACAATAAAGGCCGTAAAAAATCCGAAGGTAAAACCGGCAACAGGCGAAAAGGGCAAAGCTTACCTGCCTCTTTCCAGAAATATGGATAAGACCGTTTCCGCAAAGGTTGCGGCAAGGTGCCTGGGCTGCTCCACGGCCGCTATATATAAATACTGCAAATCAGGAGAATTAAAGGACTCGGGTAAAAACGCCTCCGGAAGGTGGGAAATTCCGGAGAAATCAGTAGCCTTCAGGGGCTATACAACAGACAACGGAGTCTATGTATCCAATGGAGGTATAAGATATCACAGCCAAATTAAATGTGTTAAGGAAAATGGGTACATGCTATCCGAAAGAGATGCGTTATCTGCAGGAAAAACCCCATGTAAGAGATGCTATAAGTAAAATAAATGTCATAAAACGATAACACTATTTTGACCAATGTTTCGACGTTGGTCATTTTAGTGTTATAAATTAATCAATCCAAAACAAGTCTTACAAATTGTATTTTGCTACTATTTATAGGTAGCTTAAAAATTAATTTGGGAGGTTTGAAATGAAACAAGGATTTAATAGAATCAAGCGCGGTATTGCTTTGATCCTCAGCTTTGCTTTGCTTATTTCCACACCTGTGGGCAATATGTCCAGGGTACAGGCAATCGAAGCACCCGGCACAGTAACCAGAGAATCAATTCATGATGGCGCTATTTTACACGCTTTTTGTTGGTCTTTTGACACCATTAAAGAGAACATGGCTGACATTGCAGCTGCGGGTTATACTGCAATTCAGACATCACCTATCAATGCATGTTTGGATACCAATCCTGCAATGACACTTCTCGGAACAGGTGCATGGTACTATCATTACCAGCCGACAGACTGGACAATCGGTAACTACCAGTTAGGAACCAGAGCAGAATTTGCAGAAATGTGTGCGGTAGCTGAAAGCTATGGAATAGGTATCATAGTTGATATAGTTCCTAACCACACCACACCTTCACTTTCACAGGTTTCCAATGACCTGATTACAGCAGCAGGCGGAAGTGAATTGTTATACCATACTACATCAGATAATATTTCAAGTTATTCAGACAGATTTGAATGTACCAGATATCAGTCCGGCGGACTTCCTGATGTAGATACGGAAAATACAGGCTTCCAGGCATATTTTTATGATTATCTTACAGATGCAATTGCCTGCGGTGCTGACGGATTCCGTATTGATACCGCAAAACACATCGGACTTCCCGATGATGACAGACCGGATGGAGTGGAGAATACCTTCTATCCTAATATGAAGACAACACTTTCAAACGACGGAGACGACAAGGATTATGATGACCTGTTCGTTTACGGCGAGGTTTTACAGGGCGCAAATGAACGTCTTGCAGCATATCAGGATATGCTTGGCGGAACAACGGCAAGTAAGTATGGCGAAAATATTCGTACAGCACTTACCACAGGCGATTACTCCGTATCCAAGATTTCAGGATATGCAATTTCAGATGATACATATACAGCTACCACATATACAGCAGATGCTGACAAGCTTGTTACATGGGTAGAGTCACATGATACATATTTTAATGACGGTGAATCATGGCTGGCACTCGATGATGAGAAGGTTGTAAAAGGTTGGGCAATCATAACTGCAAGAGCTGCAGGTACACCCTTGTTCTTCTCAAGACCTGCAGGAAGTTCATCTACCAGCAGAGAAGGAAACAATGTCCTCGGAGCAGCAGGAAATGATTTCTACAAGGATGCAAGAGTATCTGCAGTTAACCATTTCAGACTTGCTATGCAGGGTAAAGCAGAGAACCTTCGTAATCCAAGCGGAAACGTAAATGTAATCATGATTGAACGTGGTGATGCCGGACTTGTTATGGTTAACAGCGCATCATCAGCTTATGTCCTTGATTCTGAAACAAACCTTGCAGATGGTACATATATTGATAAAGTAGACGGAACAAGCGTATATACAGTAAAGAATGGTGTAATCAACGGCGTTGTTCCTGCAAACGGAGTAGTTGTACTGTACGAGGCAGAAGCTTCAAATGCAACTTCTGTTATGTTCTACAACAGTGAGGACTGGAGCAGTGTTTCTGCAACTGTTGACGGAAGCGCAGGCGCAGCAACCTTATATACAAACGGCGATGGCTGGTACCTTGCAACAGTAAACGCAACAAGCTTTGAAATCAGCTTCACTGATGGTGAGAATACCTCAGACGCTTTCGCAATTACCACATTAACAGATAGATACTTAACAGGTGCAAGCAGCACACTGTATGCAAGCAAATCCGCTGCAGAGACAGGACTTGGAATCAGAAATGTCAGTGTTTATTTCCTTAACAGTCCTCTTTGGGATGATGTATATGCATATATCTGGGGACCCGGAGAGCTTCTTGGCGGATGGCCCGGAAAAGCAACATCATATGTCGGAGATTACTGGTACAGAGCTAATATCAAGGTTCCGGCCGGCGCGACAGATTTCAACATTATATTTAATAATAACGCCGGTTCTCAGACAGACAGCATCAATATTTCCGATGATGTAAATATCTACACAACTGTTGAAAATATTGCATATGATGATAGGGAAGATGCTGAGGATTCAGTAGGCTTCTCCAGCAGATTTACTGATGTTTACTATTATAATGATTCAGCTTGGGATGAAATTGCCGCTTACACATGGGGCGGAGCTAACAACTTCGGAGATTGGCCGGGAAGTGCATCAGCAGTTATTGATGACGGAGACGGCTGGTTTAAGGTAAGACTTCAGGACGGCGCAAGCTCAGCTTTATATTTAATATTTAACAACAATAACAATGGTTCACAGACCCCCAATATCAATATTGCGGATGCCAAGAACGTATATATTGCAGGTCATAATGGTGCAAAATATGCATCAAAGACAGCAGCAGAGGAAGCACTCGGCATTTCCGGTCAGGAAATGAAGGTTTACTTCTATGACAAGAATCATTGGGATAACCTGTATGCTTATGCATACATTGACGGTGGCTCTGAATCTCCTTTGGGAGCATGGCCCGGAGCTGCAATGACAACTGATACAAACGGATGGAAATATATCACCATACCTACCGCAGCATCAGATAATTTGAAAGTAATATTTAATAATAACGCAGGCGCACAGACTGATGCTTATACGGTAAATGACAGAACAATGCATTACTATACATCAGAGAGCACTACAGTATACGCTAACAAGATTGCCGCAGAGACAGCAATTGACGTTCCCAGAAGTACAACAGTATGCCACTTCTACAACAGCCAGGATTGGGCAAGCGTAAGTGCATATGTTTATGGTAATTTGGGAGAAGCATTTGGCGGATGGCCCGGAGCAGCTGCAACCGATGATGGAAACGGCTGGTTCTCAGTAGAGGTTCCCGGACTTGTATCCGATGGCTTTACAATCATCTTCAATAACAGCAATAACGGCAAACAGACGGCAGACCTTACACCTTCATCTCAGACAAATGTCTGGACATATGCAGGTACGGGCGCTACACTGCTTGATTCACAGGCTGCAGTTGAAAGCATTGTAAATGCAATAAATTCAAATACAACGATTTACTATTACAATGACAGCTGGGCAAACACCTATGCTTATGCATATATTGACGGTGGCACGGATTCTCCTTTGGGAACATGGCCCGGAACACTTATGACTGATGACGGTAACAATTGGAAAACAGTTTCAATACCTACCGCTGCATCTGACAATCTTAAGGTTATATTTAATGACGGAAACGGAAATCAGATTAGTGACGTTACCGTAAACAGCAGAGATAATAACTGCTTTACTTCAGTATCAGGAAATGACGTTTACGCTACTAAGCATGCTGCTGAGGCAGATCATTCATTACCTTTCAGCACAACAACAGTTCATTTCTATGATTCTGACAATTGGGGAAATGTAAATGCATATACCTACGGAGACTTGGGTGAACTTTTAGGCGGATGGCCCGGAGCAGCTGCAACCGATGACGGAGATGGCTGGTGGCATATCACAGTGCCCGCAGCTTACACAGACGGCTTCAACCTGATATTCAACAATAACTCAGTACAGTCAGCTACATTTGCAGTTAAAAACATTAGAGAAGGTTTTACTATAAATGCAAGAGGAACGGTGTTTGAGAATAAGGCTGACGTTGACAGTATTATCAATCCGCCTGTAACACCTACACCAACACCTACACCTGCACCTACGCAGACACCTGCAGCTAGCACAAATACTTCATCTTCGGAGGCTGCTCCCGCAACAATAGCACTTCCTAAGGCAGTTACAGGTACGGAAGTAAAGAATTATGAGTCAACTCTTTCAAGAAACGAGAGAAGAGCAGTATCTCAGAAGGTAAGCAATGACGTAAAGAAAATTGTTGATGATAATGAATCTGCTACAGAGGCTCTTAATAAGATTACAAAGGATATTTCCGTTGATTCCTTGGCAGTAGCTATGCAGAATGACAGCAATGTTTTAAAACAGATCAAGAATTTGGAAGCTGATTATAATGCTGAGAACAACATCACTGTTAAGTCAAATGTTGACAGCTCACTTTCAAATGTAGTCGATCCTTCATCTGTATCGGTTGTCGGAGCAGGACTTAATGCAAAGAGCGGAGAGACAGTTACATTGTCCTTATCAGCTCCCACAACAGATGAAAATGTAGATGAGAGAGTATATAAGAACGCAATCGCACTTGACATCAAGCTTCAGGGCGGAAGCGTAGGCTCTAAACTGGATGTGCCTGTAAGCATCACCATGAAGGTACCCGGCAACCTCAATATTTCCAAGCTGGTAATTCTTCACTATTCAAGCGATGGAAGCTATGAGGTTATCAGACCTGTAAGGAACGCAGACGGAAGCATCACATTTACCGTAACTCACTTCTCAACCTTCGTGTTTGCAGAAAGTGCAGTATCTCCCAAAACAGGAGAGAACAGTTTACTTTACATAGTATTATTCAGCGTAATGGGAATGGCAGCAATTGCCTCCTCAGCTATCGTTTATAAAAAAAGATTTTTTCTATCCTAAACCCAATTAATATTTTGAAAGTGCCTGCCGGTTGCCTCGGCGGGCACTTTCACTTACTAAAAATATTTAAAAAAATGATAAACAGTGATAAAATAAACTCATGATTAGGAAAGTGTCTTTCCTGCATGAGTTTTTCTACTTTCATCATAATTTTTTGACAGTTCTGACTTTGTATAATTTCCTTAGATTCAAATGAAAATTTGAGTAAATTTAGGGAAGGAAGGAAAGTTTATGAAAAAAGTATTGGCAATGGTTATGGTGTTTTCAATGTTACTTGCTCTGGCAGAGCCGCTTTCGGTAAAAGCGACCGAGCCGGAAATAGAAGATTTACTTTTAACGGATATGGAAGCTGCCTATACCTTGGCAAAAGCAAAGCTTTCTGCCGGCGAAGCCTCATTGGTCAGCGCCGGTGCTGCCGAGTGGACAACCGGGGGACCTTATAAGGATGGGGATGTCTACGTAGAAAGCACAAAGTATTGGACAAACAACGGCAGTATCTCCATGAGTACCGTTTCCGATACCACGTATGGTTCTGTGGTAAAGATTACATCTCAAAGAGTTTCAAATGATTATGAAGGACAGGCTAATTTTAAGCTTAGTCAGAATGTAAGCAGCGGCGACAAGCTGTTTTATGCTTTTAGAGTTAAAGCACTAAGCTCTGACGGAAATACTGAATCAGGTAGTATAACGACAGGGCTTCGACTCAGACCGAATCCGGATAAAAGCGGAAGCGGGCAGGATATACAGGTTAACGGCATTAACAGCGCGATAGGAGAGGGATGGAAATTAATCTGCGGTGTAGGGACAATTTCCACTGTTGATTATTCGACGACAACTAAGCCCTTTGGAGCATTGATACTTCAACAGGGATTATATACGGAAGAATTTCTGATTGCCGACCTATGTGTAATTGATTTAAGCCGTTCCTCCGGGACGGTGAGCGGTTCCGACCCGGGACAGCAAACTCCCGGACAACAGCAGGAGAGCGGACAACAGGATCCTCCTACTGATCCTTACATAGATTATGGCAACGATGAAACAGCACAACAGAATCTGGCACAGCTTCAGTCGGCTGAAAGCAGAGTCTCAGGCGGATATGCAACAAAGCTTTCCCCGGACGATTGGGTTTCGACTCCGGGAAGTAATAAAACCGATGATGTATGGACCAGTGTCGGTGGAAGCATGAATCTGAGTGTTGAATCGCGTGAAAATGCCTCTGTCATGAGGATAGCTGTTACCGGTTCGTCACCTGCAGCCTATGATGCACAGGTTGGAATAAAGGCAGAAGGCGAAATACGAAGGGATGATGAGATAGCTTTTGCTTTCTATATCCGAAACGTATCGCATGCGACACCGGAGAATATCCGAATGTTTTTCAGACCGGTTGCAACAGATTCTCAGAATACTATCAATGTTCACGGTGCAATGGGAAGCTCTTTCAGAGTGGGAAGTGAGTGGACTCTCTGCTATGGAACAGGCTTCTCTCCCATAAACGGACGAGATGATATTAACGGATGTCTGGTGTTTCAGACGGCACTTGCAGAGCAGACCTTTGAAATAAAGGATTTGACAATAATAAATTTGAGCAGAGGCGTAAATTCCGCACAGCAGACCGAAACGGAAAAAATGACTTATGACGAAGTAATGGAAGCCTTTGCAACAAGCAACACGGCTACGGTTGTAACCTACGGCGATTTCCTTGCACAGGATGCTTATGAGGCCGTCAGACAGGACAACTATACCGAAACAAATTTCACGGCAAATGTTGTGACTGTTACAGGTCAGAGCTTTTCAAAGGCAATTGAGATAGAGAGCAAGGCTGTCGGAAATAATGCCTGGAGCGGACAGGTATATTTCAACTTCGATCCCGCGAAAACAATTGTCTCCGGAGACACGCTCTTCTTTACCTGTAAGGTTCGCGGCATCAGCTCCGTGACAAATAAGGAAGCTAATTTTGTTACGGCAAATACAAGAATAAGACCGGATGGGGCTACATCGGCTAACTTCAATTTCACCGCAGACATAAAGGAGGATGCTTCGGTATGGACAACGGTATTTGGAGCATGTACGGCGCCGGCGGCAGGAACGGATACCGGAACATGGGTATTCCAGCTCGCAGGAGCACAGCAGAAGCTGCAGATTGCAGACCTTAAGGTCATCAATTTTAAACGCGAGTTCAGCGTCAGCCAGATGCCGGTTATGGCTAAGACTTATTCCGGTATGGAGCCTGATGCGGCCTGGAGAACGGAAGCAAATGCCAGAATAGAGGCTATTCGTAAGCAGGATGTTAACGTTGTGGTTGTCGACGGCAATTACAATCCGATTAGCGGAGCCAATGTTGATATTGACCAGCTTTCACATGCTTTCGGCTTCGGTACTATTGTAAATGTTGATTCCTATGAGGAATGGGACGATACTACAAAGGCTAATTATAAGACTGCGTTTGAATTAATCTCACACAACAGAGCAGGCTTTGAAAATGCGCTTAAGCATTATTACATCACGGATACACAGAGACAGGCGCTTGTCGATGAATGGATTGATTATTTCCTGGCTCACGGCAAAGAGGTAAGAGGACATGTCCTGGTATACGGTGATGACAGCAGATTTAAGAACGTGGCTTTAGGTGGAGCAACTTCATATTGGAGCGACATGGATTTGGTCAGCGAGGATTCCGAAGACGGCAGAATCGCATTGAGCAACCATATAACAAATCACATAAGTACTTATGTTGATAAGTATAAAGGCAGAATATATAACTGGGATGTTGTAAATGAAAACATTCCGTCACACTTAAATACGGGAGCAGGTGCTACGTTCTTCTGGTCCGACAGACTTGGCGGTTACGATGCACTGGTAGACTGGTTTAATCTCGCACATGCTGCGGATCCCGATATTAAGCTGACCTACAACGATTATGGCCTGTTTTCATCTTCACAGACCGCAACTCAGTATTTGGAGCTCTGTCAGTATCTGGTAGAGCATGATGCCCCGATTACCACACTGGGCGTTCAGGGACATGTAAGCGTAATGGCTCCGACAACGATTATTTCAACCTTAAACAGACTTTCAACTCTTGGAAAGGACATTGAGATAACGGAGTTTACCTGCGAAGAGGATGACGAGGACTTGCAGGCTCAGTTTACAAGAGACTTTATGACAGCTGTTTTCAGCGTGGAAAATGTTTCCTCCATTACAACCTGGGGATTCTGGGAAGGCTGTATGTATCAGCCAAAGGCCGCAATGGTAGACTATGACTTCAACCTGCGCAAAAACGGTGAGGTATGGTTAGATATGATTTACAATCAGTGGTGGACGGACGAAAGTGGTTCGACCGCGGCTAACGGCAGATACTCGACCAGAGCATTTAAGGGAGAACAGAGGGTTGCAGTTACATACGGCGGAGCCCACAAGGAGATAAATGCATCCGTGCTCGACAGCCCCGTAACACTTACCTTTATGTACAATAACGGCGTGTTGTCACTGATAGGAAATGACCTGCCTTCAATGTCAAATGAACCTGTAGCTCCGACTTCAACTGCAGAAGAAGTAAAGCCTACACCAATACCCACACAGGTACCTGCACCGACAAAGGCACCGTCGTCTACAAGAAGAACGTCCTCAGTAAAAGGGGCAGTGGCTGCAATTCGGAATACAGTTGTAGAGAAAAAAGAAACTGTTACGCAGGAAAAGAAAGTAAGTAAAGACCAAAAATCTACAGAAAATAAAACGAAAGAAAAGACTGAAAATAAAAAGGAAGTAAAAGAGGAGGAAAAGAAGACAGAAACTAAGACAGAAGAAAAAGGAAAGCTTACTCTTGATATAACTTCGGCTTCCTTGGCAAAGGGAGCAAAACTCACATTGGATGCAACCCTTACGACCAGGATAAAGGGCAGCAGGAAGCTCAAATGGAGCACTTCAAACAGCAGCGTTGCGACAGTCAGCCGTTGGGGGAAGGTTAAGGCAAAGGGCGCGGGAAGTGCGGTAATTACGGTCACGGCTTCTGACGGAAGCAGTGCATCCTGTAAAATAACGGTTACAATTCTGACACTTAAGAAAAGCAGTGCCAAAATCAAGGCCGGTAAAACAGTACAGATTGAGGTAAAAAATACATCCTCAGGCGGGAAGCTTTACTATAGCTCCTCCGATGAGAATATTGCAGCTGTAAACGAAAATGGGGTCGTTACAGGAAACAAAAAGGGAAAGGCGCTTATCACCGTTACGGATGAAAGTGGTACACAGAAGACCTTTAAAGTAAAAGTTAAGTAGCAAAAAAACAGTTCTATATAATGTATGGGGTAATTGAATATGAAAAAAAGCAGAATGATAAAAAAGATTCTTTCAAGCCTTTTGGCATTGGCAATCCTTCTGACGCCGGTTATGAGCGTGGAGGCCGCAGTGGTTGAAAAATGGGGTAATGGCAACACAATTACCTTTGCTGACCAGCCCAAATATTTCCTCGTGAACAATATGTGGGGAAAGGGCAATATTGCGACCTATTCACAGAGTATCTTTGGCGACGGACCGACCGTAAACAGCTTTGGATGGCGTTGGAATTGGCCGTATGGAGTAAACAATAACGTAAAAGCATATCCTTCGGTCAAAGTAAACTCAGATTCAAATCCGTCCAGATTGCCCACACAGATTAAGGATAATAAGAATATCTGGCTGGAATGGGATTTTCAGGTAAGGAATTTTGACAATGTTAAAACAGCAACAGGAACCTTTAACTGCGCATGGGATGTGTGGGTTAATCCGAGTAAAGGGGATAAGGTGTGGCATGATTATGAGATTATGATATGGCCTTATGCAAATGGAAATGCAACTCCGCTCGGAACCAAAATCGCATCAAACGTCCAAATCGGCGGTAGCAATTGGGACGTATACTCAGGAACGGTAAATTCTACGGTTCGCGCGGACGCATGGACCTGTATTACCTTTAGGAGAACGACAAATACGACAAGCATTAAATTAAATTTTAAATTGTTTACCGATTATTTAAGAAACACGGGGCGATTATCGGCAGAGGGCTGGATTCATTCCATAGAAGCCGGCAGTGAGATAGTTGACGGAATCGGACGTGTTAACACCACATTGTACAAGTGCGATGTGCAGCAGTAATCTTAACCCTTCTTTAGTAAATAGCATTTCGGAAAACCGAAGTGCTATTTGCACTTGATAAAATGGGAACATGCTATGGAAAGGGAACGAGTATTTATATGAGAAAATTCTTTTACAACTGCTCAATAAGGACAAGGATTATGTTCCTTTATACCTTGTTTGCCGTGTTGCTTGTGGCGGGCATTTCTTCCTATGCCTTCTTCTTTTCCACGGGAATTTTGAGGAAACAGGAAACAGAGATACTGGAGGATTCACTGCAGTATCTGGAGCAATCCTTAAGCGCTCAGATAGAATCCGTGAATGATGAATTCAGGAGCATATTTGAGGATACCAATTTCATGCAGTTATATCTGCGCAGCGCTGCAGAAGATAAAGAAAAGTCGGAGCAAATCAGGCTGGACAACGATTTCCTAAACTATTTCCTGGATATAAAGCTGAGGAATCATAGCCTTGTGGATGTAGTTTACATGCATGGCGAGGATGACAATATCTACTCGAGTGAATATAATTTCAAGCTGTCCTCCGCTGATTTTAAAAACAAGCCATATTATATAAGCTCCATGCTAAACAAGAACAAAATACTGTTTGAAAACGTTGAAAGTGAAGATGAATATTTCCATATTCTCCGTTCCTTTTATTTTATGAATAACGAGGGAGGCGGAAGTGTTTATCCGTCCATCGGATATACCTCTGATGCAGATGAGGATTACAGCGTCTTGATCTTCTCACTGAAGAAATCGTATTTGTCCAAGCTTCTTAAAAAGGAAGCTGACAAAAGGCAGACAGGCATTATTATATATGACAGTAACGGCGGAGTGGTAGTAAGCGAAGGGAACTTCGACTGGCTCAACGAAAACGGTAGGGATGAAATAACGGAGAAAATCTCTGAGTGCAGAGCTGATGGTTTTGAAGGCGACTTTACAATGGGACATGCCGGGATTCATGTAAGGAATATGGCCTTGCCGGACTGGAATATAGTCTATGTCTACGACCTTAACATATTGTACAGGCAGGCAGGGGCAATTCACCGTGTAATTCTGATTCTGTTTGCCATTTCGCTGGTGGTGGTTTTCCTCATAGCTACATTTGTTTCGGGCACGGTTACCAAGCCCATAAGGGAGCTGACCGAATCCATGGAGCAAACTGTCGAAAACAATATGGAGGTTAATTTTACCACAAAATACAATGATGAGATAGGGTATCTGGGAGGAAAATATCGGGAGCTTATGGAACAGATTGCCCTGCTTTTGGAGAACGTAAAGCAGGCCGAGAAGCAAAAGCATGCTGAACAGCTAAAGGCCCTGCAGGCTCAGATTAATCCGCACTTTTTATATAACACCCTGGATATGGTATATTGGATGGCTAAGATGGAGAAACAGGACAAGATTGCCAATCTGATTGCCGATTTGGCGGATTTCTTCAGACTTAGTTTGAATAAGGGCGAGGACATTACCACGGTCAAAAAGGAAATGGAGCATGCCCGGAAATACATGGAAATACAGAAAACACGAATGGAGAATAAATTCGATTATGAAGTATATCTGCCTAAGGAATTAGAGGAAAGCAGAGTACCTAAACTGATATTACAGCCTTTTGTGGAGAACGCTCTTTTGCATGGCTTTGAAAGGCTTGATTATCAGGGACATATATCAATCACGGCAAAAAAGTCAAAGAATGATATAGTTTTTACCATAGAAGATAACGGCTGTGGCATGGATAATGAATTATGTGAGAGGCTTAACCAATATCACAAAGCAAATCATGCCGACAGCGAAGACCACGGATATGCGATAGAAAACGTCTGGGAACGAATCATGATGTATTCGGGAAATGAAAATTCTTTGGAATTTGAGTCGTCGCCGGGAAACGGAACCAGAATATCGGTCAGATTTCCACTGGGCTTTATGGAGGAGCAAAAGGATGATTAAACTGTTGGTGGTTGAGGATGAAGCTATACTGCGTGAAGGCATTTGCAGCGTGGGTGAGTGGAAGCAAAACGGATTTGAGATAATAGGTGCCGTAAGTAACGGAGAGGAAGCCTTGCGTGAAATCAAGGCAAATGTGCCGGACATAATTTTGACGGATGTAGTTATGCCCGTGGTGGACGGAATAGAGCTGACAAAACAGGTTTATGAGAAATACCCAATGATTAAGGTGGTGCTGCTCTCCGGCCATGAGGAGTTTGAGTATGTCAAAAAGGCTATGGATTTCAAAGCCTGCAGCTATCTGTTAAAGCCGGCCAAGATTGAACAGCTGATGGAAACTCTGTGTACGGTCAGGGATGAAATATATGCAGAGACGGAGAGGGAAAAGGAAAAGGACAGGCTTAAAAAGAAGCTTGAAGAGAGTATCCCGATAGTAAGACAGCATCTGCTTAATCAGTTACTTAACGATATTGAATATGAAGATGATCAGGTGGAAAAGCAGTTTGAATTTTTGGGAATTGACCTTTCCACGGAAAGGCTTGCACTGATTTTGTGCGAGCTGGATTCGACCTTTCGTGACAAATACGAAACCAGCCTGGCTCTTTTGCAGTTAAAGGAGATATGCCAGGAGGTGCTTGAAGAGGAATACAGATGTATAGCCTTTGAGGATTTAAAAGACAGGATTGTGGTTATCTTAAATTTCCCCGCCGAGGTGGGACGAAAGGACTTCCTTTTATATCTGGAGGGGAAGGCAGTGCGAATTCAAAAGGAATTTGAAAATCGCACGGGAAATATAGCCAGTTTGGGCTTGGGAAGACTTATTTCCGATGCAGCTTCGCTGCCGAAAGCCTACCACGAGGCGGAATGGGCACTCAATTATCGTTTCTTTATGGGAATGGGAAGCGTTATATACATCGGTGATATAGAAAGAGAACAAAATGAAGACTGGCTGATGGTACAGAACAAGGAAGAAACCATATTGGAATGTATGAAGGTGGGCGACATAAAGGGTGTTACTGAGGCGCTCTCAGGATACTTTGAACTGTTAGGCCAATGCTCCACCAAGGGACAGGATTATGTTCTTTCAAAGCTTTTGGTATTTTTAAGCTACCTTATCCGCTTTATGCATGTGGATAAAAGTGAAGAGGAAACGAAGCTTTGCGAAAAATTGGAGAATTTGTTCAGAAGCCTTAATGATATCGGGAAGCGTTCTACACTGACGGAGCTTGAAGAGATAGTGACAAAGGAAATACTTGAAGTCACAAAGGCGGTTAACGACAGCAGAAACTTAAGGAACGAAGGTATTATTGAAAAGGCACAGAAATATATAAAACAGAATCTAAATGGCGATGTCTCGCTGATAACCGTGGCGGAATATGTATATGTAAGCCCGAATTATCTGAGCTTTCTGTTTAAGGAAAGCGGCGAAAACTTCAAGGACCATGTAGTCCGGGTTAAGATGGAGGAGGCCGCCAGACTGATGGAGGAGGGCAATCTGAATCTGAACCAGATAGCTGCCGCCTTGGGGTATAAGGACGGCAGATATCTCTCGCAGGTGTATAAAAAGTATTATGGTCTCAATTGATTTGTGGTAGTTTTCAAACCTCGTAAATAAGTTTTTGCGGGCAGGGATTGTTAAAATAGACTTATCAAGAATGATAAGGAGGAATTACTAATTATGAAAAGAAAAAATCTATTTGCTTTGTTAACAGCAATGACTTTGTCACTTTCACTTCTTGCAGGTTGTGGCAATACTGCTGACAATCAGAGCAGCACCCCTGCCAAGGCTTCAAACGAAGCAGGCGCAAAGGTTGAAGAAAAGGAAGAGAAGGAACCTGTTACCATTCAGTACTTCACCTGGACTTCAGGCTCCATGAGTGCAATCGAACCCATGGTAGAAAAGTTTAACGAAACAAATGAGGACAACATTACGGTAGAAGTTGTTCTTAAAACAGGCGAGTGGGGAACCGCTTTAAAGACAGCTATTCTTTCCGATCAGGCTCCCGATGTATTTCACGGTGTTCCTGATATTACAGAAGCACTTAGCAATGGCTGGATTGAGCCTTGGGACAATTACCTTTCAGACGATTTCAAAGAAAAGATTGAGCCTTACTCATACAAAATCGAGGTTAACAAGGAGATTAACACATACGCTTTCGTATGGGGCGCAAAGACCTACAAGATGGCTTACAACAAAGAGCTTTTTGCGGCAGCAGGCATTGATACACTTCCTACAACCTGGGATGAGGTATATGAATTCGCAAAGAAAATCACTGAAGCAGGCAATGGCGAATTCTACGGCTTCGGACTCAGCAGTGCCGTTGGCGGCTCAGCAGTTCCTTTCATTGCAGAACCTGTAGGAGCTTATGAAGGCTATTACAAAATGGGCTATGATTTCGCAAGAAACACATATGATTTTGGTTACTTAAAGCCTTACATTGAACTCTTCAGACAGATGATTGCTGAGGAAATCGTATTCCCCGGTGCTGAGACTCTTGACAATGACGGCGTTCGTGCACAGTTTGCCGCAGGCAAAATCGGTATGATTCCTTCAGTTTCATGGGACTGCGCTGCAATCAATACACAGTTTGAAGCATCCTGTGATTGGGGCGTATTTGAATGGCCCAATGCAATCGGTGGCGAGAACAAAGGTGCTCTTTGCCTTCGTGATGGTGCTAACTACATGCTTTCTGCTTCAAGTAAGCACAAAGAGGCAGCTGCAAAATTCGTAGAATTTATGCTTGGAGAGGATTACCAGTCAGAAATGCTTTCAAAAGCGACAGATATGTCAGTTCTTCCCTGGGCACTTGAGGCTGCAAAGGGTAAGCCCGCTTCAGAATATTCTCAGTGGGTTGACTATGCTCCTACAGAGGATATGGTTCAGGTTTCAAGTGTAAACCTTGGCGTTCAGATTGAGGGAGATAATGAGGCAACAACAATTGCTACTCTCATTGACAATCCTGAGCTTGACATTGAGACGACACTTTCTGATTTATCTGCTAAATACAACACAGGTCTTTACGATCAGGCTAAGCTTGACGAGATTAAGGCACTTGCTACAGATACAGAAATCGGTTTCCTCGGAAAGATTATGACTATCGAGAACTTCGATCCCAAGAAGCCTATCGTAGCTGAAAATGTTAAGTATGTAACACCCGACGAGTGGGTTGTTTTACAGGAAGAAACAAAATAAGAAAGCGAGAATGCATAGATATGAAAACCGGAAAAAACATTAAGTCTTTACCCGGTGGACAAAGTCGGCATTCCAAAATTAAAAAGGTGTTTAAGAGGAGTGTACCTGCGTACCTCCTCCTCGCACCTACGCTGATTTTGTTTTTGGCAATGGGAATCTATCCGATCTTATGGGCGTTAAAGTATTGTCTTTATAGCTATGATGGGACCACGATTCCTATTTTTGTGGGTTTAGACAATTTTAGAAAAATCTTTGATTTTGATGCAATACTGCATCAGTCGGGAAATGCTTTTGCTATTTATTGGAAATCATGGGGAAGAACACTCCTTTATGCGGTTTTGAAGACTGCGATAGAGATACCGTTAGCTTTCATTTGTGCCTTTCTTGTAACAGGTAAGGTAAAGGGTGGCAATTTCTTTAAAACACTGTTCTATCTTCCACAGATACTTCCAAGCTTTGCAATCTTTATGGTATTTTCCATTATGCTCAATCCCTATAACGGTATTTTGACAAGGTATATGACGAATGCCGGTTGGATTTCCAAGAATTATAATTTGCTGGCACATCAGAATTCGGCCTTTGTAGTCGGTGTTTTTGCCGATGCGTGGATATATTTCGGACTTAACATGCTGTTCTTTATCGCAGGTTTGACCAATATCCCCAAGGATGTTTACGAGAGCGCCAGCGTGGATGGGGCAAATGAAACTCAACGTCTCTTTTATATTACAATTCCCATGATGGGACGTATGAGTCAGGTAATAATTATGCTTTCACTGGTAGGATGTCTGAGGGCTATGGGATCGTATTTCATCCTTACAAAGGGTGGCCCAAATCATACTACGGAGCTTACCTTCCTTTATATCTACAATCTGTTTTTCCCGAGTACCACAACGGCACAGTATGGACTTGGCGCTGCAGTGGCGGTAGTTTCAGCGGTAATAGTCGGCATTATCACGGTTATTTACAACGCTGTAACCAAAAAGATGCAATATGATTAGGAGGAAGCCATGAAAAAAAGCATGAAATATTTAGGAAAATTATTAATATATGTATTTCTGGCAGCAGTGAGCCTTATGGTTATCTTTCCCATTTTGTTCAGCATAACGGGTTCGCTTAAACCGGTGTCTGAGCTGCTGACCGGAAGCACGTTTTTTCCCAAACAGGTAGTTTTCAGCAACTACACCAGGGCTTTTAAAGAAGCAAATTTCGTCGGGTATATAGGGAACAGTGTTTTCTATTCGACGCTGGGCACTGTTATTTCAATGTTCAATGTCTGTGCGTTGGGATTTTGCCTGGCCAATCAGGACTTTGCAGGCAAAAAGGTAATAAAGCTGCTCATTATGGCTACTATGTTTGTATCCTTGGGACCCATGACCCTGTATCCTAAGCTATCCATTATGAGAACAATCGGAATTACCGGTTCAAGGCTGGCAATCCTGTTGGGAATGATTACTACGGCAGGCGCAGAAGTTTTTATTTTTGAAGCATACTTTTTAAGTCAGGGACGCTTTATTGATGAAGCGGCGTCTTTGGACGGCTGCAGTTTGTTCCACCGTTTCTTTTTGATAGGTTTGCCTTTGGCAAAACCCATGGTCGGAACCTTTGCCATCATATTCTTCAATCGAATTTGGAATGATTTCTTCTGGCCGTATGTTATGACATTTACGAATACTAAAATTCAGCCACTTGTTGTAGCTGTAATAGCTTTAAAGGATTCATCCGGTGAAGCGGCCACTGAATGGGGACTGCTTTTGGCAGGCACAAGCCTTGCAATTCTGCCGGTTGTAATTGTATATATTTTCACCAGCAAATGGGTAATTGCAGGTGTAACCGAAGGTGCAGTAAAGATGTAAAGAAGCGGTTGCTTTGGTTATATCGGAAAAGAGGAATTATGGAATTTGGACATTTTATAAATGAGGGTAAGGAATTTGAAATCACTACACCGGTCACTCCGGCACCCTGGATTAATGCTTTGTTTAATGATGAGTATTATCTGGAACCGGACCAAACACTTCAGGGCGAGGGAATGCTTGTAGAAAACTATAACAGACAGCCTCTCATTTTGGGGAAAAGATATTTCTATATTAAGGACCGTGAGAGTAAAAGGGTCTGGAACCCCAATTATGTTCCTCTTGGCATACGCCCCGATGAATATTCGTATGTATGCGGATGGTGGGAGAACAGACTGACTTCGGTTACATTTGATGTGCTCTCATCGATAAGGGTGATGGTGCCGGAAAATGGCACTAAAGAAATTTGGTCACTCAGAATTCAGAATAACGGTGAAGAAAAGCGTGAGCTTTCTCTGTATACCATGTTTAATTTTTATGACCATGGTGTTATGGGTGGCGAGTGCTATTATGAGGACGGGATAATATATAAATATGCTTTCCCGTATCATGCTCTTTATGAAGAGAAAGAAAAGGCAATGGAGAAAAAAGCATATACATATATGTTTTCTGATGTTACTCCGACGTGCTTTGAGATGAGCAAACTCCGTTTTATGGGGGGAGTATGTGAGGCTGAGATTCCGAGGGGAGTATTGGCCGACAAAATGGATGGTATACCTGCAGAAGCAGAAGACTTTTGCGGTGTGTTTTCTTTTGATATGGTGCTATTACCGGGAGAGGCAAGAGAAGTATTTATTGAACTCGGGGCAGCACATGACAAGGAAGAAATAATAGAATCAAAGAAGAGCTTTGATGAAGCTTATGTTTCGAAAAAAAGGGTAAAGCTGGAGGAGTATGTGGAAGAAAGAACTGGAAATTTCCACATGGATACTCCTGATGAAAACTTAAATGCATTTGGAAATTACTGGTTACAAAAACAAATGACACTTTTGACCAGACAAAATAGAGGCAGCTCCTACTGTCCTGTGCGCAATCAGATACAGGATGGAATGGGATATGCCATGATTAATCCCAAAGAAGCAAAGGAGTATATTATACATTTGCTTACTTTGCAGCAAAGCGATGGATTTGTACAGCAATGGTACGATACAAACGGTGCGCCTCCCAGAGCATTGTGCCTTCTAAGACATACGGATGCTCCGGCGTGGCTTGTAATCTGTACGGAGGCGTTAATCAGGCAGCTGGGGGATGAAGCTGTTTTTGACACTGTTGTCCCTTATAAGGATGGCAGAAAAGCAACCGTTCTTGAACATCTGGTTGCCGCCCTGAATTATCTGCAGACACATTTGGGGGCACACGGTTTATGCTTAATCGGTGACGGTGATTGGAATGACCCCATGAACGGTGTGGGCCGCGAGGGAAAGGGAGAGTCTGTATGGCTTTCCATGGCATATATTTTCGCAGTTAACAAAATGCTGCCGTACCTTTCGGCGGAAGAGAGAATAAGATTTGAAAAATCGGCTTTTGATATGAAGGACGCAATTAACCGTCACGCATGGTGCAATGACAGATATGCGGCAGCCATTCATGACGACGGAACCCTTTTGGGGGATGATTCGGACAGACTTTTCTTAAATACTCAGTCCTGGGCATTAATGGCCGGCGTTCCTTCAAAGGAACGTGAGGAAAAGCTGCTTGAATCGGTTAAGAGAGAACTTTATACTCCGTTTGGACCGCTTCTTTTGTACCCTCCCTTTAAAGAATGGGATCCTAAGTGGGGACGAATCAGTATAAAGAAATCCGGCACAACGGAAAACGGCTCTGTTTACAATCACGCGTCAATGTTTTATGCTTACGCTCTGTCACAGATTGGTGCAAACGACGAACTGTATGAAACACTTTGGAGAACGCTTCCGACGAATCCGGAAAATCCGCCAAAGCAAAATACACAGAATCCGATCTACCTTTCCAATTACTATTACGGACTTAAGGAATCAAAGAATTACGGAAGGTCGAGCCGCCATATTGGAACAGGAACGGTTTCCTGGATGCTGTTGCTTATCATAGAAGAAATGCTGGGAGTAAAGGCAACGGTTGACGGTCTTGTTCTTGAGCCGAAGCTCCCGTCTTCATGGAAAACCGTAAAATGTACAAGGCGATACAAAAATTCGGTATATAATATTACTGTAAACAGGGGTAATATGCCTGCCATAATTGTGGACGGAAGACCGATTTTAGGAAACAGATTACCCTATTCTGATAACAAAACCTATAATGTTTTCATGACGATTTAGATAAGGATGGATTACTATGAGCGAGAAAAAACCTAAGATTTATATGTCGGATATTCACCTGGAGGATTATACCGGCCAGTACGAAGGCAATCAGGCAACTGCGGATACTTTAGTCTATGATACCGGCAGAAAAACAGAGCTGTTAAACGGTATTTGGCATTATGCGGTTGACCAGTATGATACCTGTCTGCGTCAGAAATGGTTTCTTGAAAACCGCTTCGATGCAAAAGGAAATACATTGCCGTTAGATTATTCCTTTGACGAATGGCCGGTTATGGAGTTGCCCTGCTGTTGGAATACGGTGAAAGAGGAATACCATATATACGACGGAAGCATGGTCTTTACCAGGAAATTTATGTTCAAAAAACAAAATGATGAGAAAGTAGTGCTGAAAATCGGTGCTGCCAATTACATTGTGAGAGTGTTTGTAAATAAAACCTATGTGGGAATGCACAGAGGCGGTTCGACACCGGCATACTTTGACATTACAAACCTTTTGCAGGAGGAAAACAGAATTATCCTCACGGTTGACAGTACCAGAAGAGAACATCAGGTTCCCACGGAGAATACGGACTGGTTTAATTATGGCGGAGTATACAGGGACATAGCGCTGATTCGTCTGCCCGGAGTATTTATCAAAAATTTCCAAATCGCTTTAACACCGGACGGTACTTTCTCACATATAAATGCAAGGATAAAAATGTCCGAAGCGATTAATACCGATGCCGTTCTCACAATTGATGAATTGGGAGTAAGAGAGAATATCAAAATATCTAATGGTGAAGGCTATGTGGAATTCGAAGCAAAGCCCTGCCTTTGGAACACTGTGACACCAAAGCTTTATGATGTGTGCGTAAGGTGTATGGAGGATATCGTAACAGACAGAGTCGGCTTTAGAGAAATTCGTGTGAAAAACGGAGAGATTATTCTAAATGGGAAGCCCGTTTTCCTTCGCGGAATTTCCGCACATGAGGAAAGCGTTATAAACGGAAAGGCACTTACTGACGCTGAACGAATTGAAAATATCAAGATAGCTAAGGAACTGGGCTGCAATTTCATGAGAGCTGCGCATTACCCTCACCATGAAAATATGGCAAGACTTGCGGATGAACTTGGCATTTTGCTCTGGGAAGAAATCCCCGTATATTGGGCTATTCGATTCGAAAGAAAGAAAACCTATGAAGATGCCCAAAATCAATTAATGGAGTTGATTGCAAGAGATTACAATCGCGCCAGCGTTATCATCTGGTCTGTCGGAAATGAAAATGCCGATACTGACGAGAGGCTTTTGTTTATGAAAAATCTTGCAAACTGTGCGCACGAAAATGATCCTACCCGTATGGTTTCGGCAGCATGCCTTGTAGACGGCGAGAAGAACATGATAGCGGACAGGCTTATCGAATATCTGGATATAATAGGCATCAACGAATACTGCGGATGGTACACACCGGATTTCAATAAACTGCCGGAGCTTATGGCAAATTCGCATCCTTCAAAGCCTGTAATTATTACTGAGTTCGGTGCTGACGCTATGCCCGGACACCACGGAAGTGTCGACGAAAAGGGTACGGAGGAATGTCAGGTGGATGTATATGAAAAGCAGATAGCCACCCTGCGAAGTATTTCATATATCAAGGGTATGACTCCCTGGATACTGTATGATTTCAGATGTCCGAGACGTACGAGCGTTATTCAGGATTACTATAACAGAAAGGGACTTCTTGGCCCTGACAAAACTTATAGAAAACCTGCATTTTATACATTGCAGAGATTTTATAAAGAGCTTGAAAAAGATTCCATTTAATTATACCTTCTAAAAACTGCCGAAGAAGTGATAACAAACCTTCTTCGGCAGCTTTTGCTGTTCGCCTGTTGGAGCACGTTTCTTATAATTCTTTTCTCTCCATACGCAGCCTTGTGAGGTTGGAGTAATACCTGTCTGTGGCTAAAAGCGAAACGGCGGCGTATTTCTTTAAATCCTCCAATTCACTTTCGGAAACATCAAAAAAGGTTCGAAACACTCCATTTTTACTTTCCAAATCTGCATATAATTCGTTTAAGGTCTGTTCAAATTCTGTTCTGTTCATGTTAATTATCTCCCTGATATTAATATTAATTAGCAGCTTTCACGGATGATGAGCTCCGGACGAATGGTCATGGCTGTCGGAAGCCCCATATCCTTTATCTGATTGAGCAAAGTGTTGATGGATATACGGGCAAGTATCTCCGAGTGAAGATTAATACTTGTCAGTCTGGGTACGTGATATTCGGCATTGGGGAACTGCTCACAGCTGATTACGGCAACGTCCTCCGGGACACTTCTGCCGAAATCGGAAAGTGCTCTGATGGCTCCGAGTGCGACATTGTCGTTGATGGCGATAAGAGCTGTATATTCCTCTTTGCTTTCATTGAGTCTGAGGATTGCTTCATAGCCTGCCTCAATGTAATAATCCGTGAGCAATACAAGCCTGTCATTGTAGCCCAAGCCGAGGTCTTTACAGGCTTCACGGTAGGCAGACAGTCTGATATCGGTGATGGTGACACCCTCCTGACCTCCGATGAAAGCAATTTTCCTGTGACCGAGGGCGTGCAGATGATTGATGGCAAGCTTAACTCCGAAACCGTTTTCGTTTTGGATAAAACTGCAATTGGTATTTTCTATATATTTACCGATTACGACTACGGGCACGTGCTCGCTTAAATTGTTTAAGCTCTCTCTGTATTCGTTATCTACCTCGTTCATATCTACCTGTCCGCCGAAAATAAGAACACCGTCCACACCCTTTTCTATCATCAGCTTGAAAAAGGCCGATTCCTTTTGAATCTTGTTGATTCCGTGACCTGATCCGCCAAAGAGAGTATTGCACAAAAACAGAGAATACCCGGCCTCGTTGGCATAACGCTCAAGCTCCAGAAAAATGGATGAGAAGTAAGGGTTCGAAATATCGGGAATGATGATACCCAAAGTTTTCGTCTCTTTTCTAACCAGGCTTTGAGCGAGAGAGTTAGGGGTAAAGTGATACTTCGCGACAACCTTTTCAACTCGTTCCTTTTTGTCGGAGGAAACGGGAACGTTTCCGTTTAATACCCTTGAAACGGTTGAGATGGATACACCACTTTCCTTTGCAATTTTAGTAATCGTCACAGATTCCTTTTTCATTTAAACGCCTCATAAATGATTTATACATAGGGAAATTAATAAACAACTTGATTATAGCATAGTGAAAGAATGCAGGCAATATATGATAACGTTTTCACAGACAAATAGAAATTTTTCACAAAATCGGTTTTGTTAATTTGTGCAATATAATAAAGATTGCAAAGAACATATGATAAATGTTGAC
Organism: Lachnospiraceae bacterium; assembly: GCA_045627085.1. Lineage (GTDB taxonomy): Bacteria > Bacillota > Clostridia > Lachnospirales > Lachnospiraceae > RGIG10340. The sequence goes on along the minus strand of JAZQNB010000002.1, from coordinate 46,584 downwards.
TTTGGATAGCAATCGTGCTAGGATTCAATCTATGAAAAGGTTTTCATTGAAAGCATGGGAATTTTCATAAAAGGCAAACCTTTTCGCATGATAAGTGATTTTATTTAGGGAAATTGTTGGTTTTGATAAGGAGTATGTAAATGAATAATGAAGTAGTTAAGTCTGAGGCTGCGTCTAGACGGGCCAAAAAGAGAAAGGCATGGAAGAAAGACAGGAAATTTCTGATTTTGTGTATTCCCGCTTTTATATTTTTTATTGTATTTTCATATATCCCCATGCCGGGTATATATGTGGCATTTGTTAAGTTTAATTATAATTTGGGAATATTTAAGAGTCCTTTTGTCGGCTTGGAAAATCTGAAGTTCATATTTATGTCCGGCAAGCTGGGAGTGCTGGTCAGAAATACTGTTTTGTACAATGTGGCCTTTATTGGAACGAGTACCTTTATTCAGCTGGCTATAGCCATTTTGATGAATGAGATTGGCAGCAAACGTTTTCGCAAGTACAATCAGTCCTTTATGATTTTGCCCAATTTCATATCATATGTTTTGGTCGGACTGTTCTCGTTTGCGATTTTTAACAGTACAAACGGTGTGCTTAATCATCTGTTAGAAGCTATGGGACGTAATCCGGTTTCCGTATATCAGTCGCCTGAAGCATGGCCCTTTATATTGGTATTTGTAAATCTGTGGAAGGGTGCAGGATATGGCTCGATTGTATATTTCGCTGCACTTATGGGAATAGACGGTGAAATGATAGAGGCCGCTCAGGTTGACGGAGCGAGCACGATTCAGAGAATCTGCTATATCACGCTTCCATGCTTAAGGCCTACAGTGGTGCTTCTGGTACTGCTTTCCATCGGAGGAATTCTCCACGGAAACTTTGACTTGTTCTACAACCTTGTAGGCGGAAGTAATGTACTGCTGCTTGACAGTACGGATATACTTGAAACCTTTATCTTCAGGTCGATGGTAAGTAACGCAAACTTCTCCACGGCGGCAGCGGTATCTTTTGTGCAGTCCGTATTTGGATTAGTGCTTGTGCTGACCTCGAATTTTGTGGTCAAGAAAATTGAACCTGATTATGCATTGTTTTAAAGGAGTAGCTATGAAAAAAGTAAAATTGGACACCTCAGGAAAAATCATCAGAATATTTGCATATATTTTCATCAGTATATTTGCTCTCTCATGTCTGCTTCCTTTCATTATGATGTTTGCAGCCAGCTTTGAGACGGAACAGATACTGGTGACGGAAGGCTACAGCCTCCTGCCCAAAAGGTTTACGCTTGATGCGTACAAGGCAATTTTCGTACAGGGCGGCGAGATTGCCGGCTCCTACGTGGTTACCATTATTCTCACTGTAGTAGGTACGGGCACGGGATTGTTTCTTACCGCGCTGACAGGCTATATCATACAGCGACCTGATTTTAAACATCGCAATCTGGTTTCACTGTTTTTGTATTTTACAACCTTGTTTTCAGGCGGACTTGTTGCGTTTTATCTGCTTATTACCAGATATCTGCATTTGAAGAATTCATATTTTGCAATACTTCTTCCGAGCCTTATGAGTGCCTGGAACATAATAATGATGAAGAATTTTATCAAGGGCAGCGTGCCTCACGAAATAAGTGAGGCAGCTGAGATTGACGGAGCTTCACCACTTAAAACCTTCATAACGATAATTCTCCCCATGTCTACGCCGGCGCTGGCAACGATAGGATTATTTATCGGTTTGGGATACTGGAATGAATGGTATAACTCAATGCTGTTTCTGGACACCAGTGTCAAATACAGACCCTTACAGCTGGTTTTATACAACCTTATCAATAAGGCCAGCTACTTAAAGAACTCACTGGCAGGTAAGAATGTTACTATAGAAGACCTGCCGCTGGAAACCGTTAAGATGGCTACCGCCGTTTTGGCGACGGCGCCCATTATTGCGGCATATCCCATGGTACAGAAATACTTTGTACAGGGTATTACCGTTGGCTCTGTAAAGGGCTAAATCAAAGGCTGTATGGCAACGAACCCGGGATGTTGCCTTAGCGATACAATTATATAAGAGAGGAAATTTAATATGAAAAAAGGATTATCTTTGCTGCTTGCACTTGTGATGGTTACGGCTTTTTTGGCAGGATGTACAAAAACCGATTCAAAACCTGAAGCAAAAAGTGATGAAACTAAGGCAGAAGCAACATACGCTGATGTTTCCGAAGGCATTAACTTTGAAGGCTTTAGCGGACATACTCCCGTAGTAAACGGCGAAATCGATACATCGGAATTTGTCACCGTTAAAATGCTGGTTTTGGGAGACCCTCCGGCAGGCGGAGCAGACGAGCGTGTATTTGCGGAGCTTAACAGGATTTTCAAAGAAAAACTCAATGCCGAGCTTGAAGTTACCTGGATTGAGTGGAACAATTACGAAACCAAATATCAGATGGAGCTTGTTTCCGGTACCCCCTATGATTTGATTTTTACTACATCAACCTGGCTTAATTTATGGGATAATACCGAGAAGGGTGCATTTATGGACATTAAGGAACTCCTTCCTTACTATGCCCCCAATCTTTATGCCGATACCACTGCTGAAGAGTGGTCAGGATGTACCTACAAGGGCCAGATAGTGGCTCTTCCCGAGCACAGACATTGGCAGTTATCAACACCCGTATTTATCTACCGTCTCGATTGGGCTAAAGAGTTTGGACTTGACTGCGTAAATTCTATCGACACTCTTGAACAGTATTGCGATGGAATTCTTGCAAACAAGCCCGGCGTAATTCCCTACAACATCAGCGGAACCGTCAATTCCAATGAGCTTTACGCTATGTGGCTCCGTCAGGAAACAGATTATGTATTGGGACCCGGAAGTGTGGGCATGAGCTGTCCTACAGCTAATGCAGGTAAGGATGACATCTGGACCTGCGTAAGCCCTGTCTTTGATGACAAATTTGTTGATTTTGCAGTCAGAATGAAGGAGTGGGCAGATAAAGGGTACTGGCCTGAAGACATTCTTTCTGCTACAATAGACGGAGAGGCTATGTTCCTTGCAGGAAAGGGCGGACTTCTTAACTGTAACGTATCCGGATATTATGGAATGTTTGAGAAAATGGCTAAAGAAAATCCCGACGCCGAGCTGGATGCCTTCTACTTCGATGAGAAGAGAGGCTTCTGCTATTCTGACGTAATGACACAGGATTCATGCTCTGTAACGGCAGCTGCACAGAACCCTGAAAGAGCGCTTATGATGTATGACATGTTCCAGTATGATCCTGTTGTTTATCATTTGACACAGTACGGCATCGAGGGTGTTCAGTACATTGTTAACGACGAAGGCTACAGAGAGAAGCCTGAAAGCTTCAATGATGAAACAGATTCCTATTATTGGGATATGTGGAGCACACGTAACGACAGCCTTGAGATTCCCGAGTACAATGAGTGGCAGCCCTATAAGGATGCCATCAACGAAAGAATCAGACCTTGGACAACAACATATCCTTGGGGCTCGTTCGTATATGACACCAACGATTTTTCACCCAACATTACTGCTATCAATGAAGCAGGAAGCACATGGCTTCCGGCCATTCAGTTTGGAAAAGCCGGAGATGCCAAGGCCGCAGTTGAGAAATATCGTGACGCTCTTACAAAGGCAGGAATTACCGATTACATGGCTGACGTAGAAAGACAGATGCAGGAATATCTTGCAAATTAATAAAAAAAGGGAAGGGTGCTAAGGGCACTCTTCCCAATAATCAAAAGAAAAGAGACACGTATATGGAAACCTATTTAGGAATTGACTTTGGCGGAACAAAGTTACTTATAGGCGAGGTAAATAAGGAAGGGGAAATATTAAACAAAAAACAATACAACACCGGTGTGTTGGATCAGAAGGAGGCTGCCAAACTGATAACGGACAGTCTTATGGATTATGTAAAAAGTGTAGGCTTTATCGGAACCCCTGTCAGCGCGGGTATCGGTATTGTCGGGGTGGTGGATTACAAAAACGGAATATGGAAGACCTTTGACTATACAAATGTCGGCAATATTGAGCTTGCTGCCATGGTTGAAGAGGTTTTGAAAATAAAGGTCTTTGTGGACAATGACGTGAAGAGCGCCACACAGGCCGAAAGAAGATTCGGAATTGGAAAACAAACTGATAATTTTATATATATTAACATTGGAACAGGCCTTGCGGCGGGAATTGTGTCAGACGGAAGGATTATCCGCGGGATGAACAATGATGCCGGAGAGATTGGACATATGGTCCTGACTAAAGGTACTGATGAAGAGTGCGTCTGCGGAAGGAAAGGCTGTACTGAACTGGTGCTGTCCGGCATGGGGATAGACAGGCAGGCGAGGAAGCTTTCAAAGGATTATATCTCGGCGCTGGTTATTTCCAAAGATAAGAGAGTAAGCGCAGGAGAGGTATTTGAATTGGCAAAAAAAGGTGATGCCTTATGCACACATTTGGTGTCAATGCTCACAGAGAGTCTTGAGTTTTTAATCAGAAATTTAATAAGGGTAACAGACCCCGAACAGATAGTACTTGGCGGAGGAACATTAAAAGACGGCTATCTGTATGAGAAATTTATGGAAAGAATCACAGATGAACCAATCAAAAACTTTTTTGGCAAGGTGTCATTAAGTACTCTTTCGGTAGAAAGTGTCGGCTTAATAGGCGCTGCGGCAAATGCTATGGAAGGAATCAGCCAATATGAAAATAACCGTAATGGAAAATGAGGCGGCTTTTGACAGGGAGGCTGCATGGAGAATAATAGGGCAAATGCTTTCAAAGGAAGATTCATGCATCGGCCTTTCAACAGGACAGACCACAAACAATATGCTAAAGCTTGTATCCGAGATATATGCGGAGAATCCCTTTAACACAGAGAATATCAAAATATTTAACGTAGATGAGCTTGTCAATCTGCCGAGAAGCTACAAGGGCAGCTGCTATGCAATGATAAAAACACCGCTTTGCGATACCTTGAAAATCAGGGAAGAAAACTTCATCATGCCCTTGACGATGGATGCGGATTTTGAAAAAGAATGTAAGCTCTTTGAGCAAAGAATTGAGCAGGCTGGTGGGATAGACTTACAGATACTCGGCATCGGCTGGAACGGACATATAGGGATAAATCAGCCGGGTACGCCCTTTGAGAGGATCACCTGGGTATCTCCCATGGACCCGATTTTCGAGAAAAAGGTCAGAGGCGAAACCGGTGTCCCGGATGATTATTACCTGGGAGGCTTAACTCTGGGCGTGAAGAATATAATGTCTGCAAGGAAATTAATTCTTGTGGCAAAGGGAAAGCATAAGGCTCAAATAATAAAGAAGGCTCTGGAAGGTCCTGTTACGACAGATATTCCGGCCTCAGTTGTACAGCTTCACCCCAATTGCGAGGTTCTGTTGGATAAGGATGCGGCTTCGCTTTTGGATTTATAATCAGAGGAGAAAAATATGTATAATACAGTTATTTTTGTCAGTCCGATGGGACATGATGTAATCAGAATATCCACGATAATTAAAAGATGGCTGGAGGAAACGGGACTGTTTAAGGTTACTTTGGCAGGAATGCATCCCGATGCCGGGCTGTCCATAGAAGAATATATGCACAACAGTGAATTACTGCATAATACGGATTTGTTTTATTTCCAGTGCGCGGATGATTTCTGGAAGGGAAATGACTGCGAGAAGCTTTTGGCAGAGGAAGTAAAAAAAGGCAAGGGAATAATATTTGCACATGGAATCCATCCCTGCTTTAGGGAAAATCCTGAGATTGAAAAGATGGTAGGCCTGTTGTGGAGAGAGACAGCCACACATGGTGATTTTAACTACTGTAAGGTAAAAATGACGAATGAAAAGCATCCCATTACCGAAGGGGTTGAAGCCTTTGAAACAGCGGACGAACTGTTTTGTCTGCTTGAAAATGTATGGAATGTACCGATGAAGGTTTTAGCTACGGCATATTCGGACCCGGAATTAAGATCGCGATGGGACTTTCCGGGCACGGGAAGAGATGAGCCGGTGCTTACCATAGGAAATTACGGAGAGGGCAGAACCGTAGATTATCTGCTCGGACATGTTTGGACTTATTACACGGGACACGGTCTTATGGAGAATACGACAATTTCCATGGAACCGCCACAGTTTAAGACCTTGCTGCTTCGCAGCTGTGAATGGGCGGCAGCAGGAAAGGTCACATTGTAAGAGGAAACGAATATGGGATTTTTTGAGGATTTGCGGGAGAGCGGTTTGGTTCACAAACCGATGCGAACAGACGCAATTAACAGCTTTGATGCTGAAAGAAAAAGTATTAAACCGGATAAAATCAAAAAGCTGACGGAGGGAAAAACAGTCCTTTCGGGAACGCCGGTTACTTATTGCTGGCCTAAAGAAATGCCTGCAGACGGAGACTGCGCATTTTACGGTACCGTGACTGAGAAAATCAAGCTTAACAAAGCGGACCTCACCGGTTATGACCGATTGAGATTTAAAGCCCGTGCAGTATGCCCCGGTAACAGAATAAACAATCTGCTGGTGGGACTGGTGAACGAAGGGAATATAAAGGTTCCGGATGAATATTACCGGGAAGGAAGCCATGTGCAGGAGCTTACCAATATGGTGTGGTGCGACTGCATTTGGGAATTCGGAAGTCTTTCAAGGGATAAGGTCACGGAGATTTCCTTTAATATGCGATTGAACGGAAAAGATATTTCAACCGGCGATGAGGTCGCAATAGAAATTGAAGACGTGCGCCTGGAAAAGGTTAATAATCCTTATAAGGACAAGGGCTGGGCGCCGGACAACCGCCAGATAGCTTATTCCTATAGCGGATATAATACAAAAGGACCGAAAACGGCCGTAACTGACAGGTGCGAACCGGTATTTTATATTGTTTCAGACGATACCGGTGTGTCTGTATACGAAGGAAAACCCCGTGAGGTTACGGTTTCCGGAGAAACACTGTATCTGATTGATTTTACGGAATTTGAGGTGGCCGGAAGATACCACATTCATATCGGCGGATATAGAACGGATATGTTTGTCATTGAAGATAATGTCTTTGAGGGAACCACCTGGAGACTGATTAATTTCCTGTTTTGTGAAAGGTGCGGCTATCCGGTATACAACAAGCATGGCCTGTGCCATATGGATGTATATGCCAAGCATGACGGGAAGATAATACCTTTTTGCGGAGGGTGGCATGATGCGGGAGATTTGAGCCAGCAGATGCTTCATACTGCAGAAAGCGCGGATGCACTGTTCGGACTTGCCGAACAAAACAGGGATAATCCTGAATTATATAACCGTCTGATGGAGGAGGCCTGCTGGGGACTTGACTTTGTATTAAGAACACGCTTTAAGGACGGATATAGGGCAACCAGTGCCGGACTTGTCAGGTGGACGGACGGCTTTATCGGCAATGAAGATGATGTTTATGTAAGAAGCCACAATCATGCCTTTGAGAATCTGATGTGCTCGGCTTTCTGTATGCATGCAGGTGAGGCATTAAAAGGCTATGACGATGAGCTTTCATATGGGGCTAAAATGGCTGCAAAAGCCGATTTTGATTTTGGAATCAAGAGATTTGTCGAAGAAGGAATAGAGTATCCGATTATGTGGGAGCACAGTCTTTCATCCTCGTATTCACTGTACGCTTCGGTCATAGTGATTGCAGCAGCGCGTCTGTACAGGGAATTTGAGGACGAAAAATACAGGGAGTATGCGTCTATATATCTGGAAGAGCTTCTATCCTGCCAGGACGATTCGGATACCCCGTATAAAGGCGCATTTTACAGGGACGGCAATAAAAAGAGCCGCGTTCATTTCAATCATCAATCCAGAGAGTATTTGTTTGCAATGGCACTTTCCATATTTGCCCAAACCTTTACGGACAGTCCGCTGCGTGATACAGCCGTGAAGTCGATTAAGGATTATGGCAATTACCTTTCCTTCCTATTTTCAGAGGCTTCGGCATACAGGATGATGCCTGCCGGAATTTATGACATTTCGGAAGCGGAGGATGAGGAAACCTTCAAAATTTCACATTTGCTTGTGGATTATGATAAAGAGAAAACTCACTATGAAAGCCAGGTCAGAAGCGGCAAAAAATTAAACGACAACCTATATCTGAAACAGTTCCCGGTCTGGTTCTCCTTCAGAGGAAATTCGGCAGTTATGCTCGCTTTGGGAAGAGCTGCGGGTGTGGTCGGTAATTTTTTGCAGGATAAAAGCTACATAAATATGGCCTGCGAGCAATTATATTTCTTTACCGGCAAAAATCCTTTCAGACAGTCCCTTATTTACGGGGAAGGAAAGCGATATGCGTCCCAATATGCCGTAATGCTGGGAGAAACAGTCGGAGAAATGCCTGTGGGAGTTTTGACGGATGCAGATAACGATATTCCATATTTCCCACACGCCAATAATGCCACCTACAAGGAGGTTTGGACCTCGACGGTTAACAGATTTATGTGGGTTTTAGCGGAGGTTTTAAAGAAAAATGATTAAGATTGGAATTGTGGATTTTTATTTAGATAATTGGCACACCAATCATTATCCCGGATACATAAGAGATTTGGCTTTAAAGGAGAAGACAGATATTGATGTGTGCTACGCGTATGCCTTTGGCGATTCACCTTACAAATGGGGGTTGTCAACGGACATGTGGTGCGAGCTTAATAAGGTGACAAAGCTAAACAGCTACGAGCTGCTGCTGGAAGAGGCTGATGCCATAATGGTCATGGGAGCGGATGACTGCAGGGACCATGAGATCCTTTCCGACCTGGCGCTTAAAAGCGGGAAACCGGTGTACTGTGACAAAACCTTTGCACCCAATGTGGAAACGGCTGACAGAATGTTTGAAAAAGCAGAAATTTATCATACGCCTGTTTTTTCCTGCTCTGCCCAAAGATTTTGTACAGAGCTTATGAATTTTAAAAGAAGCTTTGACCAAAGGATTAATTTTGCCGCATCAACCGGCCCCGGGGATATAGTGAATTATTCGATTCACCAATATGAGATGCTTGAAGCCCTAATAGGAACCGGCGCAAAAAGATGTAAGGCGTTTTCAAAGGGTGAGACAAGGCATATCGTATATGAGTATGAGGACGATCGAATGCTTACCTTTACCCAGGCAAAGGCTCTTTTGTTTTCCCTTTGTGCGGGCAATCACGAAACCGGAGTCTCTAATATTTCCGTGTCGGATTACTATAATAACTTTTTTAGGGAAATGTTTAAGTTTTTTGAAACGGAAATCCCTCCCGTTAAGAGAGAAGACACTATGGAGATAATGCGTTTACAGCAGGCGGCGCGCAACGCTTTATTAAAAAACGACGAATGGGTAAATGTATAGGGATTAACAGTGAAATTAATTGCAATAAAAGGTTAAATTTGGTATACTTCGTAATTGTAAAGAGCGTATTTTAAAATACGCTCTTGCTTTTTTGATTAAAAGAAGGTAATTAAGAATATCTTTATATTTATATTATTTTTTTTGTGCTATATTAGTAAATGAAGGCTTTGTGACAGGTGGATTATCATGAGTAGTATAGATGACAGATATAAGATGTTAGAGTTTCCTGACCTGGGAGATGAACGTGGAAATCTCGTGGTGGTTGAGGGAGGAACCGGCGTTCCTTTTGATATTAAAAGAATATTTTACATATACGGTTCTGACGCCACTGTAGTCAGGGGCTCTCATGCCAACCGCAAGTCCGAATTTGTTCTGATTAATGTTTCCGGAAGCTCCAAGGTAAAGGTTGACGATGGAAAAGAGACTCGCATTATTGAACTGGACCATCCGAGAATGGGCATATGGCTTTCCAAGCTTTTGTGGAAAGAAATGTATGATTTTTCACCGGATTCAGTATTGCTTGTGCTTTCCAATGAACATTATGACGGCACTGAATATATCAGAAATTACGAAGATTATTTAAAGCTTATAAAGGAGTGACAAATTGAGTAAGATATCAATAGTAATACCCGTGTATTACAATTCAGATACACTTATGGCTCTGTATGAGGATATGAAAGAGAAAATCCTCACAAAGCTGGGCGAATATGAAATCGTGTTCGTGGATGACGGCTCGGGAGATAATTCCTGGGAAATAATGAACAATATTCGCGATATTGATGAAAACGTCAAATGTGTTAAGCTGTCCAGAAATTTTGGCGAGCATGCGGCTATTCTGGCCGGACTGTTTTCGTGTACCGGAGATTGTGCTGTCACCAAGCAGGCCGATTTGCAGGAAGATTCCACATTGATTCTTGACATGTATGAGAGCTGGAAAAGAGGCAACAAGGTTGTCCTTGCTGTCAGACAGGAGAGAAAAGAGAATCCCGTCAAGGTGTTTTTTGCCAACAGATATTATGCACTGGTCAGAAAGTTTATCAATAAAAACATGCCCAAGGGCGGCTGCGACTGCTATCTGATAGACAGAAAAGTAATCGAGGTTATAGAAAGACTGGACGAGAAAAACTCTTCGCTGACACTTCAGGTTATGTGGGTGGGATTCAAAACCGACATGATATATTTCGTCAGAAAAGACCGCGAAAAGGGCAAGTCAAGATGGACACTTTCCAAGAAAGTCAAGCTGGTGATAGATTCCCTTATGAGCTTTTCATATGCACCCATGAGGATAATGATGTATGTCGGAGCAATATTTGACATATTGGCATTTATTTTGTTAATCTCGGTTTTGGTTGAGAAATTCACGGTCGGTACTCCTATTCAGGGATGGGCGTCGCTTATGTGCGTTCTTCTCTTCGGATTGGGACTTATAATGCTTATGCTTGGTCTTTTGGGTGAATATATTTGGAGGACTCTCGATGCATCCAGAAACCGCCCCACTTTTATAATTGATGAGGTCAACGAGATCAGAAATGAGAATAATCAATAAAATTTTTAAAAATCCACAAAAATCCATTATGAATTTGCTGTGGATTTTTATTTTGTTAGCAAGTATAAAGAGCATATTTACGGATTTCGGCTATGATAACGCATATCAGGTGGCGATGTCCTGCAGACATCTGTCGGGCGATGCAATGTTTCAGGTCATGTGGGAACCGCATCAGACATCGATTTTCCTAAATGATATATTGCTGTTTGTTTATCATGGCTTTGTTCCCTCGTATGTCGGTGCTTCCCTGTTTTTGCAGCTGGCCGGTACTTTGATGTTCACATTTACCGGATATGTTGTTTACAGGACGTTTAAGGATATAACGGGTGAGCTTACGGCGTCGCTTATGTGGATGTTTTTGGTGATTTACAAGGCAAAGCAGACGCCCTTTCCGGAGTTCGCCAACCTGGAGATATTGTTTTCAATATATGTTTTTGTCTTTATTGTGAAATATATATTTAATCAAAAAAAGACAATCTGCCTGATTGCCTCAGCGGTTTCTTTATGCCTTATGACTTTGTCGTATCCCTCCTGCGCCGTTGCAATTTTGGCGGTGTGGGTAATATTGTTTTTGAAAACGCAAAAGAGAATTAAGAATATACTTGTATTTACACTGACTTGTGCGCTTTGTGCCTGTGCTTATGTAGGGTATTTTGCCTGCCGCATAGGCTTAACGGACTTTATTGACAATATGAAGTATGTGTTTTTGTCAGATTCACATTCCGAGGATACATTTACTCTCTACGGATATTTCTTCGGCTTTGTCTATGCCCTTGTTTGGTTTTTGGTCAGCGCGCTTATAGCTTTTGTGCTAAGGAAAAAAGTGAATTTTCTGGTAAGCCTTGGGTGTATTTTGTTTGTGTCGGAGATAATTCTTCTGTTTACTCAGAAATATACCGGACTTGACTGGACATGTTCCTTTTATGCCATTCCCCTATTGCTTTTTATACTGGGATGCTTTGCATATCGCAAAATGAGTGACGGGGAAAGGACCATATGGCTGTGCGGCAATCTTATCTCGTTTGCCTCGGTGTTTGCCACCTTGGTATTAACGGACCTTGGCCTTATTACGATATTGGCATATTTCGTACTGGGCGGTATGGTTTCGATGCTTCCCTTCAGGTATTTTGAAAAGGAAGGCCGCGTTTTTCTGATGCTTATGGTTGGGCTTATTACCATTCACAGAGGCCTTGTGGTGTGGGGCTATTCGAACTATGAGGGCGTATGGATGGTTACGGATATTCAGAATATAATGAGAAGCGGACCGAGCAAAGGAATTGTATGCGGTCATTATGAAGCGGAACAGTCCAGAATAAATGCGATGGAATTCGCCGAGTATTTGCAGGAAACTGACAAGGTGTTTTTTGTCAAGAATTTCCTTATAGATTCGTCGGTGTTTGTATACGCAAACTGTGAGATTTCGAATTTTTCAACTATCGATACACCCATATATAACGAGCAGATGCTAAAGTATTTCGAGGTAAATCCTGAGAAGAAACCCACGGTTGTAGCATTGTCTGCATATATGGGAGAGTATCCGTCGATAGGAAATGCGACCTGGATTTTGGATTGGCTTGATGAGGAGTATGAAAAGTCGGATGTGGGAACGTACTGGACATTTTACAGGTTAAAGAATGCGGAGTAGTCTTATGCTAAAGGGATTTTTGGAAAACGAAAAATATAAAGGCCTGATTCAGTTTGTCAAATTCGGACTTGTCGGTGTGTCAAATACTGCTATTTCATATGGCTTGTACCTTTTGTTTGTTCTATGGGGGATGCATTATGAGGTTGCTAACTTTGTCAGCTTTTCGATAAGCGTTGTAAATGCATTTTACTGGAACAACAAATATGTATTTAAGGTGCAAAGCGAGGACGAGGTAAGGCCTAAATGGTGGATAATGTTTATCAAAACATATATCTCCTATGCAGGCACAGGGCTGCTTCTTACGGGAATACTGTTGGCACTTTTCGTGGAACGAATGAATATAAACGAGAAGCTTGCACCGATAATTTCTTTGATAATTACGGTTCCGTCAAACTATTTTTTAAATAAACTGTGGGCGTTTAAGTCCAAGAGGAAGCAGGACAGTCAGGATGAATAAATATTATGAAAAGATAATGCCTAACCGTTTAGACCGCGGGTTTTACAAATATCAGTCCGAATTTGAAGATAAAGCATTACAGGTGCTTCGTTCGGGCTGGTATGTACTGGGCAATGAAGTTGCTTCGTTTGAAAGAGAATTTGCCGATTATGTGGGAGCTAAATATTGCGTAGGGCTTGCGAGCGGACTTGATGCCCTGTGGATAGCCTTCCGCGCTCTTAATATCGGACCCGGAGATGAGGTAATCGTTCAGGGGAATACATATATTGCCTCTGTCATGGGGATAACCATGAACGGTGCGACTCCCGTGTTTGTGGAGCCTGATGAATATTTTAATATCGATGCCTCCAAAATAGAAGAGAAGATTACTGACAAAACAAAGGCTGTTTTGGTTGTTCATCTCTATGGACAGGCTTCAAACATGGCGCCGATAGTTGAGCTTTGCCGAAAATATAATTTGCGTCTTGTCGAGGATTGCGCGCAATCACACGGAGCAAAATTTGAGGGTAAGACAACGGGCACCTTTGGAGACATCGGCTGCTTCTCGTTTTATCCCAGCAAGAACCTTGGCGCTTTCGGAGATGGCGGTGCCATTGTGACCGATGACAAAGAGATTGAAGATTTTGTCAGAGTATTCAGGAATTACGGAAGTGAGAAGAGATACTACAACAGAATTGTCGGAACCAATTCCAGGCTGGATGAAATGCAGGCGGGACTTTTGCGCGTGCGCCTTTCACATATGAAAGAGCTCGAGGATGAAAAGCGTGCGATATGTGATAAATATCTGGCGGAAATTAAAAATGAGAAGCTTGTACTTCCTAAAATCAGAGAAGGTGCCACATCAATTTGGCATCAGTTCGTAATAAGGTGTGATACAAGAGATGAGCTTATCGAATATCTGAATGAGAAAAACATCGGAACGATTATTCATTACCCTATTCCTCCACATCTGTCGGAGGCATATGCCTATTTAAAGGTGAAGGAAGGAAGCCTGCCGATAACGGAAGGCTATGCGAAAAAAGTCCTATCCATTCCGTTATACAATGGTATAACAAGCGAAGAACAGGACTTTGTGATTGAAGCTTTAAATAATTATTCTTAATACGAACATATCATTTTCCAGAAAATACCGGCAGTTACCACCGAGCTTTTCGCACGCATATTTGATACTTTTAGTGCCGTAGCCATGACCGATTTCGGTTGTCTGCGGCATTCCGTTTACTATGGAAGGCTTTACGGCATAAGGGTTCCTGATTGAAAGTAAGAATTTGGAGTCCTTCATCTTTATGTCAAGATATACGGCTCTTTTCGCCGGCTCGACTTCCAGAAGAGCGTGATATGCATTCTCCAGGGCATTTGCCAGGATGGAGGTAAATTCCAGCTCAGAGAAAGGAAGCTCGCCCGGTAACTCGATGTTATAGCAGGTTTTGATTCCGTTCTGTTCAAAGCGCTCTTCGTTTGAGGACAGTATCATGTCCACCGTTCTGTTTAAACAGTATTTGTGAAGAGCTGTTTCACTTATCTGATCCGAAACCTTGTTGAGATATTCCTTCGCTTTGTCTATTTCTCCTTCTTCCAAAGATACTGCTATATTTTGCAGATAATGACGCATGTCGTGACGGAGAATCGAAAGCTTGTATTCGGATTTCTTTATGGCATTTAACCCGCGGACCGTTTCCTCGGCCTTTAGCTTGGCCAACCGGTTTGTTTTGTCTGCTTCCATTCGGGCATTGTATTCGCTGAAAAACTTTACACAGAATACTATAAAGGACAGCGAAAGGATAAAGGGCAAGAATTCTATAATGACTTTTTCTCCTGAATACAGCCAGTCCGAGAACACTGTCGAAATATAGTCAAATAAGTAATAGGTAAAAGGGATAATACCAAATAAAATCAGGTCCTTACGGGACTGTATCATAAGGATATTTACTGTTCGTGAAATCCATTTAACCACGATTACCGCCAGCAGAATGTTGATTATTATTCGCATCAGGTAGCCAAGTGTTTCCGAAGGGGTGAAAAGGCGCAAAAATGCCACCATCCATTCGGAAATTGAGCAAAGTAAGTAGGCTACTCCGACAGCCAGAGTGCTTGACAAAATATTTTTCTTATAAACCAATCGATAGAAAAGTATGATGGGCAGATGCGTGGTTAGCGGGTACAATTTAGTGGTAAGCGCTTCATCACCAAAGAAGAAGGTGACGCCCTGAAGAGCGTATAATAAAAACGAGAATACGAAAAGGAATTTCAGGTTTTTTACGGAGAAGACATCTAAAAGTGCCGCAGTGCAAATCACTCCGAAATATAGCAGTACGAAATAATTTATGTAAAAAAAAGAATCCGTTATAACCTGTGACAAAGGGGGCCCCTCCTATTTTTCGTTGTCAAACATAACGGAAAAATAAGAATCCTGAAAGCTTTTGCCCAGACCTCTGGCGATGGGAATTGCAGCGCCGGATTTCGTGTAGACCGAATTATTGTCAAAATGGTCTACGTTTGGAATGTAGGCAATGTAGCTGCGGTGAATCTTGAAAAAGTGTTTATCCCCAATCAATCGGCTTTCGATATTCTTGAGTGTCTCAATGATTTCTAATGACCTGTTGTTTGAGAGATGGAAGATAACCTTCTTGTTAAGGGCTTCGATGAATTCAATGTTATTATAATATACCTTTTGAAAGCCGTAGCTTGTCTTTAACAGGAGGAAAGGGTCCTCTTTTTTAAACAAAGCGACACATTCATCCAAAACATTTTTGAGCCTTGGATATGTGGCCGGCTTTAGCAGGTAGTTATGCGCCTTGACTTCGTATGATTCAAGAGCAAATTCAGGCGATGAAGTCAGGAAAATCAACAACACTGATTTGTCATATTCTCTGATCTCACGTGCTGTGTCCATGCCGTTTAATAAGGGCATAACGATGTCTAAAAACACGATATCGAATTTGGTAAGCTTACTTTGCGATATCAGGCTGTCACCATCACAAAAACGCAAAATTTCCACATCGGTATCGGATTCCTTTGACCATTTTTGGAGCAGCTCTACCATATTGTCGAGATATTCTTTTTCATCATCACAAATCGCTATTCGCAAAATTTTTCCGTCCTTTACAAATTATATCAGAAACTCTACCTTCTTTTAAAGTCTAACATAGAGTTTTTTGTAAATCAATTAATCCAAGGCGCAATTCGGTAGCCAATAGCGACAATTCACGCCTTTTGTGCTATAATTTATGATATATGAGATATTTGTTTGCACATAATTAATAATGAGGGTACGAATATGGAGGGAACGATGAATATTTATGATTATTTTATGTTCGCTGTAGTTGGACTTGGATTTATTTTGCAAGGCTTTTTTATTGTGACTGAGCACAAGGAAAAATATGTGTTGGCGGATGTTTTAAAAGGCCTAGCAAGTCTGTGCTTTGTGTTTATCGGCTTGATAGGTAAGTCTTTTATCTATCAGGATAATTTCGGGAAATTTATCTTTCTCGGACTTGTATTTGGACTAATCGGAGATGTGGTCATGAATCTTCGATTCATATTGAAGGATAAAAAAGGACAGATTGCATTTTTGGCAGGCATTTTCGCTTTCCTGGTGGGACATGCGATGTATCTCGTTGCTCTTATTCCAAAGACAACTCATTTGTGGCAATGTGTTGTAATAGGACTTTTGCTTGCAGGAGCATTGCTTGCATATATCTTTAAAACAATGGAGGTCAAAAAGGCTTTCAAAATATTTGGTGTGCTCTACGTAAGTATTATTTTTGTGATGGTTACGGTCGCAATTGACATAGCATTGTTTGTTCCGCTTTGGAGTAACAATTTTATGGCTCTTGGAGCAATGCTCTTTGCAACCTCGGACGTCGTGCTGATATTTAATACCTTTAACGGCAAGACCACATATCCCATGCGAATAGCAAACCTTTCGCTTTATTACCTGGGACAGATGTTGATAGCTTTTTGCTTATATATTAAAAATTAGGATAACAAACGGACATAAAGATGAATAATTTGCGCGAAATCTGTGATAAAGCAGTCAAAGAATCAATTAGCGAAGTGATGCCGGAGGATGTGGTAAAGGCTGGACTTGCAAATTTTGAACCTCCCGAGGGCCGACTGTACATGGTAGCGATAGGCAAGGCTGCTTTCAGAATGGCAAAGTGTGCACTGGCGGTAATCGATGCCAAAGGCGGGCACCTTGACGGCGGAATTGTAATAACGAAATATGCTCATGCATTAGGAAGCTTACCCGGAATTGAAATATATGAAGCCGGGCATCCCATAAGTGATGAGAACGGCTATAGGGCGACAAAACGTACTCTTGAGCTTACAAAGGACCTTTCACAAAAGGATACGGTTTTGTTTTTGGTTTCGGGAGGCGGTTCGGCACTGTTTGAGCTTTCACCGCTTTTGCCGGATACGCTTCGTTCAATAAATGAGAAGCTTCTTATATGTGGAGCGAACATAAACGAAGTCAATGCCGTGCGAAAGGGCTTGTCCCTTGTTAAGGGAGGAAGATTTGCCGAGTATGTGTATCCGGCTTCGATTTATTCCGTGATTCTGTCGGATGTATTGGGGGATGATGTGAGTACCATAGCTTCAGGACCTTCGGTAGCAAATGA
This sequence comes from Lachnospiraceae bacterium, assembly GCA_045627085.1. Lineage (GTDB taxonomy): Bacteria > Bacillota > Clostridia > Lachnospirales > Lachnospiraceae > RGIG10340. The sequence goes on along the minus strand of JAZQNB010000002.1, from coordinate 28,959 downwards.
TGAGGATGCAAAAGAAAAAATGGCATCAGTTCTCGTAAAGTATAATCTGTCCCTTCCGCCCGAGGTGCATGAATTATTGGAAAGAACGCCTGTAACAAAGCTTACAAATTCCACATACTATGTTTCGGGTAGTGTCAAAACCCTTTGCGTGGCCATGTCAAAAGCTCTACAAAGACAGGGCTTTATAACGCAAATCATAACGACTGACATGACACAGGAGGCAAGAAACGCCGGGAAGGAAATCGGGCGCCGGGCCAAGCAAATTCATGCGGGAGAGGCCTATATTTTCGGTGGTGAAACAGTCGTGAAGGTTAAGGGAAAAGGCCTGGGAGGAAGAAATCAGGAGCTTGTGCTTTCGGCAGCCGGGGAAATAGAAGGAATTGAAAACGTGGCAGTATTTTCCTTCGGCTCCGACGGAACCGACGGGCCGACCGATGCAGCAGGCGGCTATGCCGATTATTCTACGGCAAGGCTCCTTAAGGAAAAGGGAATAGATATAGAAAAAGTGCTCGATGACAATGATTCGTATAATGCGCTTTTAGCTGTTGACGGACTGATAGTAACAGGCCCTACAGGAACCAATGTCAACGATGTATGCGTATTATTTAGAAAATAAAATTGCATTTTAGAAGAAAAAAACAACATTTCACGAAAGTGTTGTTTTTTTTGGTACTTTTAGGTTATAGTTATATTGGAAAAATGAAGTTTAAGCCTGCAACCCAAAGTAAGCAGGCTATGGAAAGGTCATCGGTGTTTTTATGAAAAAGGCGTTGGTTGTTAAGATACTTATTGCTGTATTATCTGTGGGTGTTGCCACAGGCGGCGTGGTTGCCGGCGTTCACATCGTGAGAGAACGAAAGGCCGCAAAGCAGGCGGAGAATGCATATGTTGAAATCATGGATGATACGAAAGAACCGGGTGATGATAAATTATCGGGCGGGGATAATTCTATAAAGGAAGAGCCCGGTTCTTCGGATTATCAAAATGAAGATCAAAACGATACTTTGGAAGAAACGAATGAGGAAGAGAATAAAGTACCCCTTCTCTCAAAAATAAAAGAAAAACTGACAAAGTCGGGAAGCACAGGGGATTTATCCGGCACCTCTGCTACGCATACGTCTTTGAATTCAAATGATACACCGACAGGCCGAACCACATACTATCAGGTTAGCTTTGCCGCCGGAAACGGGGTAAACGCTTCGGAGGTTGTATTCCCTGAGCCGAAAATGTATGTTGCGGGCGACAGAATCGGAGCACTTTCTGTTCCGTTTAAAGCTAATTCCGTATTCCTCGGATGGTACTACGATGCAGGATATCTTAGGGAAGTAGCGGAAAATGATTCTGTAAACAGAAATATTACCCTTTATGCTAAATTTGTGGAAACCACCAACTTAAATGAGGTTGAAACTCCCGGTTACACAACAGTTAACATAGCTGCAGATGACGTGGCAGCTTACTCCTTCGGAATTGATGATTATAATTCTTCTGACGTTGAGTTCGTTGATATATCGGGTGGCGGCGCTTCGGTTGCTTATTCGGTAGGCGCTGACGGAACGGTCAACGCTTCGCTAGAACAGGGCAAAACCTACAAGGTTACCCTGGCTGACGATACACCTGATACATTTGTGCTGGGTGGTGTAAGGCAGCTTGAGAGTGTAAGAGTTCTCAATATTATCACTGAAAAAGATGATACGTTGAATGTCTCTCTTTCTAATGATATTTCATATATTCCCGCTTCGAACATCAGCAATATGTCCGGAGAGCTTTTGGACGGACTTTTCATGGCGTCGGTTGCCAGCCAGTCGGTTTCGGCTACCGATTATTCGGGTACCTTTGTAAGTGATGAAAGCTTCGAAATAGGCAGTACCGTAGCCATTTATTCCGGTACAAGACCGGACAGAAGAGAGCTTAATGATACGGATAACGATTCCGTAGCATATGTGACCATAACGGATTATGACGAAGATACGCATACATATACTTATTCGAGTGCAGATCCCACGGATGTTTTGTTTATTCCGGATGTTTTTCTTGTACCTGCAGATGCGGATACCGATGGAAATGCATCAAATCATTCCATAACGGTTCCTGAATCGGTAATGGACTTTTCGGAGGATGCATATCTTCAGTATGGACTTGATGCCACAAGCAAGGTTGAGGCAGGAGATTTTATTTCCTTCTATGAGGGCTCCTTTGCATCCATTTGTGATACAACGCCCTGCTCATATGCCAAGATTACGGCTGTAAGCTACAGTGAAAGTGATGAGGAATATACAATTGCTTATGCCGATGCCGATGAGGACGAAATTGCAGCATCAATGGATATCTACGGAAGCAGAAACGAGGAAATTGTACTCACCGATACGGAAATCAGACAGATTGAACGGGAAATGGAAAGCCAGGCTGTCGCAAGCGGATTTGTCGATGAGGCGGCGGAGTATCTGACAGCGCTTGCTCTTGAAACGGATGGCTTCAAGGAGCTTTCCGGCGACCTTGATATGGATTTGAAATCCTATAACATTACATTTGCTGACGGCAGTGAAGTGACAGACGATGATATGATGCTTATGAGCGGTTCGACGGCACGTATTACCGAGAAACAGGTAAGAGCTGCTGTGGCTGCCGGTAAAGTGTTACAGCATTTCGAGGACAGCTTTGGTGTCAGAGCAGAGCTTTCCATGACATTTACCGTTGAAATCGGAGATCATTTTGAAATAAATCTCGAGGCTATATTTGAACAGGAAGTACTTCTTAACATGAATGTCAGCGGTGGCGCAATAGTTCATTGGAAGTGGATTATACCCATCATCGATGATTATGAGCTCAATGCAAACATTGATGTAGGCACATTCACCGCAGTCGGTATTACCGCAACGGCACATACCAAGGACGATGAAATAGAAGAAGGCTACAATTGGCAGAGCATTACGGGAACCAAGGCAGAGGAGAAATTAATCAACATTGGCAAACAGATAACGGACCTTTTGGATGAGAAGGATTCCTTCCTTGGCGAGAAGCTTTTAGATGAAGACGGAGAACTTTTCGAGTGGGCAGGTTCAAACGGTGGCGGACTGGCTGAAAAGTATGCTGACTTTATGGAAGAAGCAAACGACAGCTGGGTTGAAATACTTAGAGTTAATATTTTCTCAACCGAAGGAACCGTTGACCCTATGCACATCCTTTGCTACGGCGTAAAGGCAGACTTTGTGGTTCAGGCCAACCTCTATGTAACAATGGGAATGACCTTCGAATACGGCAATGCGAAGCGTTACAATTTCCATGTATATGTTCTGAGCAAACAAAGTACCAATGAAACGATAGACCTCGAGGAATCCAATTATAATTTCGACTTCTATGTAATGGGTACACTGGGAATTAAGGCCGGAATCGAGTTGGAGCTTGCGGTAGGTCTGTTCTCGCTTAAGCTTGACAGCATCGGTATATGTGCCCAGGCCGGAGCTTATGCACAGCTGTGGGGATATTTCTATTACCATTGCTCGTGGACTAAATCCGGAGGTAAGGACTCGGGCTATTCCGGAGCGTTGCTGATAGAAATAGGAATGTATTTGGAGGTCAGCTTTAAGGCACAGCTGTTCTCCAGTGAGAAGCTGACGTATAAGCCGACCCTGTATGAGAATCAATGGCCGATTTTACAGATCGGTGACAACAGGAATATATATGGCTTTACCGATAATGGGCAAAGGGCTGATGAGATAGAAATGGTGGGCTCGCGAAGCCAGACTCTTTCCGATAATATATTCGACATGAATTACCTGGATTTGCGAACCGGTGATTTATACGGCTCCGATTCCGATGAGGATGATGATAACCCTGCACTTTCACTCTACAGTGACAGGGCAGATGCATTTACTTATGAGTTAAGCAATCCTAAGTTCTCGTATAGCCTTTCTGCCAATGCCATTACCGTTAATCCGGCAGGCTCCCTGGAAGAGGACTGTACGCTTACGATTATATACAAAGGAGGTACCCTGGCATTTACCTCCAAACCGATAAGCAGAAAGATTACGATACATTGGTCAGATCCTGAGGGCGGAAGATTTATTCAGTTCGATTCAAACGGTGGAAGCAATGTCAAAACCATTACAACCGGTGTGGGCGCCAGAATCTTTGCTCCATATAATCCTACCAAGGCGGGATATGTTTTTGACGGCTGGTACACAGACAAAGGCCTGACAACTCCTTTTGAATTCCCGAATGTAATGCCCGATTATGCTACGGCGGGCGGAAAAGGAATTATGGTATACGCCAAATGGATTGTGGCTACCAACACCAAGTATGCTGTTAAGCATTATCTGCAGCAACGTGACGGAAGCTATGAACTTATAGATACACAGGTCAAGAACGGAACTACCGGTGCATATACGGCAGCTACGGCAAAGACAGGAAACGGATTTGAACATTATACGCCTAAGACCATAAATCAGGTCAGAATAAATGCGGATGGCAGCAGTATTGTAAATATCTATTATGAGAGAAATCTGTACACGCTGACCTTTACGTTTGGCGACTTATATGATGAAGATGATCCGAATACATGGCCTATTTGCATTACGGGCAGATACGAGACCTTTGTGAGTGTTCCGAATATTGCCATGCCGGGATATTGGTTCAACGGCTTTAACGATGACAACAATCATGCGGCACCGATTAGGAGCAATACGGAAAATCCTGAAGACATGGGCATATATTTAACGGCTAACGCCACGTATCATGCCGATTGGGAAACTAAAACCTCAACACCGTACAGAGTTGAAGTTTATACAGACAGAGACGGGGGTGCCTACAAGCTTTATAAGACGGTAACCGGGTATGGCAGAACCAATTCTGCTATCGATGTGAGCGAAGCATATCCGAGAGAACTCGGATGTACACTTGACAAAGCGACGGTTAACGGTCAGGAAGTGGATACTGTCAGAATCAAGGGCGACGGCAGTACGGTTTTAAAGATGTACTATACCAGAAGCTCGTATACTTTGACCTATGAATCCTATTGCGAACTTGAATATCCGCAGAGGACGATTAAGTGGGGTGACCCCATACCAAGACCTACTCCCGACCCTGAGTTGGAAGGCTTTACCTTTAACGGATGGTGTTCAGACCTTTTATGTCATGATCATATTGATTTTGCCACAGCCAAGATGCCTTATGTCAATTACACGATTTATGCGGATTGGGTCAGAAGGACAACGACAGCCATATACGTCGAACATTATATAATGGACACGAACGGACAATATTCGGAAGAGCCCTACTTTAGGGATACTCAGACGGTATATTCGGATGTTCCGCTTACACTTTCTACACTAAAGGATACCGATTATGAGGTAGCAGGCGGAATTGAATACAAGAAGGCAGTGGTTAATGATGCAGAGGTTACAAGCATTACACCTACATGGCTTATGACAGTCAAGCTGTATTATGAGAGAAAGAGCTATGAACTGTCATATGATTTTGACGGAGGCTCTCTGCAGTCCGGAAGTTATTCGACGGCAGGAAGCTACTATTACGGAACCACACTTACGGCACCTTCTCTTACCAAGGGAGGCTACAACTTAACGTGGAGCCCCAATGCTCCTTCCTTAATGCCGAATCATGCGGCAACTTATACTGCAGTATGGACTAATACTCCGCAGCGTAAGATTACATTCAAGTCTGTTGTTAACGGTGCGGCCGGCACTCATGTATGGCGTGAAATATATGTGGACAGCGGAACAGCTCTCGGAAGCATTCTGCCGTCAGATGTGCCCGGTGAAAAGTCGAATTATACCTTTGACGGCTGGTGCAGTGATGCTGCGTGTACAACCGCTGTAGCTGCGGGCGATACGACTGCCATCAATTCGGATATGACGTTGTATGCACATTATACTCCGCAGGTAACAACTGATTACGGCATTCAGGTAGCCGGTGTAGCTGTAACTGATGTAAACAAAGATGATATTTTCGAGATGGTATACATTGAAGACGGCGGTCTGCCTTACGGCGGAACTGTATCCGGAAAGGCTTCCTACAGCTTTGGCGAGAACTTTAATCGAATTACGCTTGAAGACTTTGTATTTACTCATACAGCTGATGATTCTTTGGGAATAGCCGTTTCAGATGACAGAGAGAATCCAAGCGGACATCTGGAAGTCAGAATAAAGGGCGAGTGCTCAATAACGAATACAAAGCAGACACAGATGGCGATAGGTATTTATTCGAATACTGTTGTGGACCTTGAATTCATGGAAGGCTCATCACTTAGTATGAATATTTGTGCACCGTATTCGTTTGGCGTTTTTGCTTGGCAACTGACTGTTGACGGATATTCAACATCACCGGCCACACGTTATCTTGATATCAATGCGACCTGTCCGAGCGGAACGGACAATATGGGATATGCCGTATATACAGAATCAAGTTCCATGCGTGTAGGTACTCCGGGTACATATAAGCTTGCGGGTGCAACGTCACTGTTTAAGTATGCATATTGCAGTATTTATGATGATATTCATCGTGAAGAGGTGGAATATTCAACCAACCCGTTTGAATTTACGATAAATAATTAAAAGGAGAAGGCCTATGAGAATCAGATTATTTAGTATAGTTTTGTCGATCATAGGCCTTTTTATGTTTTGGCATTGCGACAAAGCGATGGCGACAAAGCAACCGCAACCGGTAACAGTCGCCGTAATTGACACGGGAATTTCAACCACTGCCATGGAGGATGCCTTGATTCCTGAGGGAACTAATCTGATATGCCCGAACGAGAACACTCAGGACAAGGTAGGACACGGTACTGCCGTTGCGGATATAATTTATAAGAATTGTGAAAACGTTCGGCTTGTACCAATAGTCTGGAGCACGGAAAATGAGCAGGGCTCTTTACTGTCCGGTGATGCGTCAATGATTGCCGATGCGATTTATCTTGCAGTGGATGAGTACGACTGCAGCATTATCAACATTTCCTCCGGCACGGGTGAAGACAATGACAAGCTGAAAGAAGCGGTAGAATACGCGATTGAGAAAGGATGCCTCATAGTATCCTGTGCCGGGAACAGATATTTCGGAGGTAAAGTAACCGTGTATTATCCCGGCGGATATGACGGCGTGTTATGTGCAGGCTCTGCTGATGAAAACGGGAGGGTCTCTTCCTTTTCACAACAAACCTCTGTTGTAGATTTATTGGCACCCGGTGAAAACCTTCACCTGCTTACCCCCAAAGGGACTAAAATCAGGGGAGAGGGTACCAGCTTTTCCACGGCATATGTGACCGGGGCAGCAGCACTTATCCTATACAACAATCCCGGGATGACAGGCATGGAATTATACGATGCGGTTTTATCCTGCACTGATAATATAGACGGGAAGCTTGTCCTAAACCTTGAAAAGGCGGGCGAATACCGCGTGGCAGACAACACCTCCCCTCAAATATTGATTTGGCTTGCCATACCCGTTACTTTTCTTGCTTTTTTCCTGCTTGGATATTTCAAAAAACAAAAGAATTAAAGAATTAAAAGCTCTCCCGACACTGCGTAAAGCTGTAGCTTTCGGGGGAGCTTTTTAAATAATCCGTTTTCGGTTAGTAATTTTTGGACATGTTACTAAAATGCTTACCATCAAGTACGCTATAACTTCCATACTAATGGTAATTATCGGTTAAAGTATTACATTGCGTGGAAGAATGGATGACATTGCATTTGTTCTTGTGAAAATAAATTCAATATGATAGAATAAATTCTGAATTATTAAAAAAGTATAAACTTTTTGGGTGAATAATTGGGAGAAAGGTATTTATGAGAAAAGACGGACGCAAGATTAAAAGCGCTGATCCGATGTATAAGGTAGCCATGCATATAATGGCGGACAGAAACGATGCGCTTAACATGATAAGGCTGGATATAAAGAATCAGCCAATACAGGATTATCTGAACAAGAAACGTAAAGAGGGCTACAGATTTTCGCATCTGGCAGTTGTTTTGGCTGCATATGTCAGAACACTCGCGGACTTTCCTTATTTGAACAGATTTATTGTAAACAAAACCCTTTATGCCCGTAATGAGATTACGGTTGGCATGGTGGTTATGAAGCCCGGTGAGATAAAGGGAACAATGAATAAAATGTATTTTGACCCCAAGAGTACAATTTATGATGTACAAAGCGTTATGGAAAAATACATTGATGAGAATCGTCAAAAGGGTGACACCAATGCAACAGATAAATTGATAGGAATTCTGCTCTCTATTCCGGGACTTTGCAGGGTGGCAGTAAATTTCCTTAAATGGTGCGACAAACACGGATGGCTGCCCAAGAGTATTTTGGATGCAAGTCCCTTCCATTGCTCGATGACAATTACCAATCTTGCCAGCATCAGGACCAATTACATATATCATCATGTTTACAATTTCGGAACAACATCAATGATCATTTCGATGGGAAATTTAAAGGAAATTCCGGTAAGAAGACATGGCGAGATAGAGTTTGATTACTGCATTCCGCTGGGAGTGGTAATGGATGAGAGAATATGCGACGGCTTGGAATATTCTCTTGCGTTTAGAAAAATGGAAGAATATTTGAGAAATCCGGAGCTGTTGGAAACACCACCGGTACAGGTAAAACCTGATATTCCGTAGCAAACAAAGAGGGGGAAATCTTTGATTGACGGAGGTCAATATGATATCAGTTCTGGCAGAGTACATCATTGACAATTTTGCTTTCCTAGTGGTGAGCATAGGCTTGGTTATGATAATTGTAGCGGGTACCAATATCGGAAAGGAAAAGAATAATTCGTTTCTTTTCCTGATAAGCCTTGTATTTGTTGTCAATATCCTGGAAGTAATTGAACAATATCTGGGAACACTTAGCTATCCGACAATATGGCGTGTGATATTGTCGGTGCTTAATTACTGCGCCCGTCCGATAATGGCGCTGGGATTTATTCTGGTGATAGTACCGATTAAATCCGGGAAGATGATTATCTGGATACCTGCGCTGATTAACGCAATTGTTTATTTTACGGCGTTTTTCTCAGGGATTGCGTTTTCTTTTAATTCGGCAAATGAGTTTCAACGCGGACCGTTGGGATTTACGTGCCACATTACATCTGCCTTTTATACTGCATTAATATTGATAGAGATTTTTAGGGTATTTAGAGAATCGCGATTTTTGGAAGGTATGGTATTAATCCTTTGCATGATAGCATGCCTTATGGCAGTTGTGGTTGAAACAGCAGGCCTCGGACTGCATTTGGTCAATACGGCAACGGTTATCAGCTGCACCTTCTATTATATGTTTTTAAACATACAGATTACCAGAAGTGAGAAGAGCAGGCAGGAAGAGCTTATGGCAATGCAAAGAAGTGAGCTCATGCTTTCTCAGATTAAGCCTCATTTCATGTACAATACGTTGGGTATTATCAGACATCTGTGCAATCATGACCCCGCACTTGCCGGCAAAACGGTTGAATCCTTCGCGGAGTTTTTGCGTGGAAATATGAAGTCGATTGATGAAAAGGAAGCGATTCCTTTTGAGAGGGAATTGGAGCACGCTAAGGCTTATACACAGATAGAGATGCTCCGCTATGAAAATGTTACCGTTGAGTATGAGATAAACGATACGGATTTCAGGCTTCCGGCGCTTTCTCTGCAGCCTATAGTAGAAAATGCCATTCGCCATGGAGTTCGCGACCTGGATGAAGGAAAGGTTTGTGTTAAAACCTTACGCGATGGAGATTACCATGTCATTATTGTAAGCGATAACGGAGAAGGCTTTGATATGTCGGCTACGCCACAGGGAAATGGAAACCATGTCGGCATGAAAAACGTCAGAGAACGAATTAAAACCATGTGTGGCGGAGAATTTTTGGTAGATTCCAATCCTAATCGCGGAACCAAAATTACAATAAAGATACCTGTATAGATTAATAAATCCACCTTGCAATTATGCGAGGTGGATTTTTGCATAAAAAATCATCTAAAATTTTTTGTAAATGGATAAATTTTTCTATTGAAATTCAAATAGTGTTTGTGATAGTATAATAAAAATGCTCAGAAGGATGAAAGGTAGGGTGACTTTTATGGCAAAGAGGACTGACATAAAAAAAGTGCTTATTATCGGGTCCGGCCCAATTATTATCGGACAGGCGTGTGAATTTGATTATTCGGGAACTCAGGCATGCAAGGCATTAAAAAACCTTGGCTATGAAATTGTTCTCGTTAATTCCAATCCCGCAACTATTATGACGGATCCCGGAATTGCAGATATTACGTATATTGAACCATTAAATGTTTCCAGATTGGAGGCAATTATTAAAAAAGAAAGACCTGATGCGATTTTACCAAATCTTGGTGGACAGTCCGGTCTTAATTTATGCTCAGAATTGGCTTCCGCCGGAGTGCTTGATAAATACAAAGTAAAGGTCATCGGCGTTCAGGTTGATGCAATTGAACGTGGTGAAGACAGAATAGAGTTTAAGAAGACAATGAACCGCCTGGGAATAGAGATGGCCAGAAGCGAAGTCTCCTACACTGTAGAGGAAGCTTTGGAAATAGCAGACCGCCTCGGATACCCTGTAGTTCTTCGTCCTGCATACACAATGGGCGGAGCAGGCGGCGGCCTTGTTTACAATAAAGAAGAGCTTACAACAGTCTGCGAGAGAGGACTTAAGGCATCACTTGTCGGTCAGGTACTTGTAGAAGAATCCATACTTGGCTGGGAGGAGCTTGAGCTTGAAGGTGTTCGTGATGCAAAGGGTCAGATGATTACAGTCTGCTTTATCGAAAATATAGATCCTTTGGGAGTTCATACGGGCGATTCCTTCTGCTCTGCACCTATGTTGACCATTTCTGAGGATGTTCAGAAAGAGCTTCAAAGACAGGCGTATAAAATTGTAAATGAAGTAGAAGTTATCGGTGGAACAAACGTACAGTTTGCTCATGACCCTGTTTCCGGCAGAATTATTGTAATTGAGATTAATCCCAGAACCAGCCGTTCCTCAGCTCTTGCCTCCAAGGCAACAGGCTTCCCGATAGCGCTTGTTTCTGCCATGCTTGCAAGCGGTCTTACATTGGATGAAATCCCTTGCGGCAAATACGGAACCCTTGATAAATATGTTCCGGATGGAGATTATGTGGTAATTAAGTTTGCCCGTTGGGCATTTGAGAAATTTAAAGGCGTTCAGGACAAGCTCGGTACACAGATGCGTGCAGTAGGTGAAGTAATGAGCATTGGAAAGACCTACAAAGAGGCTTTCCAAAAAGCAATCCGAAGCCTTGAGACCGGTCGTTTCGGTTTGGGATTTGCAAAAGATTTTCATGATAAATCAAAAGAAGAATTACTTACCCTGTTAAAGATGCCTACCTCCGAAAGACAGTTTATTATGTACGAGGCACTCAGAAAGGGCGCTACTGTTGATGAACTCTTTGAGCTTACAAAGATTAAGCATTATTTCATTGAACAGATGAAGGAGCTTGTTGAGGAAGAAGAACAGCTCCTTAAGTCAAAAGGAAGTCTCCCTTCGAATGAGGCACTTACAAAAGCTAAAAAAGATGGCTTTGCAGACAAGTATCTGGCTAAAATACTTGGCGTAGCAGAGGCTGATATCAGAAACAGAAGAATTCAGCTGGGCGTAGTTGAAGGATGGGAAGGCATTCACGTGTCAGGCACAGACAACAGCGCGTACTATTATTCAACTTATAACGCACCTGATTCGTCTCCCGTATCTAACGATAAGAAAAAGGTTATGATTCTTGGCGGTGGCCCGAACCGTAACGGCCAGGGTATTGAGTTTGATTACTGCTCTGTTCATGCGGCTCTTGCACTTAAGAAGCTGGGATTTGAAACAATAATAGTAAACTGTAATCCCGAGACGGTTTCTACAGATTATGATACATCCGATAAGCTTTACTTCGAGCCGCTTACATTGGAGGATGTTCTTTCAATCTATGACAAAGAGAAGCCCGAGGGTGTTATTGCACAGTTTGGAGGACAGACACCTCTTAATCTTGCCGCAGAGCTTAAGAAAAACGGAGTAAAGATACTTGGAACCAGCCCTGAAGTAATCGACCTTGCAGAGGACAGAGATTTGTTCAGAGCAATGATGGATAAATTGGGTATTCCGATGCCCGAGGCAGGAATGGCAGTTACCACTGAAGAGGCACTTAAGGTAGCAAACGAAATCGGCTATCCCGTAATGGTAAGACCCTCTTATGTACTTGGCGGTCGTGGCATGGAGGTTGTCCATGACGACGAAACATTGGTTGAATATATGAGAGCAGCAATTGGCGTCACTCCGGACAGACCTATACTGATTGACAGATTTTTGAAGCATGCTACGGAATGTGAATCCGATGCAATCTGCGACGGCGAGCATGCATTTGTTCCTGCAGTTATGGAGCATATTGAACTTGCGGGTATTCATTCGGGAGATTCTGCATGTATTATCCCTTCCATGAATATTTCAGAAGAAAACTTAAAGACCATAGAGGAATACACCAGAAAGATTGCCGAGGAAATGCATGTAAAAGGTCTGATGAACATGCAGTATGCAATTGAGAACGGAAAAGTATATGTTATCGAGGCTAATCCCCGTGCATCCAGAACAGTTCCGCTTGTCTCCAAGGTATGTAATATACAGATGGTGCCTCTCGCAACACAGATAGCAACACGTGAACTTACGGGTGCTCCTTCACCTGTTCCTTCACTTAAAAAGGGAAATATTCCTTACCACGGTGTAAAGGAAGCCGTATTCCCCTTCAATATGTTCCCTGAGGTTGACCCTGTTTTGGGACCGGAGATGCGTTCAACGGGTGAAGTTCTTGGAATATCGGAAAGCTTTGGCGAAGCCTTTTATAAAGCTCAGGAAGCAACTCAGACCTGCCTTCCTTTGTCAGGAACAGCACTTGTCAGCGTAAACGACAATGATAAGGCAGAATTGCCTGAGGTACTCAAGCTTCTTGCAGAGAGCGGTTTTGATTTCGTTGCAACAGGACGTACCTTTGAATTGGTTCAGAGCCTTGGCTATAAAGTAAAGAAGGTTGCAAAGATGAATGAAGGCAGACCTGATGTGTCAGACTTTATTCTCAACAAGGAGGTTTCTCTGGTTATCAATACGCCTATCGGCAAAAAGGCTAATCAGGATGACTCTTATATTCGTAAGGCTGCCATCAGAGCAAAAATTCCTTATATTACTACAATGGCTGCCGCAAAGGCTGCTGCTGTCGGAATTAAGGCAATTAATAACGGCGAGGTATCTGAAGTTAAATCCCTTCAGGAACTTCACGCTTCCATCAAATAGTATAGGGGCTGTAATTACTTCCTATACACTGTGAATTTAACGGGTAAAAGCCGTCAGGGATATGCGACAAGGTCGTGTTTGCCACCGATGGCTTTTTTCTATAGCATTTAAGCGTTTTTTTTCGCAAAACCTATGGAATATGCGAAAAAAGTATGATAAAATTTGAGACGGTGGTGTGTAAAAACACATTACAAAGATATGGAAGAAACAATATGACAAAGAATAAAACACTAAAAATAGTATATTCGGCAGTGTGTCTGGCACTTGCCTATACCTTACCTTTTTTAACCGGACAGATACCTGCTATAGGAAAGGCTTTGTGCCCTATGCATTTGCCGGTTCTGCTATGCGGTTTTGTGTGCGGTTGGCCGTGGGGATTATTAGTTGGATTTGTGGCACCGATTCTTCGTTCTGTTTTGGTAGGAATGCCACCCCTTTTTCCCAAAGGAATAGCGATGGCCTTTGAATTGGCTACATACGGAGCTTTGGCCGGGTTTTTATATTCAAAATCAAAGAAGAAGGTTGCTGATATATATATCAGCCTGTTAGAGGCCATGCTTGCGGGACGTATCGTATGGGGGATTATGAGATTTGTGCTTGCAGGCTTTTCGACTACTGCATTCCCGATGAGTGCTTTTGTGGCAGGTGCCGTAACGGATGCTATTCCGGGAATTATAGCTCAGATAATAATTGTGCCTGTATTAGTGCTCGCACTTAACAAAGCGGGTCTTTGCCCGAATTCGAGGAGTAATAAATAGATAATGAAGCTTACTGATATTATAAATAAACAAAAACCGGCTATGTCGTTTGAGGTCTTTCCACCAAAGACGGATACCAATTTCGAGAGCGTTAAAACGGCTACCGAAAAAATTGCTTCCCTTAAGCCGGCATTTATGAGTGTTACATATGGAGCCGGCGGCGGAACCAGTAAATACACATTGGATATAGCCAAAGATTTAAAGGATACAATGCAGACCACGATGCTGGCACATCTTACCTGCGTATCCTCAGACAGGGAGACGGTGAGAGCCCGCATTGAGGATATGAAAAATGCAGGAATTGAGAATGTAATGGCGCTTCGCGGCGATTTGACGCCCGAGCTTGAAGCTTCTGACAGAAGCAAATGGGATTATCGCCATGCCGTGGACTTAGTCAGAGAATTAAAGGCATCGGGTGCTGATTTCTGTATCGGTGGAGCATGCTACCCGGAGGTTCACCCGGAAAGCATCAATCAAAATGAAGATATAAAATACCTCAAGGAAAAGGTAGAAGCCGGCTGTGATTTTTTGACCACCCAGATGTTTTTCGATAACAATCTGTTCTTTAATTTCCTGTATAAAATCAGGGAAGCGGGTATAACCGTTCCGGTTTTGCCCGGAATTATGCCGATAACAAATGCTAATCAGGTGGCAAGGGCTATCAAGCTGTCGGGTTCATTTATGCCCCAAAGGTTTAAGAGCCTTGTGGATAAATTCGGAGACAATCCTGCAGCCATGAAGCAGGCGGGAATTGCGTATGCTACAGATCAGATTATTGATTTGTATGCTAACGGAATCAATCTGGTACATGTGTATTCCATGAACAAACCGGATGTGGCAGAAAGTATTTTAAATAATTTGTCAAGTATTTTAGAGTAGTATTGAGCAGTAGTGAGTTTTTTTAGTAGTATGGTGGGAGTATGAAACTTAAAAAGCACGAAAAGGCAATACCAAGTGAAGAATTGGCATTATATTCAACAAGGGAACTCTTTAAACGCAATGCGGTAAATTACGTAGCGACTATACTGACTGTAATTTTAGCACTTGTGTTTATTGAGCTCTTTTTATTTTTTACAATTCTGTCTGTGTGCAGAAACGCCGCGACAGGAGAAGGAGAGATGGCTGTTTCCGTGGTCGCTGAAAAGCTGCAGGGATACATAGACAAAGCGGAAGAAGAGCTGGAAATCGTCGCAAATCAGATTGAAATAATGTCGGAGGAAGGTCTTTCTTCAGATGAAATCTGTGCTTATATTACAAAGACATCAACATATTTTACCGGAGAAATAGGACAGGGCTATAACAGAATTTTTATATATATAGACGGTACGATTTTTGACGGCGAGGGCGCACATATAGATGACGACTTTGATGCTACTTCAAGAGCATGGTATAAAGCAGCTGCTAAGTCAAAAGGAAGATGTATCGTAACAAGCCCATATGTGGATGCCCTTAGCGGAGAAAAGATTTTAAGCGTATCCAAAATGCTTAAAAACGGAAAAGATATTGTCAATATGGATATTGTCCTGACGGATATTGAACAGTTTGTCCTTGATATAGGCTATTCCGGTGAGGCATTTATAATGACGGCCGACGGATATATCGTGGCGCATACGGATGAAAATAAGGTGGGGACAAATCTGCTGGATGAAACACCCATAACCATGCGTGACATTATGGACGACGTTTTGGAAAAGGACCATACATCGTATAAGGTAACAACCGGCAAAGGAGATTTCTATGTTTTCTCCAAGAAAATAAAAGACGACTGGTATGTTATCAACATAACTCATTTTGAAACACTTCTTCAGCCATATAAATTCAGATTGTTTACAACGGTATTTATAGACATCCTGGTAGTATTTGTTGTGGGTTATTTCCTGACGAACAGCTTTGTTAACAGATACAGAGCGGTAATTTATGCGGCAAGGCAGCAGGTCAGCAATGATAACCTTATTGAACAGAGAAATATCAGCCGAATGCTGGCCGGGGACTATTCCTATGTATATCGTGTCGATTTAGACGAGGATACATATACTGCATTTATTGACGGCGGAGAAAACATAAGTGACGACGAATTTCTACAGAACAGAAATCCGTACATGGACTTCATGCGCGGACATATCGAAAAGTATGTTCATCCGGATGACAAAAAGCGCTTATTAAAATCAATAGAACCGGAATATTTAAGAAATAAGTTGAGTTCGGCAAAGGATTTTACCATAGGGTTTAGGTCTAATTTTGTCGGCAGAATGACATACAGAGAGCTAAAAGCAGTTCCACTTAATGCAAATGAAAAACCGCTTAGACATATAATAATAGGAATTCTTGATGCGGATACTAAAAAGAAGGCTGAACTCAAAGTAAAGAATCAGGAATATATTATCAGTAATTTTGCATCGGATTTTGATATTATCTGCTTTGTCAATCTGAATACCGACAAAATGTATTTTTATCAGATAGGTGAGCATGAGACGGAATGGATTAAAAAGGCGGGCAAAAACGGTTACACCAAGTACTTGAAAGACTTTGCAGACACATATATGTCTCAGGAGAATGCAGAAAAATTCCTGTCACTTGCATCCCCGGAATATTTGCGGGTCGTTTTGCAAAACAAGAAATATATATATATTGACCAGATGATTAATACTCCCGACGGAAGGGAGATATATTATGAGGTAAAGGTTGTACGTGTTGAGGATGACAGCGACGAAATAGTATTCGGCGCTCGAAGCGTGGATGATGAAAAACGCCGTGAGATGGCATATATGCAGGAATTGGAGCTGACGAGAAATGAGGCAATGGAGGCAAATAAAGCCAAGACCACATTTCTTTCGAATATGTCGCATGATATAAGAACACCTATGAATGCGATTATAGGCTTTGCCAATCTGGTCAAAAAGCATACAGGGGACAAGGCAAAGGTTGAGGACTATATTGACAAGATACTGATATCTTCAAGACACCTTTTGAGCCTGGTAAACGATGTGCTTGATATGAGCAGAATTGAGAGCGGAAATCTGGTGCTCGATTTGGGAAAATGTAATTTGTCCGAAATCCTTCATGATATCAATATCATTGTAAGAGGACAGACAGATGCCAAACATCAGGAATTTTCGGTAGAGGCCGTAAACCTTATAAATGATGCCGTAGAGTGCGACCGCGTAAGGTTAAATCAGGTTTTAATTAATTTGCTGTCTAATGCAATGAAGTTTACGCCTGAAGGCGGACATATCAGACTGACACTTACCGAAATGAAATCAAGTGTAACCGGATACGGTCATTATGAAATCAGAGTAAAGGATGACGGAATCGGTATGAGCGAAGAATTTGTCAGCAAGGTATACGCTCCTTTTGCACAGGAGCGTTCATCTACCGTCTCCAAGATAAACGGAAGCGGTCTGGGTATGTCAATATGCAAGAATATCATAGACATTATGGCCGGTACAATTGATGTGGTTACAGCCCCCGGGGAGGGCACGGAATTCATCATTGTCATAGATTTAAAATTGCAATCTGAAAAAATGGAGGAAGTTAAAAAGTTCTCCTTTGACAGAAAAATAAACGAAACTGTCGAAGAAGTAGAGAACTATGACTTCGGTGGCAAGAAGGTTCTGCTCGTTGAGGATAATGAGTTTAACCGCGAAATCGCCAGAGAAATTTTGGAGGATTACAATTTGGTGGTTGATGATGCCGAGGACGGCGAGATAGCAGTCAAAAAGGTCATTGATTCAGCACCGCAGTATTACGATTTTGTTCTTATGGATGTAAAAATGCCGGTAATGGACGGCTATACCGCAACCAGGAAGATAAGGGAGCTTGGCGGCGTGTATACCAATATACCTATTATTGCCATGACGGCGAATGCATTCGAAAACGACAGGCGTGAGGCAATCGCCAACGGCATGAATGCACATTTATCCAAACCGATTGTTATTTCAGAGCTTGTGAAGACCCTGAAACAGTTTTTGGGATAAACAGCATTTGCCGGCTAAATATTATTACTAATCGTGAGGGAGAAAGAAAATGGAAAGAAAGTATGCAAATCTTACAAACCGTGTAAGAAAAACAAACAACTATATTGCTTGGGGGATGGTAATTGTTGCGGCTCTTTACTTGTATTCGATTATTAAGGACGCCGGAATGTTTGTAGTAAAGTTTCCAATACTGTTGCCGTTAGGTCTTGGAATAATTGGAATAACAACTGTTATTGATATTATCCTATCATATACAAAGTTAAATCCAAATTTAACTGCCAAAATAATAATAGTTAACATCCTGCTTTGCTATGTGACTTGCGATATCCTGTCAAAGGATGTGTATATGCCGTATATGGTATTTGCTCCGCTTATGGCTACGCTTTTCTATTGCGACAAGAAGATAATGATAATTCCCACGTGTTTTGCATTTTTATTTGGTGTGGGAACCAAAATATTTGATTTGATTAATGTGGCAACCGATGAGAACAGATATACGTATGAATCGGCAAATTTCTACATGCTTGCCTTTGCACTGACCATTATGGTACTGTGCATATTAACGGAGAAGTTTAATAAGGATATATTCGGGGTTATGGAGGACGAGAAAGCTGCAGCAAAGACTAATGCAGACAGAATTGCCGAAATCCTGGAAAAGGTCACAAGTGAGATGGGCAATATATCCGAGAACCTGAATTCACTTAGCGATGCTTCAGACAGGATAGTAACAAGTATTTCACAAATTACTGAAGGCTCAACAGTTACCAGCGAATCTGTCGAAGCCCAGAATATGATGACATCTAATATTGCCGATTTGATTGAACGCACGGCAGGTGAAGGCCGAAAGATTATGGAAGTAACCAACGAAGTTACGGATGCAGTTGCGGAAGGCAATTCTTCAGCTGAAATGTTAAGAGAAGTATCAGGAAATATACATGATGTCAATGTAAATGTTATAAATGCAATGGAAGCGCTTAAGGGCAGAACGGCTGCAATGCAGGAGGTTGTCAATGCCATTGCTGCCATTTCGGGACAAACCACCCTGCTTGCACTTAATGCTTCAATTGAAGCTGCCAGAGCGGGCGAGGCAGGCCGAGGCTTTTCCGTTGTAGCTTCCGAAATCGGTTCGTTGTCATCTCAATCAAGACAGTCAACCGAGAACATCAGAACCTTGATTGAGGAGCTTAATACCGAAGCCGGAAATACGGCTGAGGTCGTAAATGAATCAGTAGCGGCTGCAGAAGGCCAGAACAAATATATTGCCGCTATCGGAGAACAGTTTGTCAATATTGATTCAAGAATGGAGATGCTGCGAGCGCAGGTAACCGTAATTAATGATTCTTTGGAAGAATTGATAGGTTCAAATAAAACCATATCGGACGCTGTCTCTCAGCTTTCAGCTATCAGCGAGGAGCTTACGGCTTCTACGGGAGAAGTATTGGAGGAGGCTAGAAACAACAAGGACAATGTTGAAAAGGCAGCTAACTCTATTGAGGAAGTATTAAAAATTGCCAATCGGGAGTAGGAAAAATTGTTTTCAGCATGCATAATTACTAAAAATGAAGAGAAAAATATAGAAAGATGTTTAGCTGCACTTAAAAATATTGGATGTGAGATTGTAGTTGCGGACTCAGGCTCCACGGATAATACCGTGGAGCTGGCCCGAAAATTCACGGACAATGTTTATTTTTTTGAGTGGGAAAATGATTTTTCAAAGGCCAAAAATTTTGTCGCTTCCAAAGCGTCAAATGATTTGATAATATCAGTTGACGCCGATGAAGTGTTAACGCTTGGTGCTCGGGCCGGTGAGAACCTGGGGGCACTTGTAAATTCAGATGCGCTTGGAAGAATTGCGCTGATAAACCATATGGGCGAGGGCGAAAACGATAATTTTGATAATGTAAGCCGCGCTTATGACAGAAGACGTTTTGAATTTAAGGGAGCAATTCATGAGCAGCTTGTGCCCGTAAAAGACGTGACTGTAAGGTTTATGGACGTAGATGCAAAGCTGGAGCATTTTGGATATATGCTTTCAGGGGAAGAGCTTCATGCAAAGTGCGAAAGAAATCTTCTGCTGTTAATGAACGAGGAGCGCACTTTAAGGTTAAAGCTTAAGGCAGACGGTGAGAATAAACAGATAAGAGAGGCGTTTAATTATTGCCTGTATCAGATAGCCAGAACATATTATATTGACAAGCTGTATGCAAAAGCATTGGAGTATCTGGACGAGCTGACAGGATATGATTTGAATACGGAGCTGGATTACGTACAGGATATGATAGAAATGTACGGCTATACATTACTGGAATCAGGACATGAAGAAAGGGCCTTGGGCTTTGAAGGACTGTATGATACGTTTGCGAGGACGGCGGATTTTCATTTCCTTATGGGACTGATTTATATGAAAAATGCACGCTTTGAAGATGCGGTAAATGAATTTAAGCTTGCAGCCGGCTATGACAGAGCAAAGATTTATGGCGTTAATTCGTTCCTTGCGTATTATAATTGCGGCGTAATAAAGGAAGTGTTGGGAAGTACTGACGAAGCAATTGCATTTTATGAAAAATGCGGAAGCTACGCTAAAGCTGTAAAGCAACTTGAAAAACTAACAAAATAGTATTTATTTTCTTCCTAAAAAGTTATAATATAAAAGAAGTTTTTTCTGAGAGGTAATTTATGAAAATCGGTTTCGATAATGAAAAATATTTGCAAATGCAGTCCGAACATATCATGGAGCGAATCAATAAATTCGGTGATAAGCTTTATCTGGAGTTTGGAGGAAAGCTTTTTGACGACTACCATGCATCAAGGGTTTTGCCCGGATTTATGCCGGATTCCAAAATGTCGATGTTGATGAAGCTGGCGGATAAAGCTGAGATTATAATAGTTATAAGCGCTGAGGATATAGAGAAAAATAAAGTCCGCAGTGATTTGGGAATAACATATGATGAGGATGTTCTGAGACTTAAGGCGGAATTTGAACAAAAGGGCCTCTATGTCGGAAGCGTAGTGCTTACACATTTCTCTGCACAGCCTGCAGCAGTGGCCTTTAGAGCTAAGCTTAAAAAGAAAAAGATTAATGTATATGTTCATTACAACATAGAGGGCTATCCGGCGAATGTTCCTCTTATAGTAAGTGATGACGGTTTCGGTAAAAATGATTATATTGAAACAACCCGCCCTCTTGTAGTTGTTACAGCCCCCGGTCCCGGAAGCGGTAAAATGGCCACCTGCCTGTCACAGCTGTATCATGAGAACAAACGCGGAATCAAGGCCGGATATGCAAAGTACGAGACCTTCCCCATTTGGAATATCCCGCTTAAGCATCCGATTAATCTGGCTTATGAGGCTGCAACGGCAGACCTTAACGATGTAAACATGATAGATCCCTTCCATTTGGAAGCGTATGGAATCACGACGGTAAACTACAACAGAGATATCGAGATATTCCCTGTCCTCAATGCTATATTTGAAGGAATTTACGGCAAGAATCCATATAAATCACCCACGGATATGGGCGTAAATATGGCAGGAAACTGCATAATTGACGATGAAGTGTGCTGTAATGCCTCCAATATGGAGATTATTCGCCGTTATTATGCCGCACTTAATAAAATAGCCAATGATGAGGCTTCTGAAAATGAAGCATATAAGATAGAACTGATTATGAAGCAGGCCAAAATTACCACCGATGACCGTGCGGTTACAGTTGCATGCAAGAAACGTGCGGAAGAACTCATGGTTGGTACAGCTGCCATTGAACTGGAAGACGGCATCATTATTACCTCCAAAACCACCGATTTGCTGGGAGCAAGTGCTGCTTTAATTATCAATGCGCTCAAATATCTGGGCGGCCTTGACCATGACCTGCATTTTATTTCACATGAGGCGATTGAACAAATCCAGGTGCTCAAGACAAAGTATCTGGGAAGTTCAAATCCCAGACTGCATACGGATGAGGTTTTGATTGCTCTTGCCATGTCTGCTATCAATGATGAGAATGCAAGACTTGCAATGGAACAGATTCCAAAGCTGAAAGGCTGTCAGGTACACTCTTCGGTTATGCTTTCCGAGGTTGACGTAAAGACATTCAAAAAACTCGGGGTTAATTTTACCTGCGAGCCTGTAAAATCAGGAAAAAAGAAATATTGGTAAATTACAATTACCCCCACCTAACAAATTGCTTATGTGGGGGTAAAGAGGTTTTTAGGAGAAATATTGTGAAGCTTACAGAACGTTTTGATGGAAAAAGAATACTGATTTGGGGCTATGGAAGAGAAGGCAAATCAACACAGCAGTTTTTGCAGGCTCATTGCAAATGCGCAAAATTGGATGTGTATGAAGGAAAGGCAGACGGCTTTGATGCCGACAGCTACGATTTCATATTTAAAAGCCCCGGTATATACATGGAGGAGGAAAATCCTAAATTTACATCACAGACGGAATTCTTTTTGGAGTCTTTTAGAGACAAAATTGTTGGAGTAACGGGTACAAAGGGGAAAAGTACGACATCTTCACTTTTGTACCATGTACTTAACAGGTGCAGTGGGAAAAATGTGCTGTTGATGGGCAATATCGGTCTCCCGTGTCTTGATTACTATGATGAAATAGATGAGGATTCCATAGTTGTTTTCGAAATGAGCTGCCATCAGCTGATGCATGCAAAGGTTTCACCGCATGTGGCTGTTTTTCTGAATTTATTTGAAGAGCATCTGGATTACTATAAAACACTGGACAAATATTTCACGGCCAAAAGTCACATCGCCGCATATCAGAAGGAAGGAGATTTCTTCTATAAAGGAGGCAATGTCCCCGAAATACAGACTAAAGCGACAACAAAAGTGATTAACTTTGAGGAACGGCATGACTTTGAAATGAAGCTGATAGGCGAACATAACCGTTTTAACGCCCGGTTTGTTTATGATATTGCCTGCGACGTATACGGCTGCGATGAAGGTGACGTGCGTCGCGAAATTGCTGAATTTGCAGGCCTGCCTCACAGACTTGAGCTTGTTATGGAACATAACGGAATTCGATTTTATGATGACTCCATTTCCACTATCCCGGGAGCTACGGTTGAGGCAGTTAAGGGTATAGAAAATGTCGGTGTGGTTTTGGTAGGAGGAATGGATAGGGGAATCGATTATTCACTGCTGATTGATTTTATCAATTCGGATGTATACCCCGGAGTGAGATACATATTTATGTATGAAACCGGAAGGAGAATTTATGATGCTCTTGAAACGAAAAATAACTGTCAGTATGTGCCGGATTTAAAAAGTGCGGTAGCAGCTGCAAAGACAATTCTTGTACAGGGAGAAGCGCTTGTTCTGTCTCCTGCCGCAGCATCCTATGGATACTTCAAGAACTTTGAAGAACGGGGTGAAAGATTTAAAGAATATTGCAGGGAATATTTTGTTTAGACAATTAACTTCTTTTTTGCACAATTAATACTGTCGTGTTGCAAATTATGCGAAATTGCGGTATAATATTCGTACTTTGAGGGGTGCATTATAATTATTTATATGAGCGGAGGTTTTTTATGAGTAATAGTTCTAAAGAGAAAAAGGGTACGCCTATTTCTGTCAAAATCCTGTTTCCACTTGCCATTTTGACTGTTTCATTGATTGTAAGTCTGTTTGACATATCTAATTCAGTTAACCATGTTCGCGATGAAGTATCAAAAATAACAGATGTATATATCGCTACAATGGCAAATGCTGACCAAATCAGATTTGATGTGGCAGAAACGTCGTATGCTTTTGATGAAATGAAGCTTGAAAAAAAGCTTGATGAGTCTTTGCTTGCTCCTATAAAGAGTGACGTTATTGATTGTATAGAGATATCAAAAGAGATGGATCCTTATTTTGCGGATTCATGGGATGCGGTTTGCGCAGAATATGAAGAGTATTGTGATATTTGCACCGAAATGGTTAATGCATATATAGGTAATAATTCATCAAAGGCTAATGAACTTGCCACAGCTGCAGAAGAGAAGAAAACGGATTTGATTCTTCAGATGAATACATGCATTAACGGTATGGAAGGAAACCTTGAGAAATCCTCCGTAAATATTGATACTAATATCAGAAATTTGATTAATTCCGTTTCATTCAGCCATATGTTTGATATAGTAATGTGCATCGTTGTCGGATGGCTGTTTATAAGATTTATTGTTAAGCCTGTAAAGAAGCTTACGGCCAGACTTAAAAAACTTTCCGACAAGGATATCTCTGATGATGATATGAAGGTTAAGTCAAAGGATGAAGTTGCCACACTTACGGCAGCGTATAATTCACTTAAGGCTTCTCTCAGAGAGATAATGGAAGTATTAAACGATACAACAAAAGAACTTGCCGAAACTACAAGTACTGTTTCTACACATTCAGAGACAATTGTCAGAAACGTACAGGAAATTACCCAGGCCATTAACGGTGTGGCACAAAATGCCGGTGATCAGGCCGGTGAAGTCGAAGCGGCTTCAAATGAGGTTGAGAATCTTCAGGATATCATTGTCAGAAATGATGAGACAACCAGAAACCTCGAGAAAGCCAGCGAACAGATTTCGCAGGCGAGTGCAGCCGGAAATAAAGTCGTATCCGATTTGTATGAGGTTACGAGTGAAAGTGAAAAAGCATTTGACAAGATATTTGATGCAATAGTAAAGATTAAGGAAAGTACGGCACATATCGGTGAGGCATCGGGAATGATTGAAAGCATAGCTTCACAGACCAGCCTTCTTTCACTCAATGCTTCCATTGAGGCAGCCCGTGCGGGAGAAATGGGACGTGGCTTTGCAGTAGTAGCTGAAGAAATCAGAAAGCTTTCAGATGAATCGGCCAGCTCGGTTAATGAGATTAACGAGATGCTTAAGGAACTGCAGAATAACGTTGAAATCGCAACAAGTATGAGTGACAGCGTAAAGGTGGCAGTAGAGAAACAGGTTAAAGGTGTTAACGACACACAAAGCTCTTATGAAGAGATTACCAATTCTCTGGAAATTATTGACAATGAGATTAAAGGCCTCGGCGCAGTCAGCAAATCCATGACGGAAAGCTGCAGTAACGTTACCATGGCAATGGAAGGCCTTTCTGCAGCAGCACAGGAGAATGCTGCTTCTGCCGAAGAAACAAATGCCGGAATAGAAGAAGTACTTGCAATGGTACAGGAAATCGCAGATGGCAGTAGCGCCATTAATGAATTGTCCGATGACCTTGCAGTCAGAGTGGCAACATATAAGCTATAAGAGACAGCCCACCATGCGGTTAACATCGCACGGTGGGTTTTTATGAGCCTTGCGACACGCATCACTACTTTGGAATTGTCCAAACATCTTCTGCACGGTGATAGCTTAAGGTAAGCGGTTTTAATAAACAGTCATCGATTACGTTACAATGATATTCGATGACGTTTTTAAATTTCTGACTGATCCAGAAGGAGTTAATCTTGCAGGAATTCTCGCCGATTCTCACGTAAAGAGGAGAAATGTGCCCGTCGGTGTCAAAGGATACAATGACTGAAACAGCAGAATTGATTTCGTAATCGTATGTATTGTTTGAAATTATGGCGTGCATCAAGATTCCTCCTTTCAAGTGGCAAAACTCATTATACAAACAAGTGTTCGCAAAGTAAATAGTAAAAACCACCAAATATTCAAACAAATATTCGTACATATTTTCTAATAATATGATTGATTTTCTTGTTGACTCCGGAGAATGCTATATTGACGGAATTTTTATGAAAGGTTAAAATTTCCATTGCCGTATGGGGGTTCTTATGTGCAAAGTATATGGGTCAATGGGATTTTTTTACAAAAATGTTACAAAAATTTTGTGAAAACTGTATATTTCAGACCTCTTGAAAAAGACCTTTTTAGGTGATATTATTAGTTTAACGTTAAACTGTTTTGGACAATTGGGGAAGGATTTCAAAAAACTATGTGTAGTAAAAACAAGGATTCGAGATAGCATTAAAACCGTTTAACGTTAAACGAAACATGGTATTATTAGTTAAAATTTAGACAAAAAGATGAAGTAAATTTCAACCGTAATACCTTTAAAACTCACCAGTTCATTTTTTATAAGAAAGGGGTTACATTTATGAAAAAGTACTTCGGCAAATTAGCAGCAGTTGCTTTGTCGGTAGCATTATTGGCACAGCCTTTGGGAATTAATGCGCCAATAGTTGCTAAAGCTGCAGGCGTGGCAGATTCATTTTCAATTCCTTCTGCAAGCGCCAATGGCAGAGTAGGTGCATCAATGCCCTACACAAGGTATGATTCAGGAGACGCTTCCATAGGCGGAGGCGCAGCAATCAAAACTTCTACAAATTGGGATGAAATGAATATCGCATCTCAGGCTTCAGAGCAGTCATATGTAAGACTTCCCGGAAGCGGTTCTTACGCTCAGTGGACAATGCATACAACAGGTGCAGGTGTCACAATGAGATTTACAATGCCCGATTCCGGCGATGGAATGGGTCGCAACGGTTCCCTTGATGTATATGTAAACAACAGAAAGGTTAAGACGGTAAACCTTACTTCATATTACATGTGGCAGTATTTTGCAGGCGGAAATCCTTCCGACACCAATGACGGTGGTGCTCCCTGCTTCGCGTTTGATGAAGTTCACTTCTTACTTGATTCTCCTTTAAGATCCGGCGATGTTATCAAGATTCAGAGTTCAGGTGCAGGCGGAGTAGAGTACGGTGTTGACTTTATTGAGGTTGAGGAAGTTCCCAACCCTATTGACCAGCCCGCTAATTCAGTAAACGTTGAAGATTTCGGCGCTTATCCTGATGACGGTGTAGATGATTATAATGCTATCTATTCAGCTATTTCTTATGCTGATTCGCATGGCATGGATGTATATATTCCCGCAGGTACATTTGAAATCGGTCAGACTTGGAGACTTTACGGTTCTGACATAAAGATTACAGGTGCAGGTATGTGGTATACCAATATCCAGTTCACCAATCCCAACAGAGGAATGGGTGGTATTTCAGGCGGATGGCAGACCAGCGGTTCTCTTGACGGATATTGCAACAACGTTGAATTCTGTAATATGTACATTAATTCAAACTTAAGAAGCCGTTACAATCAGGAAGCTGTTTACAAATGCTTCATGGATGTATATACAAACGGTTCCGTAATCCATGATATCTGGGAAGAACATTTTGAGTGCGGTTTCTGGTTCGGCGATTACAATGGACATATGGATTATTCTGACGGCGTAAAGGTTATCAACTGCCGTATCAGAAATAACCTTGCTGATGGTGTAAACTTCTGTCAGGGTACCAGCAATGCAGTTGTTTACAACTGTTCAATCCGTAATAACGGTGATGACGGTCTCGCAATGTGGAACAATACCTACATGAATGCAAAAGACGAGACAAACAACATTTTCTGTTACAACACCATCGATTTCATCTGGAGAGCAGGCGGAATCGCAATCTATGGCGGTAGCGGACATCATATTTACAATAACTATATCTGCGATACCTTTATGGCAGCAGGTATTCACCTTAATACAACATTTGACGGATATAAATTCTCAAATAACAGAGGAATTACATTTGATAACAATATCCTTGTAAGATGTGGTACATCATCAGACTCCTGGAATGAGGAGCTTGGTGCAGTTGATGTTAAGCAGGCAGTGTCCAATGTAACATTCAACAATACCCAGATTTATGACGCTGTTCATGAAGGCGTCAGAATTCTTGACAACTCAGGCAGCAATATTGTATTTAACAATACAAAGATTTATGGTGCCGGCGTAGACGGAGCACAGGCAAATTATTCATCAGTTTACCACAAAGGTGCTGCCATCAGAACAGGCTCCAGCGCAGTTCGTTTCAACGGACTTGAGATTTGCAACGTAGCATATACAGGCGAAAATGCTCCTTACTTTATTACAGGCGGTGCATCTGTTAATGCTTCAAATGTAACAATTTATGACAATGATACACATTACAATGTTCCCGGATATCCCACAGCAGATAATTCACAGCAGGGTGGCGGCGTTGTAAATGTACTCGACGGTATTTCAGGCTATGACCTTAAAGTAACAGGACTTGCATGGAAGAATGCATCAAATCAGACTTCACTTTCAAGCGGAGATAAAGTTACATTCACAGCAGCAATCAAGAATGATTCACGTGTTGCAATTCCTGCAGGCGTTACAATCGGACTTAAGATTACTGTTGACGGAAAAGGCAGCTATACAAATGTATCCTTTAAGAATGGTCTTGCAGCAGGCGAAAGTATTGCCCTTTCACCTTCGGCTACATGGACTGCAACAAAGGGTGGACATACAATCGTAGCAACAGTTGATTATCAGAACAAGCTTCCTGATGAATCAAACGAGAACAATAACACAAGAACAAAGAATATCAATGTAGCAGATGCAGGTTCAAACGCAACGGTTAATCGTGTATCAGGCGGATATGATCTTGTTGTTTCTGATATAACATATGGAAAAGAAACAATTGCTACAGGCGAAAACCTCAGATTTACTGCAACAGTAGTAAATGCAGGCGACAGAGCAGTTCCTTCAGGAACAACAATCGGCGTTCAGTTCCAGATTGACGGCGCAACAAGCGTAATCACATGGTGCGATTCTTACAGCTCAGGCTTACAGCCCGGCGCAAGCGTAAACCTTACTGCAAATGGTGGTACAAACGGTTCGACATGGACAGCAACAGAAGGCTCACATACTATTACAGCATGGGTTGATGATGTAAACAGACTTTCCGGTGAAGTAAACGAGAACAACAACCAGACAACAATTAATATTTCCGTTCCTTACGGCGGAGTTACATATTTCAACAATCCTGATGGATGTGATGATTTAAGCAATATCAACAACATCACAACAGATCCTTCTGACTGGGATCCTTCACAGGGACAGACAAATCCTTCAGAGCCTGAGAACCC
>JAZQNB010000001.1:0-5022 GCA_045627085.1 Lachnospiraceae bacterium | reverse complement strand
TTACGTGAATGATATAAAGGAAAATGTACAGTATTTCTCTACTGATGATACTGAGGCATTGCTTCTTGAAGAGAAATATGCCTACGACGAAACAACATGGAAACTTGATTCTTTTTATGAAATTCCTCAAAAATTTTTTACTCTTAGAACATACAAGGCTGGTTCTGCACGTCTCTTAGAGGAGATAATTGAAAATCCTTCCGATCGAGATAATCTCATAGTATCCACCTATACGTACGATGGTGATATATGTACCCTTACGTCCACACGGATGGATCAAGGTGACAAAGTAGTAACCATACGTGTGTATACCACAGATGCTACCGGCACTGAAGTTATTAAGGAATTGTCCAGAGATGTATGCACCTACGATGGTAATTCAAATAAGATTAAGCAGGGTACTTCCTGGTACTTTGGCGACTCGGGTAATCTCGTTGTAAATACAGACGATAGACTCCCGGACGGAAACCTCCGGAACATATACAGAATTTACAAAAGTAAAATTACTGAATACATTGACGATCCCGACTTCATTAATACCGATGACCTTCTTACAGAGCGTACTACAGTCGTTACTCGTCCGGATGGTACTTGCGTTTCTACCAAGTATGAACATGGTACTGATCTGAAGTACTATGAACTAACTACACGCGATGAATATGAAAATATCATTTCTCTGACCAAACAGGAAATAAAAGAAGACAAGGTTGTTGTTACTGAGGAGGACTATTTCTATTCAGGTGAGGGCAAGGACAAAATTTTGACCGGCAGGACCTCTAAGAGAACAGAGAACAACGTTTTAGTGTCTACGCAAATAGCCGAGTTCACTTTGGAAGACGGCAGATATTTCTGTGACAATGTCTCCATCTCCTATATTAGCGATGGAACAGAGAGATGCAATAGAACTGAAACCCGGTTTGAGATTCTCAATGGATCAATCTTCACGATGAATGAGAAGGAAGATATGAGGATCTGGTGGACGAAGAGTTATGGGTACTACTCTGTGCCTGATGATAAGAATAACTATTATTATCGTCTGAAAACCAGTCAAGAGTATGAGTACAATCTCTTTACACCTAACAAATATTCAAAGTTGACCGAGATCACGTATACTTATGATACCACTGTCGGAGGGGATACCAATAATTACACAGTCACAACAACAATCATGGACGAGGATGGATTGGGTTCAAGTGAACAAAGTTCAGAAGAAAGATTCAATCCCGAGGAGAATGTACATCTCTTCAAGGAAAGTATCGTCGATTAATCATACCACCTTTGGATTGACAGTATGGCTAAAATCACCGACACTTACATTTTACCATATTTAGAGTAAAAAATACCGGAAATGCGCTTTTCTTTGCACTCCCGGTATTTTTGTACTCTAATCAGCCCGGTATCAGCACTGAGCCTTATCCAGTCTAAACGATCCACATATTGAAGCGGATGTTCCTCTGTAATAATCATAGGCTTCAAGAGAGAAATCAAAATATCCTGTACTGCATTTTGCAACCAGCAGGTTAATAGCTCCCTTTCCTGTTTCCAGTGAACCATCCTCATCAATAGCCAGTTGTATTTCATTAACTCCTGTCAGGGTAAATACATTTGAGTCATCAAATACCTTCTTCAGGCCCATCTTACCCAACAGCTTTGCAAATGATTTACACTTCGTAGCTGCCTTCTGAGCAAAGCTTCCCTTGAAAATAAGCTTTGTCAATGAATTAAGTTCAATACTGCTGATAGTTGCAAAATTTTTAATCGTTGACATGAATTTTTCAGATACATCAAGAGTTTCCTGGAATGCCTCAAAATTCTTATCTACACTCTTTACATTAATATTTTCAACATCCAGGTTATTTCCGCGTACAGTAACCATTATCCCATTGCTGTTACGCAGATAAATTCCGTTATCATTAAGCACCTTTATCTGAATGTTCTTCTGTACCGCATTCATAACATTTTCATATGATATTCTGAACACACAGTATTTAACATACACATTTCCGTCAGTGTCTATATAGGTATCTACCGCCATAAAAACATTTCCGTATGCGGGGTCGGTACAATGGAAGAATTCTATTCCATCCGTTGTCGCCTTGCCAAGCAGGTGATCCTCAGCACTTACATCTTTTCCATTATGCTTATGAGTAACATTACCATTACCATAAGATAAATCTGCGGTATTTGAATACCTTTCGGAATTCTTAAAATACTTGTAATAATCACTTGCCTGTACGTCGTTTATATAAGCCGACATTTCAAGACCGTTCACACTCTTATAGCTACTCTGACGCAGGCTGCAGCTCAACTTCTTTTTACCGCATTTGAAGGTTAAGGTTGCCGAGTTGTCAGTTGTCGAAGCAAGCGGCATCTGGTCAAAATATACATATACAGATGATGTTCCCGCCTTACCGCTAAGGGAAGAATGCGAATTACTGCCGTTCATTGAAAGATTTACCTTTGAGATATCAGCATTTGCGCCCGAAACGGTTACGGTCCAGTCATTCTGAGCGGTTACGCTAAAACGGATACAGGGCTTATCACTGCTGTTCAATTCAATCATGGTCCAGGGATTGGTTGCATTATCGGCATAGCCGTTCCACCTAAAATCATATGTCATATTATCCTGCCATTCCCAAATTGATAATTTCTCATCCAATTCTTCGATAGCCAATCCACAGCGCTTACAAACGGGATTCTTTGCCGTAGGATCCTTTGCCTCATGACCAAGTGCAGGAAGAACTATTTTGGAAACCGTCTGCCGACAAATATGACATTTGCCCTCTTTAAGTCCATCCTCCGTGCAGGTAGGTTCTTTAGTGGTAAAATAATCGCCGTTAAATACATGCGAAGCACTTATCACATCCTCACGGGTATAATCACAATTTTCTCTTGAACATTCATATTTCTTATAGCCGGGGTCACCACAGGTAGCTTTTTTCTCATCAACAACTACTAAATCATGTTCTAATGGTTTAACTTCGATTTCATATAATTCTTTGCCGCACTTTGTACATTTGGCAACCTTAAGTCCGGGCTTTTCACAGGCGGGTTCAACTACTGTTTCAAAGGATCCGTAGAATGTATGGATGCAGGAGCTGCTGTTTTTACCGTTTCCGGTAGCGGCTGCACTAAATGAATAATTATATGCTCCGGTGTTTCCATAAATATCCTTCAGAGAGAATTTTATATTGTAGTCTATTTGACTTGCGCAGATAAACAGAACGTCTATTCTTGACTGTTCATCATCCTCGCCATAAGGATTGGAAAGCTCCGTTCCATCATCAATTGTTAATTCAAATCCCCTGTCAAAAGCTATACAGCTCTTGCTCTGTCTTGAATCGGCACTCTTTACAATAGAATTTCCGATAGGTGTAACAACCAAACCCACAATCTTTGATGCGATAAACTTACCTGCAGGCCCGCCAAAATATTTGCCTAACGCTCCTGCAATTGTTTTAATTCCCCAGGTAGCTGCTGATACAATTTTACTCAATTTTTCATATTCGGGGTCTTTTACGGCAATATCAAATTCCTCTGTCTCCAAACCGGTATTTGATGATATTTTCTCGTAAAATGTATTACCGTCAATTATCATTCCATAGCTGTCAATAACATCAAATCTTAAACGCGTCTGAGTTGCGTTCAAAACATCGGTAGAGAAAACATGGAACACAGAATATGTCACATTGATATAATCCTTATCACTTGCATCAAACTCAGAATTTACGGCAATAAACACATCGCTGTAATTTTTATTGGTACACTGGAAAATTTCTACTCCGTTTGTTGTAACATCACCATGCAAACGACGTTTAAGCTTTTCAGCATCGCTTTCCCCATCATAGGTTGAGGAACCGCCCGATTGCCATTTGCTCGACGAAATATAATTGCTGAATCGGGCATCAATATATTCCGCAAATTCCGTTTTTCTTGTAACATAGCTTGAATTAATAAGATACTCGCTCTGAGTAATCTTAGTGCTTACCTTATTATTTCCGCTTGCTATTGTAAGCGTACATTCCCTGTCCCCGTATTGTGACATTTTCCGGGCATCAGCCTGAATATACACATATGTGTAATCATTCTTTTTCCCTTTGCCGGAATAGGTCTTTTTATAATTCTTCCCATTGACATTTATTTTGAGCCAGTCAGCATTTACAGAAACTGTAAAATCCTCAGAAGAATTGATAGTAATCATTCCCCAGTCCTGCTTGTCCATATCCTCGAAACGGTCTGCATTAGCGGCATTGGCATCATATACACCCTTTGCATGGAAATGATATTCAGTATTCGCATAAACATTAAATTTACTGCTCTTCGGAGGTTTTTCACCGCATCTTGTACAGGGCTGAAGTTCACCCGAATCGTCAAGTTCAAAATTATGTCCTAATGGATCAAGTACTATCTTTGAACTGTATTCACCGCAATTATTACATACAACTCCTGTATATCCGGCTTTAATACAGGTAGGTTCCTTTGTTTTTACAACGCCGGTAAAACTATGCTGTCCGGAAGCCTTAATCGTTGCAGTGCGCTTTTTATCACACCTTGAACATACCTGAAGTTCTGCACCATCCTTTAGGCACGTCACTTTACGGATTACTGATTCTGTCTGCCAGTCATGTCCAAGCTTCTTGATTTTTATCTTGCTCGGTACCTCTCCGCAGTTGTTGCACTGTACGCCTTCCCAGCCGTCCTTTGTACAGGTTGCATCCTTTCTCTTGATTACTCCCGTATAGCTGTGGCCCGTCGCCTTTCTCGCATCTGTTCTCTTCTCACCGCATACAGAACACTTCTGCAGCATTCCGCCATCCGTCGTACATGTAGGCTTTGTCACATAGTACTGGTCTTCCCAGTCATGTCCCTTTGCGGGGATTGTCTTCTTGCTCGGTACCTCTCCGCAGTTGTTGCACTGTACGCCTTCCCAGCCGTCCTTTGTACAGGTTGCATCCTTTCTCTTGATTACTCCCGTATAGCTGTGGCCGGTCGCCTTTCTCGAATCTGTTCTCTTCTCACCGC